>CAZXOY010000006.1:0-52824 GCA_964642655.1 uncultured bacterium
CAGCCAGATCTCGCTCCCTGCGATCCTGGGGGCGTCGGTGATGAAGGCCACTGACTGGGTCAAAGTGCCTCCTTGAGCTCACACGCGATCCGTGGCAGCGCCCCTTTGGGCCAAAGCCTTTCCCTGGCGGCAGAGCTTGCCCGCTTTCGGGCCTCGCCCGGCTTTACAAGGCGTTGCGCTGCTTCGGCAATGCTTTCAGGATCTGCTGCGACGAGATGGAGCGCATCTCCGAGCAGCCGTTTCTGTCGTTCGGCAAACGCGCGGGTGTACTGCGGGCCCGGCGTGGGAAAGCCCACGACGGGGATCCCGAGACCCGCGGCCTGTTCGTTCGCGGTTCCTGCGGTTCCGATGGCCACGCGCGCGACGTGCAGGATCGCGGAAAACGCGCCTTTTTCAAGGCGAACCGATACTTTCCCGTTCGTCGCCAGGGCTTGGCCGTGGCTTTTGATGTGGAGCGAAAAGCCTGGCGGGAGCGTGACCTTTTCCCACGGCAGCGCCCAGGCGACCACGGCCTCGAATTCGGGGAGGAGGGATGCCGCCTGGATCATGATGGGGAGGCTGAAGCTGGCATCCGCCCGCGTTCCCGGGAGCAGGGCGATGACCGGTTTTGAGCAGTCAAGAGGTCGCTCCGGAGGGCCCAGCATATCCATGGCGAAGCTACCATAGAACACCGCCTGGGCAATTCCAAGATTTTGCGCCCTCGATTCGGTGAGGCGGTCGCGGACGTAGACTTTCCTGGCGCTTCGTTGCAACCAGCGCTCGAACCACAGGAAATCCTCGGCCCCGAGTTCGTTGAGATGCCGGAGCCGGTCCAGCCAGTGTCTTCCTTTCAGATAGTGGGCCGAGATCAAGGGCTGGAGGTGGAAGAGCGGTTTGTGACCGCGAGCGCTCGCGAGCCAGCCGAGAAACAGAGCGTAGGCGTCCCCAACGGCCAGGACAGCTTTCACACGGCTGCGCACCTGCTGCACGGCCCGGATCTGCCTGGGAACGATGGTGAGGAGACCGGCCTTGAGGTCGTCGATCAGATTCTTCGCGCTGGCAAAGGGAAAGCCGCCCGAGGGGGGTGCCCAGCGTGGCTCGAGGAGCTCGACTTGGGCCAGACCCTCATAAGGGCTGCCTTTGCCCATCACCGGGAGCGCGAGGGTGGGATGATTCACCAAAGCGGCGACCCGGGCCGCGATGGCGTCTTCGGCGTGGCCGTTGGAGACGACGAGAAGCACAAAGGCCATTCTATAGAATGGGCTGTGGCAGTGGAGCGCATGTTGATAGACGAAAAGCGCCGATTCTACCCAGGCTTGCCCCAGGTGGCCCGGGCCTGGCACTTTGCCCGGCAGCGAGCGCCGGCGCTCTTGCTCGTACCCGAGTTCCAGCTCGGGCTCTACCAGGGGCTGTCGGCGTTCGGCGCCGGCGCCGTTTTTTCGCCGGACCTCGAGGCCATTGACAGCGGCAGGCACGTTGTTTTGGCCTTCGAATCGGCGCTCAGACCGGTGCCGGTGGTCCCGGGAGGGGCAAGGGCGGTCTTCGAGGTCGGCGCCAGCTACCCCCGCGAGGACCTGCTTGAGGACCTCAGGCGGCTGGGGTACGAACGCGAGGGCGAGGTCAGGGTCCTCGGCGAGGTCGTCGAGATCGGTGAGGCCCGGCTTGAATTCTTCGGCGACGTTATCGAACGTATCGTCGTTGGGGGAAAGCCCGAATCGCGTTGGGTGCTTCGGGCGAGGGCGGAGGTTTTGGAAAACGTCCCCACCGTGCCCTTCCTCGAGGTTTTTCAAGGGCCGGTGTTCCTGGATCAACCCTCGCTTCTTCCCCCCGAGGTGGAATCGGCGCTGGAGGGGCGGGACGTTTTCGCTTACGGCGCCATTCGGGGGGGAGCGAAAACGAGCCTGCCGGTCGAGCCCTTGGCCGCTTACCGGGGCCAGGTCTCGCGGTTTGTCCGCGACCTTCGGGGGTGGTTGGATCAAGGCCTCAAGGTTGTTTTCTTCTACAAACACGACCGGGCCAGGGACTACCTGCTTCGCACCCACCTCCAGGCGTTTCCCACCCGGGTCAGCGAGGTCGTGGTCGAGTTCGAAGGTCTTCTATTGGTTCCGGGCCCCTTCGAGGGTGGCTTTGTTGACCGAGAAGCGGGCATCGTCTACCTGACAGAGGCATTGCTCTACGGATTTGCCGGCGCCAGCTCGGTGCGCCGGGGCTGGATCCGGGGCGAGGGGATCAGCGATCCCGACCTGCTCTCGGAGGGGGACTATCTGATCCACCCCGAGCACGGCATCGGACGCTTTCTCGGCCTTGAGACCCGCGAGGTCCTGGGCGTGAAGCGGGACTACCTGGTTCTGAAATACCGCGATGAGGGCAAGCTCTACGTTCCGGTCGAGGACCTCCCCTTTCTCAGGCGACACCCGGCGACCTCCGACGAGCCGCCGGAACTCTCCTCGCTCGCGAAAAAGGACTGGAAGCGAACCAAGGAGCGTGCCCGCCGCTCGGCGGAGGCGCTGGCCCAGCGGCTGGTGGTGCTCTACGCCAAGCGTCAAGCCCAAAAGGGGCACAGCTACCCACCGCTTGCCGAGTGGGATCCGCTGATCGAGGCGAACTTCCCCTACGAACTCACCGCTGACCAAAAGCAGGCCCTCGAGGACGTCATGCGCGACCTGGAAGCGCCGAGGCCGATGGACCGTCTGATTTCGGGGGACGTGGGGTTTGGCAAGACCGAAGTGGCGCTGAGGGCGGCCCATCGCGTGGTCGGGCACGGCCGCCAGGTCGTGTTCCTGGTTCCGACCACGCTCCTCGCCGAACAGCACTACCGCACCTTCCGGGACCGTTTCCGGGAACTTCCGGTGCGCGTCGAGATGCTCTCCCGCTTTACCCCGAGATCGGTCGTTGAGGCGGTGCTGGCAGGGCTGGCCCGGGGGACGGTGGATATCGTCATCGGCACTCACCGCTTGCTCGAGCCCGGGGTGAAGTTCAAGGATCTGGGACTGTTGATCGTCGACGAGGAGCATCGTTTTGGCGTGGCGCAGAAAGAGCGCCTTCGCGAGCTCAAGGCCGGCGTGGACACGCTCTACCTTTCCGCGACCCCCATCCCCCGCACCCTTTATCAGGCGCTCGTGGGCCTCAAAGACATCAGCTCGATCCAAACCCCACCGCCGGGGCGGAAGCCCATTCGCACCGTGATCGCCCCCTTTGATCCCCTTTTGGTCCGCGAGGCCATCCTCTTCGAAATCGAGCGTGGAGGCAAGGTCTTTTACGTCCACGACCGGGTGGCCTCGATCGAAAAGCGCACCCGCTGGCTCTCGCGTCTGGTGCCCGAAGCCAGAATTGGGGTGGTGCACGGTCAGATGCCGGCGAGCGCGATCGAGGAGGTCATGCTCGAGTTCGAGCGCGGTGCCTTCGACGTGCTGGTCGCGACCACCATCGTTGAGTCCGGCCTTGACGTGCCCATGGCCGATACCATCGTGATCGAGCGCGCCGATCGCCTGGGGCTCGCTCAGCTCTACCAGCTCCGGGGACGGGTAGGTCGGCGCGAGCGGGAGGCCTGGGCCTACCTCTTCCATCCCGAAAGGCTGACCGAAAGCGCGGAGAAGCGGCTGGCGGCGATCGCCGACCTCTCCGACCTCGGGACCGGCCACCTGCTCGCCGAGCGCGATATGGAGATTCGCGGCGTGGGCAACCTGCTCGGGCCCGAGCAGCACGGGCACGTTCGAGCCGTCTCTTTGGAGGTCTATGCCGAGATGGTCGCCGAGGCGGTGCGGAAACTCCAGGGGACGCCGGAACCCAAGGCCCCGCACGCGACCATCGACCTCAAGGTGTCGGCCTACCTTCCGCCGGACTATATTTCCGACGAGATCGCCAGGAGTCGCGTTTATTCCCGGCTGGCCCGGGCCAAGCGGCTCGCCGAGCTGAGCCGGATCCGGCGAGCATTGATCGATGACTACGGCCCACTGCCGGAAGAAGCGGAGAACTTCTTGCGGCTCAGCCGTCTGCGCCTCCTGGCCGAGCGTCGCGGCGTGCGATCGATCACCGAGGACCTCACCCAGATCCAGATCGCGGTGGCCTCCTGGCCCTTTGACTACGATGCGCGCTCCCTCAAGGAGACGCCGTTTCCAGTGGAGGTCACGCGGTACCCGCCGGGATTCCGGGTATTGAAGAAAAGCCTGAGACCAACGGAAAAGCTCCACGTCGTGGAGCGGCTCCTGGAGCTCTTGGCTTAGGGTGCGGGGAGGCGTGCGGTGCGAGTCATTGTCGGCCATGAAAACCTCGACTTCGACGCTTTGGGCGCGATGGTGCTGGCGCGGCATTTGCACCCGGGGGCGGTGCTGGTCCAGGTCGGGGGCCTCGAGGGCCGGATCCGCGAAGCGGTCAATCTCTACGGCGATCACCTGGCGTTGATCCCCGCCAGCCAGGTCCCGCTGGAAAAGGTCGAGGAGGTGGTGGTGGTCGACACCCAAAGCCCGGGCCGGATCGGTCCCTTGGCCAAACTGATCGGGCGGGTGCCCTTTTTCGTCTACGACCACCATCCCCCTGAGGATGAGGCCATCCTGGCCGGGGGCGGCGTGATCCGTGTGGTGGGGGCGACCACCACCATCCTCGCCAAGCTGCTCGAGGACCGGGGCGTCGTGCTCCGGGCCTTCGAAGCCGAGCTGGCCTACGCCGGTCTGGTCGAGGATACCGGTGGGTTTACCTACGCCGGGACCACACCGGAGGACCTCGAGGCTGCCGCCTTCCTCATGCGTTCGGGGGCCGACCCGGCCCGGGTCCAAAGCTGGATCCGGGGGGCGCTCGACCCCCAGGCCAAGGAGGTCCTCGAGGAACTCTTGGAAACGGCTCAGGTGGTCGCGGCCGGGTCCCGACGGGTCGTGATCGCCGAGGCGCAAAAGGAGGGGTACGTCCCGGCGCTGGCACCGCTCGCACACACCGTGGCCGACCTTTTTGGCGCCGACGCGGTGATTTTGCTCCTGAGGCTCGGTCAGCAGCGGCTGGTGATCGCCCGCAGCCGGGGCGAGGTGGCCGTCGACCAGCTCTTGCGCCGGGTGCTGGGCCGCGGTGGCGGGCATCCCTGGGCGGCGTTCGCCCGGGTGGATATACCGCTGGAGGCGGTCCGGGAGCGACTCGTCGCCGCGCTGCCGGCGTTCGCCAGCGACGAGCCGAAGCTCGGCGAGGTGATGACCCGCGGCGTCGAAGGTCTTTCCGGCAACCCCACCGTGAGCGAGGCCCTGGCCGAGATGCGCAGGCGGGGCTTTGGTGGCATGCCCATCTTCGAGCGGAGCCGGGTGCTCGGGATGCTCAGGCGTCGCGATCTGGAGCGGGCGGAGCTGCTCGGCATGGGCGGGGCGCCGGCCAAGAGCTTCATGCAGCCGGCGGTGATCCTGCCCGCCGGCGCGCCGCTTTCCCAGGCCGAACGGGCGCTCAAGGAGGGGGCCGGTCGGGTTCTCGTCGAGGAAGGCGGACGGGTGGTAGGGATTTTTACCCGAACCGACCTCTACCAAAAGGCGATTCCCGAAGCCCCGGGGCTCGCCGAGCGCCTGGCCATGGCGCTTCCGGCCGGAGCTCGGAAGGCCATCGCCGCCATCGTCGAAGCGTTTCCCGGTGCGACCGTCTATCTGGTGGGCGGGGCGGTCCGGGATGCGTATCTGGGCGAGGTCGGCCCCGACGTGGATCTGGTCCTCGAGGGCGCCCACCCCAGCGAGGTCGCGGCCTCCCTCGTGGAGCGCTTCGGCGGGGAGTTCGAGGCCCACCCGGCCTTCGGGACCGCCCGGGTGAGGCTCGGGGGCGGTGCCGTGCTCGACCTCGCCCTTCCCCGCGAGGAAGCCTACGCGCACCCGGGGGCGCTCCCCAGTGTTCGGCCGAGCACGATGGAGCGCGACCTCCGGCGGCGGGACTTTACGGTCAACGCCATGGCTTTGCGCCTCCACCCACCGCCGGCGCAGCTCTTTGACCCTTACGGCGGCATCGAGGACCTCAAAAAGCGCGTTTTGCGGCCGCTCTCTCCGGTCTCCTTCGTTGAGGATCCAAGCCGGGTTCTGAGAGGTCTGCGCCTTGCCTCGCGGCTTGGGTTCCACCTCGCGGAAGAGGCCCTCGAACAGATCCCGGCCGCCCTGTCACCGGAGATCCTGTCGCGCACCTCGAAGAGCCGGTTGAAGGATGAACTCCTGGCGGCGCTTTCCGAACCCTCGCCGCTGAAAGCGCTGGAAGCGTACAGGCAGCACGGGGTGCTCACCCGTGTCTTCGAGCTCGAGGTCACCCCCGGGGTGTGGCAGGCCCTTTCGCGCCTTGAGTCGGGAAGGCCCGAATCACGCGCCGACCCCCAGGCCTACCTCTACCTCCTGGCTTCGGCCGCCAGCGACCCCAGGGCCTGGGCCCGCCGCTGGTTTTTCCCGAAGGCGATCGGTGAGGCGGGTGCGTTGCTCAAAGAGCCCCCGGCCGACCCGGAGGTGATCCGGCGCTTCGGCCCGGCGCTGGCCCAAGCCTTCCTGGCACGCTACCCGAAACGGAGCGAGTGGTTGCGAGGCGAGCGGCGAAAGCTTCGCGGACGCGACCTCCTGGCGTTGGGCATGACACCGGGACCCAAGGTGGGGGCGGTGCTGCGGGCGATCGACGAAGCCCGGCGCCGGGGCGAGGTGCGGACCTATGAAGAAGAACTCACGTTGGCGCGTAGACTGATAAAAGCTTATGGGACTGCTAAGCCTTCTTCCTAACCCCCTGGTGTTCCTGGTCGCCACCGCGGCGAGCGCCTTCGGGCTGGTTCTGCACAACCTGGCCCAAGCCTGGCTCGCCGACCGTTACGGTGATCGAACCCCGCGCACGTATGGGTTTTTGACCCTGGAGCCCAGGGTTCACTTCGACCCACTGGGCATTTTGCTGCTCGTGCTCCTGGGTTTTGGCTGGCCGCGTTTCGTTCCCTACCGGCTCTACGGTCGGCGCGAGGCGGCGGTGGCTCTGATGGGGCCGCTCGGGTTCTTGCTGGCCGCGTTTGCCTATCTACTGATCGCCGCCTTGCTGCCGAGCGCGCTCGGCCTGGGCCAGATCAGTTACGGGCTCCAGGTCGCGGCCCTGGTCATGGTCCGCCACGCCGCGGTCTACCTTTTCCCCATCCCACCCCTCGACGGGGCGCGGGTGGTGCACGCCCTCGGCGGCTACGAGGCGCGGCGCTTCCTTTCCCGGCTTGAGAGCTACGGTCCTATCGGTTTCTTGCTCGTCTTTTTGGTGCTCTCCTATACCGGCGTTTTGGGGGCGGTGGAGCAGGGGCTCTACGGTTTCCTCAACACCCTGCTGCGGATCATCGGTCTCTAGGGGAATGCGATGCTGATTGACCTTCTGCGAACGGACCCCCTGGTATTCGCGCTCATCGCGCTGGCGCTGGTGTTCGCCCTCGTCCTTCACGAGCTGGGACACGCCCTGGCCGCACTTTTTTTCGGCGACGACACCGCGCGCCGGATGGGGCGCTTGCGGCTCAATCCCCTCGCCCACCTCGATCCTCTGGGAACCCTGCTTTTACTCTTCGTCGGGTTCGGTTGGGCCAAGCCGGTCCCCATCAACCCCGCCCGGTTCCGACCCTACCGCTTGGGGCTTTTCGTGGTGTCGGTGGCGGGGATCGTGATCAATCTCGCGCTCGCCGTGCTCGGGGCCCTCTTTTTGAAGGCGCTGTTTCAACTCGATCCGCGTGCGGTGGTCGCGGCCTTTTCTGGGGTGAGTTCGGGCGTGGGGGCCCTGGCGCTCGCCGCCTACTACTTCACGACGATTAATCTGGTGCTGGCGGTTTTCAATCTGCTGCCCATTCCGCCGCTCGACGGTTCGAAGATCCTCCAGTCGCTGCTTCCGCTTCGTTTTCACCCCTGGCTATGGACGCTCGAGCGCTATAGCTGGGTGAGCTTTTTGCTGATCCTCACCGTGTTCCGTCAGCCCATCCAGTGGATGTTGGTTTGGGCGCAGAGCCAGTTTTTGGCCTTCTTTTTTTGAGCCGGCTTTGCCGGGGAACGCGGCTCGGTTAGGATGGGCGCGATGCATGCGGTCGAGATTGCGCAAGCGGTGAATGCGGGCCGGATGGACCCGGTGGCGTTCATCGGTGAGGTTTTGGAGCGGACCGGGTCTGTCGATTCACGCCTCAATGCCCTGATTACGTTGAACGAAGGCGCCCTCGAGGCCGCCCGGGCGCTGGCGCGGCGGCTGAAGGCGGGCGAGACGCTGCCGCTCGCCGGCGTGCCCCTGGCCGTGAAGGACAACTTGGTGACCGCCGGGCTCCGAACCACTGCGGGTTCGAAGATTTTGCAAAGCTTCGTCCCCCCCTACACCGCGACCGCGGTCCGCCGCCTCCAGGCGGCCGGGGCGATCGTGGTGGGCAAGGCCAACCTCGACGAGTTCGCCATGGGCTCCTCAACCGAGCACTCGGCCTTTGGTCCCACCCGGAATCCCTGGGACCCATCGCGGGTGCCGGGTGGATCCTCGGGGGGGTCGGCCGCGATCGTGGCGGCGGGGCTCGTACCCGTGGCCCTGGGCTCGGATACCGGGGGGAGCATCCGGCAGCCCGCGGCCTTCACCGGGGTGCTCGGATTCAAGCCGACCTACGGTCGGGTCTCGCGCTACGGCCTGATCGCCTTCGCCTCGAGCCTCGACGCCGTAGGTCCCTTTGCCCGCAGCACACGCGATCTGGCCCGGGTGATGGACCTCATGGCCGGCTACGATCCCCACGATCACACCACGCTTGAGGTGGAAAACCGCTTCCAGGAAGCGCTGGCGTGGCCCGTTTCCGGGATGCGCATTGGAATCGTTCGCGAGAGCGTAGGTCCCGGCAACAATCGCGGTGTGGCCGAGGCGCTTCTGGCCTTCACGGCCGAGCTTGAGCGGCTGGGCGCCCGGGTGGTCGAGGTTAGCCTGCCTTCGCTCGAATACGCCCTGGCCGCGTATTACCTGGTCGCCACCAGCGAGGCCAGCGCCAACCTGGCTCGATACGATGGCACCCTTTTTACCGAGCGGGCGGAAGCCGGCACCCTGACCGAGATGATGATGCGGACCCGGGCCCGGATGCTCGGCCTGGAGGTCAAACGCCGCATCTTCATGGGCACGTTTGCCCTTTCCTCCGGCTATTACGACGCATACTACGCGAGGGCGCTCAAGGCCCGTCGCCGGATCGCTCGCGATTTCGAGGCCGCCTTCGAGCAAGCCGATGTCCTCGTCACCCCGACCACTCCGACCCCGGCCTTTCGATTGGGCGAGAAGCTCGAAGACCCCCTGGCCATGTACCTGAGCGACATCAACACCGTGGCGGTGAACCTGGCCGGGCTGCCGGCCCTCAGCGTGCCGGCGGGTTTTGTCGACGGACTTCCGGTCGGGGTTCAGCTGATCGCGCCGGCGCTGGCGGACGAGCGCCTCTTTTCGCTGGCCATGGCCTACGAAAAGGCCACCGACGCCGAGTATCTCCGGGTGGCGCCGGTGGCCTGAGCTTCATGCGGGGTCGTGTTTTTGCGCCCGGTAGGCGCTTTGGATCTCGGTCACCGACCCCTGTTCCTCGATGGTGCTCATATCGCCGGGGTCTTGCTCGGTCACGATGGCTTTGAGAACCCGGCGCATGATCTTCCCGGAACGGGTCTTGGGGAGGCTTTTGACGAAGAAGAGATCACCGATCACGGCGACCGGACCCAGCTCGCGCCGGACGGTTTGGAGCAGCTCGCCCTTGAGCGCTTCGCTGGGCTCGTGGCCCGGTTTGAGCACCACAAAGGCGGCGATGACCTCACCCCGGATGGGGTCCGGCCGGCCGGTGACCCCCGCTTCGGCCACGGCAGGGTGCTTGAGGAAGGCGTTTTCAACCTCGATGGTGCCGATGCGGTGCGCCGCCACCTTGATCACTTCGTCGGCCCGACCGGCGAAGTGAACGTAGCCGTCTTCGTCGATCATGGCTGCATCGCCGGTGAAGTAGAGTCGCTTTCCGGGAATGCGGTTCCAGTAGGTCTCGTGGTAGCGCTCAGGCTCGCCCCAGAGCGTCGGGGTGAGGTGGGGGAATGGGCGTTTGATGACCAGGATCCCCTTTTTGCCTGGGGGAAGTTCGTTGCCATCGGCATCAACCACCGCCACGTCGATGCCGGCGAGGGGCAGGCCGGCGGCGCCGGGCCGGATCGGCAGCGTGGCCACGCCGTAAGGGTTGGCGATCACCGGGCCGCCGGTTTCCGTCTGCCACCAGTGATCGAGGACCGGCACCTCGTCCCGGAAAACCTCCCCTTGCAGCCAGGCCCAGGCCGGCGGGTTCAGAACTTCTCCGGCGGAGAACACCCGGCGAACCGAGGAAAGGTCGAACCCGCGGGCCGCCTCGGTGCCGTGCTTCATCAGCATCCGGATCAGTGTGGGCGAGGTGAAGACCCCGCTCACCCGGTAGCGTTCGATGACCTTCCAGAACACATCGGGACCGGGGTGGTCGTAGGCGCCCTCGTAGGCGATGGTGGTGGCCCCGATGAGGAGGGGGGCGTAGACGATGTAGGAATGGCCGACGATCCAGCCGATGTCCGAGGTGGCCCACCACACGTCCTCGGGGCGGAGGTCGTAGATCCAGCGGGCGGCGGCCTGGATGCCCACCGCGTAGCCGCCGTGGGTGTGGACCACGAGCTTGGGGCGGCCGGTGGTCCCCGAAGTGGCCAGGATGAACGCCGGCTCGTTGGCCTCCATCGGTTGGGCATCCCCCGAGGGGCCGGCCTGGGCCAGAAACTCATCCCAGGTCATGTCGCGCGGGCCTCGGTTGGCCGCGGTTTTCTTTTCCCGGGTGACGACGACCACACGCTCCACCAGGTCTTCGAGGCCCTCGAGGGCCTCGTCCACGATCGGCTTGAGGGGAACGGGCTGGCCGCGACGATAGGTGACGTCGGCGGTGAAAACGTATTTGGAGCCGCTGGCCTTGATGCGGGCGTGCAGCGCCCCGGTCCCGAAGCCGGCGAAGACGACCGAGTGGATGGCGCCGATCCGGGTTGCTGCCAGCATGAGGATGATGGCCTCCGGGATCGGGGGCATGTAAAGCGTGATGCGGTCGCCCTTTTTCACCCCCAGACCCCTGAGCGCACTGCTGGCGGTGCTCACCAGGTCGAGCAGCCGGGCATAGGTAAAGGTTCGCTCTTCTCCGGCCTCGTTGAGAAAAACCAGCGCCGCCCGGCCGCCCTGGCCCCGACGGACGTGCCGGTCCAGGGCGTTCGCCGCCAGGTTGGTGATGCCGCCCTCGAACCAGGAAAAGCGCGGGCCTTCCCAGCGGAAGACCGTCTTCCAGGGGGCGAACCATTCCAGACCTTCGGCGGCCTGGGCCCAGAACGACTCCGGCTCGCGCGCAGCACGAGCCCGCCACGCTTTGACCTGGGGAAGAATGGGATCGTGTTCTTGCATGAACCTCCCTCCTTGCTGGTGCATTTTCATCATTGAACGGTTTTCGCGCCCGGTCAAGCGAAGATCGCCTATGCTGGGGCCGTGGAGCCTGCCATCGAGCTTCGGGAAGTGGAAGTCCGTTACGGGCGGTACGTGGCGCTCGACGAGGTGAGCCTTACCGTACCCGAGGGGGCGTTCGTTGCCGTGGTCGGCCCGAACGGGGCAGGGAAGAGCACGCTTTTGCGGGTGGTCCTGGGCCTCATCCGCCCCCGCCGGGGCGGGGTCCGCCTGTTTGGCCGGCCGATCCAGGAGGTGCCCTCGCAATGGTTTGGTTTTGTTCCCCAGTTCAAAACCCTGGACCGTTCGTTCCCGGCGCTCGGGATTGAGCTGGTGGTGAGCGGGCTGCGGCAGCGATGGCCGCTCCGGGTGACCGCGCGCGAGCGCGAGCAGGCGCTGGCTGCCCTCAGTCAGGTCCAGGGGACGCACCTCGCTGACCGCCCCCTGGCGGGGCTTTCGGGCGGTGAGCTCCAGCGCCTCTACCTGGCCCGGGCCTTCGTTCGCCAGCCCAGGCTCCTTTTGCTCGACGAACCCGCAACCGGGATGGACGCCCTGGGTGAATCCGACATGTACCGGATGATCGAGGCTTTTCAAAGCCAGCACGGGGCGACGGTCATGATGATCACCCACGACTGGGACGCGGCCTATCACCACGCTACCCACGTACTGGTGTTGAACCGCCGGGTGATCGGTTTCGGCCCTCCATCGGTCGCCCTGAGCGAGCGCTGCCTGCGACGGGCCTTTGGCCATACCGGTCACGCCCATGGCGCCATCGTGGGTCGGAGGGGACGCGATGATTGAGGCGCTCTCGCTCCCCTTCATGCAGCGGGCGTTGCTCGCGGGCGTTCTGGTCGGGATCATGACCAGCTATCTTGGCGTGTTCGTGGTCCAGCGCCGGCTGAGCTTTTTGGGCTCGGGCTTGGCCCACGCGGCGCTTGGGGGTGTGGCGCTGGGGATCTTTTTGGGTCTTGAGCCGCTTGCAATCGCCGTCCCCTTTACGGTCATGATCGCGCTCGGAATCGGCTGGCTGCAAAGCCGGACCGCGATCGCCGGCGACACCGCCATCGGGGTGCTGTTTTCGCTCTCGGTGGCCCTGGGCGTCATTTTGCTGGCGCTGAAAGGGAGCTACACCTCGAGCGCGTTTACCTACCTCTTCGGGTCGGTGCTCGCCGTGGGACCGGCGGACATCGAGGCGGCGGCCATCCTCTTTATCCTGGTGTTCGCTTCGCTTTTGGTTTGGGGGCGATGGGCATACGCGACCTTCGATCGCGATCTGGCCATGGCCGATCGGGTGCGCGTTGAACGCGACGACCAGATCTTCTCCGTCCTGGTGGCCGCGGTGGTGGTGGTGGCGCTGAAAGTGGTGGGCTTGTTGCTGGTGGCGGCGGTGCTGGTGATCCCGGCCGCCAGCGCCAGGCTCCTGTCGAAGACGCTTTTTCAGATGACGGTCATCTCGGTCGCCTTCGGGGTGCTGGGTACGGTGGCCGGCATTTTGCTCGCCTACCAGCTGGATATCCCGAGTGGAGCCACGGTGATCGTCGTTGAAGGGGGGATCTTCGTGCTCGCCCTCCTGGCCGCCCGTTTGAAACCCTAGATTGCCTTGCGGGATTTACGGGTTAGAATAGAGCCATGTGGATTTCGACCCGGGCCCAGTACGGTTTGAGAGCACTGCTGGAGATCGGCGCCCGCGGGCCTGAGCCCGTACCCCTGAAGGAGGTGGCCGAGGCCCAGCACATCAGCCAGCACTACCTGGAACAGATCGCCTCTGCGTTGCGTCGGGGTGGGTTTATCCGCAGCGTTCGGGGGGCCAAG
The DNA here is from genome assembly GCA_964642655.1 of uncultured bacterium. Classification (GTDB taxonomy): domain Bacteria; phylum Deinococcota; class Deinococci; order Deinococcales; family Marinithermaceae; genus WFXV01. Next base: position 13,192 of record CAZXOY010000006.1, read on the forward strand.
GGCGGCTACCGGCTGGCCAGGCCACCGGAGGAGATTACGGCGCTGGAGGTGGTGGAGGCCCTCGAGGGCAGCGTTTCTCCGGTGGGATGCCTCGACGAGCCCGGCGCTTGCTGGCAGGTGGGCTCCTGCGCCACCGAGGAGCTCTGGCGCCAGGTCGACATCGCGGTCCGCACCGTCCTCTCCAACACCACCCTGAAAGATCTCATCGAAAAACACCGCCTGCTCAAAGCGGCCACTGTGGAACAAACCCCGGCCTAGAGAGGAAAAGCGAACTATGCTGTGACTTGGGGAGTGGTGGATTATTCCCCAGGGGAGGAACTTATGCAGTACACGTTTCTTTTTGGGCAGGCTCGCGGTTTGGACCGGACGCTCTTAGGGGGCAAGGGGTTTGCCCTGGCCGAGATGACGGCGCTTGGATTCCCCGTGCCTCCTGGCCTGACGGTGACCACCGAGGCCTGCCGCGTGTATCTGGAGACAGGCGCGGTGCCGGAGGGGCTTTGGGACGAGGTGCGTGAGGGGATCGCCGCCCTCGAGCAGGCCACCGGGAAGCGCTTTGGCGGGCCGGGGATGCCGCTTTTGGTTTCGGTCCGTTCGGGGGCGCCGGTCAGCATGCCGGGGATGATGGACACCATCCTCAACCTCGGGTTGACGCGCGAGGGGGTCGCTGCGCTTTCCGAAGCCAGCCAGAGTCCACGGTTTGCCTGGGACAGCTATCGCCGCTTGATCCAAATGTACGGGGAGGTGGTGCTCGGCATTCCCGCCCAGCGCTTTACCTCGATCCTCGATGCCGAGAAGGCCCGGCTCGGTATCGAGCGCGATGTGGATTTTTCCGCCGCCGACCTGGAAAGGCTCGCCGAACGTTTTCGCCTCGCGATCGAGGAAAGCGGCGCCAGCTTCCCCGAGGATCCCTGGGCCCAGCTCCAGGGTGCGATCCTCGCCGTCTTCAAAAGCTGGAACAATCCCCGGGCCCAGGCCTACCGCCGCCACTACCGGATTCCCGACCACCTCGGCACCGCGGTGAACGTTCAGGCGATGGTCTTCGGAAACCTCGGTGACGACTCGGGAACCGGGGTGGCCTTCACCCGTAACCCGGCCACCGGCGAGCGCAGGCTCTACGGGGAGTACCTGCGCAACGCCCAGGGCGAGGACGTGGTGGCGGGGGTGCGGACCCCGGAGTCGCTCGAGGCGCTGCGCGAAGAAAACCCCTCTCTCTATGCCGAGCTCGAGGCGGTGGCGGAAAAACTCGAGCGCCACTTCGGCGACATGCAGGACTTCGAGTTCACCGTCGAGCGCGGAAAGCTCTATTTGCTGCAGACCCGAAACGGCAAGCGGACCCCCGAGGCGGCGGTGCGGATCGCGGTGGAGATGGTCGAGGAGGGCCTGATCGACGAGCGCCAGGCGCTCTTGCGCGTCGACGCCGATACCTTGCCGGCCTTGCTCCGCGCCCGGATCGATCGCACCGATGGCAGGGCGCCGGTCGCCAGCGGGCTGCCGGCGAGCCCCGGGGCCGCGGTCGGTCGTGCCGTGCTCAGCCCCCAGGCGGCCCAGGAGTGGACCGGCCGCGGGTACGACGTCATCCTGGTCCGCACCGAGACCAGCCCCGAGGACGTCACCGGGATGTTCATCTCCAAGGGCATCCTCACCGCCCGCGGCGGTATGACCAGCCACGCCGCGGTGGTGGCCCGGGGCATGGGCGTGCCGGCGGTGGTGGGGGTACAGTCGCTCAGGATCGAGGCCTCGGCCAAGCGCTTTTTCCTGGGGGAATTTGAGCTGCGTGAGGGCGACGTGATCAGCATCGATGGTTCTTCCGGGCAGGTTTACGTTGGCGAGGTGTCCCTCGTCGAGGGCGGCGCCAGCGGTTACTTGGAGAAGCTGCTCACCTGGGCCGATCGTTACCGCAGCCTGGGGGTGCGCGCCAACGCCGATACCCCGGAGGATGCCCAGAAGGCCCGGGCGCTCGGCGCAGAGGGCATCGGGCTCGTTCGCACCGAGCACATGTTCTTCGACGAGGAAAAGCTCCGCTGGATGCGGGCGCTGATCCTTGCCGAAGACGAGGAAGAGGCCGAGGCCGCGCTCGAGAAGATCTTCGAGTTCCAAAAGGAGGATTTCCTGGGCATCCTCAAGGCCATGGACGGGCTGCCGGTCACCATCCGGCTCTTGGACCCGCCGCTGCATGAATTCCTCCCGCCGCTGGTCGAGCTGGAGAAGAAGGCGGCCGCCGGCGCCCTCGAGCCCGGCGAGCGTCAGCTGCTGCGCAAGGTTCGCTTGCTCCACGAGATGAACCCCATGCTGGGCTTCCGGGGCATTCGCCTGCTCCTCATCCGGCCCGAGATCCTGAAGGTCCAGGTCGAAGCGCTGCTCAGCGCCACTCAGGAACTCCTCCAGGCTGGATACGACCCCCGACCCGAGCTCATGCTGCCCCTGATCGCCGACCGCAGGGAAGTGGAAGCGGCGCTCGAGGTGATCGAACCGCTCTTTGAGCGCTACGGCCTTCGGATTCCTTTCGGCACCATGATCGAAACCCCACGGGCGGCGCTCACCGCCGGTGAACTGGCGCCGCTGGTGGCCTTTTTCAGCTTCGGGACCAACGACCTCACCCAGCTCACCTTCGGCATTTCCCGCGACGACGCGGGCCAGTTCCTCCCGGACTATCTCGACCGGCGCATCTTGACCGATGACCCCACCGAGCGGCTGGATGCCGCCGGTGTCGGCCGGCTCATTGAAATCGCGGCCCGGGAAGGCCGGGCGGCGAGGGAAGGGCTCAAGCTCGGTGTTTGTGGCGAGCATGGGGGCGAGGCCTCGTCGGTGAAGTTCGTGGCCGGTCTGGGCTTTGATTATGTCTCCGCTTCGCCTTTCCGGGTGCTGACGGCCCGGCTGGCGGCGGCGCAGGCAGAACTAGAGAAAAAGGTCACAAACTCTGAGGCGTCCAAAATTTCCTGAATTCCTCCCAAGGAAAGCCAAGGAAAGTGGCGGCTGGAGCCCGTTCTCCAGCCGCCACCGAATTGGCCCCGCTCAGTCCGCGAGCCTGATTTCGAAGGTAAAGCTGCCGTGCTCGTCCTCAACCTTCGTGCTGTCGGCTTCGGTGAGCGCGGCTTTGAGACAGGCGTTGGCCAGGGTTTCCTCGCAGATGTGGTCGCGGTGACGTTCGATGGCCTCGAGGTAGTCTCCGCTCGCCTGGTAGTGCACGACGATGCGGTCGGCCACATGTAGCTGCTTTTCCTTCCGGGCCTGCTGGATCATGCGTACGATATCGCGCGCAAGCCCTTCGATCTGCAGCTTACGGGAGACGTGGGTGTCCAAAATCGCGACGTAGCCATCGCCGGCTTCAGCCAGCTGCCCGGCAGGGACGGTCGGTTCGATTAACACCTCGTCGGGCAGCAGCTGAATGCGGCGTCCCCCGGCTTCGACCTCAACCGTTTGCCCCGCCAGGACCCGGCTCGCGACCGCCTGGGGATCCATGGCGAGGAGGGCCTTTCGGACGGAGGCGAGCGCTTTGCCGTATTTGGGCCCCAGTTTGGGCAGGTTGGGCTTGATCCGGTAGCCGAGGCCGGCTTCCTCGGGGGAGAGGACCTCGACCCGTTTCACGTTGAGCTCGTCGGCGATTTCACCGGCGAAGTGGCGCAGGGCCTCGCGCTGCTCGGGCTCGGGCGCGACCAGGCGCAGGGTGGCGAGCGGCGTTCGGGTTTTGACGCCAGACTTCGCCCGTGCGCTGCGGGCCAGATCGACGACCTTGAGCACCACCTCCATCGAGCGGATGAGTGCCCGGTCGGTCCAGGCCTCGTTGGGGCGGGGCCAGTCGCTGAGGTGAACGCTTTCGGGGGCGCTTTGGTCCACGCTGCGCACCAGGTTCTGCCACAACGCTTCGGCCAGGAAGGGGGTGAAGGGGGCGGTCAGCTGGGTGATGGTCACCAGCGTTTCCCAGAGCGTGGCGTAAGCGGATTCCCGATCCTCCACCACCTCGTTTTTCCAAAAGCGCCGCCGGTTGCGCCGGACGTACCATTGCGAAAGGTCGCGGACGACGAAATCGCGGAGTTTCCGGGCCGGCGTGGTGGGGTCGAAGGCCTCAAGACCCGTGGTGACCTCTTCAATCAGGTGCTGCGTACGGGCGATCAACCAGCGGTCAATCTCGGGCCGGGCTTCAACTGGCGGGCGGTTTTCGAGGCGGGGTCGGTCGAGGTTGGCGTAGGTGACGAAGAAGCTGTAGACGTTCCAGAGCGTCAGGAAGTAATCGCGCAGTGCGTCCTTGACCAGCTTGGGGCCGAAACGACGCGAGGCTTCGGGGGGCGCGGCGACGTAGATATACCAGCGAAGGGCATCGGCGCCGAAGGTGTCGATGATTTCCCAGGGGTTGACGATGTTCCCCTTGGACTTCGACATCTTCTCGCCTTTTTCGTCGAGGATGTGCCCGTGACAGATCACGTTGCGGTAGGCCACGGAATCAAAGAGCATGACGCCGAGTTGGTGGAGCGAGTTGAACCAGCCGCGGGTTTGGTCGATGGCCTCGGCGATGAAGTCGGCGGGGAAGCTCTTTTGGAAGGTCTCGGCGTTCTCGAACGGGTAGTGGAACTGGGCAAAGGGCATGGCGCCCGAGTCGTACCAAACGTCGATCACGTAAGGTACGCGGCGCATGGTGCCGCCGCAATGCTCGCAGCGGAGGGTGATCCGGTCGACGTAGGGGCGGTGAGGGTCAAAATCGGGCGATTCGGGGTCGATGGGCTGCTGGGACCGCTGCTTTAACTCTTCGAACGAGCTCACTAGGTGCTGGTGGCCACAGGCCTCACACACCCAGACCGGAAGCGGGGTGCCCCAGTAGCGGTTGCGCGAAAGTGCCCAGTCGACGAGGTTTTTGAGCCATTCACCGTAGCGTCCGTGTTTGATGTGCGGCGGGATCCAGTTGATGCGTTGGTTCTTTTCAAGCAGCGCCTCTTTAAAGCGGGTGTTTTGAATGAACCAGGTTTCGGTGGCGTAGTACATGAGCGGCGTTTTGCACCGCCAGCAGTGGGGATAGCTGTGCAGGAAGTCCTGGCGCATGAGCAAGAGCCCTCGGTCTTTGAGGTCGCGGATGATCTCTTTGTTGGCATCCCGGAAGAAGCGCCCCTGGAAGGGGCCGACCTTGATCTTCCCTTCCTCATCGACCGTGATCAGGACCGGTAAGTCGTAACGCCGGGCGACCTCCATGTCTTCAGCACCGAAGGCTGGGGCCTGGTGGACGATGCCGGTGCCGTCTTCCTTGGTGACGTAGTCGGCCAAGACGACATAATGCGCCGGTTTGTCGGGCTCGACGAAGCGGTAGGGCGGGTCGTAGGCCAAGCGCTCGAGCGCCCTGCCGCGAAAGCGCTTTTTCACCCTGGCTTTGTCCCCGAAGAGCTTTTGCCCGAGGCCGATCTCAAGGATGAGGGTCTCGCCCTCGTATTCGAAAGCGGCATAGGTGAATTCGGGGTTCACGGCGGCGGCCGCATTTCCGGTGAGCGTCCAGGGCGTGGTGGTCCAGACCAGCAGGCTTGCCTGGTCGAGCCCCAGCTTTCCGGGTTCCCGCAGGGGAAAGCGGACGTAGATCGAGGGATCGCTGATTTCCTTGTACCCCTCCGCGACCTCGTGCGAAGACAGGGGTGTGCCGCAGCGCGGGCAATAGGGGACGACTTTGTAGTCTTTGTAGATGAGCCCCTTTTTCCAAAGCTCGCCGAGGCTCCACCAGACCGACTCGATGTAACGCTTGTCAAAGGTGTAGTAGGCGTCGCTCAGGTCGACCCAAAACGCGATGCGCTCGGTAAAGCGCTCCCATTCCTTTTCGTATTCGAGCACCGAGGCTTTGCAGGCCCGGTTGAAGGCCTCGATGCCGTAGCGTTCGATGTCGCGTTTGCTCTTGAGTCCGAGCTTCTTTTCTACCTCGAGCTCGACGGGAAGGCCGTGCGTGTCCCAGCCGGCTTTGCGGGGGACGAAGTAGCCCTGCATGGTTTTGAATCGGGGAAAGAGATCCTTGTAGCTCCTGGCCTGGGCGTGGTGGACCCCGGGTCTTCCGTTGGCGGTCGGGGGACCTTCGTAAAAGGTAAACTGCGGCTTTCCACGGCGCTGGTCGAGACTCTTTTCAAAGATTCGCGCCTTTTTCCAGAATTCGAGGATCGCCTCCTCGAGCTGGGGAAAGTTCGGCGAACCGACTTCCTTGAACATCTCCACCTCCAAGAACGGGAAACGCCCGCGCTCGGCGCGCGGACGAGGCGATGCCCCGCGGTACCACCGCGCTTCGCGGTCTTGCGACCGCGCCCTCTTTTAGCGCTGTAACGGGCGCACCCGGCGGGCATTACTCGGCTCTCGCCTTTCCTCCCGCGGCTCGGGGGTGATTTTCCGCGCTCCGGTTCCCACCCGGCTCTCACCATCCCGGGCTCGCTGTGGGGCCTCGAACGCGTACTCGTCCCCGTCGTCGCCTTTACAAAAGCCCTTGCTGGGGCTATAATTGGCCTCCGGAAGTCCGGCGACCGTGGGTACATCCTAGCAAAACCCTAAAATGCCCGTCAATTTGGCCGGATTCCGTTCCCGAGAATAGTGAGGTTGCCATGGAGCTGTACTTGGATACTGCCAATATCGAAGAGATCCGCGAGATCGTACGCTGGGGCGTGCTTGCGGGTGTGACCACGAACCCGACCCTGGTCGCCAAGTCGGGACGTGATTTGAAGGCCGTGATCGTCGAGATCGCCGAAACGGTGAAGGGCCCGGTTTCGGCGGAAGTGATTTCCACCGACACCGAGGGGATGATCCGGGAGGCGCACGAACTCGCGCGCCTTTCCGGCTACGTGGTGATCAAGGTCCCGATGACCCCGGAGGGTCTTGCCGCGACCCGGGTGCTCGCCGATGAAGGGATTCCCGTGAACGTCACCCTCGTGTTCTCACCCACGCAGGCCCTGCTCGCGGCGCGAGCCGGGGCGCGGTATGTGAGCCCCTTCGTCGGCCGTGTCGACGACATTTCGTGGGATGGGATCGCCCTCATCGAAAAGATCTCCGAAATCTTTCAAATCCACGACCTGCCAACCAAGATCATCGCCGCGAGCATTCGCCACCCCAGGCACGTGGTGGATGCCGCGCTCGCCGGCGCCGACATCGCTACCGTTCCCTACAAGGTGATGAAGCAAATGGTCGAGCATCCCCTCACCGACAAAGGCATCGAGCGTTTCCTCGCCGATTGGCGTCAGGCCCAATCCGACCTACGTGGATGAACGAGTGGTGGCAAAGATGAGCCGGAAAAAAAACAGCCCAGAGCAGCTGACCTTCCAGGAACTTTCGTCGAAGATCCTCCCCGAGCTCCACCTCATCGCCGCTCAGGTCGGCCTTCCCAATTACAAGCGCATGAAGAAGGACGAGCTGGTGATGGCGCTGTTGGAGAAGGAGGCCGAGGGCGAGGGGTTGCAGCTCGCGCGCGGTTATTTGGAGATCAGCCCCGATGGCTACGGGTTCTTGCAGGAGAATGTCTACAACCTCGATTCGCGGAGTGTGATCGTCTCCGCTGGGCTGATCAAGCAGTTCGCGCTGCGGAGTGGTGACTATGTGGTTGGCAAAGCCCGAGCACCGCGTGAGAACGAGCGCTACGGCACCCTCATCCGGGTCGAGGCGATCAACGGCGTTGATCCGGAAACGGCGAGGCAGCGACCGAAGTTCGATGAGCTGATCCCACAATTCCCCGACCGCAGAATCCGCCTCGAGACCACCGCCGATGAGCTGGCCACCCGGGTCATCGACCTCCTCGCGCCCATCGGCCGGGGGCAGCGTGGTCTCATCGTCGCCCCGCCCAAAGCGGGTAAGACCACCCTGCTCAAGAAGATCGCCCGGGCAGTGGTGCAAAACGAGCCCGACATCAAGGTCATCGTGCTCCTCATCGACGAGCGGCCGGAGGAAGTCACCGACTTCCGGGAGGAGGTGGAAGGGGTCGAGGTCATCGCCAGCACCTTCGACGAGCCCCCGCAAAGCCACATCCGGGTCGCCGAGTTCGTCCACGAACGCGCCAAGCGGATCGTCGAAGAGGGGGGTCACGTGATGATCCTCCTCGACTCGATCACCCGCCTTGCCCGGGCCAACAACCTGGTGACGCCGCCCACGGGGAGGACGCTCTCCGGCGGTCTGGACTCCGCTGCCCTCCACTTCCCCAAGAAGTTCCTGGGCGCGGCGCGGAACATCCGGGGAGGCGGTTCCCTGACCATCCTGGCCACGGCTTTGGTTGAGACCGGGAGCCGGATGGACGACGTCATCTTCGAAGAGTTCAAGGGGACGGGCAACATGGAGCTTCATCTCTCCCGGCGACTCGAGGAGCGCCGCATCTTCCCCGCCATCGACATCCTCAAGTCCGGGACCCGTCGCGAGGAGCTCCTCCTGGGAGAAGAGGTCATTCACAAAATGTGGCTGCTCAGGAAGGTTCTCGCCGATATGGACCCCGCCGAGGCCATGGAGATGCTCCTGTCGCGCTTGTCAAAGACCAAATCCAACGCAGAATTCCTTGCCACGCTGGCCGCGCGATAGGTATACTCCTCGTTGTGGAGGCACCCCGTGGCGCGAACTAGTTGGATGACCTTCATGCTCGCCGGCGCGTTCATCACTTTGCCGTTTTCGCCCGAGAAGATTCTCGCCGACTACGCTTCCCAGCTTGAGCGCCCGCAGGTGGTGCTGACGCCGGCCCAGACGGCCAAACCCCGCGACGAACGGCGCGGGGTGGCGCTCCACATCGTCCGCCCGGGTGAAAGCCTCGCGCTGCTCGCAAGCCAGTACGGTACGTCCGTCGAGGCCATTCAAAAGGCCAGCGGCATCAAGGGCGAGCGCATTCAACCCGGTCAGGAACTGCGAATTCCTTTCGAGCTCCCCGAGCGCGAGGGGCCGCGCCTCCCACCGGGTGTCCGCCTTTACCGGGTTCAGCAGGGCGATACCCTCGAGGGCATCGCCAAGCGCTTCCGACTCTCGATCCTCGAGCTCGTTTCGGCCAACCCCGCCCTTGAGAGCCTCGATCACCTTCCGCTTGGCAGCCAGCTTCTCATTCCCGAAGGGCTAAAAGGCCGTATCGTCGCCCTTTCGCCAGGGGAGACGCTGCTGGATCTCGCGCTCCGCTACGGGATCGACCCCGGCCTGCTGGCCGAGGTCAACGGGATCGACGACCCCAGAGCGTTAAAGCCCGGGGATTACGTCCTCTTGCCCCATCTGCAGGCCAAAGACGTTTTGGCCCGGCTGGAAAAGAAACGCGAGGAAGAGCGCAGGCAGCTCGCCGAGCGCCGCCGCCGGTTGCAGCTTGCCCGGGCGAGACGGCAGGCCGAGCTCAGGCGGGTCAGCTACCGACCCGGCCCTTCGCTCAAAGGCTTCCAGTGGCCGCTCCGGTCGTTCCGGCTGACCAGTTATTTCGGATACCGGAACCTTTGGGTCGCCGGCTCGAACTTCCATACCGGCATCGATATGGCAGCCCCCCGCGGCACGCCGATCTACGCCGCCAAGTCGGGACGGGTGGTGTTCGCCGGTTGGGGGTACTATTTCGGTAGGTATGTCCGGATCGACCACGGCGATGGCGTGGAGACGCTCTATGCCCATATGAACAAACTGGCGGTGCGCAGCGGCCAGTACGTCAAGCGGGGCCAGGTGATCGGATATGTCGGCGCCTCGGGAAAAGGTGCGCTGGGTGTGCATCTGCACTTCGAGGTGCGGGTGAACCGCCGCCCGGTCAACCCCATGAACTATCTACCGCGCAGGTAATTCGGAGGAGGAATCCATGGAGGCCAAGGGCACGCTGAAGGTGAAGACTGGCTTTGCAGAGATGTTTAAGGGTGGCGTCATCATGGACGTCACCACGCCGGAACAGGCCGAAATCGCCGAAGAAGCCGGGGCGGTGGCGGTCATGGCGCTGGAGCGGGTCCCGGCCGATATTCGTGCCCAGGGCGGCGTGGCGCGAATGGCGGACCCCAAGAAGATCAAGGAGATCATGGCCGCGGTCTCCATCCCGGTGATGGCCAAGGTGCGGATCGGGCACTTCGCTGAGGCGATGATCCTCGAGGCCCTGGGCGTTGACTTCATCGACGAGTCGGAGGTGCTGACCCCGGCCGACGAGGAGCATCACATCGATAAGTGGTCGTTCAAGGTGCCGTTCGTCAACGGCGCCCGCGATCTGGGAGAGGCTCTCAGGCGGATCGCCGAGGGCGCGGCCATGATCCGAACCAAGGGCGAAGCGGGGACCGGAAACGTCGTCGAGGCCGTACGCCATGCCCGCCGAATGTGGAAGCAGATCCGCTGGCTGCAATCGCTGCGCGCCGAGGAGCTCATGGCCGCCGCCAAGGAACTGCAAGCCCCCTTCGAGCTGGTGCGCTGGGTCCACGAGCACGGCAAGCTGCCGGTCGTCAACTTCGCCGCCGGCGGCGTGGCCACGCCTGCGGACGCGGCGCTGATGATGCACCTGGGGATGGAGGGGGTCTTCGTCGGCTCCGGCATCTTCAAGTCCGGCGATCCCAGGAAACGCGCCCGGGCCATCGTTCGCGCGGTGACGCACTACGACGACCCCGAGGTGCTGGCCGAGGTGAGCGAGGATCTGGGCGAGCCGATGGTGGGCATCAACATCGATGTGCTCTCGGAAGAGGAACGGCTGGCGAACCGGGGCTGGTAGATCGGCGCGGGGTTCCCCGCGTCTTTTTTTGGCTGAATACGGGAAAATATTCACAAACTTGTACAGCCTACTCTCTTCACAAAAACCGGTTGACGCCGAGGAAAAAGCGCCGCAGGATAGAGCAAGATGATCGGAATCCTCGCGGTGCAAGGCGATTTCAGGGAACACGAACTGGCCTACCAAAAGCTCGGCCTCCCCACCAAGCGCATCCGGAGTGCCGCCGATATGGAGGGAATTACCGGGCTGGTGATCCCGGGCGGCGAGTCAACCACCATCGGCAAGCTCGCCCGCGAATACGGGGTTGAAGCACTCGCCCGAAAGCGTTACCTCGAGGGCCGGCTCGCCCTTTGGGGCACCTGTGCCGGGGCCATATGGCTGGCCCGCGAGATCGAAGGCTACCCTCACCAGCCCCGCCTCGGGGTCCTCGATCTCACGGTGGCCCGAAACGCCTACGGCCGACAGGTCGAATCCTTCGAAACCGAGCTCACGATCGAAGGCTTTGATCGGCCCTTCCACGCCGTGTTTATCCGGGCGCCGGTGATCCTCCGGGTCGGCGAAGCGCTCCGTACGCTCGCCCGTTACCACGGGGACCCGGTCTTCCTGGCGGGCGAACGGGCCATGGTGACCACCTTCCATCCCGAGCTCACCGACGACCAGAGGGTCCACCGCATGTTCGCCCAAATGGCCGGAGCCATGGAAACCGCAAAAATCGGGTAGGGCAGCCTCATGGCAAGCCCCCCGTGGCTTTTGCCACGGGGGATTCCTCACTCGGCACCCGAAGGCCAGCCGCCGTCCTGGGTGAAGCGGGCCAATCGCGCGCTTTTACGGCCGCATGCGGGTGTAAGTCCGGGGGAAGGGGATGGCCTCGCGAACGTGCTTGAGCCCCGCGATCCAGGCCACGGTGCGCTCAAGGCCGAGGCCAAACCCGGCATGGGGAACGCTGCCGAACTTCCTGAGGTCCAAATACCAGTCATAAACGTCTTGCGGCAAACCGCGCTCGGCGATGCGTCGCTTTAAGAGCTCGAGGTCCCAGATGCGCTCCGACCCGCCGATGATCTCCCCGTAGCCCTCCGGCGCCAGGAGGTCGTCGTTGAGCACGAGATCGGCGTCTGCGGGGTCGGGTTGCATATAAAAGGCCTTGATCTTAGCCGGATAGCGCTCGATGAACACCGGCCGGTCGAACTGCTTGCTGATGGCGGCTTCGTGGGGCGCTCCGAAGTCCTCGCCGTAGGGAATCGGCTCCACGCCCTCCTTCTCGGCGATCTTTTGCAAGAGGTCGACCGCTTCCTTGTAGGTGAGCCTGGGGTAGTTCCCCTGAGCTGCGGGCTCGAGGGCTTTGGGATCGCGCTCGAGGCGTTCGAGCTCCGCCGTCCGCCGCTCGAGGACCCGCCCCACGATGTGGGCGACGAGAGCCTCCTGCAGCTCGAGGTTCTCCTCGTGGGTCATGAAGGCCACCTCGGGCTCGACCATCCAAAACTCCAGCAGGTGCCGGCGGGTCTTAGAGCGCTCAGCCCGGAAGGTCGGCCCAAAGGTGTAGACCTTACCGTAGGCCATGGCGCCGACCTCAGCGTAGAGCTGGCCCGACTGGGAGAGGTAGGCCTTTTCTCCGTCAAAGAGCTCGACCTCAAAGAGTTCGGTGGTCCCTTCCACGGCAGAGGGGGTGAGGATCGGGGCGTCGAAGCGCAAAAAACCGCGTTCGGCGAAAAACTCGTGGATCGCCAGCTCGATCTCGTTACGGATCCGCATCACCGCCCAGGGACGGCGGTGACGGAGCCAGAGGTGGCGGTGATCCATCAGGAAGTCGATTCCGTGGTCCTTTTTGGTGATCGGGTACTCGTCTCGAGGTTTCGAAACCACGTTGAGGCCACGAACGCTGAGCTCGACGCCCCCGGGCGCGCGGGCATCCGACTTCACCACACCCCAGACCTCGAGGGCGCTCTCTTGGGGCAGGTGATCGGCTGCCTCGAACGTCGCTTCGTCGACGTCTCCTTTGAAGACCGTGGCCTGCAGAAAGCCGGTTCCGTCTCTCAAGATGAGGAAGTGAATCTTCCCCTTGGACCGGCGGTTAAAGAGCCAGCCAAAAAGGCGTACCTCCTGGCCCACATGCGCTGCAATTTCCTCGATGAAGACACGACGCATGAGCCGAGTTTATCGCAGTTCGCGGTAGGCCGCCCACTCAAGAACGAGTGTGTACACCCCCAACATCGCCACCAGCAATTCGATCGCGGAGGGCCGGGATACAGCCGAGATCACCAACCCGAAGGCAAGAGCCAGTGCGCCGGCCAACGACGAAGCCTTCGCGAGTATGTGGCGGACGTACTCGTCGGCGATCAGCTCGGTCGCGTCGGGGATGATAAAGACCACCAGCGAAAGCAAAGGGACCGCCATCAGGGGGTGTCCCTGCCAAGCCAGGGAGCCAAACGCCAGCATCGAAGCAAAAGCCCAGAGCGCAAGCGGTAAGCGCCTTCCTATCGGCGACGCATGCGTTACCGTTGTCTTTTTGATGTGCAGCGAAAACGAATCTGAAACTGCGTCCGAGACGGTCAGGAAGCTGACGGCTAAGGCGGCGAAAACGATGATGAAGGCATAGACCCAGACCAATGCCCAGGCCGCGTATTGTCCACCCCACCAAATCGCCAGACCGGCGACCGCGACGAGAACCAGTGGAGTCAGGTTGAGCGAAATTTGTTTAGGCTTCTTTTCCATGGCCCTTCTCCTCGTACTCGAAAACCGCTTCAATTGGCAGGCCAAAGGTACGTGCGATGCGGAAGGCGAGCGGCAGGCTGGGATCGTACTTGCCTTTCTCGATCGCGATGACGGTCTGGCGGCTAACGCCGAGCCGTTGCGCGAGCTCGGCTTGGCTCCAGCCTCGCTCGGTTCTTAAGACCCTGATCCGGTTCTTCATGATCAACCTCCAGCGTTCGATTGTGTAGGCGAGGAAGGCGAGGGCAGGTTCCCGGTGCGCCTCCTCAGCCATGCGGCGCTTTTCCCGCCAGACAGAGATGGGGTCGGCCCAGGGGTTCATGTTAAACCTCCTTTACATAATGTAAAGGACCCTGGTCCTCTTGTCAAGGATATTTGACTATCGAGAAAAAGCTTCGGCGAGTTCCCCGACGACCTGGTAGAGCCCCCCTTCGGCGACCGGCGCGACCACCCGATCGGCGACGGCCTTGGCCTCGGGATGGGCGTTCTCCGGAACGATGGCCAGCCCCGCGGCCTCGAGGGCACACACGTCGTTCTTCCCGTCGCCGACCATGACCGTCCGCTCTAGGGGCACCCCGTAGAATTCGGCCAGGCTCCTGAGCGCAAACCCTTTGTGGCGACCACGGGGCTTGAGGCCCACGTGGAGCTGACCGTCAAAGGGGCCATGCACTTCCGCGTAAACCTCATCGCCGATGAGCGATTTCGCTTCATCCCAGAGTTCGGCCGCGATCCCGCTCAGCCACACCACCACCGGCGGTTCCCGGAAGAGCGCATCCGGGGAAATGGGGAACGAAGGGGTTCCGTTTTGGGCCACCCGGGTTTCGAGGTCGGGTGGGCGGAGACCCCGGAGGTGATACCGCCGTCCGGCCGCGCTCAGGATGTCGGCCGGAATCCGGTAGCGCTCCATAAGGGTCAGGATTCGTTCCGTCGTTTCTGGGCTCAAAGGCTGGCGGGAAAAGATCTGACCGCAGGCGTCGGCGATGAGCGCACCGTCGGCGAACGCGTGCCTGCCGCCCGCGTTGACGCGGCGGGCGGCCTCGAGGGCGAACCCCGCCGGCAACCGGCCGGTGCACACGGCGAGCGTGTAGCCGGCCCGCCGGAGCCGTTCGAGCATCTCCCAGGCGCCGGGAGCAAAAATCCCCTCCCAGAGCAAGGTGCCGTCGAGGTCGAGGCAGACCAGCCCTCGCATCGGTCAACTCCCGAGCACCCGCGAGATCGCCTCGGCCAGACCGCAGGCGTCGGCGGGCGGGACAACGAGGCTGGCGGCGTGCCTGACCTCATCCGGGGCGTCGGCCATCGCGATGCCGAGGGCCACGCCCTGGATGAGGGCCAGGTCATTCAGTCCATCCCCGATCGCCGCCGCTTCCGTCTCGAGGTCAACCCCAAGCCTTCGCGCGACCCAGGCCGCGGCCTGGCGTTTGTTCACGCCAGGCGCGGTGAGCGAAGCGTAGATTACGCCGGGCGTCGCCGGAGCGGTCGCTTCGTGCAGTACCGCCTGCTCAAGGGATAAGCCGCGCTTCTCACGACGCCAGCGCGCGGCCTCGGCGATGAACTGGAGACGAACCACCCGGCCCTCGAGGGGGACCGTGTGCAGGTCAGCGGGCCTCGAGGCCAGGCCCAGAAGGCGGGCGTGATCGTCGTGGAGCCGGCTTTGTCGCTCGGTATAGAAGTCGCCGCCGGATGTGTAGGCTTCGAGCAGCAGGCCGCGGGCCCGGGCGAAGTCCACCGCCCGGTGGTACACGGTGGAGGAAAGCGGCCAGTCTTGCACCACCGCGCCCTCACCCGTGACCACGGCGGCCCCGGAGTGGAAGATATGCAGGCCCGACGGGTCGAGGCGCCGGGCGTAGGCGAGCGTTTCCCCCCTGGCCAGTCGCCCCGTCGAGAGCGAAAAACGGATGCCCCTCGCCCGGGCGTGCTCGATCGCCTCCCACGCACACTCGGGAACGCCCCGCCTCCCGACCAGGGTTCCGTCGGCATCGATAAAGACCAGGCGAATCCGCGTCTCGGGCTTCACAGCTCGACCTGACCGCGGGCGGCCTCCACCGCGGCGCCGCCGACGAAGACCGCGTAGGGCTCGCCCTGGGCGGTGTACTCCACCCGGGCCTTCACCTCGCCGGGCACGCCCATGCGGTGCCCTTGCATCACGGTGATCGTCACCTCACCCTCCCGGCGGGGCACCACCCCGGCCCGGGCGAGAAGGGCAGCCAGGGCCCCGTTGGCGCTGCCGGTCACCGGGTCTTCGGGAATACCGAGGCCCGGCGCGAAGTCCCGCGCGTAGTAGGTTCGCGGGCCGAGGGGGGTGTAGGGGTGCACGGTGCTGACCCCGACCTTGGCCGCGAGCGTACGCAGGGCTTCCATCTCGGGCTCGAGGGCATCGATCATTCCCGGTGCCACCACCGGAATGAAGAGCGACCAGAGCCCGGTGAACGCCACACCAACGGGAAGGCCCCGGTGCAAATAGCGCTCGTCACCGCCAAGGACGGCCATGGCCTCGCGGAGAAGAGTGTAGGTGGGGGGATCGCGGAAGCGGGGGGCCGGTTCCCGAATCACCGCCTCAAAGGGCCCCTCGTCGCGGTAGTGGATCTCGACCGGGACGGTGTCGACGGGGGTGCGCAAAAAGAGCTTCTCGGTGCCGCTTTTGGCCTGCCCCTGGCGCACCAGCATGAGCCCCAGGGCGATCGCCGCCGCCCCGGTGAACTCGATCTCCTTTTCCGGGGTAAAGAAGCGGACGTCGAAGGCGTCGCCCTGCCACCCGGTCACGAAGGCCACCTCGCGCACCCGAAGTTTGCGGGCCACGCGTAAAAGGGTGGCCTCGTCGAATCCCCGGGCGTCGAGCACGAGCGCGACCCGGTTCCCCGTCCCCGGCGTTTCGGTGAATGCGTCGACCAGAAGGTATGGCACCTTCATAGGACCACCCGAATCCCAAGCTCGTCGAGCTGCGCTTTTTCCACCGGACCTGGCGCGCCGGTGAGCGGATCCTTCCCGGTTTTGTTCTTGGGAAAGGGGATGACTTCCCGGATCGAAGGGGCTCCGGACATCAATGCCAACAGCCGGTCAAGCCCCCAGGCGATCCCCCCGTGGGGCGGCGCGCCGTAGGCGAGGGCCTCGAGGAAGAATCCGAACTTGGCCCGGGCCTCTGCCTCGGAGATGCCAAGGAGGGTGAAGACCCGCTGCTGGATGTCGGGGCGGTGGATGCGGATCGAGCCGCCCCCGATCTCCACTCCGTTGAGCACCAGGTCGTAGGCCAGGGCGCGGGCCGAAGCCGGGTCGGCTTCCAGGCGCTCGAGGTCGTCGGGATGGGGCATGGTGAAGGGGTGGTGCATGTAGGTCCAGTGCCCCGCTTCCTCATCCCACTCCAGCAAGGGGAAGTCGACGACCCACAAAAAGGCCCAGCCCTCTCGGGGAAGCTCGAGCATGTCGGCGAGGAGGCTCCGAACCGCCCCCAGCGCGGTGACCGCCGTGGCCCAGGCATCGGCGACGAAGAGCAAGGTGGAGCCGGGACGGGCCTCGAGGGCCCCAAGGAGCTGCTGGGGTACGAACCTGGCGATGCCCCCGCTCGCCCCGCCGGCCTCGACCCGGGCCCAGGCGAGCCCCTTGGCGCCATGGCGCTTGGCCTCGTCCTCAAGCGCCGTGATCTGTTTGCGCGAAAGGGATTGGGGGACGACGAGGGCCTTGATGACCCCCCCCGCCTCGAGGACCCCCCGAAAAACCTGGAAGTCGCTCTCGGCAAAAAAGCGGCTGACATCCTCGAGCTCAAGCCCAAAGCGTACATCGGGTTTATCCGAACCGTAGCGGTCCATGGCCTCGCGGTAGGGGAGACGGGGGAAGGGGCGGGGAATCTCAACCCCGAGCGCCTCCTCGAAAACGCGGGCGAGCAGTCGCTCGTTGAGGTCGTAGATGTCCTCGGGGTCGACGAAGCTCATCTCCAGATCGAGCTGGGTGAACTCGGGCTGGCGGTCCTTGCGCAGATCTTCATCCCGGAAGCAGCGCGCGAGTTGGAAGTAGCGGTCGACCCCCGAGACCATGAGCATCTGTTTGAAGAGCTGGGGCGATTGGGGCAGGGCGTAGAACGAGCCGAGCTCGAGCCTCGAGGGCACCAAAAAGTCCCGGGCCCCTTCCGGGGTGCTCCGGGTGAGCATCGGGGTTTCGACGTAGAGGAAACCCTCCCGGTCGAGGAAGTCCCAGATGGCCTTTTCCACCCGGTGGCGCAGGCGGAGCCGCTCGAACATCGCCTTTCGACGCAGGTCGAGGTAGCGGTATCTGAGCCGGAGTTCCTCGTTGACCGCGGCCTCCGGCTCGCCACGCCAGCCGGCGTCGAGGGCAAAGGGCGGGGTTTTCGCCGGTGCGAGGATCTCAAGCGCCTCGGCGAACACCTCGACCGCACCGCTCCCCAGCCGCGGGTTTACCTGGTCCTCCGGGCGGGCGCGCACCTCGCCGCTCACCCGGACCACGTACTCGGCGCGCACCTTCTCCGACTCGCCATAGGCCGGCGAATCGGGATCGATCACCACCTGCACCAGCCCCTCCCGGTCGCGGAGGTCGAGAAAGATCAAGCCCCCGAGATCCCGCCGCCGGTTCACCCAGCCCTCGAGGACCACCCGGGTTCCGATGTGCTCGCGTCCGATGGCACCGCAGTAGTGGGTTCGTTTCACAGTCCCTCCACCCATTGGCCGAGCGCGTCCCGCGCCAGCTCGTGTTGCTCGCCGGTCACCAGATCCTTGACCGTGACGGTTCCGCGCGCCCGTTCCGCCTCACCCAAGAAGCAAGCCCAGCGCGCCCCTCGCTTTTCGGCCTCCTTGATCCCTTTGGCCGGACGCCGGGGAACGTAGGCGAACTCGGCCCGGATCCGGGGCCGGAGCGACTGGGCAAGAACCAGCGCCTCGCCAACGGCGGCCTCATCGAGCGGTACGAAGTAGATGGCCCGGCGTTCGCGCGTTCTCGGGCGCCGGCCCTCGGCCTTGAGGGCCAGAACCAGACGTTCGATCCCGATCGCCCAGCCGATGCCGGGCACGCTCGGCCCCCCGAGCAGCTCGGTGAGTCCGTCGTAGCGTCCGCCGCCCCCGAGCGCCGACTGGGCGCCGAGGCCCTCGTGGTGAACCTCGAAGGCGGTTCGGCGGTAATAGTCGAGGCCGCGAACCAGGTGGGGCGCGACGACGTAGTCGATGCCCAGTTGATTCAGGTGGGCCTGGACCGCTTCGAAATGCGCCCGGGCTTCCGGCCCCAAGAACTCGAGGATGGGCCGGATCCCGGCTTTTTGCAAAACGGCCTGGTCGGCTTCTGCCTTGGAGTCGAGAATGCGCATGGGGTTCCTTTGCAAACGATTCCGAGAATCGTCGCTGAGTTCGTTGGCATAAGGCGCGAGCGCCTGCCTGAGGTAGTCGTTGTAGCGGATCCGGTCCTCGGGATCGCCGAGCGAGCTCAGCTTGAGTTCAAACCGTGAGAGCCCCAGCGCCTTCAGGATGTCGACCAGCAAGGCGATGGCCTCGGCGTCGGCCAGCGGAGCCTCGAGGCCGATCGACTCGAACCCCGCCTGGTGGAACTGGCGTTGGCGCCCCTTTTGCGGCCGCTCGGCGCGGAACATGGGGCCGAGGTAGTAGAGCTTGACCGGGAGTGGCCAGACCTGCATGCCGTGCTCGAGGAAGGCCCGCATGACACCGGCGGTGCCTTCGGGGCGCAAGACCAACCGGCGGCCGCCGCGGTCGGTGAAGGTGTACATCTCGTGCTGGACGATATCGGTGGTGGCGCCGACGCCCTTTTCGAAGACCGCGGCGTCCTCGAAGATCGGTGTCTGAATCTCGATCGCCCCCGCGGCCTCGAGGACGTCGCGAGTGGTCGCCTCGATGGTCCTGTGCCACTGGAGTTCTTCGCCGAAGAGGTCACGTGTGCCACGGATGGCCTGAATCACGATCTCAAGCGTAATACGGAGTGGCCAGGCAATGCAAAGGTAGCAAATTCGCGTTAAGGAGTATTAACGCGAATTAGCTACGGGACGCCAGCCCCCGCGGGTCAGCGCCGCTCGGTGTTGAGCCAAACGCCGAGGAGGATCAGCCCGCCGCCGAGCGTGGTCCACAGGGTGATCGGTTCATGGGCCAGGGGGACGGCGAAGAGCGCCCCGGCCACCGGCTCGAGCATGGCGAGCAAGGTGGCGACGCGGGGCCTCAGCTGGCGGACCCCGTAGAGAAAGAGGGCAAAAGGCAAGACCGTTCCCAGCGTCACCAGGTAGAGCACGCCGCTCCAGTCGGCAAGGCCGAGCGATCGGAGGGGCCCTTGGTTCAGGATCAGCCAGGGGGCGCTGAAAAGGGCGCCGACGCCGGTAGCCACGGCCAGGGCCACGAGCGGCGGGCTTTTTAAGCGCGACGAGAGCTGGGCGTAGGCGGCGAAGGAAAAGGCGGCGAGCAGGCCGTAGCCGATCCCGAGCGGGTTGATCGAAAGCCCGACCTGGCCGGCGACCAAGACGTAGGCGCCGAAGAGGGCCAGGGCGACTCCCGCGAATGCCCTGGGGAGGATGCGCTCGCCCTGGCTCAGGGCGTAGACGGTGAGGAGCGCCGGAGCCAGGTACTGCAGGAAGATTCCCGTGGCCACGGTGGTGGCATCGATCGCCAGGTAATAAAACGCCTGGGCCCCGGCCAGGGCCAGGCCGACCAGCACCAAGCGTCCCGCCTCGCCCCGAGGCCGGTTGCGAATGAGAACGGGAGCGAGGATGGCAAAGCTCAGCACAAAGCGCAAGGGGATCAGCACCCCGGGGGGTACGCTCTGCATGAAGACCTTGGCCAGGGTGCCGCCGAGACCCCAGAGCAGGGCCGCCGAAAGGACCGCAACCATACCCCGATAGTCAACCCCCAAGTGGCGCCGGGGTCAACGGTGGCTCGATTATTCGCGTTAAAGTAAGGGTGTGCTGGCCCCGCTTCCGAACTGGTATGACCCAAAAAAGCGCCGCCTCGAGGCCGTCCGGGCGGCGGCGGATCGGGACGAAGCGCGGCTTTTGGAACTCTTAGAGGTCTACCTCCGGCTCAAAGGCCGCAAAAAATCGGCCACCAGCCCCCGCACCCTCCGCACCTACCGGGTCGGGGTGCGGGACTTTTTGGCCTGGGCCTGGCCGGCGGGGGCGCGGGGACCACGGGTCAACCTGCTGAAGGCAACGGCCGACGACCTCGACCGCTGGGTGAGCGAGCTCTTGGCCATCGGGGGACACTTGCGCGAGAACGCCGGCCCCCTCTCCCCTACCACCGTGCAGACCTATCTGGCAGGGGTCCGGGCCTTCTACCGCGCGCTGGCCTGGGCGGGGGCCATTGCCGAGGTTCCCGAGGGGGTCCGTGCCCCCAGCGACCCCACCCCGCCCGAGGAGCGGCGGCCGGCCCTGCCCCTTTCGCTCTACCGCCAGCTGCTCAAGGCGCTTTCGGGGGACGACGCCGCGAGCGTGCGCGACCGGGCCATGGTCCGGCTGATGGGCGAGGCTGGCTTGAGGGTGAGCGAGGTGGTGGGGCTCGACCTCGAGGACCTGCTCCTCGGCGAGCGACTGCTGGTGATCCGCCAGGGCAAGGGGGGCAAGCAACGGAGCGTGCCGCTCTCGCGAGGGGTGGTCGCCGACCTCGAACGCTGGCTCGCGCTTCGGGCGGGGTTTGCCGCGCCCGGGGTGCGCGCGGTGTTCGTGAACGTCGGCGGGCGCCGGGCCCGCGGCCAGCGCACGAGCGCCGATATGGTCCGAAAACGGCTGAACCGCTATTACCTCGAGCTCGGGTTTCCTCCCCGATACCACGGGGCGCACATGCTGCGCCACACGGCTGGCACCCGGTTTTACCGGGCTTCCAAAGACCTGCACCTCACCGCCCGGCTTTTGGGGCATAAGAGCGTAAACACCAGCGCCATCTACGCCAAGATGGACCTCGGCGACCTCAGGGCGCTCATCGACGAACTCGAGGACGACCCGGAACCGGTCTGAACCCTCAGGCGGTGGCCTGGCGGTCGAGGGTGTAGACGCGACTCACTCCGCCGACGCTGGTCACGCCCACGATGGCGTCGGCGGCCTCGAGGGTCCGCTTCTGGTGGGTCACGAGCAGGATCTGCCGGTTTTCCTTGAAATCCTTGAGGAAGTTGGCGAAACGAACCAGGTTGGCCTCGTCAAGGGCCGCATCCACCTCGTCGAGCAGCGCGATGGGGAGCCCCCCTTCCCGGACCTCGGCCAGGGCGAAGAGGAGCGCCAGCGCCCCCATCGTCTTCTCGCCGGTCGAGAGCAAGCCCAGCCGGCGAACCCGCTTGCCGCCCGGGGCCAACAGCAGGCTGAG
Organism: uncultured bacterium; assembly: GCA_964642655.1. Lineage (GTDB taxonomy): Bacteria > Deinococcota > Deinococci > Deinococcales > Marinithermaceae > WFXV01. The sequence goes on from CAZXOY010000006.1 coordinate 34,792, forward strand.
CCCCCCATTTTCCCGTCGCAGTTCGCCCCGGCCCGAGAGCAGTCGTTGGGTGTAGCTGGCAAAGCGCTGACCGAGGGTGCGCTCGGCCTGGGCCAGCCGGTCCTCGAACTCCTTTTTGACCTCGGAGAGAAACGCCTCGAGGCGTTCGGTGGCCGCCTGGGCCTCCCGGTACTCGGCGAGACGCCCCTCGACCTCGGCCTCGAGGGCCTTCAGGGCCTGCTCGGCCCGGAAGTTGACTTCCCCGATCTCGGCCAGCTCCGCTTCGATCTCCCGCAGGCGCTTTTTCCCGCCCGGCGAGGCCGGGCCCGGGGGGAGGGCGGCCAGCTCGCTCCCTGTCGCCTCGATGATCACCTCCTGGCGGGCCATGACCAAACGCGCGTTCTCGGCCGCCGCCTTGAGGTCGAGGTGTTCCCGCTCCAGGGCCGATGCCCTTTGCTTTAAGACCTCTTTGGCCTTCGTCAACTCCGAGAGCGCGCGCCTGGCCTGGTTCTCCAGCGCCGAGAGCGCTGCCAGCGACGACGAGAGCCGATCCCCCAGCTTTTTGAGCGCCCCGGCCTTGGCCTGGGCCTCCGCCAGCTCGGCCTCGAGTTCGCCTTTCTTTTCGAGAAGGCCCGGTCGCTGGGCATAGGCCGCGCTCGCCTCCCGGTAGGCGCGCCACCGCGAGGCCGATTCCAGCGCCTGCATGATCTCGGCGAGTTCGGCCTCGAGGCGCTGGAGCGGTTCGCGAGACGGGGCGGGCAGCGGTTGGGGCGGGGCCGGTGGCGTTCCCGGCCGGTGGCGCTTGCGCTGCGATTCGAGGTAGCGCACCTCGGCCCGGATCGCTTCGATCTCCTGGCGCAGCGGCGTGAGATCGAAGCGCCGGCGCTCGAGCGCTGCCAGTTCCTCGATCAGCGGCCTCAGGGCCGAAACGGTGGCGGCGATTTTCTCTTCCACCTCGGCCAGGCGTGATTTTTCCCGCAAAACGCCGTGTTTGCGGGCGCGGCCGCCGCTGACGGCCCCGCTGGGCTCGAGCAGCTCACCCCGTCGTGTCACGATGCGACGGGGCGACTGTCGAAAGAGCGCGAGGGCGGCGTCGAGGTCCCGGGCCAGGAGCGTCTCGCCGAGCAAGGTACGGGTCAGCGTATCCTCTCCCGGCACCTGTACGAAGTCGCGCAAGAGGCCCTCGATGCCGGGCGAGGTCGGGACCGGGCGGATCGCCGGTGGCCGGGCCAGGGTCTTGGCCAGCACGGTGGCGCGGAGTCCTTTTTGCGAAAGCCAGGCCAGTGCCGACTTGAGTGCCGATTCGTCCTCGACCACGATCCAGGAAAGCCGACCCCCGAGCGCGGCCTCGGCGGCGGGGGCCAGCTCCGGTGGCAGGGCGAGCAGCCCGGCCACGCTGCCCAAGACTCCGGGCAGCCCGGCCTGGAGCAGGCGCCGGGGCCCTTCGGCAAGCCCCCGGCCCTCGTCCAAGGCCGCCACCAACCGCCGCTTTTCCGCTTCCAGGGCTCTGTGCTCGGCCTCGAGGCGTTCCTTCCTCGCCTGCAGGCGGCGAATGGCCTGGGCGAGTTCTTCCGCCTCGGCACTTTTTTGGGCGTAGGCCTCGTTGGCCTCGGTCAGGCGGGTCCTGGCCTCGGCCAGGCGGCGGTCGAGCGCCTCGGCTTCGGCCTTGCGCTTTTGGTAGTCCGCGAGTTCAATCTCGTAGCGGTCCTTGGCCCGGAGGTAGGCCGCATAGCGCCCTTCCGCCCGTTTGAAGTCGGCCTCGGCCTTTTTGAGGGCCTTCCGGACCGCTTTGAAGCGCTCCCGTAAGGCGGTCTCATCGTCGGCTGGGGGCGGGTCTTCGGGCGGCGTGGGCGGGGTTTTGGGCAGTCGGGCGAGCTGGGCCTCGATTTCCGCCAACGAGCGCGCAAGCAGCCTCCGGTGATCCTCGGCGAGCGAATGCTGGGCTTTGAGGCCCTCAAGCTGAGCATGGAGGCGGGCCCGGGCCTCGGCGAACTGGCCCAGCTGGGCGCGCAGAGCCTCCCTACGGGCGCTGATCAGCTGGGCTTCCTCGACGATCTCGCGCGCTCGCGCCTCGAGGGCGGCGGCTTTGTCGCGAGCCCGTTCGGCGTCTTCCTTGGCTTTCTTAAAGGCCGCCTGCGCCTGCTGTTCTTTGTGCTGCAGCAGCCCCCGCCGCACCGCGAGCCGCTCGGCCTCGAGGGCCCGGACGCGACGGGCCTCCTCGGCTTCACGCATGAGCCTTGAGAGCGCCTCGCGTTTTTGCGAAAGCGCCGCTTCCAGCGCCGAGAGCCGTTCCCGGGCGGCCTCGAGGCGAACCCAGGCGTCTTCGGCCGAAGCCCGGACCCCGGAGAGACCGGCCGCCTCGACCAGCGCGTCGCGCAAGCGTTCGGGTGGCGCCTCGACCACCTGGGCCACTTCCCCCTGGCCGATGATCGCCGCCCCGCCCGGGCCGAGGCCGCTTCCAGCCAGCGCCAGCGCCACCTGTTTCAGGCTCGTACGCTGGCCGTTGAGCGTCACTTCCTGCCGACCGTCCCGATAAACCCGGCGCCGCACCACGACCGGGGTCTCGCCAGCCATCTCCAGCGTGACCTCGGCAAAGCCCGCGGCCCGGCGATCGGCGCTTCCCTGGAAGATCAGGTCCTGGTGGCCTTGGCTGCGGAGCTTTCTCGCCCGGGCCGAGGCCGCGAAACGGATCGCTTCGATGAGGTTGGACTTTCCCGAACCGTTGGGGCCGATGATCGCCGTGACCCCGGGCAAGAGCTCGATCTCGATCCGGTCGGCGAACGATTTGAAGCCAGAAAGGATAAGTCGCTCGATTCGCATAGGGTGTCAGCGTGCCCGGCGTATGGGGTCGGCGAGCGAGAGGTGTTTAAGGGCCACCTGGGGCTGACCGTCGACGAGAAAACGGACCTCCTGGGCGTTCGAGTTCGCGAGCGCGGTGTTGGCAAGGCCGTAGAGCAAGAGCGTCTCCCCCCGTACGCCGAATCCAAGCTGGCGGTAGCGTCCCGGGAGGTCGATGTAGATCACCGATTCGGTCTCAAACGCCCTGGGGGGCGGCTCCCCCGGCGGAATCACCGGCGCCCCGTCTCGGGTCGGCCCCTTGGCGAGCTCGGCCAGCGCCCGGTTGATGCGGTCTTCACCGGGCGAAAGCGCCACCTCGCGCCGTTCCAGGACGAAACCGCTGCCATCGGGCTTGGCGAAATAGAGCGCCACCCGAACGCGCTCGGGAGCCTTCTCGGCGCCGACCACGATCTGGGGCGGGTTTTCCAGCCGCTCGCGAGGGAGCCGGCTCCCCAGGTAGAAGACCAGCCCGCCGACGAGGAAAAGCGCGGCGCCGGCGAGGTTGATCCAGCTGAGGTAGCGTTTCATCGTGTCCCCCCGATCACGTCGAGAATTGCGCTCACGATCTTGGCCCCCACCTCCGCGAGCGGTTTTTGGGGGTCGACCTCGAGGTACGCCCCGGCCTTGGCCACGAAGGCCAGGAGCGCCACCTCGGCCCGACCCTGCGTCGCGCCCAGTGCCTGGGCCAGGCGCTGGGCAAGATCAAGCGAGGCCGCTTCCGGGGCCACCTGTTCCGAAAGGTCTCCCACCTCCGTCTGGTCGGCGATCGCCCGGCGGGCGTTTTGCACGAACGCCAGCGCCAGGGCCTGGCCGCGTTTGCGGTAGGTGTAGACGGTCGTGGTTTTGGCGGTTTCGAGCGAGAGGAAAACGTCGGCGGTGGTGATCCTCGAGGCCTTGTCGCGCAGGCTGGCCTCTGGGGAGAGCACCTCAACCTGGATGCCGCTTTGGCGCAACCGGTCAGCGAGCCAGGCAGCGAGGCTTTGGCTGTAGGCCCCAAACCCCCCGTCGAGGACGACCCGGGGGGTCTTTGCTTTTGGCAGGGGCGCCCCGACCTCGACCCAAAGGCCTTTCGGCATCGGCCCGAAGCGAACCGGGACGCCCTCGGCGCCGAGCAGGCTGAAGCGCATACCGCCTTCACCGGCCGCATCGCTGATCTGCAGGCCGAAGAGATGGTACCCGCTGAGCGACACGAAGGCCTCCTCGCCCCGCGCCCCCAGGATCAAAAATCGCCCCTGACCTTCGGCGACAACGTTCACGTCACGGGAAAAGGCCAGGGTCAGCCGGTCCTGGGTTTCCCGGGTCACCAGCACCTGGCCCAGAAATCGGGCCGGGGGCAGGCTCACCCGTAACCCCGCGTCGCTCCCCACGTAGGTCGCGCCGAGGGCCAGGGCGGCGCGTTTCACCGGAATCATGGTCCGGCCTTCCTCGACGAAGGCGGCGGGGGGATCGGCGCGGACCGCTTCCTTGGCGGTGGGGAGGATGGGAATGCGCAGGCCCCGGGCGCCGAGGATGAGATAGACGTCCCCCTCCGACTCGAGATACCCAAGGCCGAGGGCCTCGGCGAAGGACCGGGCCGGGGTATAGGAGACGCCGAGGTCTAAGGGATAGCTGGCCTGGAGCTGGGTGCTGCCCACGAGGAGCGGCTTTTCGGGTTGGGCCATGGCCAGGCTCAAGGCCGCCAGCAGCACCGCGCCGGCCACGCGAAGACGCCCGTGCCATTGCCTCAGTCGTACCACGCCTTGATCTCCCGTTCGATGGCCCGCTTCTTGTCGACTTCCTTTTTCTCGTAGGCCCGGCGCCCGCGCCCGAGCCCGAGCAACAGCTTGGCATACCCGCGCTCGTTGAAGTAGATCTTGAGCGGAACCAGTGTCAGCCCCCGCTGTTCCACCCGTCCGCGGAGCTTATTCAATTCGTGACGGTGCAACAAGAGCTTACGGGGACGCCGGGGATCGTGGTTGGTGTAGGACCCCTTCTCGTAAGGCGCGATGTAGAGGTTTTCCAGCCACAGCTCGTCGCCCTGAAAGCGGGCGAAGGCGCCGGTAAAGTCCACCTGGCCGGCGCGAAGCGCCTTGACCTCGGTTCCGCGCAGGGCGATCCCCGCCTCGTAGGTGTCCAGGATCTCGTAGTCTCGCCGCGCCCGGCGGTTCTCCATGACCACGGACATATTCTAAGCCGGTATACTCTGAACCCGGTGAAGGTGGATCGAACAATCTGGTTGCCGGCCCTCGAGGGCAGCGGTGTTCTCCTGATGCTCGCGGCGATGGCTGCTCGGGTGGGGCTCGACGGCGCCCTCACCCAGGGGCTGGCCTGGTTTTTGGCCCTGCTGGCGGCGGGCCTGGGGCTGATCGGTGTTGGCATCATGCCCGCGGGCAAAAGGCGGGTGATCCCGCTCCTCGCGGGGGTGGGCCTGTTCTGGCCGCTCACGCCGTATGCCGCACTCGGTGTCGTCGCCAGCGCGTTTCTAGCCTACGCTGCCCTGCGCGAACGCCTGCCCGAGCGGGCGGCGGCCGCCTTTTGGGGCTGGAGCTTCGTCTGGCCGGCCCTGGCGCTGGTCTTGGTGTGGAACATCCTGCCCAGCTTCTTCGCTTTCTACATCAGCCTCTTCGATCGGGTGAGCTTCGTGACCAAAAGCCAGTTCGTCGGCCTCAACAACTACCGCATCCTTTTCTCCGACCCTCTTTTTTGGCGGGCCCTGCAAAACACCTTCTGGTATGTGCTCTTCACCGTCCCCACCGGAATCATCCTGGGCACGGTGATCGCGGTCTTGCTCAACGAGAAGGTGCGCTTTTTGGGGCTCTACCGCACGCTCTACTTCCTGCCCTACATCACCGCCTTGACCGCGGCCGCGGCGGTATGGATGTGGATCTACCACCCGGAGTTCGGCGTGCTCAACTGGCTTTTGGGGACGCCGGGGTTCGACTGGTTGAACACCCCCGACGGTATCTTCGCCCTGGCGGCGAAGCGGCTCGGTTTTACCCTCGAGGGCTTTCTCGCCGGTCCCAGCGTGGCTTTTGTGGCGGTGATGGCGATGAGCGTGTGGAACCTGCTCGGCTACAACGTTGTGATTCTCCTGGCCGGCCTGCAGTCGATCCCCCGCTCGTACTACGAGGCGGCCATGATCGATGGGGCCTCCTGGTGGCAGCTGCAACGGCACATCACCTGGCCGCTTTTGTCCCCGACGACCTTCTTCCTGGCCATTATCGGCCTGATCGGAGCCTTCCAGGTCTTTACCCAAGTCTACGTCATGACGCCTACGGGTGGGGTTTTGAACGATACGCTGACGGTGACCATGTACCTCTACAACAAGGGCTTTCGCGATTCCGATTTCTCCTACGCTTCGGCCATCGCGGTGGTGGTGTTCGTGCTCATCCTGGTGTTTACGCTCATCCAGAAGCGGGTTTTGGAAAAGCGGGTGACCTACGGTGAATAGGCTGCGTTTCCGCCTGGCGCGCGTTTTGATTTACATGGTCCTCACCGGGGGAGCGGTGCTGATGGGATTCCCCTTTTACTGGATGCTCACCACCAGCATCAAAAGCGCCCAGGAAGCGCAGCAAGCAGAGCCGGTATGGGTGCCCCAGCGGGCCAAACCCCAAAATTGGCGGGCCGCGTTTGCGCTTGGCGCCGAGGGGGGAAACCCCTGGTGGGGTGGTTTTGCCAAGGGGCGGCAGGTGACGCTCTTTATTGCCCTAAAGGGCGACGGCCCCCTGCCCCGGGCCAGGGTTCCCAAACCCCCGGGTGCTTTTTCCGATCCCAGGAGCTCAAAGACCAAAATCCAGGTGCTCCGCACCGACGGCGGGGTGAAGATTACCTTCACCAACGCGTCGGACCAGGACTTTGACCAGCTGCCGGCGGTGGTCTTCATCCCCAAGGCCTACGCGGCTTTTACCCCGGCGCTGGCACCGGACGCGGTCCGCTCGGTCGGGCGCTACTGGCGGCTGGAGTGGGACAACATCGCCCCCGGTATCTTCGGTTACGTCTTCCACAACTTCCGGGAGGCTTGGCACGCGGCACCGTTTTCCCGCTACTTCTACGTCTCCTTCGTTTCGGCCGGCACCCAGGTTGCCATCGGGCTCTTCATCGCCGCCATGGCGGCCTTTGCCTTTGCCCGCATCCCCTTTCCCGGCCGGGAGTGGGTGTTCCTCCTCTTCATCGCCACCATGATGGTGCCGGGCGAGGTGTTGCTGATTCCCAATTACATCCTCCTGGCCAAGCTCGGCTGGCTCGATACCTTCTACGCCCTGATTGTTCCCTGGTTGGCCTCGGTGTTTGGAATCTTCCTTTTGCGCCAGTTCTACCTGGCCCTCCCCCAGGATATCTTCGAGGCTGCCCGCATCGACGGCGCCAGTCACTTCACCATGCTCTTTCGCATCGCCCTGCCGCTGGCGGTTCCCGGCCTTGTAACCTACGGGCTTTTCAGTTTTCTCGGCGCCTATAACGCGCTGCTCTGGCCCCTGATCGTGACCCAGAGCCCGGAGATGCGCACGGTCCAGGTTGGCTTGCAGGCCTTTATCGGCGAGGCCGGGAGCGACTACGGCCAGCTCATGGCGGCATCCACGCTCGTGGTCCTACCCATCATCGTCGGGTACTTCTTCGCGCAACGCCAGTTCATCGAAGGGATCGCGCGAAGTGGTATCAAATAAGGTGGAGGTGATCCATATGAAGATTCAGTGGTGGTTGGCGGCCGCGCTGGTCGCGACGATGGCCCTGGCGCAAAAGCCCGAGGACGTCATCAAGGCGCAGTGCAAGGACGCTCCGGTGGTCGCCGAGCTCTGGCACGCCTTCCGGGGTGGCGCGCCACGCACGGCGCTGGAGAACATGGCCATCGAGTTCAACAAGCGCGAGCAGGGCAAGGGCTGCATCCGCCCCATCAACCAGGGCGGCTACCGCGACCTTTCCACCAAGATCAAGGCCGCGTTCGCCGCTGGGAAGCTCCCGGTTTTGGCCCAGGCCTACGAGAACCAGATCGCGCTCTACCTCCAGGCCAACGCCGTGGTGCCTGTGCAGGCCCTTGGCGTCAACCTTAGCGGACTGAACCCCACCTTCGTCAACGCCGCCCGCTTCGGGGGTCTGGTCTACGGGGTGCCCTTCAATAAGTCGGTCCTGGTGCTCTATTACAACCGCGACCTGCTGAGCAAGTACGGTCTCGCCGTGCCCCGGACCGTCGATGAATTCGTAGCCACAGCGAAGACGCTTTCGCAAAAGGTCGGCAACCCCGTCTACTGGTTCCGGCCCGACACCTCGACCTTCGGTTATTGGTTCTTCACCTTTGGCGGCGAGTACCGCCAGGGCGATAAGATCGTCGTCGACTCCCCAGCGGCGCGAAAAGCCCTTTCGCTGATGGTCAGGAGCGTCAAGGAGGGCTGGGGTAAGGCGATTACCTCCGGCTATATCAACCAGAACTTCGGCAAGGGCACCTTTGGCTTTTCCACCGACACCTCCGCCGGCTATCGCTATTACCTGAAGGCGGCCAAGTTCGATCTGGGGCTTGCCACCCTTCCCGGCCTCAGCGGGGATCGGCCGGGCTACGGGGTGGTGCAGGGAACGAACCTGATCGTTTTTAAATCCGCCAGCCCCGAGCAGCAAAAGATCGCCGCCGACTTCCTGAACTTCGTGGTCAGCCCGCAGGCCCAGGCGATCTTCTCGGCGTCGACCGGGTACGTTCCCGTAAATCCGGCGGCCGCCGACGAACCCGAACTTCAGGACCGGGTCCTCGAGGACCCCAACTTCGAGGCCGTCTTGAAGCAGGCCAACTACGCCAAATTCGAACCGGCGATTCCCCAGTGGGAGCAGATTCGCTTCGACATTCTCGGCCAGGCCATTACCCAGGCCGTCCTTGGCAAGGCCAGCGTCGAGGACGCCCTGGCCCGGGCACAGAGCCTGGTGGACAAGCTGATGAGCGGTCAGATCCGCTAAAAGGGGTCGCCGCCTGGTCTTTTCCAGGGTGGGCTATTTTTCGGCGCCTGGGGTGGCCCCGGGCGCCTTTTCGATACCGGCACAGTAGGCCTTCGCAGCGTAATATTTGATTGGAGGTGGTTTATGAAGATCGGCATCAACGGATTTGGCAGAATCGGTCGACAGGTCTTTCGAATCCTTCTCGACCGCGGGATCGAAGTTCGCCTTATCAACGACCTCACCGACAACAAGACCCTGGCCCATTTGCTCAAGTACGATTCCAACTACGGCCGGTTCCCCGGCGAGGTTGACTACGACGAGACACACCTGGTGGTGAACGGTCGGAAGATCCAGGTGAGCGCCGAACCCGATCCGGCCCGGCTTCCCTGGTCGGAGCTCGGGGTTGGGCTGGTCATTGAAGCCACCGGTCGTTTCACCAGCCGGGAAGGGGCAGAAAAACACCTCAAAGCCGGCGCCGAGCGCGTCATCATCACCGCCCCGGCGAAAAACCCCGACATTACCGTGGTCCTTGGGGTCAACGACGATCAGATCCGACCGGAGCACCGGATCATCTCCAACGCCTCCTGCACCACCAACTCCCTGGCCCCGGTTATGAAGGTCCTCGACGAGGCCTTCGGCGTGGAGCGGGCCATGATGACCACCATTCACTCCTACACCAACGACCAGCGAATCCTCGACCTGCCCCACAAGGATCTGCGCCGGGCCCGGGCGGCGGCGATCAACATCATCCCCACCACCACCGGCGCGGCCAAGGCGACGGCGCTCACCCTGCCCCAGCTCGAGGGCGTTTTCGACGGCGTAGCCCTGCGCGTGCCCACGCCAACCGGCTCCATCTCCGATATCACCGCGATTTTGCGTCGCGAAGCGACGGTGGAGGAGGTGAACGGCGCCCTTAAAGCCGCCGCCGAGGGTCCGCTCAAGGGGATCCTCGAGTACAGCGAGGAGGACCTGGTGCGGACCGATATCGTCGGGAACCCGCATTCCTCGATCGTCGATGGCAAGCTCACCAAGGTTTTGGGCCCGATGGTCAAGGTCTTTGCCTGGTACGACAACGAGTGGGGCTACGCCAATCGCGTGGCCGACCTCGTCGAGCGGCTGATGCAGCGTGCGTGAATCTGGCGATGCCAGCCGGGGGGCGCCCGGGGCAACCCGGCGCCGCCCTTTATGAAAGGAGAACCCATGCGCGTGCTCGGGGATCTGGATGCAAAAGGTCGGCGCGTTTTGGTGCGCGTGGATTTTAACGTGCCTCTGGCAGGGGGCAAGGTCGCCGACGATGCGCGGATTCGGGCCAGCCTGCCCACGATCGAGCACCTCCGCCGCTCTGGGGCCAGCGTGGTGCTCATGAGTCACCTGGGGCGGCCCAAGGCGGTCGATCCCAACTTCAGTACCGCGCCCGTGGCCGAGAGGCTTTCCGAACTCATCGGCCGGCCGGTCCGCCACGTGCCCACCCTTCCCAGCGACGACGCGACCCTGGAAGCGGTCAGAACGTTAGGGGAAGGGGAAATCGCGCTTTTGGAGAACGTCCGCTTCGAAGTGGGTGAAACCAAAAACGACCCGGCCCTGGCCGAGCGCTACGCCCGGCTCGGCGAGGCCTTTGTTCTCGACGCCTTTGGCGCCGCGCACCGGGCCCACGCTTCGGTGGTGGGCGTGGCGGCAAAGCTGCCGAGCTATGCGGGCTTTCTTTTAGAAAAGGAGGTCACGGCCCTGGCGAGGCTCCTCGAGGGCTACGAACGCCCCTACTGGGTGGTGCTCGGAGGGGCCAAGGTCTCCGACAAAATTGGGGTGATCAAGAGCCTCCTCCCCAAGGTCGATGGCCTCTTGATTGGCGGCGCCATGGCCTTCACCTTCATTCGAGCCCTGGGGGGACGGGTCGGAAAGAGCCTCGTCGAAGAGGACAAGATCGCCTTGGCCGGAGAGATCCTCGACGAGGCCGAGCGGCTCGGTAAACGCATCGTGCTCCCCGAAGACGTCGTCGCCGCCAGCGAGATTGCGCCCGGCGTTAAAACTGAGGTGGCCCAGGCGTTCGACATTCCAGAAGGGCGCATGGGGCTCGATCTCGGGCCCCAAAGCCAGCAAGCCTTCTCAGAAGCCCTGGCTCCGGCGAAGACGGTCTTTTGGAACGGGCCGATGGGCGTGTTTGAGGTCCCACCCTTCGATGCCGGGACCCTGGCTGTGGCTCGGGCAGTGAGCGCGATGCAGGGTGCCTATACAGTGGTCGGTGGCGGCGATTCGGTGGCTGCGGTGCGTCGTCTCGGTTTGGAAAACGCCTTCACCCACGTGTCGACCGGGGGCGGGGCCAGCTTGGAATTTCTGGAAAAGGGGACGCTTCCCGGCGTCGAGGCGGTTGGAGGGTGGCGATGAGGACGCCGATCGTCGCCGGCAATTGGAAAATGCACCTCACGCCGGAAGAGGCCCGGGCCTGGCTTTTGCAGTTTTCCCAGAGCATGCCCGAGGTGCCTTCCGGGGTGGAAGCGGTGGTGCTCCCCGCCTTCCCCTTAATTCCCGTCGTCGCCGAAAAGGCCCGGGAAAGCGGGCTTCGGGTAGGGAGCCAGGACGTGAGCGCCCACCGCTGGGGCGCCTACACCGGCGAGGTTTCGGCCTGGCAGCTGGTGGGCCTCGGCGCTCGTTACGCGGTCGTCGGTCATTCCGAACGCCGCCAGTACTGGGGCGAAACCTCTTCGCTCGTCTCCGAAAAGGCCAGGCGGGCGGCGGAAGCGGGGCTGACCCCGATCGTGTGTGTGGGCGAGCCCTTAGAGGTACGGTCGGCCGGCGAGGCCGAACGCTATGTGGTCGATCAGCTGCTCGCTAGCCTTGAGGGGTTGGCGGGAAATGACCCCGCCCGCCTCGTCATCGCTTACGAACCCGTCTGGGCCATCGGAACGGGCCGGAGCGCAACCCCGGAGGACGCCGAAGCGATGTCCATTGCCATACGCGAAGCCCTCCAGCGCAGGTTTGACGCCGATTACGCGGCCCGCGTCCGCATCCTCTATGGAGGCTCGGTCAAGGTGGAGAACTTCGCTGCGATCATGGCCAAGCCGAATGTGGATGGCGGGCTGGTTGGAGGGGCCAGCTTGCGTGCTGAGGCCTTCGCGGCGCTGGTTCGTCTTGCTGTCTCGAGTTTGTGAAGGAAGGGAGGCGCAATAGTTCGTGAATATTTTCACTGAAAGGGCCAAAACGCTCTATAAGCTGCACACGGAGCGCGACCTGAACGCCATCCTCATCGTCAGCCCTGAGAATGTCCGCTACCTCACCGGCTTCGCCCACCCACACGACGCCTGGGCCTGGGTGGATGCGCAGGGCATCACCCTGCTCACCGGCCCGCTCTACGAAAACGAGCTCGAGGGCTCGCCTCTCCCCTACCGGATCCTCAAGACCCGCGACTGGGCCGAGGCGCTCAAAGCGATCGCCAACGGTCGCATCGGGTTCGAGGCCGACGCCTTGAGTTTTGCCCAGTATCGCCGCCTGCAAGCGGCCTGGCCTGCCGAGCTCGTCCCCCTCGAAGATCCGCTCAGCCCCCTCCGAATCCGAAAAAGCTCCGAAGAAGTCGAGTCCATCGCCACCGCCGCCCGTATCGCCGATCAGGCCCTGGCCGAAGTCTTGCCCATGCTCAAGCCGGGCACCAGCGAACGAGACATCGCCCTGGCGCTCGAGTGCAGCATGAAGCGCCTCGGGGCCGAGGGCGCCGCCTTCGACATCATCGTGGCTTCGGGCGAGCGGGGTGCCTATCCCCATGCCGAGGCCAGCGAGCGGAGGCTCGCCGAAGGCGAGCTCGTCACCATCGACTGGGGTGCGACCTACCGCGGCTACCACTCAGACGCCACCCGGACCTACGCCCTCGGCGAGCCGCCTGAGCCCTTGGCCCAAATTCTCCGCGCCGTCAGCGAGGCCGAAGCCGCGGCGCTGGAGGCGGTGCGCCCCGGGATCAAAGGCAGCGAGCTCGACGCTCTGGCCCGCCAGGTCCTCGCCAGCTACGGCCTGGAAGACCGCTTCATCCACGCGTTGGGGCACGGCGTCGGTCTGGCCGTTCACGAGGGGCCCCGGCTGGGCCGGGGGGATGCCGGCGTGCTCGAACCGGGGATGGTGATCACCATCGAGCCTGGCGTGTACGTGCCCGGGGTGGGCGGAGCCCGGGTCGAGGATCTGGTTCTGGTCACCGAGGAAGGTCACCGGGTGCTGACCCAGGCCCCGAGGGCGTTGGCTGGGGATTTGAGCTCAAGGTCACGCCCATAGGTTTGTGAATTTTTTCTCGCATGCGCACGCTGATCCGGTTCTCTACCCTCGCCCTACTCCTCTTCTCGCTCACCGCCTGCGCCCCGCGCCCGACCAGCGGCGCGGGGCCACCGGCCCCGCCGGCACTCAAGCACGTGGTCCGGCCCGGGGACACCCTGTTTCGGATCGGCCTCTACTTCGGTGTGAGCGCCGACGCGCTGATGGCCGCCAACGGCCTGCGGTCCACAGAAATCCGCGTCGGGCAGGTACTTACCTATCCCTGGCCCGAGGCGGCGCGCTTCTACCAGCGGGGCCTTGCTTCCTGGTACGGGCCGGGCTTTCACGGCAAGCCGACCGCCAGCGGCGAACGCTTCGACCAAAACGCCCTGACCGCGGCCCACAAGCGCCTGCCTTTCGGCACCCGGGTCCTGGTCTACCGGGTGGACAGCGGTGAGACGGTGGTGGTGCGGATCAACGACCGGGGGCCTTTTATTCCGGGCCGAATCATCGATCTCTCGAGGGCCGCGGCCAGAGCCATCGGGCTCGACCGCTCGGGCGTAACGGAGGTGAGGCTTTACACCCTGCCATGATCTACGGGTTCCATTTTTCGATCGCCGGTTCGAAGGGGTTTTTGCGAGCACTCGAGGAAGCCCAGGCGCTGGGGGTCAGGGCGGTACAGATCTTCGCCAAAAGCCCCCGCCAGTGGCGTAAAAAAGCCCTTCCGCCAAGCGAGGCCGACCGCTTCCGGGCCGAGCGGGAATCACTCGGAATCGAAGCCGTCATCATCCACGCCAGTTATCTCATCAACCTCGGTGCCGACGGCGAACTCTTTGAAAAAAGCGTTTTCTCGCTCGCCGATGACCTGGAAAAGGCGCGGATGCTGGGGGCGGACATGGTCGTCGTTCACCCCGGGAGCGGTTCGATCGAGAATATCCGAAAGGGGCTTTTCCTCGCCCGGCGACTCGCGCCAAGCCAAGCACAGCTCCTGGTGGAAAACACAGCCGGCGGCGGGAAGCGGCAAGGGGCCAGCCTCGAGGCCCTGGCGGAAATCCTCGACGGAACCCCGTTCGGCCTCGCCCTCGACACCGCCCACGCCCACCTGGCCGGCTACCCGATTGCCGGTTTGATCGACGCCGTGGCACGCCGGGTGGGCCTCGATCGTCTGAAGCTCGTTCACCTCAACGACACGCCGCACCCTCTGGGCAGCCACCGCGACGTCCATGCCAGCCTCGGTCAAGGCGCGATCGGCGAGGCCCTGGCCGCGCTGGTACGGGACCCCCGCCTGGCGAAGATCCCCATGATCAGCGAGGTTCCCCCCTCGACCTTCGAGGAAAACCTCCGCACCCTCAGGCGGTGGCTCGGGTCCTAGCGTACCGGTTCGGCCCGCCAACCTTTCGGCCCCTCTTTGAGTCGGGCCCGGCCGAGCTTTGGGTCGTGGGGCGTCACCAGGACCGCGCCCGAGGCCGCCCACTCGGGATAAAGGCGTTTTCGGACCTCGAGGGTCGTCACCGGGTAGAGATCGAACGCCATGATGTAAGGAAGGCTCACGTGAGCGAAGGTGGGAAGGAGGTCGGCGGTGTAGACCAACGTCGCCCCCTCCGAGGTCAACATGACCCCCTGCTGGCCCAGGGTGTGTCCGGGCAGGGGAATGAGGCGGAATCCAGGGACGATCTCCACCTCTCCCTCGACCACCTCGAAAAGGCCGGCCTCCAGCACCGGCTCGACGTTTTCCGGAAAGTAACTGCCCCGGTTGCGCTCGTGGGGGTGGGTGGCGTCGTAGAGCTCCTGGCGCTGGACGAAGTAGCGGGCTTTCCGGAAAAGGGGCCGGATCTGCCCGTCCTCGAGGACGGTGTTGAGCCCGGCGTGGTCGAAATGGAGGTGGGTATTGACCACCACCGAGATATCATCCGGCGCAAGACCCAGGGCGTTGAGCTGGGAAAGCAGGTTATGGCGACGGTCGATCTTGTAGATCTTCCGGTGCTTTTCCCCGGGCTTCTCGTCGATCCCGGTCTCGACCAAGATCCACTTCCCGCCCGCCCGAACCAGCATCGGCCGGATGACCAGGGGAATGCGGTTTTGCTCATCGACCTCGACCATCCGGGACCACAGCGCCTTCGGCACCACCCCGAACATAGCCCCGCCGTCGAGCCAGAAGGTGCCGTCGGTGAGCAGGTAGACCTCAAAGTCGCCGATGAAAAAGTGCTCCATCGCTTCACCTCGTTTTCTTGGCCCCCGCGCGGACATCGCCCAGGACCGCAAGCGGGTCCCGGCCGGCCTCGATCGCGCGGATGAGCGCCGAACCCACCACCACACCGTCGGCTTCAGCCGCGGCCTGGGCCGCGGTCGACCGTCCCGAGATGCCAAACCCCACCGCCACCGGAAGGTCAGTCGCACTCTTGATGCGCCGGACCAGCGAAGCGAGTTCCGATGGCAAGCGATCGCGGGCCCCGGTCACCCCGGTCACGCTCACGGTGTAGACGAACCCGGTGGTGTAACCGGTCACGGTCCGGATCCGGGCGTCGGTCGAGGTGGGGGCGAGGAGGAAGACGGTTTCCAACCCCGCCCCCTTCGCCGCGGCCACGAGCTCGGGATCCTGATCGGGCGGGAGGTCGGGGAGGATCACCCCGGCCAGGCCGGCCGCCCGGAAGGCCGAGAAGAAACGCTCGGGCCCCCAGGCGAGCACCGGGTTGATGTAGGTCATGAGCAAGAGGGGCACCTCAACCCGGCGTGCGAGCGCTTCCACCAGGGCCAGGGTCTTCTGCGTCCGCACGCCCTTCGCCAGCGCGGTCTCGCTCGCCCGCTGGATCACCGGCCCGTCGCCGAGGGGGTCGGAGTAGGGCAGTCCGATCTCGAAGAGGTCGGCGACCTGGGCAAGCCTCGTGGCCAACGATAAGAAAGTCTCCGGATCGGGATATCCCGCGGTGAGGTAGGGGATGACCGCGGCCCGTCCCTCGCCAGCGGCCTTGGCAAAGGCTTCGTGAACGGGATTCACAAAACTCCCCCCTTCTGCAAGAGTCGCTGTACCTCGCGAACGTCCTTGTCGCCCCGACCGGAGATGTTGATCACCACCACCGCGTCGCGGTCCATCTCGGGAACCACCTTGGCCGCGTGCGCCACCGCGTGCGCCGACTCGAGCGCGGGGATGATGCCCTCGAGGCGAGAAAGGAGGCGGAAGCCCTCGAGGGCCTCGTCGTCGGTCACCGAGACGTACTCGACCGTCCCGGCGTCGGCGAGGTAGCTGTGCTCGGGCCCGACCCCGGGGTAGTCGAGTCCGGCCGAGACCGAGTGCGCCGGCGAGATCTGGCCGTCTTCGTCCTGGAGGAGGTACATGTAGCTCCCGTGCAGCACCCCGCGCCTGCCGGCGCTGATGCTGGCCGCGTGGTGGCCGCTTTCGAGGCCCCGTCCCGCGGCCTCGACGCCGATCAACCGCGGACGGGGGCTCCGGTAGGCAAAGGGCGCGAACGCGCCGATGGCGTTCGATCCCCCGCCGACGCAGGCGATGATGACATCGGGGACCTCGCGGCCCTCGAGCTCAGCGAGCTGAACCCTGAGCTCCTGCCCGATCACGCTCTGGAAGTCCCGCACCATACGGGGGTACGGGTGCGGGCCCACCACCGAACCCAGGATGTAGAAGGTGTCGCGGACGTTCGTGACCCAATCGCGTATGGCCTCGTTGGTTGCGTCCTTCAGGGTTTTGGTGCCCGAATGGACCGGAACCACCTCGGCGCCGAGCAACTCCATCCGGAACACGTTCAGCGCCTGGCGGCGGACGTCCTCCGCTCCCATGTAAATGACCGCCCGGAGCCCGAACATAGCCGCCACCGTGGCCACGCTTACCCCATGCTGACCGGCCCCGGTTTCGGCGATCACCCGCTTTTTCCCCATCCGCATCGCCAAAAGCGCCTGCCCCAAGGTGTTATTGATCTTGTGCGCGCCGGTGTGGGCCAAATCCTCTCGCTTGAGATAGACCCTGGCCCCGCCCCAATGCCGGGTCAGGTTCCGGGCGAAATAAAGCGGCGTCGGTCGCCCGGCGTAACGCTGGAGATATTCGACAAAGGTGGCTCGGAACTCAGGATCCTGCCTGGCTTCTTCATAAGCGGCCTCGAGCCTCTCAAGGGCCGGGATCAAGGTTTCCGGCACGTAACGGCCGCCATAGACCCCAAAACGCCCCCGCGCATCGGGCACTGGGTAATCCTCGAACTCAAACATCGGCACTCCTTTTATCGTCACATCCCTCCCAATCGAACTGCACCTGAAACCCGCACTTCATTCGCCGCAAGCAGCTAGAGGGGATGCAACGCGAGTTTAAAACGCCTTGGCGTGCGTACCCGCTGAGACTTTCGCACGCCCCTACCCTAGCCTCATCACCGCTCCCTGGCAAGGGGTGGGGTATGCTTGAGCCGTGCCGCCGCTCTTTGCTTTGCTCGTGGCCAGCGCCATCACCTTCCTGCCGAGCAACGACGTCGCCGGAGCCCTCTACTGCCCAAGCGGCGTCTACGTTATCGAGGGCAACCCCTTTCCCCTCAAAGCGTTCCGCAAGGGAAGCCTTTTGCGCCTGGCCCTTCCCTACCGCCGCCCTGACTGGCGGCTTAAGGTGAAGTACGTCTTCCGAAGGGGCGAGTCGGTCCGCATTCGGCTCAAGCACGCCCTCCCCTTTCCCCAGACCCAGATCGGCCTGGTGAAGATCTGCATGAACGACGGCCGGTCCGAAACCTGCAAAGAGGCGCCAAAACAGGCGTGGCAGCTCTACTGGGACGAGAAGACCCGCACATTGTGGATCAACCTGACCCACAAGGGCCCGCTGAAAGCGGTGCGGGTCAAGCTGAGCTTTGGCGAGGGCGACTGCGGCGGCTACCTGCGCTACGAAGCGAAAAAGCTCCCCTGGTAAAGGAAGGCCCCGAGCCAAAAGGCCCGGGCTTGATGGTGGAGCCGAGGGGATTTGAACCCCTGACCTCCCGCTTGCAAGGCGGGTGCTCTCCCGCTGAGCTACGGCCCCATGCGGCCACGGGCATTCTACGCAATGCGCAGGCGCAGGGTCAACGTGCTGGCCTTGCCCATGCCCTGGTGCTATAATGCCCCTTCGGTGCGCCGGTA
>CAZXOY010000007.1:0-50218 GCA_964642655.1 uncultured bacterium
GCAAAGATAAAATTACCACCGGGAAAGAAAACTGTCAAGAGGGTGTAATCGGTCAGCGCGTCCAACCACCCCCCCTTTCTGTGACCCTGCGCGTCTCGGCGATGGGGTGGACCATGTCAGCGTCGAAAACCGGCAGGTGTGGTTGGCGGAATCCAGCCGAGGCTGCCGAAGCAACACCCCACCGCCTTCCTTACTGAGCCCGAGGCAACCGGAGCCCCAGCACCCGGCTCAGCAGCCGGACCAAAACGACAGTCACCGCGGCCAATGGCACCGCCGCCTCGCTGCCCGCAAGGTAGAGGACCGCTGATCCGGCAGCCGCGGCGCTGGCGTAGAAGTCTCCGGCCCGGTAAAAGACCCCCGGAACCCGACCGGTAAGGAGATCACGGAGCACCCCGCCTCCGATCCCGCTCACGGTTCCGGCGAACACCGTCCCCCAAAAGCCGAGCCCTGACGAGAGCCCCTCAGCCGCCCCCAGGGCGGCAAAAACTCCAAGGCCGAGGGTATCAATGTAGTAGAGGTACCGCTCGAAGGCCCCCAGGGTTCGGGGGAGGAAGAACACCACTGCGCCGGTGAGCGCCACGACCCACAGCATCCCCTCGTCAAGGAGGGCGCGAGGTGGGAGACGACCCACGACCAGATCGCGTACCGACCCCCCGCCCACGGCGGTAATGCTGGCAACGAGCAGAACCCCGACGAAATCGAAACGCCGGCGGACGCCCTCGAGGGCACCCCCGGCAGCGAAAGCCAACGTACCCACCCAAACCCAAAACGCCATGCCGATACTCTGACACACCTCCCCCGCCCTCGCCCGGAGACATTCCCGAACCACCCCGCGCCGGCCCTTATGCACCTCAGCCAGGGATTCAAAAAAGGCGGACAGGCCCTGCCTGTCCGCCGAATCCAGCTCGCGAAGCGTCACTGGCCGAGTTCGATCTCCAGATCCTCCCGCGTCTTCGATCCGTGGTAGGTCTGGAAATCGTCCGCGGTGGGGTGATAGGCGATCATAATGCCGATCTCCTTGCCGAGCACGCCGTCGAGGGCGACGTCATAGCGGTCGCCGGTGTTGAGCTTGCGCACGAGTTCGACGGTCGTGCCGTTCGCATCCTCAGTACCCGCGACCTTCACAATGTCGTTGGTCCCACCGAGCTCGGTATCGAGTTTGGGCTGGCCCGGCGCCGGCACATAGAGATCCTCGGCGTAGGCTTTTCCATCCTTCACGTAGGCCATGAGCAGATCGGATTCCAACATCGCCGGGTGGGCGTGACCCTCATCCCCCTCGCCGGGCCCCTCGATGCTCTCGAGGCCGAAGCCGACCCAGCCCTTGCCGGGGGCCTTCAGACCCAGGTAGAGGTAGCCATCGGACACCGTCCAGTAGATCTCCATCCCGATGTCGCTCTTCAGGGAATGCTGATATTCACCGGCTTTGATCACGCCGTCGACTTCAGGTCCACCGTGGGCCAGGGCCAAACCCAAGAACGCTCCCAGCAAGAAAACCAAAGACCTTCTCCCCATAAACTTCACACCTCCTTCGCTCTGGACGACACTTCGTCCACAGCCGCCACCCTATCCCCACCCCCCATGGGGTGGGTAGGGGCATGTGTCCCGAGTTCTCCCGGACCCCCACATCCTACGCCCTCAGCGCCGGCCGCACCACACCGGAGAGGGACTTCCGAAAAAATAGTTTAAGTATTAAAGTATGTTCCATGTCTGCGATGGGCCTCCTGTTTGTCACGCTGTTCAACAGCATTCTCGGCCTTTCCATCCTCTTTCCCATCCTCGGACCCCTGGCTCGGGAGCTCGGTCTCAGCGAATTCCAGACCGGGCTTTTCTCAACCGCTTATGCCCTGATGCAGTTCCTCATGAGCCCCTATTGGGGAAGGAAGAGCGAGCAGCTGGGGCGGAAACCGGTCCTCCTCATCGGGATCACCGGATTCTCGATCTCCTTTTTCCTCTTCGCCTTCTTCGCCCAGCTCAGGCTCGAAGGCCTCCTGAGCACCGGGGCCGTCTTCGTGCTGTTGCTCCTGGCCCGCCTGATCGGGGGAACGCTCTCCTCGGCCACGCTCCCCACCGCCCAGGCCTACGTGGCCGACATCACCGGCCGCGCCGACCGCACTGCGGGCATGGCCATCATCGGGGCCGCCTTTGGCCTCGGCGTGATCGTCGGCCCGGGCATCGGCGGCGCCCTGGCACGGATCAACCTGCTGGCGCCGGTCTACTTCTCGGCCGGGCTCGCCCTGCTCAACGCCCTTTTCGTGTGGCGAAGCCTTCCCGAGCCCAAACGCCACCTCCAGGTCCAGACCCCGCCACCGCTTCGTGCCACCGACGCCCGCATCTTCCCTCTCCTGCTGATCGGATTCGCGATCAACCTCGCCTCGGTCGGCATGGAGACCACCGTGGCCTTTTATTTCCAGGACAAGCTGGCACTGAGCGGCGAGGCCACCGCCCGCGCGGTCGCCATCGCCCTGGTGGCCTACGGCCTGGTGGCGGTGTTCGTCCAGGGTTTTCTCATCCGCCGCTTTAAGTGGCCGCCCCGCCTTTTGCTCTATGCCGGGATTCCGATCGCCCTGACCGGCTTCGTCGTCTTCCTCTTCGCCCAAACCTTCCTCGCGCTCGCCGTGGCCCTGGTGCTCCAGGGGCTGGGGCAAGGCCTGGCCTCGCCTGGGGTCACCGCGGCTCTCTCGCTGGTGGTGGGCGAGAACGAACAGGGCGCGGTGGCCGGCCTCAACAGCGCGGCCCAGGCCCTCGGACGCATGGTGGGGCCGCTCCTCGGAACCGGGCTCTACCAGGCTGTGCGACCGGAGGCGCCCTACGCCTTCAGCGCACTCTTGCTGCTCGGGGCCTGGCTTTTCAGCTTGACCCCGAGGACCGCCGAGCGACTCCGGGGTTGACAGCGCCTGCCAGCGCCGGCATCATGAAAAATGCGGTCTTGGACCGCGTTAGGGAGGGTTGGCCGAGCGGTTGAAGGCGGCGGTCTTGAAAACCGCTGTGGGTGAATGCCCACCGGGGGTTCGAATCCCTCACCCTCCGCCAAAGCGCACGGAGAGGTGGCCGAGTGGTCGAAGGCGGCACCCTGCTAAGGTGTTGTGCGGGTAGCCCCCGCACCGCGGGTTCGAATCCCGCCCTCTCCGCCAAAAAGCCCGCGAAAGCGGGCTTTTGATTTTGCCCCCGGCAGGTTTTTGGCATGCCGACGCAAGATTGGCGGCTCGCGTTTTCCCAAGCTTCCTTCCGCAGCCAAAGCCACGGCGGGGAACTTAGAGCGGCGAGGGCGCGAAACGCACCGAGAGCCAGTCCAGTCGCACCCAGCCTTTCGCCCGGCGCAAGGCGAAGTGGACGAAGTAGACTCCGGGCTCGAGTTTCTCTTTAAGCATCGCCTCAAAGCGGCCTTCGTACACCCGCACCTTGGTCAGGGGCCGCCCCTCCTGGCCGATCCAGACCCGCAGCTGGCCTTCGCTCAAATCACCGCTCACCTGGATACGGATGCCGTCATCGAGGCCCAGAACCTTGATCTCGTAGGCGCGCTCGCCGGTATAGTTCCAGACACCCACCGGGGTGAAGGGTGGCACCCCGACCCACACGCCGTAGGTATTGGCGTACCAGTAACCCGCGAGGGCGATCAACGCGAGGAACAAAAGTTTTCCCACGGCTTCAGTATATTGGGGCCATGACGACCGAAGCGGCCTTGGCGATGCTCGAGCGCGGCGCGCTCGAAATCGTGCCCAGAGAAGACCTCGAGGACAAACTGCGCTCCGGCAAACGCCTGGTGGTCAAGCTCGGCGCCGACCCCACCCGACCCGACCTCCACCTGGGGCACGCGGTCGTACTGAGGAAGATGCGCCAGTTTCAGGAGCTCGGGCACCGGGTGGTCCTGATCATCGGGGATTTCACCGGTATGATCGGCGACCCGTCGGGAAAGAACAAAACCCGACCCCCGATGACCCTCGAGGAGACCCGGGCCAACGCCCAAACCTATGTTGAGCAGGTGGGGAAAATCCTCATCACCGAGGATCCCGAGCGCTTTACCCTCCGCTACAACTCCGAGTGGCTCGAGCCGCTCGCGTTCAAAGAGCTCGTCTTCATGGCCAGCCAAATCACCGTGGCCCAGATGCTGGAGCGAGAAGACTTCAAAAAGCGCTACCAGGCCAAGGTGCCCATCAGCCTCCACGAGTTCCTCTACCCCCTGGCCCAGGCCTATGACTCGGTCGCGATCGAGGCCGACGTCGAGATGGGTGGGTCGGACCAGAAGTTCAACCTCCTCGTAGGCCGCGAGATCCAGCGGGCCTACGGCCAAAACCCCCAGGTCGCCTTTCTCATGCCCCTGCTCGTGGGGACCGACGGACGGGAGAAGATGTCGAAAAGCCTCGACAACTACATCGGCGTGAGCGAGCCCACCCCCACGATGTTCAAAAAGCTCATGCGCGTCTCGGACGAGGCCCTCAAGGAATACTTCCGCCTGCTCACCGATCTCGAAGAAGAGGAGATCGACGCCCTCCTCGAGGCCGGGAACCCGGTGGGCGCGCACCGGGTCCTCGCCCGCCTGGTCAGCGGCGCCTACGCCTTCGCCCGCATCCCGGCCCGGATCGACCGCGAACTCTACGAGCGGCTCGGATATCGCCTCGAGGCCGCCGGGGCCGACAAAACCCCCGGGCCGAGCGAATATCCCGAGATCAGCGAACGGCTGGCCGAGGCCGAGGCTCGCTACGACCAGGTGGCCAAAGGCGGCATCCCCGACGACGTCCCCACCATCACCATCGCCCCCGCCGAACTCAAGGACGGACGCATCTGGGTCCCCCGCCTCTTTACCCTGGCCGGGCTCACGAAATCGAACGGCGAGGCCCGCCGCTTGATCAAAGACCGTGGCCTACGGATCAACGGCGAGATCGTGAGCGACCCCGAGGCCGAGGTCAGCCTGGAGGCGCCCCTGATCCTTCAGCGGGGCAGGGACAAGTTCGTTCGGGTGCGGCTCGAGGCGGAGGGTTAAACTCTGGCCAATGAAGCTCCAGCTGCGCTTTGGGGCCTGGGTCCTGGGAAGCACGATCGTGCTCGCGGCCACCCTCAACGCGCGCGAGGCGCTCAGCCTCTGGCCTTGGGCACGCCTCATCGCGCAGGCAGCGGTGGTAACGATCGGCGCGGTGTTCACCCACTGCGCCACCGGCTACGCGAACACGCTGGGGCGGAGGCGGGCGCTCGCGATCCTCATCCTCGCCAACCCGCTGAGCTGGGGCATGATCTGGCTGCTCGTCATCGGCCTCCTTTCGCTTTCGGAAAAACCGGATGCCATGAACCTTAACCTGGCGATCGGCACCTTCGCCTTGCTGTGGGTCGCGGTCTATGTCCTTTGGCTCGCGGGTATGGCCTGGGTCTTCAAGCAGCAAAACCTTTGGCTGGCGCTCCTCTACGGCGGGGCCTGGGCCCTTGCCGTCCCGCCATTCGTCCCCATACCGCCCCTCTGGCTGCTCCTCCTCGGCCTGGGGCTCATGGTCTGGGCCGGGCTCAGCCGGCCGCGGTGCGGGCAGGAACCCGGCTCTCAAAGGGCCTGAGCGGCACCTCGTGGCCGGTGGCGTAGATCACCCCCGCCTCGTGCTCCAGCCGAAGCCTTGGCAGCGGGTAGCGCGCGGGGCCGAACACCGCCTTGCCCGCCTGCAGCGGGTCGAAAGCCGAGAAGTGGCAGGGGCAGCCCAAGAAGGGGTGGTCGCTGCGGTAGTTGTAGGTGATGGCGCCGGCCTCGGGGTCGGGAACGAAGTAGACCAGACAGCCCTGGTGGGTGCAGATCCGGGACAGGGCCAAAAAGTGGGCCCCATCGACCGTGAGCCCGCCGAGCTCGGGCTCGGGGACCCGGATGAGGATGCTCCTGAGCTGCCCGATGCCGCTGACCGGGTAGAGGAACTCCTGGATATCCCAGACCTTGGCCAGAGACGCCACCGAAGCGACCTTCACCCGGGGCCCCGCCTTCCAGACCGGCTCGCCGGGGTTGGTCTTGGTGAACTGGATTCGCCAGGCCCTGAGGCCGAACCAGGCAAAAAACCCTCCCGTGGCCGCGGTCGGCACCACCCAGACCAGGTCACGCCGCGAGAGCTTCTTCATATCCCCACCCTACTCCCGGGGCCGGTCAGAACCATGAGATATTCTTGAGCATGGTATACTCAAGGTATGGGAAGCGCCCTCCGCGTCTACACCTACGACGAAGCCAAAAAGCTCGTCGATCTCCTTCAATTCACCGTTGCCCAGATGCAGGAGGCGGTTCGCGGTCTGGCCGAGGTGGAGGCCAAGCTCAAAAGCACCCCTGCCGGCAGCCCCGAGCACCGGGGCCTCGAAACCGAAGCCAGGTTCTTGCAGCAGGCCCTCGAGGCCGACCGGCTCGCCCTGGCCCAGTGGGGCGTCATCTTGCGGGACCTCGAGGAGGGCGTGGTTGACATCCCCTTCCGCCGGAACGGGGAGCTCGTCTACCTCACCTGGAAACTCGGCGAAGCGGCGCCCGCGTACTGGCACGCGGTCACCGAGGACTACCACGCCCGGCGGCCCCTCACGCCCGCCCTCGAGCGCGACTCGAGCTCGATTCGCTCTTAAGGCGGGCCGCACCTTGCGGCCCGCTTACACCCCGCCCTTCATCATCGAAGGCAGCCAGAGGCTGAGCTCGGGGAAGAGCACCAGGATCACCAGAACAAAGAGGAGCACCGCATAAAAGGGGACCACGCCCCGGACCACCTCGCCGAGGGGGGCCTTGGTGATGCCCGAGATCACGAACAGGTTGAGTCCCACCGGCGGGGTGATCATCGCCAATTCCATAGAAATCGTCATGACCACCGCGAAGTGAATGAGGTTAATATCAACCGCCTGCAGGATGGGCATGAGAACGGGAAGGGTGATCAGGATAATCGAGACCGCTTCCAAAAACATCCCCAAAATGATGAAGAGAATCGAGGTCACGGCGAAGACCTCGTAGCGGCCAAACCCGTGGTCGACGATCCATTCGGCAAGGAGCGCGGGCACCTGTTTATTGGTCATATAGAGCGAAAAGAGCATCGCCGCCGAGACGATGAGATAGATCATCGCCGTGATACCCACCGCCTCACGCAACATCGCCACCCACTCCTTCAGTCGCGCCTCGCGGTAGACGAAGAGCGAGATCGCAATGGCGTAAAAGAGCGCGATCACCGAAGACTCGGTGGGGGTGGCGACGCCGGTGTAAATCGTGCCCATGATCAGCACCGGCAGAAAAAATCCGGGAAGCCCCCACCATAGCGTGCGCCAGCGCTCTTTCCAGCCGGCGCGAGGCAGGCGTCCATAGCCCGCTCGGCGGGCGTACCACACCGAAAAGACCACCAGGCTCCCGCCGAGCAAAAGCCCTGGGATAATCCCGGCGATAAACAGCTTGCCGATCGACTGGCTGGTGGTAATGCCGTAGATGATCATGGTCACGCTGGGCGGGATCAGGATGCCGAGGGTGCCCGAGGTGGCCACGAGGCCCATGGCGTAGCGCTTGGAGTAGCCGTTTCGGATCATGGCCGGGATCGTCACCGAGCCGATCGCGGCGGCGGTCGCGGGCGACGAACCGGAGATGGCAGCGAAGATCATCGAGGAGACCACGACCACCACCGAAAGCCCCCCCGGCACGTGGCCCACCCAGGCCCGCACCGCCTCGACCAGGTACTTGGCGATGCCGCCCCTGGCCATCACAACGCCGGTGAAGACGAAGCCGGGAATGGCCAAGAGCGAGAACGAGTTGATGCCCTCGAACATCCTCGAGGGCACCTGGAGCAAATTGAAATTGCCGTCGAGCGCGAACGCGATCAGACTGGAAAACGCCAGCGCCACACCGATGGGAACGCGCAGCAATAAAAACAGCGCAAAAAATCCGAACAAGACGACCATCGCCAGGGAAACGCTCATACGCCCGGCACCTCCTCGGGCTCGCGGATCTCACCCCGCCAGAGGTCGTAGAAGTTCACGGCAAAGCGCAGACCAAATAAAAAGAAACCGAGTGGCAGGATAAACATCAGGATCCATTCGGGGATATCGGTATAGATCGAGCGGAGGTCGAGCATCTTTTGAAACATGATGAAGGCCCAGCCGGTGACCGCCAAAAACGCGGAGAAGGCCGCCCCCAAAAGGTGGGCCAAAAGGTCCAAAAAGCGCTTGCCGCCAGGCGGAAGCGCCGCGTGCAGCATATCCACGGTGATATGCCGGCGCTCGCGCAAGGCAAGCGAAAAACCAAACATCGCCCCCCAGGCGACGAACACCCGGGCAAACTCGTCCGCCCATCCCGGAGGGTTGTTGAGCACGTAACGCATAAACACGCTGATGAGAACGACGGCCAAACCGGTGCTCAAAAACACTCCGGAGAACACGTCTTCCACCAGCGCGAGCCCGCGTTTCAGTCGCTCTCCCCGCGCAATCGGCCAGGCCAGGGCGAACACCACCACGAGGAGCAAGAGAGCACGAAGCATGAGTTCGTTCAGGGTGACCATGGCACTCCCTACCAACGATGGGGCCGGGTGAGCAAAGCCCCCGGCCCCGAAACGATCGCCGAAGGCTTACCTTAGGGCCTTGATCGCGTTGATGAGATCCCAGCCGATCTTGGGCGCGTACTCGTCATAGACCGGTTGCATCGCCGCCTCCATGGCCGCCCGGTCCTCGTCGCTGAGCTCGACGACCTCCATACGCTGGCGGAGCTTTTCCAGCGCCCCCTGGTTCAGCCCGACCGCCTCCTTAAAAGCCACCTGGTTGGCGTAGGCGATGCCGTCCATGAAGATCTTCTTCTGTTCCGGGGTCAGGCTGTTGAGGAAGATCTTGTTGGTAATGACCACGTAGTCAAGGCGCCCGTGGCGGGTCAGCGAGAGGTACTTTTGCACCTCGTAGTAGCGCTGGGTGAAGATGTTGGAAAGGGTGTTCTCCTGGCCGTCCACCACCCCCTGGGCCAGGGCCTGATACACCTCGGAGAACGCGAGGGGCACCGCCGTGGCGCCAAGGGCCTTCATCTGGGCCTCGAGGACCCCCGAGGTCTGGGTCCGGAATTTCAGGCCCTTGAAATCTGCGGGGCGCCGGAGCGGTTTGTTGGCGGTGAAGTGTTTAAAGCCGTTGGGCCAAAAGCCAAGGCCAACCAGCCCGGCTTTATCCAGGCTCTGGAGGAGCTTCTTGGCGGCGTCCGACTCGGTAAAGCGCTTGAAGTGGTCGTTGTCCTTGAAGAGGTAAGGCAGGTCGACGAACTGGAAGGCGGGGTTATAGCCCTTGAGCTTGGTGGCCGACGGAACCAGAAGTTGAATGTTGTTGAAGATGAGCGCGTTGATCCCCTCCTGGTTGTCTTTATAGAGCTGGCTCGAGGGATAGAGCTCGACCTTCATCTCGCCCCCCGAAGCCTTTTCCACGTAGGCCTTAAACGCCTGGGCGGCCTTGCCTTTTGGGGTGTCGAGGGTGGTGACGAACGAGAACTTGATCACCACCGGCTTCGCCGCGAGCGCCAGCGACGCCCCGAGCGCGAGCGCCAGGCCTAGAATGATCCGCAGGGTACTTTTCATATTTACACCTCCACAAGGTTTGCGGGAGCATTTTAACTTCCTCCGCGCCCCGCCACAAGGCAAACCGCTTTTATAAATAAAAAGCCCCCGGCCAAACCGGGGGTATGCGCCGGGCGTTCTTCAGCGGCCAAAGCGCGTTTCGACGGGAACGTACTCGATGTCGTAGCCGAAATACCGGGGCCCCACCAGCGCCAATCCCTCGGGACTCCGCCACAGCTCGGTGCAGGGAATCCCCACCGTGACCACCCGCAGGCCATAGCGCATGGCCTCGGTGGTCACCGGCTCCCCGGTCTCGGCATCGAGGAGGGTGATCAGGTCGGGGACCGAGACCACCACCTCACCGTCGCGGATGGCCACCAGGTGCTCGTTTTGAAACTCGATCTTGAGGGTGTGTCCACGGTCCTCGTCGATCCCAGCCAGCGTGGCCTCGCCTTTGGCGAACCCGCTCTCGGTGCGCCGGGCCACATCGATGATCTTGCCGACGAAAACCCGGAAACCGCCGGTCACCGAGAGCACCGCTTCGATGGGGTCCGCCTTATTCTGGTGCGCTTCGCGGATGCTCTTGCCGATCCGCTCGATCAGCGTGATCGTACCCCGCACCACCGCCTTTTTGACCTGTGAGCCGCGCATGGGGTAAAGCGCGATCATCGAAGCCCCGCCCATGTCAATGGTGATCGAGCGGGCAAAGCGCTCGGTCCAGCGGTTATCGATGGTGCTCAAAAGGGCGCTGTTGCCCTTGTCGTCAGCGAGCGTCATGGGCGTGGCCGAGATGCCGAAGAGCGTCGGCGTGACCATCTGGATTTCGGGGAAGGCCCGGCCCATGGTGTCGCCGTCCACGAGGGGAAGCCCGAGCCGAGCGGCGACGGAAAAGGGGACGGTGGAGTTGAGCCCGCCGGCCTCAATCGACATTACCGCCCTGACCGGGGTCCCCAAATAGGCCTCCAGCGCCTTGAAGGCCTTGACCACTTCATCGCCCCGGGGGAGCTTTTCCACCATCACCGTGGGCGCCCCCATCATCGCCGCCGGCACCACCAGGTCGTCGTCGCCCAGCTCGTCGACATCGATCAGCCGCACCGGCCCGTGTTCCCGAATCGCCTGCTGGGCCATGAGTTTGCCGATGTAGGGGTCGCCGCCACCGCCGGTGCCCAGCACTGCGGCCCCCATCGCGATGTCTTCCAAGGCTTTTTCATCAATCCAACGCATCTCACACCTCCCTCGCAAGCGGCCGGTAGGCCACGTCGTAACCGAACGCCGCCGGCCCCACCACCGCCAGGGCCTCTTTGGTCTTGAGCCGGGGGTGGGCGGGCAGACCCACCACCGCCACGCGGAACCCGTAGCGCACGGCCTCGGTGGTGATGGGCTCCGCAGTTTCGAGATCCAAAAGCGCGATCAGATCCGGCACGGTGGCCACCACCTCCCCGTCGCGGCGCGCGATCAGATTCTCGTTTTGCACCTCAATCACCATGGTCGACCCTTTATCGGCGTCGAGCCCCGACAACCGGATGTGACCGCGGGCGAAGCCCCCTTCGATCCGCCGCGCCACGTCAATGACCTTGCCCACGAAAAGCCGCACCCCGCCGGCGACCTCGAGCACCCGGGCGACGGGATCGTCGCGCGAGGCCCGGGCCCTTTGCACCTCCCGCCCCAGTTCGAGGGCCTGGGTCAGGGTGTGGGGGATGGCGCCGAATTTGAGAAAATCCCCGCCCATCGGCGGTAGCGCGAACCC
Source organism: uncultured bacterium (assembly GCA_964642655.1). GTDB lineage: Bacteria > Deinococcota > Deinococci > Deinococcales > Marinithermaceae > WFXV01. The sequence goes on from CAZXOY010000007.1 coordinate 11,239, forward strand.
GGCCGCGGCCCCCATGTCGATGGCCACGCTCCGGGCGAAGCGCTCCAACCAGTACATGTCTTTGACCTCGGCGAGGATCACCGCGTTGCCCTTTTCGTCGGCGAGCGCCGCCGGGGAAGGCCGAGCCCCGTAGATGAAAAAGCTCGTCATCTGCACCTCGGGGAAGGCCCGGCCCATCCCGTCGGCATCGAGCACCGGAAGCCCGGCGTAAGCCGCGGCGATGAGGGGCTCGATGGAGTTCGAGCCGCCGACCTCGGCCGCGACCAAGGCGGTGGCGCGGGTGCCGGTGAAGGCCTCGAGGGCCCGCAGCGCCCGGTAGCACTCGTCCCCTTTCTCGATCTTCTCGATCCCCACCACCGGGGCCCCGATGCCCCCGACGCTCACCACCACGTCGTCATCCCGGAGCGCTTCAAAGGGCAGCACGCGAATTTCGTACCCCTTTCCCAGGAGCTCGCGAGCCCGCAGCATGCCGAGGTAGGGGTTCCCCCCGCCACCGGTGCCGAGGATCGCGGCCCCGAGGGCGAGGGCCTCGAGGTCAGAAGCTTCGAGTCGCCAGGTCCTAGGCAAGGCGAAGGTCCCCCACTGCTTTCACGCGCACCCGGGTGGCGTTGCCGGGCAAGTAGGCGAGGGGCACGTCCTCAACCTCGACCACCTCGGTGGTGGCCGGATCCGCCCCCGCCTCCACCGCCTTGCGCTTGGCCTCGCTCTGGGCCTCGGCCAGGGCCTTTTCGCGCGGGATCTCGTCCAGGGCATACACCCGGTCCACCTCACCGCTGATCTGGGCGATCGCCGCCCCCACGGCGTTGGCGACCGGGTAGTGGTCGGGCTTGATGGTGGGCAGGTCCGCCACCTTGTCCCGAACCAGAATGCTCCCTCCCCCCACCACGATCACCGGGATGGGCTCGGGGCTGAGGAGCATGCGGTCCACGGCGTCGGCGATCATCTGCTGCATCCGCTCGACCGCGGCCTTGACCAGGGCGGAATCGAGCCCCCTGACCCGCGCCGCTTCGCCGATCTCGGCCATGCCCGCGGCCACGGCGATGTCGGTGGCGGTGAGGGTCTGCCCACCGAAGACCAGCGCCTCCTCCGTGAGGCGAAAACCCACGCTTCGGGGCCCGATCTCAAGGGGGTCGGTCTTCACCAGCGAACCGCCGCCGAGTCCCAGGCTCAGCACATCGGGCATGCGGAAGTTGGTGCGCACCCCGCCCACTTCGACCGCGATGCTGGCCTCGCGGGGGAAGCCGTGGTGCAGCGCGCCCACGTCGGTGGTGGTGCCCCCGATGTCGACCACGATGGCCTCCTTGATGCCCGAGAGGAACGCCGCGCCACGCATCGAGTTGGTGGGGCCGGAGGCGATGGTCAGAACCGGAAAACGCTCGGCGAACTCGGCGTTCATGAGCGTGCCGTCGTTCTGGGTGATGTAAAAGGGGGCCTTGAGTCCGGCGTCGGCCAGGGCCCGCGAGAACGCGCCCACGATTTTGCTCCCGAGATCCTGGAGCGAGGCGTTCAAGATGGCGGCGTTCTCGCGCTCGAGCAACCCCACCCGGCCGATCTCGCTGGAGAGGGTGATCTGGGCCTCGGGAATGACCTCGCGCACGATCCTCGCCGCCTGGACCTCGATCTCGGGGTTGATGGGCGAGAACACCGCCGAGATGGCGATGTTCCTCACCCCCTTGGCCCGGATGTCCTCGGCGATCTTCCGCAGCTCCTCCGGGTCCAGGGGCGAGATCGGCCGGCCGTCGAACTCCCAGCCCCCGTGGGCGAGGTAGACGTGCTCGCCGAGGACGCTCCGCAGGTCCTCGGGCCAGTCGACCATCGGGGGCAGCGACTGGGTGGCGGGCAGCCCCAGCCGGATCGCCGCCGTCGGAGCCAGATCGCGCCTTTGCACGATGGCGTTGGTGAAGTGGGTGGTGCCGATCATCACCGCCCCCACCTCACCCGGGGGCAGCCCGGCGGCCTCGAGGACCTTCATCAGCGCCTCGAGCACGCCGCTGGTGACGTCCGCGGTGGTCGGGGTCTTCACCCAGCGCACCACCTCGGCCCCATCCATGATCACAGCGTCGGTGTTGGTTCCTCCTACGTCGATACCCACTCGAATCATTGCTTCCTCCTCTTCGTTTCGGCTTGGAGCGCGCCGTAACCACCTTCTTCGTGAACCCTCTGACAGGCCACCCAGTGCCCGGGTTCGATCTCCGCCAGTCGCTGATCGAGCTCCCGGCAGGCGGCGCGGGCGTAGGGGCAGCGGGTATGGAAACGGCACCCGCTCGGGGGATTGAGCGGCGAGGGGATCTCGCCCTCCAAAACCAAAGGCCGCCAGGGCATCAGCGGGTGTTCGCCGGGAATCGAAGACATGAGCGACACGGTGTAAGGGTGCTGGGGGTTTTCGAAGATCTTCTCCTTGGGACCGCTCTCCACCACCCGCCCCAGATACATCACCGCCACCCGGTCGGCGAGGTGGCTCACCACTGCCAGGTCGTGGGAGATGAAGACGCTCGAGAGGTGGTATTCCTCCCGCAAGCGGCGGATCAGATTCAAAAGCTGGGCCTGGACGCTGACGTCGAGGGCGCTGGTGGGCTCGTCAAAAACCACGAACTTCGGCTCGGTGGCCAGCGCCCGGGCGATCCCCACCCGCTGCTGTTGCCCCCCCGAGAGCTGGTGGGGGTAGCGCTCGGCGTGCTGGCGTTTGAGCCCCACCTGCTCGAGGAGCGAAATCGCCCGCTCGCGGGCCGCCTTGCCCCTGGCCAGCCCGTGCAGGATCATCGGTTCCATCACCGCCTCGAGGGCCGTCATGCGGGGGTTGAGGGCGTCGGAGGGGTCCTGGAACACCATCTGCAGGGCCTTGCGTCGTCGCCGGAGCTCGGCTTCGGGCAGACTGGCGAGATCGTGAGCGTCGAACCACACCCGCCCCCCGCTCGGGCGCTCGAGCATCAGCAGCAGCCGCCCCAGCGTGGATTTACCGCTGCCCGATTCGCCCACCAGCGCCAGCGTCTCCCCGGGAAAGACCTCGAGGTCCACGCCGTCGACCGCCTGGAGGTGCCGCCGGCCGAACCACCCGGCGCGAAGGGGGTAGTGCTTGGCCAAGGCCTCGGCACGGAGCAACGGCTCAGGCATGGTCTCCCTCCTCGTAGAGAAAGCAGGCCGCAACCTGCCCACCGTCCACCGGCCGCGGCGCCGGCCGCTCGCGAAGGCAGCGATCGAAGGCGTGGGGGCAGCGGGGGTGGAAGCGGCACCCACCCGGCGGGTTGATCAGGTCGGGCACGCTGCCGGGAAGGGCCGGGATCTCCCCCGTATCCCCGAGCTTTGGCCTCGAGGCCAAAAGGCCCTGGGTGTAGGGGTGTTTGGGGGTTTGAAAGACCGATGTCGTCGGCCCGAATTCCACGATCTCCCCGGCGTACATCACCGCGATGGCGTCGCAGACTTCGGAGGCCAGACCCAGGTCGTGGGTGATGAGGATCTGGGCGGTCCCGGTCTCGTCGCGCAGCCTTTTGAGGAGCCGGACGATCTGGGCCTGAACGGTGACGTCGAGGCCGGTGGTGGGCTCGTCGGCGATCAAAAGCTTGGGCCGGGCCGCGACCGCCGCCGCGATCATCACCCGCTGGGCCATTCCCCCCGAGAGCTGGTGGGGGTAGCTCGAAAGCCGCCGCTCGGGATCCGGGATCTGCACCTCGTGCAAAAGCCGCAACGCCTCTTCCCTCACCCGGCTTCCGGACACCCCCGCCCGGTAGCGGATCACGTGGGAAAGGAACCGCCCCACGCTGATCAGGGGGTTCAGCGCCATCCGCGGGTTCTGGAAGATCATGGCGATGTCCCGCCCCCGAAGGCGGGCCATCTCGGCCTCGGAGAGCAAAAGCAGGTCGCGGCCGGCAAAGCGGATCTGCCCGCCCACGATCTTCCCCGGCCGCCGCACCAGGCGCAGTATGGAAAACCCGGTCACCGACTTTCCGCTTCCCGTCTCCCCCACCAGGCCCACGATCTGACCCTCGGCCAGTGAAAAGTTGAGGCCATCGAGCACCTTGGCCACGCCCCGGCGGGTGAAGAAGTAGGTCCTCAGCCCTTTGACCTCGAGCAGGCTCATCGGTGTGCCCTCCTGGGGTCGAGCACGTCGGAAAGGCCGTCGCCAAGAAGGTTAAAGCCCAGCACGGTCAGGGCGATGAACACCCCAGGGAAGGTGTAGGACCACCAGTGCCCCTGCCAGAAGTCCTGCAGGCCCATGTTGATCATGACCCCCCACTCGGCGTTGGGGATGGCCACCCCGAGGCCCAGAAAGCTGAGGCCGGCGGCCTCGAGGATCGCCCATCCAAAGTGCAGCGTGGCATTGACGAAGACCGGCGTCAGCGCGTTCGGGACCAGGTGCCGAAGGAGCACCCGCCAGGGCGGGTTGCCCGAGGCCCGGGCCGCCAGGGCGTACGTTCGCTGCTTCTCCGAGAGCATCGAAGCCCGCATGAGCCGGGCGTAACCGGGAATGTTGACCGCCGAGGTGGCGACGATCACCGTGAAGACGCCGGGTCCCAGGGCAAAGGCAATACCCATGGCCAGAATCAGCGAGGGAAAGGCCTGCAAGATGTCCATGGTCCGCATGAAGAGTTCATCGAACCACCCGCCCCAAAACCCGGCCAGCGCCCCCAATAAGCCCCCCACCAGGAGCGAGATCGCCACCGCGGTCGCGGCGATAAAGAGGTCGAGCCTGGCCGCCCAGATGACCCGGCTGAAGATGTCCTGGCCGAACTGGTCGGTCCCCAGCCAAAAACGCAGCGACGGCGGCTCCGAAACATGGTCGAAGTGCTTTTCAAGCGGCGGATACGGGGCGATCCAGGGGGCCAGCAACGCGAGCAGCACCATGCCGCAAACGATCCCAAGCCCCAGCATCGTGGTGGGGTTTTGCCGAAGGCGGTAGGCGGCTTCGCTCTGCCAAAGGCGTTTGATCACGTCACACCTCCACCCGGGGATCGATGGTGGCCACGGCCAAATCGAGCAGGAGGTAGATCACGACGTAGACCGTGGTCACGAGCAAGATGGCGCCTTGAATGGCCGGGAAGTCGCTGGCCAAAATGGCGTTCAGCGTGTACTGGCCGAGCCCGGGCCAGCTGAAGACGAACTCCACCAGTACCACCCCACCGAGGGCATAGCCGAAGACGCCGGCAAAAATGGTCAAAATCGGCACCAGGGCATTCCGGAAGGCGTAGTCCCAAAGCAAAACCCTTCGGGGAAGGCCGAGCGCCCGGGCGGCGCGCACGTACTCCGATTCCAGCGCCTCGACCATGGCCGAGCGGGTCATACGGGCCAGCGGGGCCATGGCGGTCACCGCCAGGGTGACCGAGGGCAGGATCAGCGCCGCGAGGGCCGCGCGAAAGGTCTCCCACTGGCCGGCCAGGAGCGCATCCAGCGTGTAGAGCCCGGTCACGTGGGGCGGGGGGCTCATGGTGGGCGGCAGACGGCCGATCGGCGGCGGGACCCAGCCCAGCTTGAGGAAGAAGACGTAGAGCAGCACCAGACCGAGCCAGAACACCGGGACCGAAACCCCCACCACCGCCATCACCCGCCCGGCATGATCGATGGGGGAATCCTTATTCAACGCGCTGATCACCCCCAGCGGAAGTGCCATTAAAACCGCGAGCCCCATGCCGTAGGCCACGAGCTCGAAGGTCGCAGGGAAGCGCTGGATGAGATCCTTGGTGACCGGCTGGGCGGTGGTGTAGGACGTTCCCATGTCGCCCTTGGTAAGGAGGTCGGAGAGGTAGAGCGCAAATTGCTGGTAGAAGGGCAGGTCCAGCCGGGCCTCGTGTTTCATCGCCTCGCGCTTTTCCTGGGAAATGTAGGGTCCGGCCACCCGATCGATGGGGTTGCCGGGGAGGATTCGGGTGAGGAAGAAGGCGATGAAGAGCGTGCCCAGGAGCACCGGAACCAAGAGAGCGGTCCTTCGGAGTACGTAGCGAATCACGCGCATGGCCTCTCCCAGGGGAAATCAAGCCCGGCCCGAACCTTCGGGCCGGGCGGAGGGGGACCTAGGGGTTTTTGTCCATGTAGAAAAAGCGTGTCAGCGTGTCGTTGAAGTAGATGTAGCCGGTCACCTTCTTGTTGAGCACCACGTTGAAGTTGGGGCTTGCCAGGTAGACCTGGGGAACGTCGTCGGCGATGATCCGCTGAGCCTTCCGGCTGGCCTCGGCCCGGGCCGCCTGGTCGCGGCTCAGCATGTAGGTGTCGATGATGGCGTCGACTTCAGCGTTCTTGTAGCGGACGTAGTTGGTGGGGCTTTTTGAGTGGAAGTTCCAGAACATGTGGTAGTAGGGGTCGTTGACCCAGGAAATCCAGTCGTCGATGAAGAACTGGAGCTTGCCCCCCTGCTGCAGCTCGTTGAAGGTGGCGAAGGGGAGCTTCTCGATGGCCACCTTCATGCCGATCTTGGAAAGCGCGTCCTGCACGATCACCGCTTCCCGTTCCTGTTCCTCGTTGCCGATCCGGATCGAAAGCTTGATGGGCGGGAGCCCTTTGCCGCCGGGGTAGCCCGCTTGGGCGAGGAGGGCTTTCGCCTTTTCGGGGTCGTAGCGGTAAGGCCAAGCGCTCGGGTCCGAGGTGGGCATGCCGTCCTCGATCGGGCCCACCGGCACCCGGGCATAACCACGGTAGACCTGCTTGATGATCAGCTCGTAGGGAATGGCGTAGGCGACGGCCTTGCGAACCAGCTTGTTGTCAAAGGGGGCGATGGTGTTGTTCATCATCAGCCGGTCCTGGTTGGTGGTTGGCAGGCTCAGGATTTTGAGGAAGGGAATTCGTTTGAGGCCGTCGAGCTCGCGCACCGGAACCTGGTTGGCCATGTCCACCGCTCCGGTCCGCAAAAGCAGCACCCGCTGGGCCGGATCCGGGACGATCTTCATCACCACCCGCTGGATCTTGGGCGGTCCCAGGTAGTAATCGGGGTTCGCCTTGAGGACGATGCGGTCGCCGGGAACGTAGGACTCGAGGAGGTACGGCCCGGTGCCCGAGCCCAGGTTCTTCTTGAACCAGTCGAGGGCCCAGGGATCCTTATCGGTGGCGTGGGCCTTAATGTCGGCGGGGTCAACCGGCGCCGCGTTGTAAATGGTCAGGTTTTTGAGGGTGAGGGTGTTGCCCTGCTTCATGGTCAGGGCCACGGTGTAATCGTCGATCTTCTTGAACTGGTCGGCGCTGGTCACCGCGCCCCCCATCCCCACCAGGAAGGTGGTGATGCTCTTTGTTTCGAAGATCCGGCGCATGCCCAGGATGACCGCGTCGGCGTTGAAGGGGGTCCCGCTGTGGTAGCGCACGCCCCGGCGCAAGTGGAAGATCACGGTGTTGGGGTCGTTCTCGTCGAAGGCCCACACCAGGGCCAGCTGCCCCACCAGCTTTTCCATATCCACCGTCTGGTAGGTCGTCCCGTCGGGTGCGGTTCGGGTGACGATCTTCGGACGGATCAGGGTTTCGAATACGTTGGCCGAGACCGTCTGGGTCGGCGTGCTGCCCACCGAAAACGCGGGGTCAAAGGTGTCGATGCCGCCCTCGACCGCGACCACCAGCGTCTTTTGAGCCGCCGCCGGCCCAAGCGCCAATGCGCCGAGTACCAAAAGCCACAAAAGCCTTCGCATCATCTCGCCTCCCCCCTAAAAGGGTGGGCCTCATCTTAGGCGGCTCGGGGGATGGCGCCCATGTCCGGCGAGGACAACCGGCGGCGACAGGGTTGGCCTAAGGAGACAATCTCGGCTTTTTGAGCAGGATCTTGGCGGCGATATGGTAAAGCAGCTTGTGCTCGCTGTCAACTTCGCGCAGACCGAGCAGGGCCTCAAGCCGGCGCATCCGGTATTTAAAGGTGTTGGGGTGAATCCCCAGCGCCCTGGCCGCCTTGCTCGCCGATCGGTCGTGCTCGAAGTAGGCGACGAGGGTCTCGAGCAGCGCCCGACGGTACCGGGGTTCGATGGGCCGAAGCGGGGCGAGCAGCGGTTCGAGCAGCCCCAGCAGGTCCTGGTGCCGCGCGAGGGCGTGTAGAAAGATCAAGGGACGGACCTCGGCAAAGCTCACCAGGGCGCGCCTCAAACCGTAGATCCTGTGGACCTCGATCGCGGCCTGGGCCTCGCCGTAGCCCTTGGCCAGCCCTTCGGGCGGCGGATGCTCACACCCCAGTCCGGCCACGAAGGCGGCTTCTTTCACCTGGCGCCGCAGCGCCTCCAGCAACGAGCGGGAAAGCGCCTCGGGGGCCCGACTCCCCCGCCGGTCAAAAAGGACCACGAACCCGGTTCCGTGAGGGACCACCACGTGGTGGGGTGCATCGGCGAGCAGCACCTCGCGCACCACGAGCAAGACCCGGCCCCGGAGCGCGTTCAAGTAGCCCTCGCCCCGCTGCAGGTGGGTGAGGTAGAAGACTTCGGGGTCCTCGAGGTCCGCCACCAGAACCCGGTTCTTCTTCCCCAGATCGAGCCCGAGCGCATCCCCCCGGGCCAGGAGAGCGTCCGGCGAACGGTAGTCCCCTTGGAGCGCATCCTCGACCACCTCGCGCCTGAGCTGATCGGCATCGACGTGGACCGGGCGCTCGGCCTCGTAGATCGCGCTCAGGATCTGGGCCCCGAGATCCAGGGGCAACCGGGGGCCCGGGTAGCTCAGGAACACCAGATCGGAGCGGAGCGCCGGTCCCGCTTTCGGGCGCTCACCCCGGGGAAGGACGAAGGCCAGGTGGCGGAGGAGCGAGGTGTTGCGGTGGGCTTCGAGCCAATCCAGGAGCACCCCGGCCGCCTCGACCAGATAAACCGTTCCCGGCAGCGGACGGGCGCCGGGAACGAAGGCCTGCACCCGCGAGACCTCGCACAACCGGGGGTTTCCGGCGACGGGCGTCAGCGTTTCCAGCCGGGTCAGGATCTCAGCCAGCCGCATCGTCCTCCCGAACCAGCAAATAGGCCGGCCCCGCCCGGCGGGCGAAATCGGCGACCACGAACCCCCGCGCCAGGTAGTGGCTCAAAACCTCCCGGATGTGCTGCCGCCAGCGGATGGCGAGCGCCGGGTCCCGCGAGAGAATCGCGCCGAAATCCTGCGGGATGCGAACCAAGAGCCGGGGCGCTTCAACATCGAGCCTGGCCTCGAGGGGCACCGCTCCTTCCACCCGGTTGGCAAAAGGAAGCCCCGCGGTTTCGGGTTCGGGGCGATGGCCCTCGAGGCGCGCCACGACCTCCGGGGATTCCAGCACCCACTCCACCAGCAACCGGTCGGAGGGCACGCCGCGGTTCACCCCGCCCATGGGGCCGTAGAAATCGGGGAGATAGGTGCGCGAGCGTGCGCCGAGCTTTCCCAGGTTGAAGTTGGCGTTTCGGGCCCGGAGGGGGTCGAAGGTCCAAACCACGCGCTCGATCCCGCGCGCGAGACACCACGCTCGCTGAAACCGCTTGAGGGCAAACCCCAAACCCCGATCCCGGTACTCGGGGAGGACACCCATCATGTGCGAATGCTGCACGCCCGGATCGGCGGTGGGAAAACCGAGCACGAACCCGACCATCCGCTCTCCCAAAAACGCGCCCGCGACCAGCCCGCCCTCGTGCACCAGGGCCACCAGCAGGTCCTTGGGAACCACCTCAACCTCCGGCATGCCCCAGATCGCCCGCTCGAGGGCCACCACTTCCAAGAACGCCTCCGGCGAGCGCAGCTCGCGGACGGTCACAGGGAGAAGGTCTCGAGCGCTTCCCACAGCCGCTCCGCCTCCTCGATCCGCTCGCCCCCCATCTGACGCGCCAGCACGATGGCCAGCCCCTGAGCCAGGCTCACCATCGCCGTCACCGAGGCGAAGTTGCCCGGACCCCGTGCCCTTACCCGAAACGTCCGGTCAGCGAACTCGAGCAGCGGCGAAGGCCCGGTGTCGGTCACCGCGAGGAGACGCGCCCCCTGCCGCCTGAGCCCCTCGGCGAGCACCACCGTCGCCCGGGCGTAACGGCCGATCGAAAACACCACCGCCCAGTCGTCCTCGCCAACGTCCAATAGCCGCTCGGGGTGGGTCAAAACCCCCTCGTCCAGTAAGCGCACCTCGCCGCGCAAAAACCCCATCAGGGCAGCGAGCAAAACCGCCGGGGCCCTGGAGACCCGATACCCCAGCACCCAAACCCGGCGGGCCCGGGCGAGATCGCGGGCCGCCGCCTCGATCTCGGTCTGGGAGACCGAGGCCAGCGCCAAGAGCGCCTCCTTCTCGAGCTCCAAAAACCTCGGCCAGACCTCGCCCTCATCCGGCACCCGCGGCGCCATGGCCTCGCGGAGATTGCCGCGCAAAACCCTTTGCAAGGCGGGATAGCCCTTATACCCGAGCCGCTGGGCGAAGCGGGTCACCGTTGAGGGATGAACCCCCAGCACCGCCGCCACCTCGGTGATGCTCTGGAAGGGAATCTCGCTGGCGTTCTCGAGCACATAATGCGCCAGCCGCCGTTCCACCGGCCCCATCTTGGGGTAGCGGCGCTCGATTCTCTCGCGCAGATCAACCACTTCATGCAACCGCATTTGCACGAATATACAACGGGGCAAATTATATTGCCAAGCCACCAAACCGAGCGCCTTTGCGCCCTCCGACATGGGGTGGGCGGCTGGCGGCCGTTCGCGTTTTTCAGGACCCCCACCGCGGCGCGAACCAGGCCCCAACCACGGGTATCGTGGCCGGAGCCGGGGAAGGACGCGGCCGGAGCTGCTTGTCGGGATCTTGCAAATCTCGCGGTCGGGGGCTCAGCGGACGCGCTCGACGCGCAGCATGTTGGTGGTCCCGCGAACGCCGAAGGGGACGCCAGCGGTGATCACCACCTGCTCACCCGGACCCACGAGCCCCGCCGCCCGGACCTCGTCCAGTGCGATCCGCACCATGTCGTCGGTGTCCTTGGGATTGGGCGCCAGCCGGGGGAAGACCCCCGAGGCCAGAATCAGCCGGTGGTGGGTTTCCTCGCTCGGGGTCAGCGCCACCACGGGGACCTGGGGACGGACCCGAACGATCCGCCAGGCCGAGCTGCCGCTGGAGGTAAAGACCACGATCGCCCGGGCGGGCAGGGTCTCGGCGACGTCGACCGCGGCCAGCGCGATCGCGTCCTGGGTGGTGTGCAGCGGGGTGGGACGGAGCTGCACCAGGCGGTCGGCGTACTCGGGGGACGCCTCGACCCTGAGCGCCACCCGCACCATCGAACGCACCGCCTCCACCGGATAGGCGCCGGCAGCGGTCTCGGCCGAGAGCATCACCGCGTCGGTGCCATCGAAGATGGCGTTGGCCACGTCCGAGACCTCGGCCCGGGTCGGGCTCGGGCTTTGGATCATCGACTCGAGCATCTGGGTGGCGGTGATCACCGGCTTGCCCGCGTGCACCGCCCGGGCGATGAGGCGCTTTTGTACCAGGGGGACTTCCTCAAGCGGCATCTCGACGCCCAGATCGCCCCGGGCGACCATGACACCGTCGGCCTCCTCCAGAATCTCGTCGAAGCGGTCCACCGCCTGCGGCTTCTCGATCTTGGCGATGAGCCCGGCGCGGGAGCCATAGCGGTTGAGGTAGTGGCGGGCGAGCAGGAGATCGTCCCGGCTGCGGACGAAGCTCATCGCCACCCAGTCCACCCCCAACTGGGCGCCAAACGCCAGGTCCTCGATGTCCTTTTCCGAGAGCGCCGGGACCGAGAGCTCAGCGCCGGGAACGTTGATCCCCTTGCTATCGCTCAAGGGCCCGCCCACCTCGACCACGGTATGGATCTCGGTGGGGGTCACCGCCTCGACCCGCAGCACCAGCTTGCCGTCATCGAGCAGCAAGCGATCGCCCTCGCGAACGTCGCCGGGCAGACCCTTGTAGGTCACGGAGACCCGAGAGGCATCCCCCAAAACCTCGTCGGTGGTGAGGGTAAAGGTCTGGCCAACCTCCAGCTGGACCGGGCCCGCCTCGAAGCGCCCCACCCGAATCTTGGGGCCCTGCAAGTCTTGCAGGATGGCCACCGGCCGCCCCACCGCACCGGCCGCCTCCCGCACCAGGGTGACCGTGTGCTCGTGATCCTCACGGGCTCCGTGGCTGAAGTTGAGCCGGAAAACGTCGACCCCGGCCTCGACCAGGGCCCGGATCACCTCGGGGTTCCTCGAGGCGGGGCCGATGGTGGCCACGATCTTAGTGCGTCTGGAAAGCATCCCGTCCCCAAAAACGCGCGCCTTCGCCGAGGGCGGCCTCGATGCGAAGGAGCTGGTTGTACTTCGCGGTGCGCTCGCCCCGCGACGCCGAACCGGTCTTGATCTGCCCCGCGTTCAGGGCCACCGCCAGATCGGCGATGAAGGCATCTTCGCTCTCCCCCGAGCGGTGGGAGATCACGGTGTTGTAACCCGCCCGCCGGGCCTTCTCGATGGTGAGGAGGGTCTCGGTGAGGGTCCCGATCTGGTTGAGCTTGATCAGGATGGCGTTGGCGACCCCTGAAGCGATGCCGCGCCCCAGCCGCTCGACGTTGGTCACGAAGAGATCGTCCCCGACCAGCTGGACCCGGCCGCCGAGGCGCTCGGTCAAAAGCCGCCAGCCCTCCCAGTCGTCCTCGGCCAGGCCATCTTCGATCGAAACGATGGGGTAGGCTTCGACCCAGCCCGCCCAAAAGGCCACCATTTCCTCCGAGGTGAGTTTTTTCTGCCCGCCCTCGAGCCGGTAGTGACCGTCCTGGTAGAACTCGCTGGCCGCCGGGTCGAGCGCCAGGGCCACCTCTTCCCCCGGTCGGTAGCCGGCCTTCTCGATGGCCTCGAGCAGCACCTCGATGGCTTCCTCGTTCGCCCGAAGCTCCGGGGCAAACCCACCCTCGTCGCCGACGTTGGTGGAGAGGCCGCGCGATTTGAGCACCGCCTTGAGTTCGTGGAAGACCTCGACCCCGGCCCGCAGGGCCTCGGAGAAGCGGGAAAAGCCCAGGGGAACCAGCATGAACTCCTGGACGTCGAGGCCGTTATCTGCGTGTTTGCCCCCGTTGATGACGTTCATCAGCGGCACCGGCAAAACATCTCCGGCCACGCCGCCCAAGTAGCGCCAAAGCGGCAGCCCCAAGGCCTCGGCTGCGGCCCGCGCCGTGGCCAGGGATACACCGAGAATGGCGTTGGCCCCGAGCGCCGATTTGTTGGGGGTCCCGTCGAGCTCGATCATCGCCTGGTCGACCGAGGCCTGGTCGAGGGCGTCGAGCCCCACCACCTCCGGAGCGATGCGGTCGCGAACGTTGGCCACCGCCCGGAGCACGCCTTTGCCCCGGAAACGGGGGCCACCATCGCGAAGCTCCACCGCCTCGTGGGTCCCGGTCGAAGCCCCGCTGGGAACGATGGCGCGACCTACGGCGCCGTTTTCGAGCTCTACCTCGGCCTCGAGGGTGGGGTTCCCCCTCGAGTCCAGCACCTCCCGCGCGCGAACATCAACGATCGTGGTCACCACCGCACCTCCTCGCGAAGTCTACACCCTGAGCGGCACCACCACCGCCAGGTACCCCGGGTCCTCGACGCCGGTGAGCACGCTGGGGCTGTTGGGCCCCGAGAGGCGGAAGCTGGCCTGACCTTTCAACCCCTTGAGCGCATCGACGAGGTACTGGGCGTTGAAGGCCGCCATCAGCGGGCCTTCGCCCTCGGTCTCCACCGGCAGCTCCTCGCGGCCCCGCCCGAACTCGCCCTCGGCGGCGACCTCGACGGCCCCCGGCCGGAGGTGGAGGTCGATGCGCTGGTTGCCCTTATCTGCCAGCACCCGCACCCGCTCGATCGTTTGCCGGAACGCTTCGGCGTCAAAGCGGATCTCAAACACGAAGTTTTCGGGCACCACCCGCTCGTAGTCGGGGAATTCGCCCTCCATGAGCCCGATGCCCATGCGGAATCCCCGGGCCTCGATGCCGAGCCGCGCGCTCCCGAGCCTGACCGAAACCTCGCCGCTGGCGTCCTTCAGAACCCGAACCAGCTCGTCGGCGCTGCGGGCGGGGAGAACCCGCTTGGCCTCCGGGGCCCCGCTCAGCCGGGCATCGTAGAGCGCCAGGCGGAAGCCATCGGTGGCGACGGCACGCATCCGGTCGGGCCTGAGCTCGAGCTGGATCCCCCGGAAGACCGCCCGGTACTCCTCGTTGGCCGCGGCGTAGCGCACCCTCGAGAGCGCCTTGGCGAGCTCCTGGGCGGGCAGGGAAACCGCGTCGCCGTCACCGAGGTCGAGCGGAGGGAAGGATTCGGGGTTCGACACCGCCATCCGGGTCAGGAACGAGCCGCTCTCCACCTCGAGGCCCTCGCTGCTGAGCGCCAGCGCGGCGAACTCGCCGGGCAACGAGCGGACGATCTGACCGAAGACGTGCGCAGGGACGAGTCCGGCACCCTCGCCCTCGACCTCGGCCGGAACCCGGAGCTCGAGGTCCAGCTCGCCGTTGCTGGCCCGGAGGACCAGCTCCCCCTCGCTCCCCTCGAAGTAGAGGTAGCCGAGGGAGGGCAGGTTGGGGCGGTTGGGCGCGATCCGTTCCAGGACGCTGGCCGCTTCTGCAAGGGAACGTTTTGGAACACCGATTCGCATGGAGCCTCCTTTAAAGATTACTACGATGATCTTTGCCTAAAGATATAAAGAGAGTCGTCGTAGTAGTAGGGGCTGTGGAAACTGTGGAAAAGTGGGAAAAAAGCCGTCAGGGACGCCGTTCGCGCTGTGGAGAAATCTGTGGAAAAGTTGAGGGTGGTTGTGGAAAAGCTGGGGAAAACACCGCCGGTTTTCCACAGCCCCGAGCGGCGCCGAGTTTTCCACAGCCTTATCCACAGGGTTATCCACAGGTTTTCCACAGGGTTATCCACAGCTCAGTACACCCGCCCTAGGATGCCCTCAACCGTCTGCTGAAGCTCGGGGTTGGAGGCGATCTCCTTCTTGACTTTCTGGACCGCGTACAGGACCGTCGTGTGGTCGCGCCCCCCGAAGTACTGTCCGATCTCGGGGAACGAAGCCCCGGTTTTTTCCCGGATGAGGTACATCGCCAGCTGGCGGGGAACGACGATCTCCTTGGAGCGCCCCTTGCCCTTGATCTCTTCCGGCTTGACGCCGAACCACTCCGCAACCGCGCCCAGGATGTCGTCCATGGAGACCTCGCGCTGTTCCTGGGTGAAGACGTTCGACAGGGCGCGGGCGGCCACCGCCCGGCTGATCTCGACCCCGTTGAGCGAGGCGTAGGCGATGAGCCGGACCAGGGCGCCCTCGAGCTCGCGGATGTTCGATGTGATCCTCCGGGCGATGAACTCGAGGACGTCTTCCGGGATCTCAACCCCCCGGTACTCGGCGTTCATCTTCAGGATGGCGATTCGCGTTTCCAGGTCGGGCGGCTGGATGTCGGTGATCAGCCCCCACTCGAAGCGGCTCCGGAGTCGGGATTCGAGGGTTTGGATTTCTCGGGGGGTGCGGTCGGAAGACAGGATGATCTGCTTGTGGTTTTCATAGAGGGCGTTGAAGGTGTGGAAAAACTCCTCCTGGGTCCGCTCTTTCCCGGCGATGAACTGGATGTCGTCGACCAGGAGCAGGTCCACCGAGCGGTAGCGCTCGCGGAACTCACTCATCCGGTCTTCCTTGATGGCATTGATGAGATCGTTGGTGAAGGTTTCGGTGGAGACATAGGCGATCTTGGCCTTGGGGTTCTTCCGGGCCACGTAGTGGCCGACGGCGTGCATCAGGTGGGTCTTCCCAAGCCCCACACCGCCGTAGATGAAAAGCGGATTGTAGGCCTTGGCCGGAGATTCGGCGACCGCGAGCGCGGCGGCGTGGGCCATCTGGTTGTTGGGGCCGACGACGAAGTTTTCGAAGGTGTACTTGGGGTTGAGCTTGCTACGGCTGGCGCTGCCGTTCTCGCTGCTGACCGGCACGTGGGCGAAGATGTTCTCCTGCACCGCCTGACCGGGAACGACCCTCAGCGCGAAGCGGGGGCTTGCGGCGCCGAGGCGCATGAGGGCCTCCTTGATGAGGCCGGCGTAGTGCTTTTGCACCCACTCGCTGGCGAAGGTGGTGGGTACGCCGAGCGTGAGCTCGCCACCCTCGATCCCCAGGGGTTGGATGCGTTCAAACCAGGTATGGTACTCGACCTCGGTGATGCGTTCTCGGATGTAGTTGAGCGCTTCTTGCCAGATTTCTGCTTCGGTGATCACCGTGCACCCCCAGGAACCTTCATTTTAAGCCCAGAGAAAGGCTGCGGCGATGCGGTTGCCTCCGGCTCGACACGGGCTGGGTCTTCGCTTTGGCAGTCTACCCCAGGCCGGGGTGTGAGGTGGACCGGGCGCCTCTTCCGGTGAGGTAATAAAATATCACGTCTGGGGAAGCTATGGAAGAGAGGATCGCGCGGCTTGAGCGAATGGTAGCGAGTCTTGGTTACCGGCTGGCCTACGACGACGAGAAGGGTCAGGCGCTGGCTTTTTTCGATGACATCCTCTTCGGCTGGGGTGAGGGGCGGACCCGGGAAGAGGCGCTGGAGGACCTCCTCCGTCGCTTGGGTGCCGACCCCGACGGCGAAGGTTAGGGGGCATCTGGGGCGGCGGCCCCCCGTGTTACCTTGTAAGCGATGGGCGTTTCACGTGAAACGTTCGACGTCGTGGTGATCGGCGGGGGGCACGCCGGGGTGGAAGCGGCGTACGCGGCCGCCCGCCTCGGCGCTCGGGTCGCGGTGCTGACCCTCGACCCGCAGCGCATCGGCGCCATGCCCTGCAACCCGGCGGTGGGCGGACCCGGCAAGAGCCAGCTCGTGCACGAGGTTCACGCCCTGGGAGGGGTGATGGGGCGAGCCGCCGACGCGGCTGCGATTCACACCCGGGTGCTGAACCGCTCGAAGGGGCCGGCGGTTCAGAGCCTGAGGGTACAGGTCGATCGGGACCTGTACGCCCTCGAGGTCCAAGACCTCCTCTTCTCGCACCCGAACGTCACGGCGGTCCGGGGCGAGGCGGCGCGGCTGCGTCTCGAGGGCCGCCGAATAACCGGAGTCCTGACCAGCGACGGCCGGGCGCTCGGCGCAGGCGCCGTGGTGGTGGCCGCGGGGACGTTTTTGCGGGGGAAGGTCTGGTACGGGCGCCGCTCGCGCCCCGCCGGCCGCCAGGGCGAACCCCCGGCGACCCACCTTTCGGGCCACCTGGCGGCGCTCGGTCACCGCCTGCAGCGGTTCAAAACCGGGACCCCGCCGCGCCTGCGCCGCGACACCATTGATTTTTCTGGCCTGACCGAGGTGCCGCCGGACGAACCGCCGGGAAGCTTTTCCGGGCGGGCGGGGCCTCACGCCAGCGCCCACCCGACCTGGATGACCAGGACCACGACACAAACCCACCGGCTCATTACCGCCAACCTCGCGCTCTCCCCCCTTTACGCCGGGGATGTCTCGGCGGTGGGCCCCCGTTACTGCCCTTCGATTGAGGACAAGGTGGTCCGCTTCGCCGACAAAGACAGCCACATCCTCTTCGTCGAGCCCGACGGGCTCCACACCAGCGAGGTGTATTTGCAAGGCTTTTCCACCAGCCTCCCCCCGGCCCTGCAAGAGGCGATGGTGCGTTCGCTTCCGGGCTTGGAACGCGCCGTCATCCAGCGGTATGCCTACGCGGTGGAGTACGACGCGGTGGACCCCACCGAGGTCACCTGGGGGCTGATGTCGCGCCATGTCGAGGGGCTCTTCTTCGCCGGGCAGATTCTCGGTACCTCGGGATACGAGGAGGCGGCGGCGCTTGGCCTCCTCGCCGGGGTGAACGCCGCCCGCTGGGCGGCGGGCCTCGATGAGGTGCACCTGCCCCGCAGCTCGAGCTATCTGGGGGTCATGGTGGATGACCTGGTGAGCAAGGGCGTCGACGAGCCCTACCGGATGATGACCTCGCGCGTCGAGCTCAGGCTCCTCATTCGAGGCGACAACGCCGACGAGCGCCTGGTGCCCAAGGGCGTGGCCTGGGGGCTCTTGCCGAAGGCCCGCCTCGAGGCCGTCGAGCGGAAGTATGCCCGGGTTGAGCGCGAGCTTTCCCGGCTGGCGAACGCCCGGATCGCCGGAACCAGCGCCCTGCACTACCTGCGGCGGCCAGAGGTGACCTACACCGAGGTCCTCGAGCTGATCGGTCCGCCCGAGGAACCCCTCGACCCGGAGGTCCGCCGGCAGGTCGAAATCCGCGCCAAGTACGCCGGATACATCGAGCGCCAGGAACGCTTGCGCCAGCGCTTCGCCGAGCTGGCGGCGCACCCGCTGCCACGGTCGCTCGACTACTCAGGGGTGCCTTCGCTGAGCAAGGAGGCCCAAGAGCGACTGAGCCGCCAGCGCCCGCGGAACCTGGCCGAAGCGGCCCGGATTCCCGGCGTTCGTGACTCCGATGTCACAGCGCTGCTCGTTCACCTGGCCAAGCGCTCGAGGGGGGCGCGGTGAGGGCGCGCCTCGAGGCCTACCTCGACCTGCTCCGCGAATACGGGAGGGTCGCCGACCTCTCCTCGGCCCGCGTCCTCGAGCACCCCGACCGTCAGTTGCGGGACGCCTTGGCCTACGGCGAGGTCCTGCCCACCGGGGCCGAAGTGCTCGATCTGGGATCGGGAGCCGGCTGGCCGGCGATTCCGCTGGCCATTGCCCGCCCCGACCTGACGCTGGTCCTGGTCGAACGGCGCCAGAAGCGGGCCGCCTTTCTGTCGCTGGCGGTGGCCAAGCTGAACCTCAACAACGTTCGCGTCCACGCCGATGACGTCCGGACATTGCGGCTCAAGGTGAATCACGTGACCGCCCAGGCGGTCGCGCCGTTCGCCGACGTGTACCGGTCGGTCCGCCACCTGGTGAGGCTTCCTCTGGTTCTGGTTTCGCGCAAGGGGGAGGATTGGACGCAGGAAGTCGAGGCGCTGGCCGCCCTGGTGCCGGCGGAGGTGTTTCACGTGAAACGCCTCGAGGGGGGCGGGTCGCTGGTCGCGGTAAGGGTGGGGGAAGGATGAGGATCGCCATCGCCAACCAGAAAGGGGGCGTGGGGAAGACGACCACCGCCATCAACCTGGCGGCGAGCCTGGCCGACAAGGGGCGGCGGGTGTTGCTCGTGGACCTCGACGCCCAGGGCAACGCCACCTCGGGGCTGGGGGTTGGGCCGCCGGAGCAGGACGTGGGGACGTACTTGCTGGGTGAGGTCGAGCTCGAGCCGGTAAAAATTCGCCTTGAATCGCTCGAATTCGACCTGCTGCCGGCGGGAGAGGACCTCCTCTCGGTGATGGCCGAGCCGGCGGAAGCCGCCGCCCTCGCCAGGCGCCTGGCGAGGGCGGCGGCGGGCTATGATTACGCCATCCTGGACACCCCGCCCAGCATCAGCCCCCTCTCGCTGGCGGCGATGGCCGCCGCCGATACGATTTTGGTCCCCCTGCAGGCCGAGTACTACGCCCTCGAGGGTCTGGCGGCGCTGCTCGCCACCCTCGAGCGGGTCCGGCTCCGACTCAACCCCCGCCTGCGACTTCTTGGTATCCTGCTCACGATGTACGACCGTCGAACCCTGCTTTCGCGGCAGGTGGAGGAAGAGGTGCGACGGCACTTCGGTGCGCGGGTCTTTAAGACCGTGATTCCGCGAAGCGTGCGGCTGGCCGAATCCCCGAGCCACGGGTTGCCGATCGTTCGCTACGCACCCCACACGCCGCCGGCCTGGGCGTACCACGCGCTGGCGCGGGAGGTGATCGAACGTGTCGAAACGGCGTAGCGGGCTGGGGCGTGGCCTTGACGCGCTCCTGCCCAGCGAGGGTGTGCGCATGAGTCAGCTCCCCCTGGCCTTGATCGAACCCGGGCCCTTTCAGCCACGGCGTCGTTTCAACCAGGCGTCGCTCCAGGAACTCGCCGAGTCGGTGCGGGCGAAGGGGGTCTTGCAGCCCCTTCTGGTGCGCCCGAAGGGCGACGGCTACGAGCTGGTGGCCGGCGAGCGCCGGTTCCGGGCCGCGCAGCTGGCGGGACTGACCGAGGTCCCGGCAATCATCCGGGAGATGAGCGACCAGGAGGCGCTCGAGCTGGCTTTGGTGGAAAACCTCCAGCGTGAGGATCTCAACCCGGTGGAAGAAGCGCTCGGGTACCAGCGCCTCATCGACCTCGGGCTTTCCCAGGAGGAGGTGGCGGCCCGGGTCGGCAAGGCGCGGAGTACGGTGGCCAACGCCCTCCGGCTGTTGCAACTTCCCCGGGCGGCGCTTGAGGCCCTCGAGCAGGGAACGATCACCCCGGGGCACGCCCGGGCCTTGCTCATGCTCCCCGAATCGAAGCGGCTGTGGGGTCTGCGCGAGATTCTTTCTCGCCAGCTCAGCGTGCGGGAGGCCGAGCGGCTCAAGGCGCGCCTCGGCCAGCCACCCCAAAAACGCCAGGCCTACCCGGAAGTGGCGGCGGCCCTCGAGGCCCGGCTCGGGGTTCGGGTCCGGATCACCGGCCACCGCCGGGGACGGATCGAACTCCACTACGCCTCGGCTGAGGAGCTCCAGGCGCTCTTGGACCTGCTCGGGTACGAGGGCTAAGCCTCTCCGCCGTGGCCAAAGCCAGGGCAGGATCCCGGAAAAAACGCAAAACCATCGCCAATCCGGCATCGGTTTGGTGCAGGGCGTACGGCGCTCGCTGAGGGTTTAGGGGGCCATGCGAACCTCGATGGCGCCGGAGGCGTCGGTTCGGTACACCGCCGCCTGGGTTTTTTGAAGGCGTTCCAGGGTGCTGGGGCTGGGGTGGCCGAAGCGGTTGGGTCCCACTCCGATCAGGACCACCCGCGGGCGCGTGCGTTCGAGGAGCAGGGGTCCGGTGCCGTTCTCGGCGCCGTGGTGGCTCGCGACCAGGACGTCGAGGGGCAGTTGGGGCAGCCCGTCTTCGTAGCGGGCGGGGAGGTCGCCGAGAACCATCACCCGGCGAGTGCGCCAGGAAAACAAAAGGACCAGGCTGCGAGCGTTGTCGCTTCGGGGAGTGACGGCCCTCGGGTTCCAAACGCTGATCCGGGCCGGCCCCAGCTCGAGGACATCGCCATAGGCCAGGCGGAGGACCGGGATGCCCCGCTCCCGGGCCAGGCGGATGGCGGGATCGTCTTCGGGGTAAAAAACGCTCACCGCGAGCGCCCCCACCGCTTTGGATGAGAGGATCTCCGGCGCGGCGCCGGCGTGGTCCTGGTCGGGGTGGGTGAGCACCAGGAGGTCGAGGTCGTCGATGCCGAGGGCGTCCAGGGCGCGGATGACCCGGCTCGCGGCCCAGGGAGCGCCGGTGTCGACGAGGGCCTCAACCCCGCCGGGGAAGCGGAGGAGCGTCGCGTGGCCCTCGCCGACATCGAGCTGCCAGAGGTCGAGCTCGGGCAGGCGGGTTGGCAACAGTGAGAAAAGGGCGCTGAAGAGGATGAGGGCCAGCGCCATCGAGGGCCGCAAGCGGCCCCGCATCCAGGCGTAGAGCGCGGCCAGGGCGGTGTAGTAGAGCAGGTAGCCCGCCGGGGATACCTCGCCCCAGGTGAGGGCCGGCCCCTGGGCGAAGCGCCGGGCCACGGCGATGAGGGCCTGGCCGGTGACCTCGAGGGCCGGGGCGATCCCGGCCAGTCCCGCGGCCTTGGCCATGCCCAGGGGTACGAAGATGGTCACCAGGGGAATGGCGAGCAGATTGGCGAGTGGCGAAAGGAGTGGCAGGGCGTGAAAGCGGTCGAGGATCAGCGGTACCGAGAGCGAGATGGCGGCCAGGGTGGTGGCGGGTGCGACCCAAAGGGGACGGAGGGGCAGGGGACGGTTAAGGATGAGAGGCAGGAAGAGCCCGAGGCCGGCCAGCGCCAGGTAGGAGAGCTGGAAAGAAAGGCTGGCCATGGCGTAGGGGTTGAGCGCGAGCTGCACGGTGAGCGCCAGCGCCAGCGCCTGCCCCAGGGGAAGCCGGCCCCGGCCCAGGAAGAGGAGCGCGAAGATGGTCACCGCCATCAGCGTGGCCCGGGTCAGGCTCGGCGAGGCCAGGGCCAGCTGCCAGTAACCGAGGAGCAGGACGGCGACGACGGGGTAGCGGTAGCGGCCCAGGGGGAAGAGCAAGAGGGTCAAAAACCCGGCCAGGATGCCCACGTGAAGCCCGGAGAGCGCGAGCAGGTGGGCCAGGCCCGCGGCCTGGAACGTCGCCTGAAGATCGCCGAGCCGCTGCCGGTCTCCGAGGACGATCGCCGCCGCCAGGGCCCCGACCTCGGGGGAGAGCTCACGGGTGAGCGCGCCTTCCAGCCGCTTCCTGAGCGACGGGCCGGGGGGTTCCAGCTGGGTGATCTCGCGGGCTTTGATCACCGCGAAGATCCCGAGCCCGCGCAGCCAGGTTCGCTCGTCGAAGCCGCCGGGATTTTTCGGCGGCGAGGGGGGCTTTAGGGTGCCCGCAACCCTGACCCAACCGTCGGGGGGTCGGGGGTAGCGCTTGACCCACACCACGCCCCGCTCGGTGCGGAGGAAGCCGTTTTGCAGCTGGCCGGTGAGGACCACGGGCTGGCCGTAGTCGGCCGGCCAGGGGTTTCTGTGGACGAGGAGGCCGATCGCCACCACCAGCCCGCCGGCGAGCAGGGCCCAGCGCCCGGGTTTGGTCAGGAAAGCGGCCAGGCCAAGGCCGGCGAGGCTCCAGGGGACGAGGGTCGAGGACGCGACCAAAAGGGCCCCGAAGGCCAGCGCGTAGACCGGGGGGACGGATACCACCACCGGTCATTCTCTTCCCGGCGCTCGGTTTTTGCGGTGATCTGTGACGAACGCCTAGGGCGTGACCAGGGGGGCGATTCGGGCAAAGAGCCTGGGGCCGATGCCGGGAACCTGCAGGAGATCGTCGATACGGAGGTAGGGCCGGTGCGCGATGATGCGCTCGGCGAGCGCGGGGCCGACGCCGGGGAGGGCCTCGAGTTCGGCGCGGCTGGCCCGGTTGAGCGAAACCCGTGGCCGGGCCTCGGGGGCATAGGTCTGGACCACGAGGCGGGCGGGGACAAAACGCAGGGTCACGTGGGGCCAAAGCCCCCAAATCCCGGCCAGGAGGGTGAGGAAGGCGAGGGCGAAGGCGAGGCGTCGTTCAGAGGTCGGCAACCTTCCACTCCACCAGGGCGAGCCCCAGCGCCCCGATGAGGACGCCGATCAGGAGCATGGGGTCGGCGTCGGGGAAGAGGACGAAGCTGGCCAGGCCAAAGAGGGCGGTCAGAAGGCCGGTGAACTTCAGCGGCAGCGAGAGCCGGCCGCGGCGTGCCGGGGATTCCTGGGGCTCCGGTGCCACCGGCGGCGGGGCGGGTTCGACCTCAGGCGGCGGGACGGGGTCGGTCACCGGCGGCTCTGGCTCGGGGACCAGCGGCGGCGGCTCGACGGGCTCGGCCTGGGCCGGGGCTTGTGGTTCGGGAGGCGGGGGCGGTTCCACAGCCGGCTCGGGTTGGGCCTTGCGGGCGCGGGCCACGTGGGCCTTGATGTTTTCGAAGAAGGCTTTGAGCTCGGCCAGGTCGAAATCGGCCACCTTGGCCTCGATGAAGGTGGCGTCGGGACCGGCGATCGTCAGCCGGCCGGACTTTCCGGCCGAAACCTTGCGGACCTCGCGGAGAGGGGCGCGTTGCGCGCCGCCCTGGTCGATGTAGATCAGCTCGCTCTCGGTGACGGCGAAGAGCGCCCCCCGGCCCTCGAGCTGGCTCAGGATCACTTCGGAGGTGGCCTTCCGAAGTTCGGCTTCAAGATCGGAACCCATAGTGTGTCCATTCTACGGCGTTTGGGCGATGGAAAAGGCTCGCGATTCACGGCGGCGACCGTCGATGGGACGTTTGCCCTCCTGGTAAGGTGTGGCCATGGAGGAGATCCGATTCCGGGTGGTGACCGGCACCGATCCCGATCTCTTCGAAGAGCGGCTCAACCGGCTCCTGGAGGCCCTTCCTGAGGGTGCGTTGTTGCTCGATGTAAAGTTCTCCACCACCGCGGAGCGGGGCAGCGTGGTGTTCTCGGCCCTGGTTTATTACAAGATCGTCGCCAGCTGGGACGAGGCGTCGGGCCCGTGAGGGTGTGCACGGGGAAAGGAGGCTTGGGTGGCTGAGAAAAAGGTCTCGCTTTTGGGAAGCGTTCCCGACGACCTTCCTCCTTCGCCGGGTGCGGAGCTCATCATCTACCTGGCGGCCCGACCGGGCTGGCGCCCGGTGGAAGAGGTGCGGGCGGTGATCCCGCCGCTCGCCGAGGCGCTCCAGGCCGTCAAGGGCTCGCCCTATGACGAACTTCTCGAGGCCCAGGGCACCGACCTGCGGCTTTCGTTGACCAGCGACGTGGTGGATTTTTGGCAGGAGGCCTACCGTGACCTCGAGAAGGTGCGCGCGCTGTATGGCGTTTTAGCCGAGGGGTTTGAGAGCCCTCTGCCGACGTTTGCCGAGTGGTTGCAAAAGGAGCGGCAGGAGACCCTGGCCGGGCTCTGGGCCACCGCGCTCGGGTATGCCGCCCACCTGCTGGATCAGCGGCGGCCGGACGAAGCCGAGCCCCTGCTCCGGTCCATGGAGGCGGGGTTTCCCCTCGAGGCCCGCACCGCGCTCGACCTCGCCGACCTGTACTGGCGGATGAACCGGCCCGCCGACACCGCCCGGGTGATCGAGGCGGTGCTGGATGAGGTTCCGGAGCGGACGCGCCCGCGGGCGATGCTCAACCTGGGGGCGGCCCAGTTGCGCGCTGGCGAGGTGGAAGAGGGCCGCCGCTGGCTCTCGGCGCTTTTGGAGACCGAGTACGACGAGCGTTACTGGGCGCTTTTGCACCTGGGCGGCGTCGAGGTGCTGTTGGGCGCGGCCGAGACGGCGCTTTCGCGGGCGCGCGAGGTTCGCGAGGTGGCCGAGCGGGCAAAGGCGGTGGACCTCCTCTTGATGGCGCTCTTGCTCGAGGGCGAGGCGCTTTTGCGCATGGGAAAGCCCAAGGAAGCGGCGACCGGGCCCCTGGCGGTGGCGATGGGGTTGCAGGAGATGGTGGGGCGGCCCTTTTCCGCCATCAGCCAGGCGTTGCTGGCGGAGGCGCAGGCCGACTGGGGCAAGGGAAAAGCCAAGGCCAAAGAGCTGGCGGAAAAAGCTTTCCGCAAGGCCCGGGAGATGCGAGACGCCTACGCGGCGAGCCGTGCCCTCTTCGCCCTCTATAAAGCGGGCGGCGACCCCGGGGCCCTGGCCATGGCCCGGCGCGAGGCCGAGGCCGCAGGGCACCGCCCCTGGCGCGACTATCTAGAGCGCCTGCAAGCGTCTTAGCGCCTCGGCGACATCCTCGGGCGCCAGATCGCGGTGGGTGACGAAGCGCACCCGAGTGGCCCCGAGCGGCAGCGCCAGAATGCCCAGCGAGGCAAGCCGCTGGCAAAAGGCGGGGGCGTCCTCGACCTCGAGGTAGACCATGTTGGTCTCCGGCGGCGGATCGACGCGGTGGCCGAGGGCAGCAAGCCCATCGGCGAGCGAGCGGGCCTTTTGGTGGTCCTCGGCGATGACCGCCTCCCAGTCGCGAAGGGCCACCAGCGCCGCCGCCGCCAGCACCCCGGCCTGGCGCATGCCGCCCCCGAGGATCTTGCGGTAGCGCCGGGCCTCGGCTTCAAGCGCCCGGGGCACGAGGAGCGCGCTCCCCACCGGGGCGCCGAGCCCTTTTGAGAACGACACCATCGCGGTGTCGAAGCCTCGGGCCAGCTCGCCCGGCGGGGCACCGGTCGCCACGCTCGCGTTCCAGAGCCTGGCCCCGTCGAGGTGGGTGGAAAGCCCGGCGGTCTTGGCCGTCTCGAGCAGGGCGTTTTTGAGTTCGAGCGGCAGCACCGTCCCCCCGGCGAGGTTGTGGGTGTTTTCCAAAAACAGGGCGGCGGTGGGGGCCTGGTGGGGGCTATTGTGCACCGCCTGGATCACCGCCTCTGGCGCCGGGCGGCCGCCCGGCGCCGGGAGGGTGCGGATGAGGGCCCCGGCCAAAAGGGCGGGCCCGCCGAGCTCGAACTCGAAGACGTGGGCCCCCTCGGGGGCGAGGATTTCAGCCCCCCGCCGGGCGTGGAGAAGGACCGCGATCTGGTTGGCCATGGTGCCTGAGGGGGTGAAGACCGCGGCTTCGAACCCGAGCCGCTCGGCGACGGTCGCCTCGAGGCGGCGGACGGTGGGGTCCTCGCCGTAGACGTCGTCCCCCACCTCGGCCTCGGCCATGGCCCGGCGCATGGCCGGGGTGGGACGGGTGAGGGTGTCGCTGCGGAAGTCGATGGGCTCCATGGTCCTAGCCTAAGCCCCCGGCGGGTCGCATGGCGCGACCGTGCGTGCGATCTCACACCGCTCGCTTGAAAAGACGCAGGTCTTCGCTTAGCATGCCGGCAAAGCCAAGGCTTGGCCGTTGTCCGGGATCGACAACCCCCAAAGGTCGCAATTGTCGTTTGGGGACATGGCCCTCGGGAGCGGGCGGGGGTAGGTTGGCCCTACGCCAGAGCGCGGGAGGGAGGCAAGCGAAGTGAAACTCCTGGTTGTGACCCCGATTACCACCCCGGGGCTGCACGTTGCCGACGAGTTTTCGGCCATGGTCGATCCCGACACCGAGATCGTCCACACCACCCTCGAGGTGGGCCCGGCCTCGATCGAGTCCGAGTTCGACGAGATGCTGGCGGTGCCGCAAACGGTGGCCAAGATCATCGAGGGCGAGAAAAACGGCGCCGACGCGGCCTTCATCGACTGCATGGGCGATCCCGGCCTCAAGGCGGCGCGCGAGGCGGTGCGCATCCCGGTCGTGGGCCCCTGCGAGGCGAGCATGCACCTGGCGGCGATGCTGGGGCAGCGTTTTTCCGTGGTCACGGTCTTGGATTCGGTGGTGCCGATGTTTTGGAACCATGCCAGGGTGTACGGCGTCGCCGAGAAGCTGGCCTCGGTGCGGTCGGTGGACATTCCCGTCCTCGAGCTGCACCAAGACCCCGGGGCCATGGTCGAAGCCCTGGTTCGTGAGTCCCGGGCCGCCGTGCGGGACGACGGCGCCGATGTGATCATCTTCGGCTGCACCGGGATGTGCGGCGTGGCCAAGGAGGTCCAGTCGGGGGTGGGCGAGGTGCCGGTGGTCGACCCGGTGGAGGCCGGGCTCCGGCTGGCCGAACTCCTGGTGAAGACGGGGCTCTCCCACAGCAAAAAGACCTACCCCTTCCCCCGAGCGAAGTCGATCCGGGGCTACGACTTCGTGCCCCGGATCGGGGAGGTGGAGGCGTGAGCTTGCCCAAGGACACGCCCCTCAAGGCTCTCCGGGCGGCGATCCGGGCGGGTCGCTTTACCGGGCACACCGCCGGGTACGCCAGGGGGCACGTGCAGGGCAACGTGGTGATCCTCCCCAAGCGCTGGGCCTTCGACTTTCTCGCCTACTGCCAGCGCAACCCGAGGCCCTGTCCGCTGCTCGCGATGTCGGACCCCGGCGACCCCACGCTCCCCGAACTGGGCCAGGACCTCGACATCCGCACCGACGTGCCCCGCTACCGCGTCTTCCGGGAGGGGGAGCTTTTGGAGGAGCCCACCGACATCCGCGATCTCTGGCGGGACGACCTGGTGACCTTCGTGCTCGGTTGTTCGTTTTCCTTTGAGGAAGCCCTCGTCGACGCCGGGGTACCGGTGCGCCATCTGGAGCAGGGGAGCAACGCGGCCATGTTCCGCACCAACATCATGACCCGGCCCGCCGGCCCTTTTCGCGGCGAGCTGGTGGTCACCATGCGCCCCATGCCCCCGGCGGCGGCGATCCGGGCGGTGCAGATCACCAGCCGCTACCCCTTTGCTCACGGGGCGCCGGTGCACCTGGGTGATCCCGGGGCGATCGGCATCCAGGACCTCGCCCGCCCCGACTGGGGCGACGCGGTCGAGCTGCGCCCCGGGGAGATCCCGGTGTTTTGGGCCTGCGGGGTCACCACCCAGGTGGCCATCGCCAACGCCCGGCCCGAGCTCACCATCACCCACAGGCCCGGCTCGATGCTGATCACCGACCTCAAAAACGCGGCGATGACCTTGCTTTAGGCAACAAGCGGCCAGCGGTCGCGGAAGGAGGAAGCGATGAAGAAGCAGGGATGGATCTGGGCATTGGCGGCATTCTTCGCGGTGGCCCTGGGGCAGGGTTTCCCCAAGCTCCACCTCAACGTGGTAGGTACCTGGGGCCACCTCACCATGTTCAAGGCCTACGAAAAGCCGTTTTGGGAAAAGACCATTCCCGAAAAGACCGGCGGGCAGATCACCACCGAGGTGCGCCCCTTCAACGAGATGGGTCTGAAAGGCGCGGAGATCTTCCGCCTTCTGGGCAAGGGGCTGTTTGACGTCGGCTCGACGGTGCTCGACTACGTGGCCTCGGACGCGACCGAGGTCGAGGGGCTCGACCTCGCCGGACTGGCGATGGACATCCAGACGGCGCGTAAGGAGGCCGAGGCCTACAAACCCTTCCTCGACGAGGTGGTGCAGAAGAAGTTCGGCATCAAGGCCCTGGCGGTCTATCCTTACCCGGCGCAGGTGCTCTTTTGCAACGCGCCCATCACCAGCCTCGCCGATTTGAAGGGCAAGAAGGTGCGCACCAGCGGGCGGTCTCTGGCCGAGTTCGTCGAGGCCCTCGGGGCCACCGGGGTCACCATGCCCTTCAGCGAGGTGCCTCAAGCCTTGCAGCGGAAGGTCGTTGACTGTGCCATCACCGGCACCTCTTCCGGATACAACGCCAAGTGGTACGAGGTGGTGACCCACGTCTACCCCCTGCCGCTCGGCTGGGACCCGGTCATGGCGGCGATGAACCTCAAGCGCTGGAACAGCCTGGATGAAAAGACCCAGGCCTTCTTGCTCAAGGAGGCGGCTGGCCTCGAGGACGCCATCTGGAAGGCCAGCGAGCGCGAGACGCAGGAGGGCCTGAACTGCCTCACCGGCCAGGGCGATTGCAGCCTGGGCCAGCCGGCGAACCTCACTTTGGTGCCGGTGTCTGAATCCGACCGGGCGCTGGTGCAAAGGATCCTGGTGGAGACGGTGGTGCCGAAGTGGGCGGCGCGTTGCGGCCCTGACTGTGCCGAGCGCTGGAACGAAACCATCGGGCGCGTGGTTGGCATCGAGGCCCCGGTGAAGTGAGGTGGCATCCGGCCGGGGGTCATTCTGGCCCCCGGCGGCAGCGTTTCTTTAAGAAGGAGCGTGCCGGTGCGCGTTTTTGATCGTTTGCTCGACGTTTCGAGGCGAATTTCGCTCTGGGCGGCGTGGTTCGGCGGGGGGTTGCTCATCGTCGCGGTCTTGGTGGTGAGCCTCGAGGTGATCCTGCGCAAAGGGTTTGGCCGCTCGCTCGGGGGCGCGGATGAGATCTCGAGCTACGCGCTGGCGGTGGGCGCGAGCTGGGCCTTCGCTTACGCCCTCTTCGAGCGGAGCCACATCCGGGTCGACGTGGTCTATGCCCGGCTGGGGCCGCGGGTCCGGGCAGTGCTCGACCTGGTCTCGCTTTTGGTCCTGGCGGGGGTCGTCTTCTTGCTCGCCCGCTACGCCTACGACGTTTACGCCACCTCGTACGCCCGGGGGGCCACCGCCAACACCCCGCTCGGGACGCCGCTTTGGTGGCCGCAGGGGCTTTGGTTTTTGGGCCTCGGGTGGTTCTTTCTGGTCAACGTCATGATCTTTTTGCGCAGCCTGATCGCTTTCGCCGCCGGGGACTTTGAGACCCTGGAGCGCCTCGCCGGGTCGCAGGTCCTCGAGGACGAGCTGGAGAGCGTGGCGATTGAGCATGGGGAGGCCTAGATGCTGGTGACCGTCGCGCTTTTACTCCTGCTCGCGCTCCTTTTCCTGAGCGTGCCGGTGGCCGCGGTGCTGTTGTTGCTCGGGCTTTTGCTGAGCAAGTTCTTTTCGCCGCTTCCCCTGGAGATGGCCATGGGGGAGATCGCCTGGTCCACCAACACCGACTTCGTTTTGGTGGCGATTCCCCTCTACGTCCTGCTCGGCGAGCTGCTGCTCCGTTCCGGGATCGCCGCCAAGACCTACCAGGCCCTGAACCTCTGGCTCTCCTGGCTCCCCGGCGGGTTGATGCACGCCAACATCGTGACCTCGGCGCTCTTTGCCGCCACTTCGGGTTCGAGCGTGGCCACCGCGGCCACGGTGGGGACGGTGGCCCTGCCCGAGGCCCGGCGCTACCGCTACGACGAGCGGCTTTTCGCCGGCACCATCGCCGCCGGCGGCACCCTCGGCATCCTGATTCCGCCCTCGATCAACATGATCATCTACGGCTTCCTCACCGACACCTCGATCCCCCGGCTCTACCTGGCGGGCTTCATCCCCGGGGCGTTGCTCGCTTTGCTCTTCATGCTCACCGTGGTGGTGGCGACGCTGCTTCGCCCCGAGCGGGGCGGGGTCCGCCAGGTGCGGCGGATCACGGCCAGGGACCGCTGGCAGAGCCTCGGCCACCTGCTGCCGCCCCTGTTTTTGTTCCTGGTGGTCATCGGGTCGATCTACGCCGGGATCGCCACCCCCACCGAGTCGGCGGCGCTGGGGGTGCTCGCCGCTTTGGGGCTTGCAGCGGCGAATCGCAGGCTTTCGCTCCGCATGCTCGCCACCGCCATCGCCGGCACCATGCGCACCACGGCGATGATCATGCTGATCATCACCAGCGCCTACTTCCTCAACTTCGTGCTGGCCTCGATCGGGCTGACCGATCGCCTCACCGCCTTTGTGCGCGCGCTGGGCTGGACGCCGTTTGAGACCCTGCTCGCGGTCATCGCCCTGTACGTGGTGCTCGGGCTTTTCATGGAGACGCTTTCGATCATGATCACCACCATCCCGGTCATCACCCCGGTGATGTTCGCCCTCGGCTACGACCCGGTGTGGTTCGGGGTTTTGCTGATGATTCTCATCGAGATGGCCCTCATCACCCCGCCCATCGGGCTCAACCTCTACGTGGTGCAGGGGGTTCGCCGGCGGGGCACGCTGCAGGAGGTGATCGTGGGCACGCTGCCCTTCGTGGTGACCATGGCCCTCATGGTGGCGGTGCTGATCGCTTTTCCCCAGCTGGCGCTGTTTTTGCCCCGGCTCTTTTCCTAAGGCCCCGCCCTGGCGAGCGTTCCGGCGGGGGTTCCCAGACCGCGATCAGCGAGCCGGACCCGCCTCGTAGCGCTCGGGGAGGGGGCGCGGGGTGTAGCGGTGGACGATCGAGCGGCCCGATTCCGGGTCGGCAAGACGCAGGGTGACCGGGGCGGGGAAAGCCGGCCAGGGGGCCTGGGCGGGGATGGTGCCGCAGAAAAAGACCCCGCTCTGGCCCTCGGGAATCGCCCGGCGGGCAAGGCGAAGGAGGGCGGGGTAGGGGACGAGCTCGGCCAGTCGCCCCTTTTGCACCGTGCCTTTTGGCGTTCGGGCCTCGAGGACCAGCCCGTCCCAACGATCGAGCACGGCCTCGACCGGCCAGGCTTCGCTGGCCAGGGGTTTGGGGCAGACGTTCTTGCTCAGGGTGACGTGGTGGGCCTCGAGGGCCCGGTCGGTGTGGTCGCTGCCCACGGTGAGGAAGACGCCGCGCCCCGAAAAGAGGAGCACCGGCTCGACCTCGGGCGTGGTGTGGGGCCCGATGACCGGCACCTGCGCGGCCTGGGTCAGGAGCGGCGGCAGCAGAGGAAAGAGGACGGGGACGGCGGGGGGCGGGGGGATGCCCTGGGCCTCGAGCTCGGCGATGTGAGCCTTGACGGCGGCCTGGTCTCTCCCGGTGAACCCCGCGGCCAGGGCCAGCTCCGGGACGATTGGCAAGCGATCTCCGCCGGGCAGGGAGAAGATGAGCGCCGACATGCCCCATCATATCCTCGGGCAACTGTGTGTTGCCGGCGACATTCGCATCCTGACGGGGGGCTAGGATGGGGGCAAGTGGGGGTGCGGGTGCGCGGGGTTTTTCTGGCGGCGCTCCTTGCCTGGGGTCTGGTTCTGGCAAGGGCGCCGGAGCCGATATTCATCGGCACCACCACCGATGAGCCCTCGGCTTTGCTGAAAGACTACCTTCCCTTCGCCCGGGCCCTCGAGGCCGCGCTCGGGATTGGGGTGCGGGTGATCTTCCCGCAAGACCTGACCGAGGCCCGGGCCCTGATCGAGCAGGGCCGGCTCGATGTCTACATCGACAGCGTCTACCCGGTGCTCGCCCTGGGGCTGACGCCGATCCTGGTGCGCTGGAAGGGGGGCGCGGCCAGCTACCGCAGCTTGCTGGTGGCCAGCGCCCGAAGCCCCATCGCCGATCTTTCGGCGCTTTCGGGCCGGCGGGTGGGCTTTGAGGAACCCTGGTCCACCTCGGGCTTTCTGGTGCCGAGGCTGGCCCTGGAGGCCGCGGGGTTGCACCTGGTGGCGCTGGACTCGCCCCGGGCGCCGGTTCCGCCGGGGACGGTGGGCTACGTCTTCACCTACGACGACGAGAACACGCTCTTTTGGCTCCAGCGGGGGTGGATCGACGCCGGGGCCATCTCCGATCAGGCCTTCCGGGCGCTGACCAAAGGCAGGGCAGCTGGGCTCTTGGTCATCTACCAAAGCGAGCCGATCCCCCGCCACCTGGTTTCGGTGCGACCCGACCTCGATCCAGGCCTCGTCCGCCGTCTGAAGGCGGCGCTCCTCGAAATGGACGGCGATCCCGAGGGGCGGCGCGTCCTGCTTCGCTTCGGCCAGACGACGCGCTTTCGTCCCCTCGATCAAAAGACCGAGCGGTTTCTCGATGAACTGAAACGGAGACTTCCTTGAAGCATCGGACCATGAGCCTCTACCGGAGAATCATCCTCCTCGCCGCCGCGGTCGCCGCGGTGAGTGCGCTTTTGGTTGGGGTGTACGGGGCGCTCTACCTCCGGGGCATGATCCTGGAAGAACGCACCGGTCGGGCCCTCGCCGAGGCCAGGCTGCTCGCCGAGGTCCTCGCCGACCCGGTCTATACCGGCGACCTCCGGCGCATTCGCGAGGTCGTGGGCGGGGTGGGTGATGGCGACCTCCTCGGTATCGAGGTGGCTGACGCCGAGGGAAGGATCATCTTCCGCACCGGCGACCCCGGGGTGTTCCTCGAGGGTGAGCGGATCGGTGGGCTTCCCCCGACGGGCAGCGTGCGGATCGAGCACGCCGGGCGCGTGCTCTCGCTGGTGGTCCCGATCGAGGTGCCGGGGGCGCCGCCCCTCGGCTACCTGCGCCTGGCCGAGGACATGAGCGTATTCAAGGCCTACATCCTGCGGGCCACACTGCGCTTTGCCGGGGCGGGGGTGCTGCTCGCCCTTTTGGCCGGGCTCGTGGGGGGCATGGTGGCGCGGCGGGTGGTGCGCCCGATCGAGGCCCTGGCCCGCGGCGTGCGGCGGCTGGGGCAGGGTGAAGCCGCCTCGCTGCCCACCGAGCGCAAGGACGAGATCGGGGCGCTGGCCCGGGCCTTCTCGGAGGTGTTTGCCAGGACCCGCTACCTGCAGGCGGCGATCGAGCAGGCCCCCACGCCGGTGATCCTCACCGACCGGGACCGCAAGATCTTCTACGTCAACCCCGCCTTCAGCGAGCTCTCGGGGTATGCGCCAAAGGAGGCCCTGGGGAAAACCCCCGAGTTCTTCCGGGCCTACGGCGAGGGGCGCGAGGTGTACCGGGCCATGAACGAGTCGCTGAAGCGGGGCGAGGTCTGGCGCGGGGTGATCGAGAACCGGGGCAAAGGGGGGCGACACTACGTCACCCTGACCACGGTGGCCCCGGTGCGCCAGGGCAACGAGGTCACCCACTACGTGGCCGTCGACGTCGACATCACCCGCCAGCGGCAGCAGGAGGCCGAGCTGCGCGAGGCCCAGGCCTTCCTCGAGGAGCTCGTGGCCAGCGCGCCGGTGGTCATGTTCCGCCGCGAGGGAAAGGGGTGCGAGGCCAGGGTGACCTTCGTGAGCCCGAACCTCCCCCAGCTGCTCGGCTACCCGGTCGAGGCGTGGGTGGGCCAAACCTGGGGCGAGCTGAGCGCCGAGCTGGTCCACCCCGAAGACCGGTCGCGGGTCAAGGCCCGGGTCGACGCCGAGGCGGGCGAGGCCCAGGCCACGATCGAGTACCGGCTGAAGGATGCCGAGGGCCGCTGGCGCTGGGTGCGGGTGAGCACCCGGCGCCTGGCCGAGGGCGTGGTGGTCGGCTTCCTCCTCGACCTCACCCGGGAACGCGAGGCGCGCCAGGCCCTCGAGGCCGCGCTCGCCCAGTCGCGGACCTTCGGGCTCTACGTGGCCAAGGATGGGTCCACCTTCGAGACCTTCGGGCCCCTCGAGGCGGTCACCGGCTATCACGAAGCCGAGCTCGGCCGTTCGCCCGGGCGCTTTTTGAAGGGCGTCATCGAGTACGTCCACCCCGAAGACCGTGAGGCCTTGATGCACGACGCCGATCGGGTCACCTCCGGCGAGGCGGCGGAGGTCGAGACCCTCTACCGCTTCCGCCACCCCAAGAAGGGCTGGCGCTGGCACCGCGCCGTAGCCCGGGGGCGGGGCGAGGCGGTGAGCGTTTTCATCCAGGACGTGACCGAGCTCATCGAGGAGAGGGCCAAGGCCGAGGCCGAAAAGCGGGCCAACGCCGAAAAAACCCTCTTCCTCTCCCGCATGAGCCACGAGCTGCGGACGCCCCTCAACGCGGTGCTTGGGTTTGCCCAGCTTTTGGAGATGGACGAGCTCACGCCCACCCAGCGCGAAGAGGTGGGGCACATCCGAAAGGCCGGGCGCCACCTGCTGGCGCTCATCAACGAGGTGCTCGACGTGGCCCGGGTCGACGCCGGGCGGGTGGCGCTCTCGCTGGAGCCGGTCCTGGCCGAGGACGTGGTGCGCGAGGTGCTCGATCTCTCCGGCCCCATCGCCGCCCAGGCCGGGGTCCGGCTTTCCCCGCCCTCCGGCGAGGGGCTTTCGCGCTACGCCTACGCCGACCGGCAACGGCTGGTGCAGGTGCTGCTCAACCTGGTGACCAACGCCATCCGCTATAACCGCTCGGGGGGCGCGGTTTGGGTCCGGGTGCACGTCGGGGAGGAGACGCTTCGCTTTGAGGTCGAGGACACCGGCATCGGCATCCCCGAGGCCATGCGGGATCGGGTCTTCGAGCCCTTCGACCGGCTGGGCCGCGAGCGCGGTGGCGGCGAGGGGACCGGTCTCGGGCTTTCGATCGCCAAGCGCTTCGTCGAGCTCATGGGCGGCGAGATCGGCTTCGAAAGCCGCGAGGGCGTCGGGACCACCTTCCACTTCGTGCTCCCCCAGGCCCCGTCGCCCCGGGAGGAGCCGGGCGAGCGCGCCGAGGACGACCCGGAGGGGGGCCACGAGCTCACCCTGCTCTACATCGAGGACAACCCGGCCAACCTCCGACTCATCGAGTCGCTCTGCGCCCGGATCGGCGCCGCCCGGATCATCGCCGCCCTCCAGGGCGGGCTCGGGCTGCGGCTGGCGCGTGAGCACCGGCCCGATGTGATCATCCTGGACATGGAGCTCCCCGACATGAGCGGCGAGGCGGTGCTCGCGCGGCTCAAGGGCGACCTCAAGACCCGCGACATCCCGGTGATCGTGCTCTCGGCCAGCGCCAGCCCGAACCGGATCGACCGGGTGCTCTCGGCGGGTGCTTACGCCTATCTCACCAAGCCGCTCGAGGTCAAACGCTTCCTCGAGCTGCTCTCGGAGCTCGGCCGCGGGCGGTGAACGCGGGCCGCTGGCGGCGGGGGGTAGGCTTGGAGTCAAGGGGGTGCACGATCGAGTCCAGGGAGTTTTTACACCAGGCGACCATCTGGGCCGTCGACGATGAGCCCGCGAACCTGCTCCTTTTGCGCCGGATCTTCGAGCGGGAGAAGGTGGTGCGGGTGGAGACCTTCGCCGAGGCCGAACCGATGCTGGATCGGCTTCGGGGGGAAGTTCCGGATCTCTTGCTCCTCGACCTCCACATGCCGCGACTGGGGGGGCTTGAGGTGTTAAAGCGGATTCCGGCGCTGGTGCCGGAGGGGGAGTTCCTTCCGGTGTTGGTGCTGACCGCGGACGCCACCCGAGAGGCCAAGGAGGCGGCGCTCGGCCTGGGGGCCCATGATTTCCTCACCAAGCCCTTCGACCCCTTCGAGGTGGTGCTGCGGGCGCGCAATTTGCTCCGCACCCGGGCGCTGCACCTGGCGCTCAGGGAGGAGAACGCGCGGCTTGAGTCACGGGTGCGCGAGCGCACGCGGGCGTTGGAAGAGGCCATCGCCGAGGTCGAGCGCAGCCACGAGGCGGCGCTCCGCACCATGGGGCTGGTCCTCGAGTACCGCGACTACGAGAGCAAGGGGCACACCGACCGCGTGACCGCGCTCGCGCTCAGCCTGGGGCAGGCGGCCGGCCTCGACGAGGACGCCCTCACCTGCCTGCGCTGGGGCGGGTACCTCCACGACATCGGCAAGGTGGCGATTCCCGACCCCATCCTCCTCAAGCCGGGGCGACTCACCCCGGAGGAGTTCGAGATCATGAAGACCCACGTCACCATCGGGGAGGCGATGCTGCGCCAGCTGGGCTTTCTGCCCGAGGCCACGCTGAAGATCGTCCGCCACCATCACGAACGCTGGAGTGGCGGCGGCTATCCCGACGACCTTCGGGGCGAGGCCATTCCCCAGCTGGCCCGGATCTTCGCCATCGCCGACGTCTACGACGCCCTCACCAGCGAGCGACCCTATAAAAAGGCCTGGACCCGGGCCCAGGCCTTGGCCGAGATCGAGGCCCAGTCGGGGCGCCAGTTCGACCCCGAGCTCACCCGGCTTTTCCTGCAGATCATGGGGGCTTAAGGGCCTTGCCGTGGTCTTTGCCACGGCAAGGCCCCTTTTAGTAGGCCGGGCGCTCTCCCGAAAGCCAGCGCGCCGCCTTGTGGGGCGGCAGCGGTTTTGCGAAGTAGTGGCCCTGGAAGAGCCGGTAGCCGATGGTCTTGAGCGACTCGATCTGCTCCCGGCGCTCCACCCCCTCGGCGACCAGCCCCATCTTCAGGCGGTGGGCCAGCCGGTGCACGGTGTCGGCGATGGCCGCGTCGCGCTCGCTTTCGGGCAGATCGCGGACGAACTCGCGGGGGAGCTTGATGAAGTCGAGGGGCAGGTCCTTGACCAGGATCAGCGAGGAATAGCCGGTGCCGAAGTCGTCGAGGGCGAGCTGGACCCCGGTGGTCTTGAGCTTTTCAAAAAGGACGGTACGGTCGGTGCTGAAGATCGCCCGCTCGGTGAGTTCGAGGACCAGCCCGCCGGGGGGGATCTTCGCGGTGGCAAGGGCGTCCTCGAGGAAACTCAGGAGTTCCGGCTCCTCAAAGGAACGCGGCGAGAGGTTGACGCTCACCCGGGCGGAAAGGCCGGCCTTTCGCCACTCTACGATCTGTTCGATGGCCTTTTCCAGGACCAGCCGGTCGAGGGGCCAGGCGAGCCCGATCTCCTCGGCCAGGGGGATGAAGACCGAAGGCGGCACCTTCCAGCGGGCCAGAGCCTCGAGGAAAACCAGCCGCTCGGGCGGGGCCACCACCGGTTGATAGTCGAGCTCGATCGCCTTTTCATCGATCGCCCTCCGCAGCTCGGCCTCGAGCTCGAGCCGGCGCTTGAGCGCCAGGTCGCTCTCGGCGTCGAAGAAGGCGATCCGGCGTCGGCTCTCCTTGGCCTGGTACATGGCGATGTCGCCCTTGCGTAAAAGTTCCTCGAGGGTGGCGCCGTCTTCGGGGAAGAGCGCCACTCCCATGCTGGCGTCGAGGGAGAAGGTCCGCTCGCCGACGTTGTAGGGGCGGGCCAGAGCCTGGTAGAGCCGGGCGGTGATGCGCCCCAGCACCCCCGGGTCCTCCAGGAGCAACAGCAGCGCGAACTCGTCGCCGCCAACCCGGGCCACGAGGTCGCGGGTCCGGGTGGCGGAGAGCAGCCGGAGCGCGGCCTGCCTCAGGACCTCGTCGCCGGCGTGGTGGCCCATGGTGTCGTTGACCTCCTTGAAGCGGTCGAGGTCCACGAACACCAGCGCCGCCTTCTCCTCGCGCTCGCGGGCGTGGGCGAGCATCGCCCGGCCCCGGTTTTCAAAGCCCCGCCGGTTGAGGATGCCGGTGAGGGGGTCGGTGAGGTGGAGGAGCATGAGCTCGTCCTCCAGCCAGAGCCGCTCCAGCGCCTGCCCCAGCGTGCGCGCGGCCTCCTCGAGCGGCACCGCCGCCTCGCCCCGGAAGGCCAGGGGGTCTTCGGCGGCGACCACCAGGGTGCCAAAGGCCTGGTGGCGCACCCGGATGGGGGCGGCCGCCAGCGCCCGGGCCCCGAGCGTCCTGGCCAGCGCGACGATGGGGTCGCCGTTGTTCGCACTCCGCTCGCTCTTAACCAGCCGCCCGGAGCGGAGGGCCCGGGCGGCGAGGGTTTTTTCCCGCAGCTCCTGGATGAGCTCGGCCTGGATGCGGTTGCGGCCGTTGGTGAACTCGAGCCTCCATACACCGTCTCGGCGCTGGAAGGTGAGATGCCCCTGCTTCACCGCCCAGGCCGAAGGTTCGGGCCCCAGCTCGTCGCTGGTCCAGATCATGGCCAGGGCGTAGCCCCCCTTGTCCACCGCTGCCCTGACCGTGCCCTCGAGGAGCTCGCGCTCCTGGTTGGACACGGTGGCGAGCTCGCCGATCGAGGCCAGAAAGGCGAGGGCGCGCGATTGCGAGGCCATGGCCTCGATCCGCCCCCGAATCCAGCCGGTGGCGGCCGGGACCGCGGCGGTGAGCGCGGTCCAGAGCCAGAGGAAGGCTTCCCGCTGGGTTTCCGGAAGCGGCTCGGGAACTTTGAGGGGCGAGGCGATGGCCCAGGCCAGGGCCGAGGCGACGAGGCCCAGCACCAGCCCCAGATGGGGGCGGATGCAATAGCCCATCATCCCAAGCCCCAGCGCCCCGACGAGGAAGGCGCCGTTGCCCAGGCTGGCCTCGATCCAGCCAAAACGGGCGATGAAGATTGCGGTCAAGATGGCCCCAGCGAGAAACAGCCATCTTGGACCCCGGTCCACCACCAAACCACCTCCTCAAAGTGGCGTGGCGTAGCGTGCCTTGCCCCAGATTAACGCACTTTTTTCTTCTGTTCCGCTGAATTGATAAAATATGAGTCTCATTGTATGGAGCCGCGGCTTCGGGTCGGCCCGGCGACCGGGGCACCGGCAAGGGGCCGGCCGGGCCCTGGGCCTGGCGGGGGCTTCAGCCTTCGCGGGCTGCTCTCCAGTACTCCCCGTCGGGGTAGGCGTAGGTCCGGAGCGACGATGCCTTCATGGTG
>CAZXOY010000008.1:0-7455 GCA_964642655.1 uncultured bacterium
AGAGGGGTGGGGGCCTTGACCGGCCCCCGGGAAACGCCTAGTATTGGTATGACCAACAGACGATCTGATCGAGTATCCACCTGAGCCACACTCGTTGACCCAGTCATCCCGACGAACAGCGTGACCGGCCATGGAAAAGGATCACCAACCCGCACCACCAACCCTTGACGCCATCCCCCAGACCCCGAGGTGGGTCCGGAGGTTCCGGAGAAACCGCATCGCCCTCGTTGGCCTGGGGGGTGTCGTGATCGTCGTGCTGGCCGCGCTCTTTGCGCCTTGGCTCGCACCTTACGACCCCTCGCAGCAGTTTTTCGACGGGCTCACCCTCGAGGGCATGCCCCTGCCCCCTGGCGGGAAGTTTCCCCTGGGGACCGATCTGCTTGGCCGTGATCTGCTCTCGCGGTTGCTCTTTGGTGCCCGGGTCTCGCTCATCGTCGGCCTGGTCGCCAACGGCATCGCGGTGGTCATCGGCACCGTGGTCGGCGTCGCCGCCGGCTACCTGCGCGGCTGGGTGGAAATCGTCTTGATGCGCCTCACCGACATCATGACCGCCTTCCCCGCCCTGGTGCTGGCCATCGCCCTGGCGGCGGTGCTCGGACCCAGCCTCTGGATCGTGGCCCTGGTGATCGCGCTGGTGAACTGGGTCTGGGTGGCCCGGGCCATTCACGCGCAGGTCCTCTCGCTGGCCCGGCGCGACTTCGTCGAGGCCGCCCACGCCCTCGGCGCCTCGACCGGTCGCATCCTCTTTGCGCACATCCTTCCCCAGCTCGTCTCCACCATCCTGGTCTTCGGAACGCTCGGCATCTCCTCGGCGGTGCTCCTCGAGGCCGCGCTCTCTTTCCTCGGCGTCGGGGTCCAGCCCCCGACGCCCTCGTGGGGCGGCATCATCAACGAGAGCCAAACCTATTTCCTGAATGCCCCCTGGCTCGTGGCCTTCCCCGGGTTCGCCATCTTGCTAACCTCGCTGTGCTTCAACCTCTTCGGCGAGGGCTTGAGGGACGCGCTGGACGTCGGGGATCGGGGGGTGTGAACGGTGCTGCAGTACCTGCTGGGCCGGCTCTTCCAGGGTCTCTTCGTACTCTTCGGCATCACGCTGGTGACCTTTACCCTGCTCTACCTGCTCCCCGCCGATCCGGCACGGATGATCGCCGGGCGCAGTGCCACCCCGGAAACCGTCAACCGAATCCGCCACGAACTCGGGCTCGACCAACCGTTCCTCATTCAGTACAAAAACCACCTCTTCAGGCTGCTCAAGGGGGACTGGGGGCGCTCGTACGCCCAGAAAACCCAGGTCCGGGAGCTGGTCGCTTCAAGAATCACCCCGACCCTCCAGCTGGCGCTGGCGGGGATTCTTTTCGAACTCTTGATCGGACTTCCCGCGGGGATCGTCGCCGCGCTCAGACGCGGGAGTTGGATCGACCAGGCGGTGATGAGCTTTGCCTTTTTCGGGGTCTCGGCGCCCCAGTTCGCCGTCGGGCTGCTCCTGCTCTACCTTTTCGCCTACCGTTTTCCGATCTTTCCCCTTGGGGGGTATGGAAGCCTGGCCCACCTGGTCCTGCCGGCGGCCACGGTGGGCCTCGCCGGAGGGGGGTGGTATGCCAGGGTCATGCGGGCCTCGCTGGTCGAGGTCTTGCGGCAGGACTACATTCGCACGGCCAAAGCCAAAGGGGTCCCGGGCAGCCGGCTTTTCTTCGTCCACGCGCTGCGCAACGCCGTTCTCCCGGTCATCGCCATGGTGGGCATGGATCTGGGGGTCTTCATGGGCGGCATCGTGGTGGTGGAAGCGGTATTCGGCTGGCCGGGCATCGGGCAGATGGTCTGGCAGGCGATTCAGCTGGTGGATGTGCCCGTGATCATGGGCGGGGTGCTGGTCACCGCGCTCTTCGTGGTGGTCGGCAACCTGATCGCGGATCTCATCTACCCATTCTTCGATCCAAGAATTCAGTACCGCTAAGGAGGAACCATGAAACGACTCTGGTGGGTGTTCATCGCCCTCACGGCGCTGGCCTGGGGGCAAAAGCAAGGCGGGTCGATGGTGGTCTCGTTCAAGGACGACATCGTCACCCTCGACCCGGCGATCGGCTACGACTGGCAGAACTGGTCGATCATCAAATCGATCTTCGACGGTCTGCTCGACTACGTTCCCGGAACCACCAAGCTCAAACCCCAGCTCGCCGAGCGGTTCGAGGTCTCGCCCGACGGCACCACCTACACCTTCTACCTGCGCAAAGGGGTCAA
This sequence comes from uncultured bacterium, assembly GCA_964642655.1. GTDB lineage: Bacteria > Deinococcota > Deinococci > Deinococcales > Marinithermaceae > WFXV01. Next base: position 2,239 of record CAZXOY010000008.1, read on the forward strand.
GTTCCACAATGGCCGCGAGCTCGTGGCCGAAGACGTCAAGTACTCGCTGGAACGGGTCCTGAACCCCAAGACCCAAAGCCCGGGGCAGGGCTTTTACACCAACATCGTCGGGGCCAAGGACGTGATCAGCGGGAAGGCCGAGCACGCGAAGGGCATCCAGGTCGTGGATCGGTACACGGTGCGGATTGTCCTCGAGGCCCCCGACGCCTCCTTCCTGCACAAGCTGGCGCTCAACTTCGCGCATGTGGTGCCCAAGGAGGCGGTGGAGAAATACGGCCAGGACTTCGGCCACAACCCGGTGGGCACCGGGGCCTTCAAGCTCAAGGAGTGGGTCCTCGGGCAGCGGATCGTCCTCGAGCGCAATCCGGACTACTTCATCCCCAACCGCCCCTACCTCGATCGCATCGTGTTCCAGATCGGCCTGGACCCCAACGTGGCCTACCTGCGGCTGCTCCGCGGTGGGGTGGACATCCTGGGCGACGGCATTCCCTCGGCGCGCTTCGTCGAGGTCATGAACAACCCGGACCTGAGGAAACTGGTGGCCGTGGGTGACCAGCTGCACACCGGCTACGTCACCCTGAACGTCACCAAAAAGCCGCTCGATAACAAGCTCGTTCGCCAGGCGCTCAATATGGCGGTGAACAAAGAGCGCATCGTACGCATCATCAACAACCGGGCCTCACCGGCCAACCAGGTCCTGCCCCCGCTGATGCCGGGCTACGCCAAGGACTACCAGGGCTATCCCTACGACCCGCAAAAGGCCAAGGCCCTGCTCGCCAAAGCCGGTTACCCGAACGGTTTTGAGACCGAACTCTACGTCTTCAACGTCGACCCCAATCCGCGCATCGCCCAGGCGATCCAGCAGGATCTGGCTCAGATCGGGGTCAAGGTCAACCTCCGTCCCCTTTCCCAGGCCACGGTGATCGAGGCCGGCGGCGCGGGCGAGGCGCCGATGATCTGGTCCGGCGGCATGGCCTGGATCGCCGACTACCCCGACCCCAATAACTTCTACTGGCCCATTCTCTCCTGCGTCAGCGCCGTGCCCGGCGGCTGGAACTGGGCCCGGTACTGCAACCCCGAACTCGACGCCCTGGCGAAAAAAGCCGACAAGATGGTCCAGCCGGACCAGGCCGAGGCCCGAATCGCCCTCTACCGCGATCTCTTCATCAAGCTGATGGACGACGCACCCTGGATTCCCATCTTCAACGAGAAACGCTTCACCATGCACTCGGCCCGGGTCGCCGGTCCCGAGGCCATCTTCGTCGATCCCATTCACATCCCGGTCAACTACGAGGAGGTGTGGACGACCGATGGGCGCTAGCCACAAAACGATCCACAAGCAACACCACCACTTCGGTTGGGACAACAGCCTCGCGCCGGTCCTGACCGTCGCCCCCGGCGAGACGGTTGAGTTCGAAGTGGTCGACGCCTCAGGGGGCCAGCTGGCACGGGATTCGCGCCATGAAGACGTGGCAAAGCTCGATTTTGAGCGGGTCAATCCGGTCACCGGCCCCATCTACGTGGAAGGCGCCGAACCCGGCGACGCCCTGGTGGTGGAGATCCTGGACTTCGAACCGAGCGGTTGGGGATGGACGGCGATCATCCCCGGCTTCGGCCTGCTGGCCGAGGAATTCCCTGAACCCTTCCTGCATATCTCCGAGTACGACGAGCACGAAGTTCGCTTCACCCCCGACATCCGCCTCCCCACCCGCCCCTTCCCGGGAACCATCGGGCTTGCCCTCAAAGAACCCGGTGTCCACTCGGTGGTGCCACCCCGCGAAGCCGGCGGCAACATGGACATCCGCGACCTCACCCGTGGTGCCACGCTCTACCTTCCGGTGCAAGTTCCGGGCGCACTCTTTTCGGTAGGAGACACCCACGCCGCCCAGGGCGACGGCGAGGTCTGCGGCACGGCGATTGAGTCGTCGATGAATATCCGGCTGCGCTTCGATCTCAAAAAGCAGGCGGGGTTCGCCCGGCCACGGTTCGAGATTCCCGGACCGCCAACCCGCCACGTCGACGAAAAAGGCTACGAGGTCACCACCGGCATCGCCCCCGACCTCATGCAGGCCGCCCGGGACGCGGTGCGCGACATGGTCGACCACCTGGGGAAAAAGTACGGCCTTTCGCCAGAGATGGCCTACGCCCTGGCCAGCGTTGCCGTGGATCTGCGCATCAGCGAGGTCGTCGACGCCCCCAACTGGATCGTCGCCGCCTACCTCCCCCGCGCTATCTTCCGCTGAATCCCCCGCCGAGGCCCTGGCCACGGCGGGCCCCCTCCTCTTCGCCAAAGGCCCCCGCCGAGGGGGCCCTTGGCGTCCGCAGGGGCACGGAACTGGAGCCGGTCAAAACCCGGACCAAAATGAGGTGAGGATTACAACTCCCGCCCGGTCCAGGGCGTACTTTAAGGCATGCAGTTGAGTTTGGCATCGAGCCCCGGTGACGGGGAGCTTTCGTTTGGCAGCAGCGTCCATACGTTCCACATTCCCGTCATGGGCACGTCGTTCTCCATCGACGCCCCGATCAAAGTGGCCAAATACGGCATCAATTCGGTGGTCTCGATCATCGATGACGCGCTCGCGGAAAGAATGCGCGCCTACTGGGCCAGGGTCCGCGGGCTCCCCTATGAGCCAATCGAGAAAGACCTCAAGAGCGACTCCCGGGCCCGCCGCATCACCGCCTACCTCGACCTCATCCACGAAATCGTCAAGACCGATTTTGAAACCCTCAGGAAGAGCTCGCTGCAAGCGGGCGGGGAAATCGTACGTTACCTCGAGCTCTTACCTCCCCAGTCGCCGCTCAGAACGCTCTACGAACGCTGGCAGGCGGGGCAAAAGCACCTCGAGGGGCTGATCCGGGCCAACTTAAAGCCGGGCCGCATCGAGACCAACATCATGACCAAGGTCGACAAGCAAAACTTTGTCGGCCGCGAAGCCCTGCCCCCCGAACATAACGACGCCCACGCCTCGCTCCGGGGCTTTGCTAAGAGCAAACTCGAGGGCGCCCTCTGCTTTTCCGCCGGCCTCAACCCCCGGCTCTACTCCTACATCGCCAAGTTCGCCGACTTTTTCGCCGACGAAGCCGGACGCATTAAAAAGCAACTGATCCTCAAGGTGAGCGACTTTCGCTCCGCCCTGACCCAGGGCAAGTTCCTGGCCAAAAAGGGCCTTTGGGTCAGCGAGTATCGCATCGAATCGGGCCTCAACTGCGGGGGCCACGCCTTCGCCACCCAGGGCTACTTGATGGGGCCGATTCTGGAAGAGTTCAAGGCACGCCGCGAAGAGCTCGTGGAAACCCTCTTTGGCATCTACACCACCGCCCTCAAAAAGCTCGGCAAGCCGGTGCCGGAAAGCCCGCCGGAAGTGCGGATCACCGCCCAGGGCGGGGTGGGCACGGCCGAGGAACACCGCATGCTGCTCGAGCACTACGGCCTCGACAGCGTGGGGTGGGGCTCGCCGTTCCTCCTGGTGCCAGAGGTCACCGTGGTTGACGAGCCCACCCGCAAGCGTCTGGTCGAGGCTGGCGAAGACGACCTCTACCTCTCCGGCGCCTCGCCGCTCGGCGTCCCCTTCCACAGCCTCAAAAACGCCCCCATGGGCGAGCTGGCGAAAAAGTGGTACGCCGAGGGCCGACCGGGCAGCCCCTGCCCCAAGGGGCACCTCGAGTTCAACACCGAGTTCACCGAGCGGCCCATCTGCACCGCCTCGCGCAACTACCAGCACCGCAAGATCAAAGCGCTCCGGGAACAAAAGCTCCCGGAGGAGCTTTTCCAGGCCGAGCTGGAAAAGCTCCTCGAAAAGCAGTGCCTCTGCGTCGGTCTGGCCGAGTCGGCCCGCCTCGTTTATGACCAGCCGCCGCAGATGCCCGAGGCTGGCGTCTCGATCTGCCCGGGTCCGAACCTCGCCTACTTCAAAGGGCCTTACACCCTGGAGGAAATGGTCGGCCACATTTACGGTCGGGTACGGCTCGACCTCGACCCAAGCCGGCCCCACGTCTTCGTGAAGGAACTCAGGCTCTACCTCGACTACCTCGAGGCCCTCCAGTCTGGCCGCTTCGGAAGCGAACGCGATCAGAGCGCGGAGCACCTCGAGGCCTACCGGCAAAACCTCAAGGCCGGCATCCGTTACTATCTCGACCGCGCGGACGTCCTCGGCCTTACCCCCTGGATCAGTGAACTCGAGCGCGCCTACGAGGCGCTTTCCGACGCGGTAATGGCATAACGAGAGAGGGCCGAGTATGTGACGCAGCTTACATACTCGGCCCGCGGGCTGTCCATGCGAGTTTGAATCATCGCATGGACAGCCCGCTTAAATACCACGACCCCGATGGGGACGCGCTGGCGGCGATGGTCTGGGCGAGCTGGGTGCGCAAGGGCCCCGAGAGCAAAGAGGCCACGGCGTGGACCGCGGAAGCGCTCCCCGCCTCGGCGGTGGCCTCGGCGGCCTGGGCCCGGGCCGAGCGCACCTGGTACACGGTGCGCAGCATGGCCCCGCCCAGGATGGCCGAGAAGACCCCCAGGATGAACAGGGCCAGGATGAGGGCGAAGCCACGCCTCGATCGCATCGCTCACCTCCGCCGGTAGCGGACCACGTAGATGGCATAGCGCTTGGCGTCAGTAAGCCAGGCGTTGCCGACGCCGATCAGGTCGCCGTTCACCAGGTAGAGCTGGAAGAAGCCTGAGCCCGAGCGCTGGTCGTACTTGGGGTCGAGCATCAAAAAGTCAAGCGGCACCTGCTTCCCGTTCCTGGTGACGTAGGTCTTGGGCAGCACCTCGCCGGTCCCAGCGTCGAGGAAGTAAAAGCGCCAGCCGACGACGGCGTAGACCTCGTTCGCCGCCGGATCGTAGGCCACCGCTACCGGGACGTTGCCCATGTCGGAATTAAAGTAGATCCAGGTCAGCTTGCCCTGATCGAGTCGGGCCACGAACGGCACGCCCCCATCCGGGGAGGTCGTGGGAGGCGGCGTGTTCCCGAACACCGGCGTCCCGTTGCGGCTGGTGCCGCCCACGAAGACCACGTCGCCGGGGGCGGGGGTGATCTGGCCCACGCCGGCGGTCACGAAGAGGTCCCAGAGCTGGATCTGCCACACCACGTCGCCGCTCGGGCTCAGCCGGGCCAGGACGAAGCCGTCGGTGGGACCGGAGGCGATGGCGTAGGCCCCGCCGTCGGGGGCGGTGACCGCCTGGCGGAAGCTCCAGTCGAGGCGGTTCGGGTACTT
>CAZXOY010000008.1:7555-25708 GCA_964642655.1 uncultured bacterium
GGCTCGTCGCCGCCGATGAAGGTGAGCATGGTGCGCTTTAAGGTCTTCGCGTCGTAGCGCATCAGGGCGTTGTAGTTGGCAAAGCCGATCAGGGCCCGGCAGGCGGCGGGGTCCTTGGGGTACATGGTGCTCAGGTAGACCCCGCCGCCGCTGACCACGATCGCCCCCTGCTGGAGGTCGACCCGGCTGTTGCAGACCGGCCAGCCGCGGGCGGCGGCGGCGTCCCGGAGCTCGGTGTCGGCGGGGTCGGCCAGGGTGACCCCCGTGGCCTGGCCGTCGGGGGTGATGGCGTAGAGGCGGAGGAAGTTGGTCGCCGGGTCGGTGAACTGCTCGTCGCTGGCCACGTAGACGGTGCCGTCGGGGCCGAGGGCGGAGTTGATGTTCAGGTTACCGCCATCGCCGCCCAGGGTCAGGGCCCAGACCTAGCTCAGGGGAAGGTCGACCTGCGGGGGCTTGGGGTCCAGGACCCCGCAGCCGGTGAGGACCAGGAGAAGGAGTGCGTACACCAGTGTTCGAATCATTCCACGTTTTGACAACATCAAACCCTATATTAGCGATATTCCAAGGTAAGGCCCGCGCGCCTGCACGCGGGCTTCAAGAAATCCCCAGCTCAGGCCTCGACCGAGAGCGCCTCAGCGAGGAGGCGGCGCACCACGTCCGGCGGGGCGGTGCCGCGGGTGGCCTTCATGACCTGGCCGAGCAGGGCATTGATGGCCTTGGTCTTCCCGGCCCGGATCTGCTCGACCACCTTGGGGTTTTTCTCGATCACCTCGGCAACGAGCGTTTTGAGCGCGCCCTCGTCGGTGACCGCCTTGAGGCCCTTTTCTTCCACGACCGCTTCCGGATCACGTCCGGCCATGAGTTCGGGGAGGATCCCTTTGGCCACCCTTCCAGTGATCGTCCCCGCCTCGATCAGCTTCACCAGCCTGGCCAGGTGCTCGGGACGCAGCCCGGTCTCCACGAGCGAGAGGCCCTTGTCGGTCAGGTAGCCCCGGACGTCGGCGTTGAGCCAGTTGGCGAGCTTTTGCGGGTCGGCGCCGCTCGCCAGCGCCCGGTCGAAAAACTCGGCGAACTCGAGGTCATAGGCCAAAATCTCGGCGTCGTAAGCCCTAACGCCCGCTTCCTGGTAGCGCCGGGCCTTCTCCGCCGGCAGCTCGGGAAGCTCGGCCCGCACCCGGTCAAGCCACTCGGCGCTGATGCGAAGCGGCGGAAGGTCGGGCTCGGGGAAGTAGCGGTAGTCGGACTCGGTCTCCTTGGTGCGCATGAGGTAGGTCTTCCCGGCGGCCTCATCCCAACCCAGCGTGGCCTGGGTGACCTCGCCCCCGCTCCGCAAAATCTTTTCCTGCCGGCGGATTTCGTATTCGATCGCCCGCTGCACGCTCTTGAAGGAGTTCAGGTTTTTGATCTCGACCTTGGTGCCGAGCGCATCCCCCGGGCGGCGAAGCGAGATATTGACGTCGGCTCGCATCTTGCCTTCTTCGGGGTTGGCGTCGGAGATGCCCAGGGTGCGGGCGATGGCCCGCAGGCGATTTAAGAAGATCCGCGCCTCCTCGCCGCTTTTGAGATCCGGTTCGGTCACCAGCTCGACCAGTGGCGCGCCGGCCCGGTTGAGGTCGATGAGGGTATGGTCGCTTCCTTCGGGGTGGGTGCTCTTGCCCGCGTCCTCCTCGAGGTGCACCCGCTTGATGCCGATGCGGCGCCCCCCGATCTCGATCCAGCCGTGCTCGCCAATGGGGCGGTCGTACTGGCTGATCTGGTAGTTCTTCGGAAGGTCGGGGTAGAAGTAATTTTTGCGGTGAAACTGGGTGTGCTCGGGAACGCGGCAGTTCAGCGCCAGGGCCAGACGCAGCCCGTACTCGACGGCCCGGGCGTTGATCCGCGGCAGGCTCCCCGGCAGCCCCATGCAGACCGGACAGACGTGGGTGTTGGGCGGGTCACCGTAGGCGAGGGTACACCCGCAGAACATCTTGGTACGGGTCTTGAGGTGGAGGTGGACCTCGAGGCCGATCACCGGCTCGTACATACGGCGGTCATTATATGGGATCCCGGTGGCTAAAAAGAAAAGCGCCGCTTCCGCGGCCTCCTAATTTTCAATATACCAGCGTATACGCTATGCGTCAAGCTTATACGGGCGAAGGCGCGGCGAACCGGCCCGAAGTGGGCCCACAGCCGCCCGCTCACCCCCTACTTGGCCGACGCAGTGAGGTTCAAAAGCACCACCCCCAGGATCACCAGGGCGATGCCCGCGAGCTTCACCGCGCTCAGGGACTCGCGAAAAAGCCAGACCCCGATGACGACGATGAGCGCCGTTCCAACCCCCGACCACACGGCGTAGGCCACGGAGAGGTCGATCTTCTTGAGGGCGAAGGTGAGCGAGGTAAAGGAAAGGCCGTAGAACACGAACAGCAACACCGACGGCCAGAGGCGGCTGAAGCCCTCGGAGAGCTTCATCGAGGTGGTCCCCATCACCTCGAAGACGATGGCCAGTGCCAAATAGAACCAACCCATCAGGTCCGCTCCTCAAAGAGGTAGAGTTTGCCGTCCACGCTGGCGACGTAGACACCGTCCTCGGTGGGCAGGGGAGGCACCTGGAGCTCGCCCAGACCCTCAAGGCGCGTGTGCAAGGCGCCGCTCGTGGCATCGAAGGCGAGCAACGCCCCTTCCTCGGTGGCCACGTAGAGCACGCCCGCCGCCAGGCTGAGCCCGGCGGTGACCCGACCCACCTCGGCCCGCCAGACCTCGTCGCCGCTTTTGAGGTCGACGGCGTAGAGCACCCCGCTCCACCCGGCCATGAAGGCAAGGCCATAGCCCACCGCGGGGCTGGCCCAGAGCTCGCCCTCGAGGTCAAAGGTCCAGAGCACCTCCCGCCGCAGGGGGTCAAAACCATGGACCTCGCCCGGCCAGGTGGGCAAGAGCAACACCCCGTCGGTGGCGGGGAGATGGGCGTGGATCGGCCCCGTCTCCACCTTGTAGACGAGCCGGCCGCTCCGGGGCTCGAGCGCATACACCCACCCCGCTTCGCTGGCGACGAAGAGGAGGCCGCGATAGAGGGTCACCCCCACCGAAAGATGCCCCTCGGCTTCGAATACCCACGAGACCTCGCCGTCTTCGACCGCGTAGAGCCGGCCATCGCGGCTCGGGACGTAGACCCGGCCCGCGGCCTCGAGCAGGCTGGCCGTAATCTCGGCCTGGCTCGCCACCACCCGCCGGGGCGCGCCCTCACCGCTCCAGCGGTAAAGCCCCCCGTCCCAGGCCGCGTAATAGAGCGCATCGGCAAAGAGCGGCGGCGCCGTCACCTCGTCCTCTGCCGAAAGCCGGGCCACCGGGGCGAGCCCGCCGGCGGCGAAGACCATCAGCCCGCCCCGGCCGACGCCCAGGGCCAGGCGACCGTGATCCAGGGCCATCTCGCTGGGCCAGGCCGCCTCACCCTCGAGGTCCACCACGCTCGCGAGCTCCAGCGCCGCCGGATCGAGCGGCCCCTCGGGGTAGTGGCCGCTCCGGGCGGCCCCGGCCCGGGCGCTTTTGTAGGCGCGGCCGGCGAAGGCTTTTTCCAGGCGAAGCAGGCGTTTTTTCGCCGCCCGGGCACCTGGCGGCCGGGCCTCGGGTTTTTTCGCCAAGAGGTCAAGGACCAGTCGCGAAAGCCCGGGGAACACGGCCGGGTTTTTCTCCGCCGGCGGGGTCGGGGGCTCGTAGACGTGCTTGTAGAGCACCGCCTGGTCGTGCTCGCCGCTGAACGGGGCTTCCCCGGTCAACGCCCGGTAGAGGACGGCGCCAAAGGCGTAAAGGTCGACCGCGGGCCCCACCTCGCCGCCGGTGGCCTGCTCGGGCGCCATGTACTGGGGCGTTCCCAGGGTGTAGCCGGTCCGGGTGAGCCCCTGGGTCACGTCCGAGAGATAAGCAAGGCCAAAATCCATCACCTTGGCATGCCCTTCCGGGGTAATCAGGATGTTCGCCGGGGTGAGGTCGCGGTGGATGACCCCCTGGTCGTGCAGATACGCCAGCGCGTCCAGAACCTCGGCGGCGGCCCGCAAAAGCCGCCAGCCTTCAACACCCTCCTCAAAAGGGCCGAGCCGGTCAAAGCCGCCTCCCTGGACCAGCTCCATCACGAAATAGAGCCGCCCCGCCTCCTCGCCGAGGTCGTAGATCTGCACCACCCCGGGGTGAATGAGGCGCGAAAGCGCCCGGATCTCCCGGGCAAAGCGCGCCCGCTCAGCGGGGTGGACGTGGGGAAAGAGCAGCTTGACCGCCACCTCGCGCTCCAGCCGCTCGTCCAAGGCCCGCCAAACCTCGGCCATTCCGCCCTGGCCGACCGGTGAAATCAGCCGGTAGCGGCCCCCGAGTCGCTCCACGAACCCCATTGTTGCACGCAAAACGCCCGCGGCGTTCGCTGCCACGGGCACAGACCCGTGCACTTTCTACGCGATCAGCCCTCGTCTTCTTCTTCGGACTCGATTTTCTGCAAAAGGTCCTTGACCTCGAGGCGACCGGCCTCGAGCTCGCGGGCGATCTTCTCGATGGCGAGGCGCACCACCTCGGACTTCGATACCAGGCGTTCGGGGCTCGAGAGCTCGTAGGCCGCCTTGGTGAGAAGGGCGTCCTGCTCCTCGCTGATGACTACCTGAAGGCGCTTTTTCTCCTTTTTCGGCATGCCGCCCCCAAAAAGCACCATCATTGTAGCAGCAAGCGTGATTTGTTGACAACACGTGCAAACCGTCGCATAATGGTTTTGCGTAAGTTGCTCATGATGTGCAACTTGCTTAAAGGGGGACCAGGTGAACGTACCGCTCATTATAGAGGGCAAGCATCCGCTTTCCGGTGAGATCGAAGTGAGCCCGGCAAAAAACGCCGTGTTGCCCGTGATGGTCGCCAGCTTGCTGACCAAGGAGCCGGTGACCATTGAGAATGTCCCCCGACTGCGCGACATCGAGGTCTTGCTCGACCTGCTCGCACACCTCGGCACCCGCTACGCCTGGGAAGGGCGTAGCCTGCACCTCCATACCCCAGAAATCCTGCGCACCGACGCCCCGTATGAACTGGTCTCCAAGATGCGGGCCAGCTTCATCGTGCTCGGCGCGCTCCTGGCCCGCACCGGCGAGGGCAGCGTCTCCATGCCCGGTGGCTGCGCGTTCGGCCCCCGCCCCGTCGATCTCCACGTGAAAGCCCTGCGCAAGATCGGGGCCGAAGTCAGCGAGGAAGGCGGGACCTTCTTCGCCCGCCGCGCCCGCGCATTTCGCGGCCGCGTGGTCTTCGATATCCCCACGGTCGGCGGCACCGAACAGGTGATGCTGGCCACGGCCCTGGGCGACGGCGAGGTCACCATCGTCAACGCCGCCCAGGAGCCCGAGGTCGAGGATCTCGGGCGCTTCCTCGCCATGCTGGGGGCCACGGTGGTCGGCGCCGGCACCAGCCAGGTGTACGTCCGCGGCGCCCGGGCGATGGGCGGTGGCCGCCACCGCGTCATCCCCGACCGCATCGAGGCCGGCACCTACCTCCTGGCCGCCGCCGCCACCCGGGGGCGGGTAACGCTCCAAAACGCCGACCCCCACCACCTCGACGCCCTGCTCGACAAGCTTTCCGAGTCCGGGCACCGGATCCTCTTCGGAGATGACTGGATCCAGCTCGAGGCCATCGCCGAACCCCGGCCCTTCAACCTCGAGGCCCGGGAATACCCCGGCTTCCCCACCGACCTGCAGCCGGTGGCCACCGCCTACCTGGCGACCGTCCCCGGCGTCAGCCTGGTCTCCGACCGCGTCTACCCCGATCGCTTCACCCACGTCGGCGAACTGGCGCGGATGGGCGCCGAGCTCTCGCTCAAAGACCACGTCCTGGCGGTTCGGGGCCGCAAGCTCCACGGGGCCGAGGTCCGGGCCTTCGACATCCGCGCCGGCGGCGCCCTGGTGGTCGCGGCGCTGGCGGCCGAAGGCGAGAGCATGATCGCCGGCACCGAGCACCTCGAGCGGGGCTACGAGGCCCTCGAGGCCAAGCTCCAGGCCCTCGGCGCCCGCATCCGTCGGGCCGAGCTCTCGATCCAGGACGCCGCGGACTAAAACCCGCCGTCTCGCCCACTGCCCAAAAACGTGCGCCGGGGAAGTTCCCCGGCGCCGTTTGAGTATTCCGCCCTGACAAAAACCACGGCCGGGGCCCTACCCCTTGACCGCCCCCGCGGTCAACCCGGCGATGATCCGCTGCTGGAAGAAGAGAACCAGGAGGATCAGGGGAACGGTCACGATCACGCTCGCGGCCATGATCTGAGCCCAGGGCAGCTCGAACTGGCTGGCTCCGCTGAAAAAGGCGATGGCCACGGGAACGGTCCGGGCTTTATCGTCCACGGTGAAGGTGAGGGCAAAGAGAAACTCGTTCCAGGCACCGATGAACGCGAGCAACCCCGCGGTCACCAGCCCCGGGGCCATCAGGGGCAGGAGCACCCAAAGGAGCGTCTGCAGGGGCCCGGCGCCATCGACGTAGGCCGCCTCCTCGAGCTCGGCGGGAATCTCGCGCACGAAACTGGTGAGCACCCAGATGGTAAAGGGGAGGGTAAAGATCATGTAGGAAAACACCAGCGCCCACCAGGTGTTGTAGAGCCCGAGCGCCTTGATCAGGACGTACATGCCCCCCAAAACGCTGATTTGGGGGAACATGCTCACCGCCAAAATGCCGTAGTAGATGGGCCGCTTCCCGGCAAAACGGAACCGGCCCAGGGCATACGCGGCAAAGCTCCCCACCGCCAGGGCCAAGAGGGTCGTGAGCCCGGCCACCACGGCCGAGTTCAGGAGATTGCGGCCAAACGGCTGCATGATGAATACATCGCGATAGTTCTGCCAGCGAAGCTTCTCTGGCCAGTAGGACACCGGGGTTTGAAAGAGCTCCTGCTGGGACTTCAGCGAACTCACCACCGCCCAGTAGAAGGGAAAGACGAGGTAGGCAAAAACGGCGAGCAGCAAAAGATAGAACGCCACCTGGCCCAGAAACCGGCCCAAACGGAACTTCTGACGCCCCTTCGGCACCTCAGTCCACCTCCACTCGCAGCACGGTCAGGTAGATCACCGTGAAAATGGCGATGATAAAGAAGATCCCCGTTGAAAGCGCCGAGCCATACCCCAAAGCGCCGAAATCCACGAGTTGCTGCCGGGCGTAGACCGACATGCTCATGGTTGAGGGGTTGGTCCCGCTCATCACGTAGACCACGTCGAAGACCCGGAGCGCGTCCAGGGTCCGGAAGACCAGCGCCACCAAGAGCGCCGGCTTGAGGAGCGGGAGGGTCACGTAGCGGAACTGCTGCCACGGGGTCGCCCCGTCCACGTGCGCGGCCTCGTAGAGCTCCTTGGGAATCGACTGCAGCCCGGCGAGGAGCAAGAGCGCCATGAAGGGCGTGGTCTTCCACACGTCGACCGCCACGATGGACGCCAGCACCAGCGAGGGCTCGGCGAGCCAGGCCACGGGTTTGGCGATCAACCCGAGGCGCAAAAGGATATCGTTGATCACGCCGTAAACGTCGTTGTACATCCAGCGCCACATCTGGGCGCTGACCACGGTGGGGATGGCCCAGGGGATGAGCATCGCGGTGCGCATGAGTCCCCGCAGGGGAAAGCGGGCGTTGACCAAAACCGCGATCCCAAGCCCGAGCAAGGTTTCCAGGGAGACCGAAGCCACGGTGAAGATCACCGTGTTCTTGACGCTTAGCCACCAGTAGGCGTCCTGGATGAGGAAGGCATAGTTGGCCAGGGCCACCCAGACCGGCCGCAGAGGGTAGTCGAGAATGCTCGCCTGGTACAGGGAGAGCTGCATGGTGCGCAGGAGCGGGTAGGCCGCGACCAGCGCCAGCAAAACGAGACTCGGGAGCAAAAACAACCAGGCGGCCCTCGCGCGTCGGGCCTGGAGCGATCGCTTCAGCATGAGACCTCCAGCGGCATCCGGGGCCCCCTCGTGGTCGAGGGGGCCCCGTTTTCAGCCAATCCAAGCGCCCGGCTTCACCACCCGGCACCCTTGATCCGCTTGAGCTGGGCCTCGAGCTGGCGCAGCGCCGTGGCCGCGTCGACCTTGCCCGAGATCGCGTTGTGGACCGCGGTCCAAAAGGCGCTCGAGACCTGGTTGTACTTCTTCTTGGTCTGAGCGCTCGGCCGGGGCACGGCGTTCACGAAAACGTCGTAGAGCCGGCCCATGAAAGGCTGAGCCTTGAGGAGGTCGGGGTCCTGGTAAAGCGCCGGCCTCGTCGGGAGGTAGCTGCCCTCGATGGCCCGGCGCTTTTGTTCCTGATAGCCGGTGAGGTAGAGCACGAGGTCCACCGCGGCTTCCTTGTGCTTGGAGAAGCGGCTCACCGCGAGCTGCCAGCCGCCGAGCCCCGCGGCGTGGCGACCCTCCGGGGTGCTGGCTTTCGGGAGCACGGTGACGTCGAATTTGCCGCGAATGGGGCTGTCGGCGCTGTTGCCGAGGGCGTAGGCGTAGGGCCAGTTACGCATGAAGGCCGCGTTTCCAGCCTGCCACACCCCGCGGGCGTCCTCCTCCATGTACGAAAGCACGCCCGGCGGGCTGATCGTTCCCACCCACGTCCTGGCCATCTCCAGCGCGGCCCTGGCCCGCGGGTTGTTCACGGTGATATTCCCCTTGGCATCGACGATGGTCCCGCCACCGTAGGAGTAGATCCACTCGAGGGCATCCACCGTCAATCCTTCGTACGAAGCACCCTGCCAGACAAACCCCCAAAAACTCTGGTTGCCGGCCTTGCGCTCGCCTTCCTGAATGGTCTTGGCCATCTGGACGAGCTCATCCCAGGTGGTGGGTGGCTTGCTGAAACCGTACTTCTGGAGCAGATCCTTGCGGTAGTAGAGGATGCCGGCGTCGGTAAACCAGGGCAGCCCCACCAGCCGCCCGTCGACGGTGTTGGCGTCGATCAACGACGGGAAAAAGCCTTCCTTCACCCGGGGATCGATGTAAGGGTTGAGATCCTCGAAGAACTGACCCAGCACCCCGGGCCAGATCACGTCGATCATGTAGACGTCGACGTCGCTGCTCCCGGCGGCCAGTTGCTGCTGGTAGAGCGCCAGTCGGTCGCTGGTGGACTGGGGCGAGGAGAGCACCCGGACCTTGTTGCCGGTCTTTTTGGCCCAGGCCTCGGCGCCCTCCTTGCAAAACGTCTGGTCCTTGCCGACCGAGCCGCAGGAGATCGTGACCGTAACCCCTTCGGCGGCCACCAGCGATCCCATGGCCAAAAACCCAAGCGCTGCCAGCGCGACCCGTATCCATTTCGGTTTCTTCACGTTCAACACCCCCTTTGCTTTCCGTACCAGTGTACTGTACACCCCACGGGGGAAGGGGTGCGTGGGCCACGGTCCGCTCCGATCGCAAAAGCATGCCCTAATTTTGCATGGGTATCCGGGACGTCCACGGCAAAAGGCAAACGACCGCCAGCCCGGCCGGCAGGCGGGAAAGCTCGCCCGCGCTCACTCTTCCGGGCGGAGGCGCTCGAACGCCGTCCGCAACGCGGCGACGGACTCGGGGATCCGCCACTCGCTTTTTTTTCGCACGCCGGCCAGATTGGAGATGGCCCGGAGCTCGGCCCAGGGCCGCCGGTGCCAAAGCGCCACCTGCGCCACCGCCGCCCCTTCCATGTTTTCCGCAACCCCGCCCCACTGGCGGCGGATGGCGTGCGCGGCCTCGAGCGACTCCGAGACCTGGTCACGGGTCACGAGGGGCATGGGCAAGAGTCCGAGCCGATCCGCCAGCTCGGCGGTGAAAGCGGCGTCGGCCGGAAAACGGTTGTAGTAGTCGGTCCCCTCGAGGCGCAAGGCGGGAAATCCGAGCGGCTTCATCCCGAAGGCCGTGCCCAGGTCGGCCTGGATCTCCTCGGATGCCAGCACCAGCGCCCCGGGCCTGAGCCCGGTGCCCGGGTAGGCTCCGGCCAGGCCGAAGACCAGCACCCGGCGCACCTCGGGGTAGGCCTGGAGGAAGGCGGAAAGCGTCGCCGCGGCGTTGACCTTGCCCACCCCGAGCTCAAGCCAGGCCCAGCCCTGGCCCCGGAGACCGGCGCGGCCATGGAACTCGAACGGCGCCCCCGGCCAGGCCTCGAGGAACGCACCCTCCATGGCCGTCGCGCTCACGAAGAGGTCCACGGCGGCACTCCTTCCGGCCACGCGATGCCCCCATCGTCGTCGAGGGGCGGGTAGGGCAGCCCCTTTTCCCGCAGCTCCCTGGCGATCTCGGGATAGGCCCACTCGAAGAGGGCGCGCTGATAGCGCTCGGCATCGAGCTGGACCCGGTCGTAACGGCCGGCCCGCATCCGCTGCCGCTGAGCCTCGAAGAGGATCACCGCCGCCGCCACCGAGACGTTGAGGCTTTGCACCATGCCCATCATGGGGATCACGATCTCGGCGTCGGCGAGACTGGCCGCCTCCTCGCTCACCCCCCACTTCTCGCTCCCCATGATCACCGCCGTAGGCTTGGTGTAGTCGACCTCGCGGTAATCGATGGCCGAGGGGGAAAGGCGGGTGGCGTAGACCGAAAAGCCCCTTTGGCGAAGGTGAGCGATGGCGTCCTCGACGGTGGGGTGGACCCGCAGGTAGACCCACTTGGCGGCACCGCCCGCGGTGTCGTGGTGGGTTGGCACGCCACCGGTGGGGTGGACGGCGTGCGCCTCGAAAATACCGACCGCGTCGGCAGTTCGGAGGATCGCGGAAAAGTTGTGGGGTTTATGGACGTTCTCCATGAGCACGGTGAGGTCCGGCTGGCGCCGATCGAGCACCGACTTTAAACGCAAGAGCCGTTCCCGGGTCACGTGCCGATTCTAAGCGAAGGGAAAAGCCCTTCTCACCCGCGACGGAGGCGCTCGATGAGCGCGCGTATGCGTTCACGCTTGAGCTTCATGGCGCTGCGATTGACCACCAGGCGCGCACTGCTCCGCATCAAGACCTCGACCTCGACCAGGCCGGCCTGCCTCAAGGTGGTTCCGGTCTCGACCACATCCACCACGGCGTCGGCCAGCCCCACCAGGACGGCGAGCTCGACGTTGCCGTGGAGCTTGACCACGTCGGCGGCGATGCCCCTCTCCTTAAGCCAGCGCTCGGTCACCCGGGGATACTTGCTCGCCACCCGGCGGATGGGGCCGCGCTCGCCCGGCTTGCGGATAAGGCTGAGCCGGCAGGCGCCAAAGCCCAGATCCACCGGTTCGAAAAGATCGCGCCCGGCCTCGGCCAGCACGTCCTTGCCCACCACCCCGAGGTCGGCGATGCCGAGATCGACGTAGGCGGGCACGTCGGCGTTGCGCAGCTCCAGCACCGCCACCCCCGCGCCACGGTGGAGCATTTCCCGCGCCGCACCCCGATCGGGCAAACTGAGCCCGGCCCGGCCCAGCGCCCGGTAGGCTTCGTCGAACATCCGGCCCTTGGGAAGGGCGATGGTCAGTTCGTATCCCTGCACGACGTCACCTCCACGAGCTTCCCCTCGACCGCCAGGTAGCGCGCGCCCCGCCTTTCGGCCAGCGCGAGCAGGGCCGCCCGGTCGTCGGTGTGGGCGAGCTCCACCACCCGCCCCTCGGCCCGAAGCCGCCGGGCGAGATCGACGTCCGCAGCGATGATCTCGACGCCCCGCCGGCTCGGCGGCGCCTTGACGGCCTCAATGACCCGCTCAAGCCCCACGGCAAACCCCGCCGCCATCGGCAGCAAGGCCCCGTCGTAGCGCCCGCCGCCGAGCAGGGGCAAACCGAAATCGGGGGTGTAGGCGCGGAAGGTCAGGCCGGAGTAATAGTCGTAACGCCGGGCCATCCCCAGGTCAAACATGAGGGGCAGCGCCGGGGGCAGCGCCCGGGCGACGGCCTCCAGCCACTCCAGATCGAGCCTTGCCCGATCTGAAAGCGCGTGTCGCTTTGCCTCCTGCAAAACCTCCCGGCCACCGTAAAGATCGGGCAGGGCCAGAATGGCCTCCCTCAGCTTGCCCTTGACCCCGAAGGCGGAAAGGGCCTCGGCGAGCTCCGGCACCGCCTTGCGATCCACCGCCCTTCGCAACCGCTCGGCAACTTCCCCCGGAAGGCCGGTGGCCTCGAGCAGGTCGCGGACCAGGGCGGGAAGCCCGATTTCGATGACCGCGGCCTCAAGCCCCACCGCCACCAGTGCCTCCCAGGCCAGCTCCACCAGCTCGGCGTCGGCGGCGGGGGACGAAATGCCCACCAGCTCCACCCCCACCTGGGTGAACTCCCGCAACCGCCCGGGCTCGGCCGCCGCCTCGCGCAGCCAGAGTTTTCCGGCATAGCGCAGCCGGATGGGCCCTTCGCTGGCGCGGGGCAGGAGCACCCGCGCCAGTGCCGTGGTGAACTCGCTGCGGAGCATCAGCACCTCGCCGGTCTTGTCCACCAGCTTGAAAGCGCGCTCGGCGTTCGGGTGGCTGGCGTCATAAGTCTCGAGCACGGAGAGCTCCACCGGCCGGTAGCCCCAGCGGGAAAAGAGGGCCTCGAGGCGCTCTCGAAAGCTGGCTCGAACCTCAGCTTCGGGCGGAAGGTAGTCTCGGGTGCCTTCGGGCTTCACGATGTCGAGTATACGGGGACCTCCTCGGCCCAGGACATCCCCGTGGGGTCCACCTCGGCGCGCACCGCGTGCACCTCGAGCCCGCCCTGCACCGCCTCAGCGAGCGCCCGGGCGAACTCGGGGTCATAGCGGCAGGGCCGGAAGGTACGGGCGCGGGGGTTCAAGAGCGCGAACACCAAGACACCCCGCGTTCGGCGAAGAACTGCAAGATGCCGCCTGGCCCGGGTGCTGGGGGCGTCGGGAAAACAGGCCACGGTCTCCTCGACATGGGTGGCCGACTTCATCTCCAGCGGTCGCACCCCAAAGGCGTCTTCGATCAGGGCATCGAGCCGGCGGCCCTCGAGGCGGGGCTGGGCGGTGAGGTAGCGATACCCCCAGCGCGTCACCAACCCAGGAAGCGCCGCCTCGGCGTAGCTGGAATCGAGAAGGGCCCAGGCCTCTCCGTCCCTGGCCATGAGCAAGCGACCGGCGGTTTTCTCCGATTGCTTGGGGACAAAACGCACCGGCACACCGGGCCGCAAAAAGCGCAGGCGTCCGGAATTCGGCAGATGCACCCGCAGCCTCTCCCCACCCCGGGCGACCCAGACCACGAAGCGGTTCTCGCGATCGATGAGCACGCCCTCTAAAGAAGGCGGAAAACGGAGGTCAGGGGGCACGGAAACACATTACCCAAAAACGCCGGCGGAAATTTATACTCCTGACATGCGGAGTCTTTCGCAGCGCGCAAGTGCCCTCAAACCCTCAGCCACGGTGGCGGTGAACGCCAGGGCCCTCGAGCTCAGACGCCAGGGCATCGACGTCATCGCCCTCACCGCCGGCGAGCCGGATTTCGACACCCCCGAGCACATCAAGGAAGCGGCGCGCCGGGCCCTGGCCGAGGGCAAGACCAAGTACACGCCCCCCGCCGGCATTCCCGAACTCAGAGAAGCGGTGGCCGAGAAGTTTCGCCGCGAAAACGGACTCGCTTACACCCCCGAGCAGGTCACGATCGGCGTCGGGGGCAAGGGCGTGCTCTATAACCTCTTCCAGGCCATCATCGACCCCGGCGACGAGGTCGTCCTCATCGCCCCCTTCTGGGTGAGCTACTCAGCGCAGGTCGAGCTCGCCGGCGGCCGGGCGGTGGTCGTGCCCACCAGCGCCGAAGCGGGCTTCGTGCCCGACCTCGAGGCCGTCGCCCGCGCCATCGGCCCCAAGACCAAGGCCCTGGTGGTGAACTCCCCCAGCAACCCAACCGGTGCCGTCTACCCGGAAGAAACCCTCACCGCCCTGGCCGAACTGGCCATCGAGCACGATTTCTACCTCATCTCCGACGAGATCTACGAACACCTCATCTACGAGGGCCGGGCCTTCTCGCCCGGCGTCGTGGCCCCCGAGCACACCATCACCGTCAACGGCGTGGCCAAGACCTACGCCATGACCGGCTGGCGGGTGGGGTACGCCGGTGGTCCGAAGGACGTCATCCAGGCCATGACCAAGATTCAGGGCCAGTCGGTCACCCACCCCACCTCGATCGCCCAGTGGGCGGCCCTCGAGGCCCTCACCAACCCCAAGAGCCAGGAATTCATCGCCATGGCGCGCGCTGCCTTCGACCGGCGCCGGAAACGGATCGTGGAGGGGCTCCGCGCCATCGGCCTCCCCACCACCACACCCAAAGGCGCGTTCTACGTCATGCCCGACGTCCGGCGCATTCACGAGGATGAGCTCAAGGCGGCCGAGCTCCTCCTCGAACGGGCCCGCGTCGCCGTGGTGCCGGGGACCGACTTCAGGGCCCCGGGCCACGTGCGCATGAGCTACGCCACCAGCGAGGCGGCGATCGAAGAGGCCCTCGAGCGCATCCGCGCGCTCTTTTGAGCGGGCTTCACCGGCCCGAACGCCGCGCCCCCCGGGCCGAGGCCCGGGGGGCGCGGGAGAAACGCCTCAGCCGATGGGCAGCACCTCGCGACCGAAGGTTTCATTCAGCACCTGGGCAAAGGCCAGGTACATGGCCGAAAGTCCGCAAAGGATGCCTTCCCACCCCGCAAACCTGGTGATCGCGGTGTTGCCGGTGTACTCTCCCAAGGCCAGCAGCCAGAAAAGGATGAAGAGGGTAAAGAAGACGACCTGAAGCGCCCGGTTGTGTTTTAAAGTCGCGATCCAGAGCACGAAGGTAAAAAGGCCCCACAGAAAGAGATAGGCCACCATCCCGCCCTTGGCGGCCGGCTCGATCCAACCGAGCTTCGGCAGCACGATCAAAAACACAAAGGTTTCCCAAAACAACCCGTACGAGGTAAAAGCAACGGTTCCGAAGGTGTTGCCCTTTTTCCACTCCATCCACCCCACGAAGATCTGGGCCAGCCCCCCGTAAAAGAGGCCCATCGCCAGGATCATGCTGCCGAGGGGAAAGAGTCCGGCGTTGGCCATATTCAAAAGCACCGTGGTCATGCCAAAGGCCAAAAGACCCAGCGGCGCGGGGTTGGCGCTGGTGTCGAGGGTCTGAACCGTTTGCACGCCTTCTCTCGTCACAAGCCTCCCCTCCTTTGACGTCCGGGGCACCCGGGAGAACTTGAAAAGGTTTCCAGGAACCCCTTATAATTCCTCTCCGTAGGAACCACTTTTAAGAATTCACGTCGGAGGCATTCTAATTCGGGCGCGCCAATTCGTCAAGCACGTTGGCGCAAGGCTCAATCAGGAGGGAGTCACCATGGACGAACGTCAGGTCGGTCAGGATCAACCGCCCAAAAGCGCCGCCGTTACCGAAGCCGAGGTTGCGGTCCACTGGCGGGAGGAAGCCTATTACCAGCCCCCGCTTTCGTTCGTCGCCCAGGCCAACCTCACCGACCCCACGATCTTTGACCGCTTCAGCGAGGCCAACTTCCCCGAGTGCTTCCGCGAGTACGCCGACCTCCTCACCTGGGACCGCTACTGGCACACGACGCTCGACACCAGCAACCCGCCGTTTTGGCGCTGGTTCGTCGGCGGCCGCCTCAACGCCGCCAAAAACTGCGTCGACCGCCACCTTCCCCGCCACGGCAACAAGGCGGCCTTCATCTTCGTCCCCGAGCCGGAAGAGGAGCCGATCGAGTTCACCACCTACCGCGAACTGTGGGTCCGGGTCAACGAAATGGCCGCGGTGCTCCGGGGCCTTGGGCTTAAGAAAGGGGACCGGGTCACCATCCACATGCCGATGGTGACCGAGCTCCCGGTGACCATGCTGGCCTGCGCCCGCATCGGGGTCATCCACTCGGTGGTCTTCGCCGGGTTCTCGGGTAAAGCCACCGCCGATCGTATCGCCGACTCGGGCAGCCGGGTGCTCATCACCATGGACGCCTACTGGCGCAACGGCAAGCTCCTCGACCACAAGGCGAAAGCCGACGAGGCGGTGCGGCTGGCCGCCGAGCAGGGCCAAACGGTGGAGAAAGTGTTGGTGTGGCGCCGGTACCCGGGTGAATACCGTTCCAGCGCCCCCATGGTCGAGGGTCGCGACTTCTTCGTCGACGAGCTGCTCAAGGCCCACCGCGGTGAACGTGTGGAACCGGAATCGATGGAGTCCACGGATCCGCTCTTCATCATGTACACCAGCGGCACCACCGGCCGCCCCAAGGGGCACATGCACAGCACCGGCGGCTACCTCTCGTACGTGGCCTGGACCTCGAAGAATATCCAGGACATCCACCCCGAGGACGTCTACTGGTGCATGGCCGACATCGGCTGGATCACCGGCCACTCCTACATCGTCTACGGCCCCCTCGCCGTGGCCGCCACCAGCGTCATCTACGAGGGCGTCCCCACCTACCCCGACGCCGACCGGGTCTGGCGCATCGCCGAGCGACTCGGCGTCACCATCTTCCACACCTCCCCCACCGCGATTCGTCAGCTCAGGAAAGCCAACCCCGAGGGGCCGAAAGGCTACGACACCCGCTTCAAGCACATGACCACCGTCGGCGAGCCCATCGAACCCGACGTCTGGCGCTGGTACTACCACGTCGTGGGCAAGGAAAAGGCGGTGATCGTCGATACCTGGTGGCAGACCGAAACCGGCGGATTCCTCCTCACCACCGTGCCGGCGATCCACGCCATGAAGCCCGGAAGCGCCGGGCCCGCACTCCCCGGCATCTACCCCGTCATCTTCGACGAAAACGGCCAGGAGATCCCCAAAGGGGCGGGCAAGGCAGGCAACCTGTGCATCCGAAATCCCTGGCCGGGCCTCTCGATGGGCATCTGGGGCGATCCCGACCGCTTCGTACAGACCTATTACCTGCGCTACAACAAGGACCCAAAGAGCACGGACTGGCGCGACTGGCCCTACTTCACGGGGGACGCCGCCACCCAGGCCGCCGATGGCTACTTCCGTATCCTGGGCCGGGTCGACGACGTGATCAACGTGGCCGGCCACCGGCTCGGCACCAAGGAGATCGAATCCGCGGTGCTCAAAGTTCCCGAGGTCGCCGAAGCCGCCGTGGTGCCCAAAGCCGACGAGATCAAAGGGCACGTCCCGGAAGTCTTCGTCTCGCTCAAACCGGGCATCGAAGCCAGCCCCGAGATCGAACGGAAAATCGTCGCCTCCATCGAGGAGAACATCGGGAAGATCGCGCGTCCACGGGCGGTCCATATTGTCCCTGACCTGCCAAAAACCCGCTCGGGCAAGATTATGCGACGGGTTCTGGCCGCGCTCGCCAATAACCGTGACGCCGGCGACGTGAGCACGCTGGCCAACCCGGAAATCGTCGAGGCCATCAAGCGCTCGGGCCGGGACAGCTAAGCACCCCGCCGTGGCCTTCGCCGCGGCGGGGGCCCCAAGCGAACGCAAACAACCACCGATCTTCCGTCGGTATGTCGAAAAGCTCGTAGGCCATCCGCGAAACGGCAGGCCCCCGGCGAAAATCCCATACCGCGCCCACCGGCCGGCTCCGCGTACGTGCGGAGCCGGCCAATCTGAACCGCGCTTCATGTCACGCCCAGCCCGCCTTCACCGCCGGTCCTCAGAGTGGTAGGCGGAAAGGGTGGTGATGGTGGTGAACAAACGGACGGTCGTAACCCTCGCGGCACTGGTGGTCGGCGCTGCACTGGCGCAAGGCCCGGCAACCCCCAAAGCCCAGGCGGCGCCGCCGGCCAAAGGGGAAACCAGGCAGGTTTGGCGTGAAGGTCGAGCGGGCTCGCCGCAGCTGGGCGTGCTGGCCAAGGCGCTCGGCATGGAGCCCAAAGCGCTGCAAAAAGCCCTGCGCGAAGCCGGTGGGCTACCGGCGCTCCTGGAACAACGGGGACTTTCAATCACCGAACTCCGGGAACGCGTGATCGAACTCCGCCTGGAGCAGCTCTCAGAAGCGATGCGCCAGGGCCTTCTCCCGAAGGCCAAGGCCGAAGTCGAAACCCGCCGACTGCGGGCCGCCTTGCTACGGCTCAAAACCCCGAGCCTGGCAGAAATCCTCAAACGCTCCGGGGGTGATCTCCAGGTGGCCAAGGCTCAGCTGGTGGCGGTGTGGTCGGGGATCATCGACCAAGAGGTCCGCCTCGGCCTCATCGCCCCCAAAAAAGCAGAGCGGCTCAAGAAGGCAATCGAGGCCCGAGCCCAGGCATTCTTCAAGCGTCCGGTGGGCGAACTCGGCCAGGAACGCCCCGGGAAAAAGCGCTTCCAAGCGCGCCGCGGCCCGCATGCCCCGAAGCGGCC
>CAZXOY010000008.1:25808-47186 GCA_964642655.1 uncultured bacterium
GCCCGAACACCCCCGGCGCTAAGGGCGCCTGAAGTAACCCCCGCCGTGGCTCTCGCCACGGCGGGGGTGTTCGCTTCGACCACCGGGGGTGATTAGTTCAGCGCCTCGCCCCAGACCTCTTCGAAGAGCTCCCGGGCCGCTTCGAGGGTGACCTCGAGGGCCTGCGCCACCTCCTCGGCGAGCAGGTTGATGGCCCGCCTGAGCGCCTGGCGGTCGAGGTCGGGAAGGCCGCGCTCGACCTCCCAGGCCCGCAGCTGCCCGGCGAGAACGGCGATCCGGTAGGGATCGCCCTCGGCCAGGATCTCGGTGACGCGGCGGTGGCGCGCCGCCCACTGCTTGGGCAGGGGAACGCGACCGTTTTTGAGCCGGTCCAGGATGTCCGGAACCTCTTCCCGGCGGAGCGCCGGCCGGAGACCGACCGCAGCCGGGGATTCCACGGGAACGTAGGCTTTGGATCGGGTCCCCGGAAACTCAACCTGGTAATACGCGCGTCCCACACCGCCAACAGTACGGCGAGCAATCCCAGAAACCACTCCCACCCCGTACGGTGGGAGGACCACCTTGTCGCCCGGACGGTACTCCTTCACGCACCCACTCCTTTCACCCATACTTCGACCAGCTGGTCCAAAAAGGCCTCGCGGGGAAGGTCAAGCTGCGGCGCGCACCCCAGCGCAGCCAGCGTGGCGGCCACCAGGCGGACCTCGAGGTCCGCCCTGAGCTCACCGTCGCGAATCCCACGCTCGACAAAGTCTTCCAAGATGGCCTGGTAGCGCTCGTGCAAGCCCTTGAGCCAGCTCTCCTTGTCTTCCTTGACCGCCTCGGCAGCCACCGCCGCCCAAAGACCGCGCCACTCGTCGATGAACTCAAGGCGCCGGGCAAGCAGGTCCCGAAGGCGCTCGCGAAAGGGTTTGGCCGCCTTCACCAAGGCCTCGGCGTCGCGGTAGAACGAGAGGGTTCGGTACTCGACCAAAGCCCGGAGGAGGTCCTGCTTATCCCGAAAGTAAAGGTATACGGTGCCTTTGCCGACTTCCGCGGCGCGCGCCACGTCCTCGACTTTTAACCCTGAAAGGCCGCGTTCTCTGAGGACCCGGATGGTGGCCTCGAGGATCTGCATGCGCTTATCGGCGTTCCGGGTCGTAAGGGCCACGTATAAAAGTCTAGCATAAACGGCGGTTTTCTTTATGAGAAGTTGACGAAAAAGGCGAAAAAGCCCTTGTAGACGGCAATTTCTCCCGCGGTCGTCGGAATGCCGCCGGTTGCATATACATGCGCATACGGAGTCGATAAAATGAGTCTGGCCATGGCGCATCCTGGTGCATTCCTCCTCACCGGCGACGGCGATCCGCTCACCGGAGCCTACCGGCTCCTCGAACAGCGGGTGCTCTTTTTAGCCGGGGGCAGCGTGCTCTTCATCGTGACCCAGGAAAGCCAGGACCTGGCCCAGGCCTGGCGCGAGGTCTACGTCCAGGGGCTGGGCGCGAAACGCACCGGCCTCGTGGTCCTGCGCAAGCGAGCGGTGGCGGAAGACCGGGCGCTCACCGAGCAGGTGGCGGCGGCCCGGCTGGTGTGGCTGGCCTCCAGCCAGCCCGAGGCCCTGCTCGACTTTCTCGTCGGCAGCCGGCTGGTGGAAGCGCTGGCGAGCGTCGTCGTCCGCGGGGGGTTCGTCGGCGCCTACGGCGTGGCCAGCGCCATCTTCGGTGCCACCGCCCCCATTCCGGCGCCGGAAGGGCTCCGCTACCGCTACGGCCTGGGGTTGGTCCCGGGCGTGGTGGCGCTCCCGGGGTTCGACCAGGGCGGCCGCTTTGAGGCCCTGGCCGAGGCTACCGCCGCGCACCCCGACCTCATCGGTATCGGGCTGCCCCGGGGGAGTGCGGTGCAGATCGGGGCCGAGGGTGACGCCGAAGTGCTCGCCGGGCGGATCGTCCGCCTCGAGGCCGCCGCTTCGGAACTCTTCCGCAAGACCATCCGCAACCTCCAGGCCGATCTGCTGGCCGCCGGCGAGCGCTTCAAGGTTCCCGTCTACCACGCCTAGTCGCGGTAGGCTGGGGCATGGCCAGTCTGACCGACATCGAAGGCTTTTCGGTCGGGGTATGGACCGATGAGGCTGCCGCCACCGGCGTGACCGTCATTCGCTGCCCCGAAGAAGGGTGCCTGGCCTCGGCCAGCTTCCTCGGTGCCGCACCGGGGACGCGGGAAGCGGCGCTCCTCGCCCCGGAAAAACCGGTGGCCAGGCTCAACGCGCTGGTCTTCACCGGCGGCTCCGCCCTGGGCCTTGCCAGCGCCAGCGGCGTCGCCGAACGACTGGCGGAAGAGGGTATCGGTCACCTTACCCCCGCCCGCCCCATCCCCATCGTCGCCGCCGCGGTGATCTACGACCTGCTGCTGGGCAGGCCGGACTGGCCCGGCGCCGAGGCCGGCTACCGGGCAGCGGCCAGCGCCAGCGCCGAGCACGTTCCCGAGGGTCGAGTCGGTGCCGGCGCGGGCGCCAGCGCCGGCAAGTACCTGACCCCGGTGCCCACCGGCCAGGGCAGTGCGCTGGCTGAGGCGGGCAACATCCGGGTCGGCGCGCTCGCGGTGGTGAACCCGGTGGGCGATGTCTACACCCCGGAGGGGAAGTGCATCGCCGGTCACGACGACCGCGAGGCCCTGCTGCGTTTCCTTTCGGGCCGGTCGCGGCCGATCGAGCACACCACGTTGGTCGCGGTGGGGCTTGAGGCGCCGATCAGCAAGGCCGAGGCCAAGATGCTCGCCGACGCCGCCCAGGCCGCGATCGGACGGGTCATCCGCCCCTCCCACACCCCCTGGGACGGCGACGCCACCTTTGTCCTCTCGACCTTAAAAGGGCCTCCGGCCCCCATCGGCCTGCTCAGCGTCCTGGTTCAGGAGGCGACGGTCAAGGCCATCCTCCGCGCGGCTTCGCCCGGGCCGCTATAGCCTGAGCCGCTGAAGCAGCGACGCGTAGGTCGGGCCGTGGGCCAAAAGCACGAGCCTCCGCCCCTCTTCCAGCGGCGTGAGGTTGACCTCGAGGCTCGAGGGGAACTGCTCGGCCCTGCCCCATTCAACGGCGGTCAGGTGCGCGGCCTCCATACGCTCGTCGAGCCCGAGCAGCCAGGCATCCTCAGGGCTTGCCAGGCGGTAGAGATCCACGTGGAGCAAGACGCCTTTAGGGGTGGGGTACTCGTGCATCAGCGTGTAGGTGGGGCTGGTCACCCGCCCGCGAAACCCCAGCGCCCGGGCCAGAAAGCTGACCAGCGTGGTCTTGCCCGCCCCCAGCGGCCCGGTGAGCAGGAGCACCGCCCCCGGGGGGAGTTCTTGAACCAACCGCTCCGCCAGGCGCTGGGTGTCCCCAAGGTCACGCAGGATCAGCTCAGGCACCCTCGCCCCCACCCGCTGCTTCGATCATGGTCAGGATGCGGGAGAGCAGCGGCCGTTCGGCCAGGAGCACCAAATCCTCCAGCGCCCCCAGGCGGGCCACCCAGACCCGCTCACCGAGCTGCAACACGACGAGCCTCGGCTCGCCCCCCATCACCCGGCCAAACGCCGCCAGCTCCCGCTTGAAACCCTGGTAGAGACCGCCGTCGAGACCGGCGGCGTCGCCCTCGCGCCAGACACCCCCCGCGAACCGGGCCACCGCCTCGACCCCACGTATCCGGAAGCCCTCGAGGCCGTCGCCCCCGGCGCCCGCATCTGACCGGGGCTCGAACACCCCCAGCCAGTTCTCCAGATCAACCCCTTTGAGCGCGGTGGCGAGCTCGCGCGCGGCCTGGTGTTCCCGGGCCAGCTGCTCGGCCAGGGCCTCCGCCTCGCCGAGGGCCTGCTCGAGCGCGAGGAGCCCCCGAACGCCCAGCCGGTCGAGGTGTTGCCGGCCGGCCTCGAGGAACCGCATCTGCACCCCCAGGCGGGCGCGGGTCTCGCTGGTCATGTTCCGGTGGCGGTCGTAGAAGTCGGCGAGCCTGGAAAGCCGCGCCTTGAGCTCCTGTCGCAGCGCTTCCCGCCGTGCCCGGAGCGCCTCGATGGCCTCCTCCACTCCGGAAAAGTCCGGGAGATGGTCGGGCAGCTGGCGCTCTAGGGCCTCGAGCTGCTCCAGCACCGATTCGCCCCCCAGACCGCGGAAGCGCTCGGCCTCGGCCCGCAGCTGTCCCAGACGCCGTTTTGCCTCGCGGACCGCCCGAGCCACGCCTTCCGAGACCAGGGCTTCAAGCGGTGCCAGGTCGGGAATTCTCCCCGCCTCGAGCTCGGCCAGGGCCTCGTTGAGCCTGCCCTCGTCGAGCCCGTAACGCCGCACCTGCTCAACCAGTGCCAGCAGCCGGTTCCGGGTCTCGTCCCGGGCCCTCGCCTTCAAGGTCGAGAGCTTGGCCTCGGCGGCCTCGAGCTGACCCTCTTGAAGATCGGCCAGGATTTCCTCGCGCCCACCGGCGAGGCCGGGGAGGTCCGGCAACGCCATCGCCTCGGCCCGCAGCGCTTTTGCCCGCCCCGGCGCTCGCGAAGAAAGCTCTTCCTGAATCTCGGCCAAGAGCGCGGCCTCCACCTGGCCTTCGCTGGCCTGATGCAGCAGGGTATCGAGTTTCTCGGCGATTCCCTCGGCAAAGGCCCCGTCGACCTCCCCCTGAACGTCGCTGACCAGGCGCCTCGCGCGCTCGGCCAGCGCCTTCGCCGCCTGCGCGGATTGCTTATGGGCCTGGGCCTCGGCGGCCATGCGCTCGATCTCGGCCTCGACCTCGGCGATGCCCTCGGGCAGGGCGCCGGCGTCCAGGGCCTCGCGGATGGCCTCGAGTTGGGCAAAAATGCGCTCGGTCGAAACCGCTTCGCTCGCGAGTTCCCGGGCCCGGGCCAGCATCCACTCGTACTTCACCCGGGCCTCGGCCAGCGCTTCTTTTTTCGCCTCCTCCAAACGGGCTTCGAACGCCTGGAGCGCCTCGCCCACTCGCGTCCCGCCCTCCAGCGCACGCCTCAGCGAGGCCAGCTCATCGGCGAGGGCGCCGGTGAGGACGGACCGGTAGTTCTGTTCCAGCTTATCCAGCCGCCGGGCCTCCTCGGCGCGGTCGATCTCCTCAAGCCGCCGCACCTGCTCTGGCGTCAGGGCCTCGAGGTCAATCTCGAACTCAAACGATTCCTCGACCCCGTCCTCAGCCACTTCGCCGGGTGCCGCCTCGACGACCGACGACTCGATCAGCTTTAAAAGCTCGGTGGCAAGCGCCCGGGCCTGCTCCACCTCGGCCGAGGCCAAGATCTCCTCTTCCTGGGCCTCACGCACCATCTTCAGCAAGGTCGAAAGCCTTCGCACCTTGCTGCCCCCAAGCTGCTTGACCCGCTCGAAGATGGCCTCGATCTCGGCGATCTCCCGCGCCTGCTCGAGCAATCGCGAGGCGAGCTCCTCCTCGAGGGCACCGACCAGCTCGAGCGCCTCCTCGGCCTGGGCCTCATCCCAGCCGGTGGCCAGCGCCCGCACCAGGCGACGGAGCCGCTGCACTTCCGGCCAGTCGATGTAGAGACCGAATCGCTTCATCGCCGCCTCGAGCCGCGTCATCACCGCCCTTCGGCGTCCTTCGTCGGGCGCCTGGGGCTCGCCCCCCGAAACCCGCTCCAGGAGCTCACCGACGAGGCGTCGGGCCGCCTGGGCGGTCATCACCCGCTGCAGTTCGCGAAAAACGATCTGTTTCAAAAACGCCTCGGCCTTTTGGGGGGTGAGGTCTTCCCGGCCGAAGCCAAACCGGGCCTTTCCCTCCTCGAAGACGAGGCGGGTCCGCGCCCCCAGCCGGGGCTCGAGCGCCGAGAAGAGCTCGTCGTAGAGGGTCACGCCTCCATCATATCGGGCGGCCCGCCAGCCGGCTGGCCTCCTCGGGCGGGAGGATAAACCCCACCGAGACCACGAACCTGAGCGCGTCATCCACCCGCATATCCAGGGGGATGATGTCCTCATTCGGCACGATGAGGACGAACCCCGAGGCCGGGACCGGGCTGGTCGGAACCACCACCACCGTGTACCCCTCGGGCAGCGGGGACAGCCGGCGGCCCACGTTTTGCACCACGAAGCACAGCGCATAGCTTCCGCGCCGCGGGTACTCGATCAGGGCGGCCCGGGAAAACTCCATCTCCGGTCGCCCGAAAAGCCCGGTCGAAATCTGCTTGACCGCGCGGTAGATGTCGCGCACCAGGGGGATCAACGACACCAGCTGATCAAAGAAACGGACCAGCGTTCGCCCCAGCCAGTTCGAGGCCAAAAGGCCAACCCCGGTGATGAAGAGAACCGCCAGCCCAAGGCCAAAGACCGGCAGCCAGGGAGCGAGCCAGCCCGGCACCGCGATGCCAAAAAGGGCCAGCACCCCGGTGACCAGCCTCAGGGCCTCGGCGTAAAACCACGCCACCAGCCACACGGTCACAAAGAGCGGCAAGAGAACCGCGAGCCCGGTAATGAAGTAGCGTTCGACCTTCACGGCTTCACCTCGAGGCCAAACACCCCCGCTTCACGCCGCAGCACCACCTGACGAATGGCCCCCGCCTTCTCGATCACCAGCGTGGCCTGGAAGAAATCGGGGGGTTTTTCCACGCTTCGAAGCTCGCGCAGGCGCCACCCTGCGGCCTTGAGCGCCCCTTTGAGCCAGGCGAGGAGGGCGTCAAAGGACTGCGGGGAAGAAAACCGGCTCTGGCTCGCGGAGCCGAGGTAACGCTGGAAGCGGACGGTGGCGCCCGGCGGCGCGGGGAGCGGGATCTCGGTGTTGAGCAGGATCGCCCCCCGGGCGTCCCGGACCACCAGAACCCCGGGCCCAACCCCGGCCGGGGGCAGGGCCGGGCTGACCCGCGTCGGGGCGCAGGCCGCGAGCAGCAGCAAGAGTGCCGAGAGTCCAGCCCAGCGTTTCATCGCTCGTCCATCCTGAAGTCCAGCGGGCGGAGGTAGAACTCGTTGATGGCGGTGGTCGAGAGCACGGCCACCGTTGGCAGGTGCCGCTTGTGGTGCGTGCTGTTGACCAGGGCCTTGACCCGCCGGATCTCCCTTGGCTCATAGCCGAGCCGCTCCAGATAGTCGTCGGGGTACCCTTTGAGGTAGTGTTCCAAAATCACGTCGGCGCGGCGGTAGCTGAGGCCGAGGTCCGCCTCGTCGGTCTGGCCCGGTTCCAGATCCGCGGTGGGGGCTTTCTTCACGATAACCTCCGGCACCCCCAGATACTCGGCCAGGCCCCAGACCTGGGTCTTATAGAGATCGCCCAGCGGGTTCACCGGCGGCGCGTCGTCGCCGTGCCAGGTGAAGTACCCAAAGAGGCGTTCGGTCTTGTTGCCGGTGCCCAGGGGCAGTGCCCGGTAGGCCATCGAGAGGTCATAGAGCACGACCATCCGGGCCCGGGCCTTCACGTTGCCCTTGCGGTAGGGGGTCATCTCGGGCCGGAGACGGGCATACCCTTCCACCATCTCGGTGATGTCGATGACCTCGAGGCCCACGCCGAAAGCCTCGGCGACGAGCCGGGCGTGCTCGAGCGACTCCGGCGAGCTCTCTCGGTGCGGCAGCGCCACGGCGTGCACGTTCTCCGCCCCCAGCGCCCGCACCGCGAGCGCCAGGGTGGTCGCCGAATCGACCCCGCCGGACACCGCCACCAGCGCCCGGGAAAACCCGCGCCAGGCCAGCTCCTCGCGGATGAACCGGGTGAGGTAGTCCGCGACCAGCGCGTAATCGAGCGCGAGCACCTCGCCCCGGGGAACCGCCCGAACCACCTTCATAGCCCCTCCAAAATACGCTCGAGGTCGTTCCAAAGAAGCGGCAGCCCGCTCTTGAGGTCCGAGAGCATGGGGTTGTCGTAGCGAACCGGCGGGATTCGGTCCAGATCGAGCTCGGCCAGCACCAGCGCCTCTTCAAAGAGCGGACCCTCGACGAGCAGCGCCCCCTCGGGCGACGCCACCAGGCTGCCGCCGCTCAGGCCCTTGCCGGCTTCAAAGCCCACCAGGCTGGAGAGCACCACGTAAACGCCGTGTTCGGCGGCCACGCTCCGGGCCAGATCGCGCCAGCGACCCACGTTGGCCGGAACGCGCCCGGCAAAGCCCCGGGCCGGGCTCGCCGCCGGCACGTAGATGACCTCGGCCCCGTCCAGCGCCGCCAGGGTGCTGGTCAGGGTATGCCAGAAGTCCTCGCAGATGAGCATGGCGGCCTTGCCAAAACGGGTCTCGAAGGCCCGCACCTCGTGACCCCGGGAAAGATAGCGCTCCTCGTCGAAGACCCCGTAGGTGGGCAGGAAGACCTTGCGGTGACGGTGCAAAAGGCCCCGACCGCCGAGCTCGAAGTAGGCGGCGGTGTTGTAGTAGGCGCCCCCGTCGCGCTCGTAAAATCCGATCACCAGATCGAGGGGGCCCTCCCAGACCCGCCGGTGGAGCTCGTTGAGCCGGTCTTCGAGCGCCTCGATGGTGAGGGCCAGTTCGCGAACGCCCCCTTGCAGGAAGTAGCCGGTGGGGTAGGCCTCGGGAAGAACCACCACCTCGGGCCGCGCCTCGCGGAGCTCGGCGAGCGCGGCCTCGAGGCGGGCGAAGTTGGCCTCGAGGCGCCCCTTGTCCGGCTTGAGCTGCAGAATCGCGTGCGAAACCATTGCCTTCAGTTTAGCGGTATAGTGGGGAAACCCAGGAGGTCCGCATGACCATCAAACAACTTCTCGACCAAAAGGGCCGTGAAGTCTATACCATCTCGCCCAACGCCAGCGTCTTCGAGGCCATCAAGCAGATGTCAGATCGAGGCATCGGGGCCCTCATGGTCACCGAAGGTGAACGCCCAATCGGCATCATCACCGAGCGCGACTACGCCCGGAAGGTCATCCTCCAAGGGCGGTCGTCAAAGGACACCCCGGTCGCGGAGATCATGACCCGCGACTTCGTCTACATCCGCCCCGAACAGACCATCGAAGAGGCCATGGCCATCATGACCGAAAAGAGGGTCCGTCACCTGCCGGTGCTGGTCAACGAGCGCCTCGAGGGCATCATCTCGATCGGCGACGTGGTGAAAAGCATCATCGCCAACCAGCAGTTCGTCATCGAGCAACTCACCAACTACATCCACGGCGACCGCTCCTGACCTGGCCCCAGGGCTTTAAAGGAGCTTTTCCTGGAGGAAGGTGACCACCCGCCGCGCCGCCTCGTCGCGGTGGCGGTCGAGCAGCATGTCGTGGCCGGAGTCCTCGAGGACCCAAAACGTCTTATCGCGGCTGCCGAGCCCTTCGAAGTAGCGGCGCACGGCCGACCGGGGAACAACGGTATCGACGCCGGCGGCGATCACCAGCGCGCTCGCCTCAACCCGGGAGAGCTTTTCCGGGGTCAGGCGGGCGAGCCGGTAGAGCTCGACGAACGCCCGGCTCGGGAACCAGGGGTAGTTGGGGCTCCGCTTCTTGAGCTCGGGGTCGAGGATCGAGCTCTCGCCGGCGTGGCGGGGAATGAGCCAGTGGAGATAGGGCGCGAGCGAGGCCAGGGGGTTGCGAAAACCCAGCGCCGGGGCCAGGGCCACCAGCGCCTCGGCGCCGTCTTCCGCCGCCAGCCAGGCAGCCAGAAGACCGCCCATGGAAAGCCCCACCACCGCCCGGGGCGGGGCCAGATCCCGGTAGGCGGCGCGGGCATCGGCGAGCCAGTCCTGGTACCGCACCCCCGCCAGGTCCTCGGGGCGGGTTCCGTGGCCCCGGAGCGCCGGCAGGGCCACCTCAAACCCCGCCTCTTTCAGCGCCTGTGGCAACGGCCCCATGGTGAGCACGGGGTGCGAGGTAAATCCGTGGAGAACGAGGACGCTTGGCATTGTCTCGATGGTATAACGTCGAGCCTCACCTTACCCCCCGAATCCGCGAAACCAAAAGCGAGCCCAAAAGGAAGGCCAGTGCAGCAATCAGGAACACCGCGGTGTAGCCCTGCCCCGGCTGGGCGCGGTTGAGGGCGTCGACGCCGCCGCCGAACATCCCGGCCACGATCTGAGGCAGCACGATCGAGGTCTGCCACACGCCCATGTCGGTGGCGTGGTTTTCCGGCTTGCGCAGCACGTCGCTGACCAGGGCCCAGTCCACCGCGGCGTAGGCCCCGTAGGCGGCGCCGAAGACCAGCGCCAGGGGCAAAAGCACGTCAAAGCGGGGGAAGAGCAAAAGCGGCACGATGGCGAGCGAGAGAAACCCGCCAGCGACATAGACGATGCGCTTCCTCCCGTACCGGTCGGACATCCGGCCGGCGGGGACCGAGCTCAAGACCGCCCCGGCCGAGATGAAGAGCACCAAAAGCCCAGCCGCCTGGTAGGCGCGCGACGCGATCACCCGGCCGAAGGCGGAAAAGACCCGGACCACGTCCTCGAGGTAGTACTGCAGATAGGTCTGGACCAGGTACTGCCCCAGCATGACCAGAAAACGGGTCGACCACACCCACCGGAAATCAGGGTCGCGCCAGGGCAGGCGGAGGCTCTCCCAAAGCCCTTCCTGCCTCGGAGGCACCCCCTTGGGTTCTCTCACGTAGGCCAGGGTCAGTCCGGCCGCCAGCAGGTTCAAGAGCGCGACCAGGAAAAAGAGCGCGGCGAGGCTCTGCCCCAAAAAGCCCGCCACCCCGGCTGTGATCTGGGCCAGGGCCTGCAGTCCACCCATCCACCCCGAGGCCACGCCCCGGTGTTCCCTCGGCACCAGGTCGGGAATGAGCGCCGAGTAGGGCCCGGTGGCCAGGTCGTCGGCGACCTGCAGGAGGAGGTAGCCCAGAAAGAGCAGGGGGTAGCTCGGCGCCAGCGCCATGAGCACAAGCGCCCCGGCAGTCAGGACGCTCCCCGCCGCGAGATAGGGCATCCGCCGGCCATAAACGGTGGGGAAGCGGTCGGAGATGTAACCCCAGATCGGGGGGCCGAGGGTCGCCATCACCGCGCCGAGGCCAAAGAGGAGCCCCAAGCGGTAGGCCTTCTCGGCTGGATCGACGAGCTCGGCCACGCGGGCCGGGAGCAAAACGAAGAGCACCAGCGTCCACTTGAACGACGTCGCGAACCAGTACGCGGAGAGCACCGCGTACCACGGGGCGGAATAACGGCGCACCCCTCCAGTCTAAAGATCCCTGGCGGCATTGGTCACCCAGCAGCCCCGCTCAAAAGGGAACCGCTTCGGGGACCACCAACAGCGGCAGGTCGGCCCGGTGCACGAGACCGACCACCAAGCGACCGATCCGGGTCCGCTGCGATGACTTGGCCCGCGACCCCACCACCAGCAGATCCGCCCCCTGGGCCCGGGCCAGATCCAAAAGCCCGTCCACCTCATCCCCCCGACCGACCACCAATCGCTCAGGCACAAGCCCCAGGCGCGATGCCAGGGCCCTTTGAGCGTGCGCCAGCACGTCCTGTTCGCCGAGCAGCTCCGGGGGGAGGTAGGTGGGCACACAGCACGAATCCGGTGCCAGGCTCACCAGGTGGATCGCCACCGCCGATGCGTTTGCCCGCGCCGCGAGCCGCTCCCCGTAGCGCCAGGCCGAAAGCCCCGCCGACGAATCGTCGACCCCAACCGCGATCTTCTCCAGGCGGCGAAGCGGCGCCCCCGGCGAGATGAGGAGCACCGGGGCCTCGCCCATGTGGAGGAGGTAGTTGGAAACCCCGCCGCGGGCCACGCGTTCCAGCGGGGTCGCGCCCTCGGCGGCGAGAACGGCGAGGCGGTGGCGAAGCGCCTCGCCGGCGATCTCGCGAACCGGGTGGCCGTGGTGGACGACCCGCCGTGCCGCGGGCGGACCGTAAAACGCGAGCGCCTCGCGTGCCAGGGCCTCGAGGTCCTCCTGAACCTGCCGGATCCGCTCCCCCACCGCCTCTTGCCAGACCTCGGCCAGCCGCCGGGGCGCCTCGCTGAGATAGGCATCGGCGATGACATGCACCAGCGTCAGCGGCCAGCCAAAGCGCTCGGCCAGCAAAGCCGCGGTTTCGACCACCGCCGTCGTGGACGGGCTGAGGTCCACCGCCGCCAAAACACCCTCGCGCATTTTGCCCCTCCTCCGCCGTAGGATACGCCATCACCTCGCCCTATAATCGGGGTTGTGACGCAGCTCGCCCTGAGGGAACACCGCCTGAGCCTGGACCGGCCTCGGATCATGGGCATTTTGAACGTCACCCCCGATTCCTTCTCGGACGGCGGCCGCTACCTGCACCCGGAAGCGGCCGTGGCCCGGGCCCGGGCCCTGATCGAGGAAGGGGCCGACATCATCGACGTGGGCGGCGAGTCCACACGCCCCGGGGCCGATCCGGTACCGGCGGAGGAGGAAAAGCGCCGGGTGCTCCCGGTGATCGAAGCCATCGTCGGGCTCGGCGTCCCGGTAAGCATCGATACCCGAAAGCCCGACGTCGCCGCTGAGGCCCTGGCGCTCGGCGCGCACCTCATCAACGACGTCACCGGTCTTGCCCACCCCGAAATGACGGCGCTCGCCGTGCGCTACCAGGTCCCGGTGGTGATCATGCACATGCCGGTCCCCGACCCCCGCACGATGATGGATCACGCCCGCTACCTGGATGTGGTTGCCGAGGTGCGGGCCTTCCTGCTCAGCCGAGCCCGCCAAGCCCTTCGCGCGGGCGTGCCCCAGGTGGTGCTCGATCCCGGGATCGGATTCGGCAAAAAACGCCACCACAACCTCCTGCTCCTCAGACACCTCGATCGCATCACCTCGCTGGGCTATCCGGTGCTGGTCGGGGCCAGCCGCAAGCGAACCATTGGCGAGCTCACCGGGGTCGAACACCCAAGCGAGCGGGTCTTTGGCAGCGTTGCCGCCCACCTCGCGGCGGCCAGGCGCGGGGCCAGAATCCTCAGGGTCCACGACGTGAGGGCGCACCGGGAGGCCCTCGACGTCTTCTGGGCCATCGAAGGAGAGGCGTGGGTCGCATCGTCCTCCAGGGGCTAGAGTTCTACGGCCATCACGGCGCCCGGCCCGAAGAAGGCCGCCTTGGGGCCCGCTTCGTGGTCGACGTCGAAATGGAAGTGGGCTTCGAAGGGCAGGGCGACGACCTCTCGGCCACCGTGGACTACGCCGAGGTCTACCGGCAGGTGGCCCTGGTGGTCGAGCAGCGGCGTTTCTACCTCATCGAGGCCCTCGCCGAACACCTGGCCACCGGCCTCTTGCAAGCGTTCGAAAAGGTGCGGCGCGTCCGGGTACGGGTGCACAAACCCCACGCCCCCATCCCCGGTGTCTTCCGCGACGTGTACGCCGAGGTGGAGAAATGGCGCGAGCCTTCATCGCCCTAGGCTCGAACCTCGGCGATCGGGCGGGCTACCTCCTCTCCGCCGTTGTCGCCCTCGCTTCCCTCGAGGCCACGCGCATCGTCCGGCTCTCCCGGATCTACGAAACGGCCCCGGTCGGCCCCCTTGAGCAGGGCCCCTACCTGAACGCGGTCCTCGAGGTCGACACCGACCTCCCCCCCGAAACCCTCATGCAGGCCCTTCTGGCCATCGAAGCCGAGCACGGCCGGATGCGCACGGTGCGCTACGGTCCCCGGACCCTCGACCTCGATCTCCTGCTCTATGAGGATCTGGTCCTCGATCGCCCAGGGCTCACCCTGCCCCATCCGCGGATGCACCAGCGGGCCTTCGTGCTGGTCCCCCTGGCCGAGATCGCGCCAAACGCCCGGCACCCAGGCCTGGGAAAAACCGCCGCCGAGCTCCTGGCCGGGGTCGAAAAAAACGGCGTTCGCCCCTACCTGCCGACCGGATCGCTCCCTTAAGCGGGCGCCTTCTCGCCGAGCACGGTCCGGCGCACCGCACCGACGAGGAAGAGACTGCCCGCGACCACCACCAGCCCCCCAGGAACCCGTGCCCGAGCCTCGCGCAAAGCCAGCAGGGGGTCCTCCACCACGCGCGCCCCCGGGAAGTGGGACAACAGCGCCCTGGGGTCCACGCTCCGCTCGCCGGGGTAGCGGGTCAGGACGACCGCATCGAAGACCCCGCGGAGCGCCCCGGCCATCCCGGCGTGGTCCTTATCCCGGCTGGCGGCGAAGACCAGCGCCCTCGGACGGTCCGGGAAGTGGTCCGAAATCGCCCGGGCCAAAACCTTCGCCCCCAGGACGTTGTGGGCGCCGTCGAGGAGATACGGCGGGTGCCACTCAAGCCGACCCGGGTGTGAAAGCCGCGAGAGCGCCTGGCGAATCGCGGCCTCATCAACGCCGAGCTGGCGGGCGGCAGAAACGGCGAGGGCCAGGTTCTCGCCCTGGTGGCGGCCGAGGAGCGGTGCGTCGTAGACCGCTCCCGCCACGGCGAAGCGAATCCCGCCCGATCGCGCCACCACGAACTCCGGCCTCACCGGAAAAAGCGGCGCCCCGATTTTCCGGGCAGCCTGTTTGAGGCCCACGAGCCCCTCGCCCACCGCCGACGTCAGCGCCGGAACCCCGGGACGGAAGATGCCCGCTTTCTCGCCGGCGATCTCGGCCAGCGTGGCCCCCAGGAACTGGGTGTGGTCGTGTCCCAACGCGGTCACCAGGCTCAAAATCGGGTCCTTGACGTTGGTGGCATCGAGCCGTCCCCCGAGCCCGACCTCGAGCACCGCGAGCTCCACCCCCCGCTCAGCGAAGTAGAGAAAGGCCAGGGCGGTGGCGATCTCAAAAAACGTCGCTCCGGTCGCCTCGGCGTGGGGACGGATGGCCCGGAGCAGTTCGAAAAGGGCCTCGGACTCGATCTCGCGCCCGTCCACCGCGATCCGCTCTTCAAAACGCTCGAGGTGAGGGCTCAAGAACCGCCCGCTGCGGACGCCGGCGGCCGCGAGCATGGCCGAAAGCGCCCGGGTGGTGCTGCCCTTGCCGTTGGTCCCGGCGACGAGGACGGCGCGGAAGGCACGCTCCGGCCGGCCCAGGCGGTCGAGGAGGTCACGAACACGCTCGATCCCCGGGCGGACGCCCATGCGCCGCCGGGAGAAGAGCCACGAAAAGAGCGCCTCGGGTGTCACCTACGACGCGAGCGCCCTGGCGCACTCGGCGCAGAGGCCTTCGAATTCCAGCTGGAAGGTTTCGAACTTGAGCTCGGGGTGGCGCTCGCTCGCCTCCTTGAGGATGTCCGGCGGTTCGAGGTCGAGGTCGACCACGGCCCCGCAGCGCCGGCAGTAGAGATGAGGGTGGGGCATGGTGTTGGCGTCGTAGCGGGTCGCGCCGCCACCGTGGTGCAGCGGCATCACCAGCCCCTCCTTCACCAGGGCGTCGAGGGTCCGGTAAACGGTCCCCAAGCTGATCGAAGGGATCCGCTTGCGCACTTCCTGGTACACCCAGGCGGCATCCGGATGGCTTTTGGTTCCCCGCAAGACTTCGAGCACCGCTCGACGCTGGCGCGTCAGTCTCTTCATCGGCATCAGCCCCCCCCTCGTAAGATC
The DNA here is from genome assembly GCA_964642655.1 of uncultured bacterium. Taxonomy (GTDB): domain Bacteria; phylum Deinococcota; class Deinococci; order Deinococcales; family Marinithermaceae; genus WFXV01. The sequence goes on from CAZXOY010000008.1 coordinate 41,100, forward strand.
TCATCGCCGCCTTGCTCCAAGATGTCGGCGGCGAGCTCTTCACCGAGTTCCTTGGCCTCGTCGATCTCCCCCTCGATCTCGCCCCGAATGACCTCCAAACCGTCGGGGCGGGCCACCAGGCCCTCGAGGCGGAGAATATCGTCGTCAACGTAGGCAAGCGCCCCGACCGGGGCCAGGCAACCGGCCCCCAGTGCGGCGAGGAAGGCCCGCTCGGCGGTGACCCGAGCCCGGGTCTCCCGGTGATTCAGCGAGTACGCCAGTTCCTCGGCCAGGTCGTCGCCCACACGCACTTCCAGCGCCAGCGCCCCTTGCCCCGGCGCCGGCAGCAGGATCTCCGGGTCGATAAACTCATCGATCCGGTTCCTAAGGTCGAGGCGCAAAAGCCCCGCGGCAGCAATCACGATGGCATGGTACTCACCGCTGCCGAGTTTGTCGAGGCGCGTATCCACATTTCCGCGAAGGGGTTTCACCTCGAGGTCCGGCCGGTAGGCGAGGAGCTGCGCCCGACGGCGAACCGAGCTGGTGCCCACCACTGCACCCTTGGGCAGGTCCGAAAGCCGGCGAATCCCGTTGCGGCCAACGAACGCGTCCCTGGGGTCCACCCGCCTGGGGATGGAGACCACCCTGAGCCCGTCGGGTTGTTTGGTGGGCAAATCCTTGAGCGAATGGACGGCGATGTCCACCTCGCCGCGGAAGAGGGCGTCCTCGAGCTCCTTGACGAAGATGCCCCGCTCCATCGGATCGGCACCCCGGTCGCCCGACGTGGTCACGGTGCGAATCTTGAATTCGGTTTCCGGCCAGAGTTCCTTTAAACGCTCGACGACCTGGCGCGTCTGTGAAAGCGCCAGCTGGCTGCCCCGGGTGCCTACGACGACCGCACGCATACGATCCCTATGATATCCATAACACTGCTGAGCACAAGGAGAGGCGAGTATCCCGCGTCGCCAACGAAGCGAGCACCCACGAGCTTCTCAACATACCGATGCAAGATTGGAAGTCGCAACCGTTTTTGGCCCTCCCCGCGGCAGCGAAAGCCGCGACGGGGGCTTAACGACCCGGGGGCAAAATCGTCACCAGGTCACCGCTGGAAAGCCGCGTCGCCAGCCCATCCAGGTAGCGAACGTCGCGCCCGTTGACCAGAAGCGTCCAGCGTGGGCGAAAGCGCCACCCCACCGATTCCTCCATCCAAAGCCCGACCTCGACCACCGAGGGCACGGCTTCCAGCGCCAGGGGGACGAGCGAGGGAGCGAAGGTGAGAACCTTTTCCACCAGTTCCCGGAGGTGGCCGTGAACCAGGCGGACCTCGAGGGCCTCGGGCAGGGCTGGGCGGGCGAGTCCCAGCGCCTCGACCCGCACCGCGATCTTCCCGCGCGAGAGATCGGCGGCGGCGTCAAACCCGCCCCGCATCACCTCCTCCTGGGCGGTCAGGTAACCGGCCCAAAGCCCGAGCCGCTTAGACGGCACCACCTCGGAAAAGGCCCGCAGCACATAAGCGAAGGCGAGCGCCACCCACTCCGGGGGAACGAATTTTCTCTCCGGTCCGTAGCCGGCGTGGACCCGCCCCGCGTGGTGGAGATACTCGGCGAACTCGGCGCCGGTGTCGACGCCGATGGTCCGACCCAGCCAGGCGGAGAAAAAGGTGCGGCGGATGCGCAGCTCGTCTTCCGGAATCCGCCCCTCCCACCCCAAGGCGCGGGCGGTTTCGGGAAAGCGGCTGAGCGCCTCGTAGGCCGATCGCACCCATTCAGCTCCCCGCGAGAGAAGCGCCTCCGAGTCGAGGCGCATGGCGCGCTTGGCCTCGTCGTCTATACCGGCGAAAGCCAGGTAGCGCCCAAAGCGCACCTCGGGCAGCGGAGGCAGCGTCAACTCCCCAGCCAGCCTCGCATCCTCACCCCAGGTGACCCGCACTTTTTGCATGGCCGAATCATACCACCAAACAAAAGCCGCACCGGGTGCGACCCAGCGCGGCCCAAACGAGCGGGAATGGCCTTCAGGCCTTCTCCGCCAGGTGCCCCCACTTCTGCACGAACGCGTCCCAATCCATTTCGAAGTAGTCCTTGTTGGCCTCGGTAAACTGCTGCCACTCCTCGGGAAGGTCTTCCTCGGGATAGATGGCGCTTACCGGGCAGGCGGGGACGCAGGCGCCGCAGTCAATGCACTCTTCGGGCTGAATGAAGAGCATGAACTCGCCATTGTCTTCTTCTTCGGTCGGGTGAATGCACTCCACCGGGCAGACCTCGACGCAAGCGCGATCCTTCACCCCGATGCAAGGTTCCGCGATCACATGGGCCATCTTCAGCTCACCTCCCTTACCCCCCTAGCTTGCGGGGTGATGTCGCTCAAAGTCAAGGCCACCGAGGCCGAGCTCGTCCCAGCGAGCCGTGACCCGGGCCTTGATCTCGGGATCCATCTCGATCACCTGGGGCCAGGGCCTGGCGTGCCCTTCCTCCGGGAATTTTCGCGTGCCATCGAGCACCAGCACCGGTCCATAAGGCCCCGCTTCCACCCAGGCGTCGCGCTCGGGGTCGAGGTTGTTGAGCACAAGCCAGAGCAGCTGGTCCGGATCGGCGGGATCGACGATATCGTCGGTGATCGCCAGGAGCCGCAAGCCCCTCGCGCTCGCCGAGGCCACGACGGCCCCAGCGATCGCGCGGACCTGTCCCGGTTTCTCCTTCCGCGCCGTCAGCCCCAAAAACCCCGGCCAGGCGTGCTGCCGCCGGACCTCTGGGTGCGAAACGCCTTCCGGCGTTTGTGGCGGCGGGGGATCGCCCCCCTCGGCGTCCAGCTTGCGCGTGCCGTCGATGATCAGCTTGCCGCCAAAGCCCAGGGCCCGGCTGGCGTGGTCGAGCACGTCGATGGGCCCGCGGAGCGCGAGGGTATCGCGCCCGGGTAGCATCCGCTCCAGGGCCTTGAGCAGGGCGGGAAAACCGGGTTTTGGCGAGGTGTCCCCGTCCAAAACCACGATCATCTTGGCGAACATCATCTGCCCCATTCCGAGTAGGCCCAGGGCCACCTTGTAGGCCTGGCCCGGGTAGCGCTTGCGTATGCTCACGTTCACCCAGTTGTGAGCCACCCCGGCCGGGGGCATGTGGTAATCAAGGAGCTCGGGCAGCAGCACCTTGGCCGCCGGCAAGAAGAGCCGCTCGGAGGCCTCGATGAGCCAGGCGTCCTCCATCGGCGGGCGGCCGACGATGGTGCTGGGGTAGATCGCGCCGCGGCGGTGGGTAATAGCGGTGACGTGGAAGCGGGGGTAGCGCTCCTCCTGGGTATAAAACCCGGTGTGGTCGCCGAAAGGCCCCTCGACCACCGGCGGCTCCGCCGGATCGACGTAGCCCTCGAGGACGAACTCGGCCTCCGCCGGCACCGGCAGATCGACGGTGACCCCCTTGGTGAGGGCCACCGGCCGGCCCCGGAGAAACCCCGCCAGGTTGTACTCAAAAACCCCGGGCAGCTCGGGCAGGGGCGCGGTGGCGGCGTAGGTCAGTATGGGATCGCCCCCGAGCGCCACCGCGACCTCAAGGCGACGCCCCAGCGCCTTCGCCTTTTCGAAGTGCCTGCGCCCGGTTTTGTGGAGCTGCCAGTGCATGGCGGTGCTCTTCGCATCGAGGACCTGCATCCGGTACATCCCGACGTTGAGTTCGCCGGTCTCCGGGTCCCTGGTGATGACCTGGGGCAGGGTGATGAACGGCCCGCCGTCCGCGGGCCAGCACGTTTGAACCGGCAGGGCGCCAAGGTCCACCGTTTCCCCGGTGTGAACGACCTCCTGCACCGGAGCCCGCGCCACGCGTTTGGGGAAAAACCCCTTCAACTCGCCGAGTTTGGGCAGCAAGCCGAGAACCCCGCGCAGCCCCGGCTCGGGCGCCAGCGCCAGCAGCTTCTCCACCCGCTCGGCCAGAGCCTCCAGCCGATCCACCCCCAGGGCGAAGGCGGTCCGCTCGGGAGTTCCAAAGAGGTTGATGGCCAGCGGGAAGCGCTTTCCGGTTACGTTCTCAAACAGGATCGCCGGCCCTCCGGCCTTCACGACGCGGTCGGCGATCTCGGTGATTTCGAGCTCGGCCGACACCGGGGCCTTCACCCGCACCAGTTCGCCGCGGTCCTCCAGAGCCCTGAGGTAAGCGCCGAGGTTCGCAAACACGCCCCAGCATACCGCCTAGGCGGTGGCCCGCCTGGCCAGCCAGGAAACGCTCAGTCCCTGGACCAGGACCGAAAAGAGTACCGTGCCGTAGGTCAGGGTCAGGATCAGGTTCCGCTCCGCCCCCTCGGGAAGCCCCAGCGCCAGCGCGATCGAGATGCCGCCGCGGAGGCCGCCCCAGGTCAGAAGACGGACGGTGTAAGGCGGAAAGCGACGGAACATGCGAAGCGCGGCGATGGGGAGCCCCGCGCTCAAAAAGCGGGCGAGGAGCACCACCCCCACGGCCAAAAAGGCCAGGAAAACCCCGCTCACCGTGAAAGGCACCACCAGCATCTCCAGGCCGATCAGGACGAAGAGCACCGCATTCAAGATCTGGTCGAGCACCTCCCAAAAAACGCTCAGGTTCTCCCGGGTCTTCCGGCTCATGGCCAAAAGCCGCCCCCGGTTGCCGATGAAAAGGCCGGAGGTCACCATCGCCAGCGGTCCCGAGACCTCAAGCCGACCGGCCAGCGCATAGCCACCCGCCACCAGCGCCAGGGTCAGCAAGATCTCGACCACGTAATCGTCGACGCGGCGCATGAGCAAAAACCCCGCCGCGCCCAGGGCCAGACCGAGCCCGAGTCCGCCGAGCGCCTCCCGCACGAAGAGCCCGCCGATCGAGGCTGCGGTGACCTCGGCATGTCCCCCAAGCCCTAAAAACCCTAGCAGGGCCACGTAGACCACGACCCCCACCCCGTCGTTGAAGAGGGATTCGCCAACCACCAGCGTCTCCAGCTCTCTCGGCACCTTAGCGCCTCTCAAAATCCCCAGCACGGCCACCGGATCGGTGGGCGAGATCAGGGCGCCAAAGAGCAGCGCGTAGATCAGGGGAAGGTCGATGCCGAGCCAGCGGGCAAGCCCCCACACCCCAAACCCCACGATGAGGGTCGAGGCCGCCACGCCGAACACGGCCAGGGTCGAGACCGCGAGCGCCTGGCGCACCAGGTCCTCGAGGTTGACAAAGAGCGCGCCGGCGAAGAGTAAAAAGGCGAGCATCCCCTGCATCAAGAGGGCGTTGAAGTCGATGCCCCGCACCACACTCGTGGCAAAGCCCTGGGTTTCTGGCGCGGCGAAGAGCAATGCCAGCGACAAAAGCACCGCCCCGAGCATCACCCCGACCGGGGTCGGCAGGCCCAGCCAGCGGCGGTTCGCATAGGCCAAAAGGGCCGCCGCGGTAAGCAGCAAGCCCAGGAGGTCAAAGGCGTTCATCGAGGTCAGTTTACCGGCCGGTTCGGGCGCGGCCGGCTTCCTGCCTCAGATCTCGTCGATGGGAAGCACCTCGATACGGTGCGCCTTTGGGGTTCCGTAGACGAGCACCGCCTCGAAGCGGACCGGAAGGTCGTCGCGGCCCAGGAGAAAAAGGGCGCTCCGGCGCATGCGGTGACGTTTGGTCTGGGTGATGGCCTCGGCGGGATGGCCGTAGCGGGGACCGCGGCGTTGCTTGACCTCGACGAACACGTGGATGCGCCCTTGCTTCATCCACAGGTCGATCTCGCCAAAGGGCGTACGCCGGTTCCGGGCCACCAACCGGTAGCCCCGTTTTTCAAGGTGGGCAAGCGCCAGGTCCTCGGCCCAGCGACCCTTCATGGCTCTAGGCCGTGGGCTCGAGCACCACCCGGTCGGCGTCGGCCCAGAGGCCCTCGAGGTCGTAGAACTCGCGCGCCTCGGGGCTCATGATGTGCACCAAAAGCGCGCCGTAATTGAGGAGCACCCAGCGCGAAGACGGCCCCTCGACCCCGTAGGGCCGAACGCCGATCTCGGCGAGACGCTCGCGCACCGCACGCTCGAGGGCCTCGAGGTGCGGCGTGCTGGTTCCGGTGGCGATGAGGAAAAAATCCAGGCTGTCGGAAACCCGCCTCAGGTCCAAGGCAACGATGTCTTCCGCCTTCTTCTCGTCGAGTGCGCGGTAGGCTTCT
>CAZXOY010000009.1:0-45670 GCA_964642655.1 uncultured bacterium
TGAAGATTGGGCGTTCAGGCGCTACATGGACATGGGCCCGCTGTGGGCCGCGGAAGAGAAACCCACAAAAATCGCGACTTGACTTAGCAAACTCGCACCTGGCTGAAGGATACATAAGAAAAACGAGCAAAAATGCTATTGTTAAAGCGCGCATCACTGGCCCGCTTCCATCTTCGCGCTTTTTAAGGTATATCTAAACTCCCCAGCGCCTAGAACGGCTCAAGCTGATGCGCTGCAAAATCCAACAGGACATAGATTTTGCACCCACCCAACCCTTGCGTGAATCCAGCAAAAATGCCAGCAGCGCAGCTACGCCTGCAAAGATCGCGGAACCCAAATCGACAAAGTATGCAAGCATCGAGACCCAAATTCCGAGTAAAAGCCCAACGACGATGGCACATGGTACCACACTCCTCCGTAGCCGGCCGCACTTTTCAAGAACCTGGACAAAAGCAGAGCGGTATTCGGGAAAAGCTTTTTTGTCATAGGTAATGAAAAGGACATGCATTAGGAAAAACATAGGCGGAAAAATCTCTAAAAACCAAATAAGCGAGTCCTTTACACTCAATCGCAAAGCTAAAATGAGTGATAGTTGTAGCACAAAAAAGTGCCACAGTAGCTTTTTCCCCACTTGGTACCAGCCTATGCATTCGCCCTTCATGTGAGCCATGGTCCACCCATTGCCTTCGGGGATCGGGGTAAATTCTGTACCCCAATCCGCCTGTTACCCTAACTACTTGGAAGCAGCACTAGTAACCGCGTTTACAGCTTCAAAACCGCCGACACCTGCTGAAACGGGCCCCGCCACTTGAACGGCCCGGCCCAAAGCTACACGACCTGCTTGAACGAGCGCTTCTCCTGCGACCGTCGCCGCCTCGGTATAGGCACCCGTTACAGCTCCCACCAGGGCACCAAATGCGGCCATTGCCACCCTCTTAACTGTGCTGCAGTTCGAACAACTAGTGTAATGCTTGATAAGTGCCTAAGATAGCGCCTGCAACCGACCAAGTCCATTGGCCTTGGACATCACTTATTTCCTCATCCGAGAGTTGAGGTGATCCCGGCACCACCACCTGCACGATCTCACCCTGCTGCGCGGGGGCGGCCGCCTTCACCTGCTCCCCCGCGGCCAGGACGGGGGTCACCCCCATGAGGAGGAGTCCGAAGACCAGAAGAACCGCAAGCCCTTTCTTCACACCCATCACCCCCTGAAGGCAAGAAGAGAGATGGAAGGGCCTCCAGTAATCACTCCTAATCCATGGGGGGCAGAAGTCAAGCGAAACTTCACACCCACCCTCCCGGAGCCCCTAGGGCTTTGGAGGTGGCCCTCAGGTCGAGAGGCGGTAAGCCAGAAGTGCCCCCGGGTTTTTCGCCCAGCCCTCCCGCAGGTCGGCCTCCACCCGCTCGACCTGCGTGATCAGGGCCTCGGGCCTGAGCTCCAGGCGCGCCACCTTCCAGAGCAACATGGCGGAGAAGGCCCGGCTCGTCTGGATTTTGGCGCCGGAGGCGTGCCTGGTTCCCGGCCTCGCCGGGGGGCGAGGGGTATACTTGGGCCTGTGTACGGTGTTCTCGCCTGGCCTCCTGACGATCTGATGGAGTGGATGCGGCGTTTGCAAAAGGCCTACGGCGTCAAGGGCTACGGGCCGCCGCATTTGAACCTCCGGCAGCCTTTCAAGTGGCGCTGGAGCCAGGAGGCGTTGCGGCGGGGAGTGGAAGGTATCCTGCGCGGCCACCAGCCTTTCCGGGTCAAGCTCGGGGGCTGGGGCGTGTTCGACGGTAAGGGCGTCGTGTACCTCAGGGCCTACGGTGGATCGGCGTTTGACCGCCTCTACCAGTCGCTCGAGCCCCTGGCCCCGCCCGAGGCCGAGATCGAGGGGCCTTCCTACATCCCCCACCTCACCCTGGCCCTGGACCTCGAGAGGGACGCCGCGGAGGCCCTGGCTCGCAAACTGCCGCCCCCACCCCGCAAGTCCTTCACCATCAGCGAGGTGGCGCTCGTCGAAGATGACGATGGCGATTTCGTCGAGCTGGCTCGCTTTCCCCTGGGACCGGTTGAAAAATAAGTGCGTCTTCGATGGTGCAGGTCCGCCGGCTGGGCAGGCCGAGCGCCGATAGACTGAGGCGATGAAGCTCGTCGTCGGGCCTCCCGGCTTGGCGGAATCCGCCCTGCTTCTGCGCGCCCGGGAACGCCTTTCGCCCGAGAAGAATCTGGTATGGGTCACGCTACCGCACCAGCGCCGCTACTTCCTGCGCCGTTTGGGTGAGGGCGGCGCGGCGCTGGGGGTCGAGGTCTTGCACTTCCAGCAGTTTTACTTCAAGGTTTTGAGCGAGCTTGGCAGGCTGCGCCCGGTTCTGGGGCGTGGGGGGCGGATTGCCCGGGTTGCCGATGCCTACCGCGAGGTGCTGGGCCGGATGCCCGGCCCCGGGGAGGCGGTGCTTTATACCCGGGCGATCGCCGAGGCCAAGCGCAACGGGCTTTTGCCGGAGGATCTGCCGGTGCCCGACGCCGAGGCGGAGCATTTGGCGGCTGTTTTCGCCTGCTACGAGGCTCGAAAGCGGGAAGCGGGCGTGTGGGATGCCGACGATGTGCGGGCTGAAGCGGTGGCTGCGGTGACCTCGGGTCGCTACCGCTATTCGGGGCCGGTATTCGTCGGCGGCTTTTGGGAACTCGGGGTCCTCGAGGCCCGCTTTCTTCTGGCTTTGGAGGCCGGGGGCGCCGAGGTCTGGGCCTCGCTCCCCGAGCCGGTGCCGTATGCCCAGGTGGTTGAGCGGGTGGAACCGTCGGCCGAGAAGCGGGCCTTCCGTGCCCAAAACCCGGTTCAGGAGATTCGCTGGGTGCTGACCCAGCTGAAGCGGGACGTTGCCTCGGGCATCGACCCCCAGGACCTGGCGCTGGTGGTCCCGCCCGCCCTCAAGCGCCAGGTGGTGCTTTTTTCCCGCGAGTACGAGATCTATTTGATGGACGAGGCCCCGCTTTCCCTGGCCGAGACCGAAGCGGGGCAAAGGCTCATTCACCTGCTCGAGTTCGAGGCGCGCATGGGGCCAGAGGTGCTTTTGCACTTTGAAGAGCTCGCTGACCTGGGTCGGGAGGCGCTTCGCATGGGGCTCGTCGGGCGGGCCGCGATCGAGAAGCTGGCGAGGGCAATGGGACTCGATGCCGCCCTTTCGGCCCTCGAGGCGCGCCTTCGACCGCCGTCACCCGAGCCCGGGCGGGCCGCGCCTTCCTGGGAGGCGCTCTCGGCCTGGGCAGCCCGCCTGCTCGAAGGCCTGCCTTTCGATGACGACGCCTGGCGCGAGCGTTTCCTCGAAGTCTTCCGCCAGGCGGCGGAGGCCGATCCTATTGACCCCAGGCCCTGGTGGGCCTCTTTCCTCAAAACCGAGGCGCTCTTTTCGCCGCAACCGGCCGGCATCGCCCTCCTCACCCCGGATCTGGCCATCGGCCGGCGTTACCGGAAGGCCTACGTCATCGGGGCCCAGGAGGGGGTGTACCGGGTGGGGGAGCGGGAGGATTACTTTTTTCCCGAGGAGTGGCGGCGCGAGCGCGTCGATCCCCGGGGCCCGGCCGGGCTGCCGAGGCGGCTTCGAGGGCAGGATCGATGGCTCTGGCAGGCTCTCTCTCACCTGGCGGAAGAGGTTTGGATCAGCTACCCCGAAACCTCGGGCGGTGAAGTCCTTTCCCCCGAGCCGGGCCTGTTCGCCTCCGGGGAGGCCCTGGCCCAAGCCAGGGTGGAAGCGGCGGCGAGCCCTGCGCTTTTGCAGCCGGCGAGGCCTTGGGCGCGCGTCTGGGGTCGCCTCCAACCCCGGAGCTTCCGCCATGCCGACGAATTGCGGCGTTTCGCCGAGGGGGGGTATTGCGGGCTGCGTTTTTGGTTCGACGGATACCGGCCCCTGCGTCAAGGCGAGGAAGAGGCTCGGGAATGGTGGTCGATGTTCCAGGCCTTGGCCCGGGCCACCCACCCGCCCGAGGCGGCGCTTTCGGCCTGGGGCATGGCGGCGGACCAGTGGCGTCGGATTGACTTTTTGAAGCTGGTGCCGACCGATTTCGGGGCGAGTGCATTGGTACGGGGCTACGAACGGGACGGCGCGGGCGTGGTGCTCCACCACTTCGCCCCCGAGGACGCCGAGCCCTCGAACCTCAAGGCCTGGGGTCTGGTTTTGGCTTACGACTTTCTGCAACGCCAGGGCAAATCTCCCCGCGCGCTGCTCTGGGCTTTCGGCAAGCCCCCCCTCGAGATCGGCGCCTGGCTTTCCGACTCGGTGGCATCGGTACGCCGGGAGCTCTCGACCGCCCGCAGGCGGTTCCGCGCGACCCAGGTGGTTCCCAGGCCCGGCTGGCACTGCCGGAAATGCCCTTACCTGGATCTGTGCGGAGAGGGGGCTTCATGAAAGTTCGGATCGCCTCGGCGGGTACGGGCAAGACCACAGCCCTCGCCCATCGCTACCTCCACGCCCTCGAGGACCTTCCCCCGTACCGCCTGGTGGCGGTGACGTTTACCCGTACAGCGGCGGCGGACCTGCGCTCGCGAATTCTGGAGACGCTCATGCCCCAGCCAGAGCTCTGGGTCCAGGCGCTCTCGGCGCCGATCCTCACCATTCACGGGTTTTTCGCCGAGCTCTTGCGGCTGGCGGCGCCCCGGCTCGGCCTCTCGATCGACTTCCAGCAGGTGGACGCCTCGTTCGCCGAAGGGTGGTTCACCGAGGAGGCGCGTTCCCTGCTTTACCTCGAGGAACTGCCGGAAACCCCGTGGCTTTCGCGGCTCTTGGCGCTTTTTAAAAAGCGATCGCTGGCGCCATCGCTGGCGCCGCTGGGGCCCGAGTCGGCGCGGCTCCACGAGCTCTTTGAGCGGGCCCTCCGGGCGTACCATCGCCGGGTTCTGTCGACGACCCCGGGGCCATCCGACGTTGAGCGCCTCGCCTACCGCCTGCTGGTCCAGGCCGAGCGCGAGGCCGGCCTGCGCGATCGGCTCGTGGCCCGATTCAAGCGGGTTTTCATCGACGAATTCCAGGACACGAGCCCGCTCCAGGGTGAGGTGTTTTCCCGCCTCGAGGCCCTCGGCGTCGTCGTGGAAGTGGTCGGTGACCCCAAGCAATCGATCTACGCCTTCCGCAACGCTGACGTCGAGGTTTTTCGTCGGGCGCGGGCGCGGGGGGATGCCCTGCCGCCGCTTCGGACCAGCTACCGCCACGCCCGATCGATCGTCGCTTTTCTGAACCGGCTGACCCGGGCGCTCGGCGAGGCGTCGCTCGGCTTCACCCTGGACGAGGCCGAGCCGGTGGAAAGCCATCGGGAAGCCGACGGTGAGGTCCGGCTCTGGACGGTGCGGGGCGAGGGATCGCTCGACGACCTTCGTCGCTACGAGGCGGACCTGCTGGCGGCAGAGCTCAAAAAGGCCCGGTCAGAGGGCCTCGCCTGGCGCGAGATGGCGATCCTGGTCCGCAGTTATGCTTCGATCGGCTTCCTCGAGCGCGCGCTCTCGGCCTACGGTATTCCCTACGTTGTCTTCGGGGCGCGGGGTTTTTTCGAGCTTCCCGAAATCAAGGCGCTTTATTACGCCATCGTGGGGCCCTGGGATCCGAGCGACCGCTACGCGCTGGCGACGTTTTTGCAGGGACCTTTCGTGGGGCTTTCCCTTGAGGCCGCGGTTCGAATCGCCAGCGATTCGGATCCCGAGCGAGCGCTCGCCGAGTTCCCAAAAGCCCAGGCGCGTTTTTCCCAGCTGGCCCAGGCGGTCCGCACCCGAAAGCCGCTGGCTTATCTCGAGTGGCTGGTGAGGACGCGCTTTGACGGGGCCAATTACCTCGAGCGTCTTCCGCCGAAACACCGGGCCAACGTGGATGCCTTGTTGATGAAGATCGCCGAGGATCCGCCGGCCCGGATAGAGCTTTTGGTTCAGAAGCTCGACCGGTTCCGCCGGTTTACCGACGAGGGCGCGCTGGTCGAGGGGGGCGAAGACGCGATCCGGGTGCTGACCATTCACAAGGCCAAGGGCTTGGAGTGGCCCCTGGTGGCGGTCTTCGACCTCAACCGGGGCTCAAGGCCCGATACCGACGAGCTCCACGTTCGCCCCCACGCCGGCGAGTTTGCGCTCAAAGGGGAGCCGGCGTTCGATGAGATTCGCGAGGCGGTGAAGGCGCGCGAGATCGACGAGGTCCACCGGCTCCTCTACGTGGCGCTTTCACGGGCGCGCGACCGGCTTTGGATGACCATGAGCCTGCCCGATCGCGCGTTCCGCCAAAAGGCGGGAAACCCGGCGTGGGTCCTTGCCGAGCGTTTGGGGATCGGGCGCTGGGAAGGAGTCGAGGTTCGGGAGGTCAGGGCGGGGTGGAAGCTGCCCGGGCTCAAGGAAACCCCGGAGCCGGAAAGCCCCGAAGGCAGGGAGGAGCTTTTGATGCCGATCCGTCCGGCGCCGTTTTTCCCGGTGGACTCCCCCACCGGTCTGAAGTCGAGGGATGCCGGAGCGTTTGACCTCGAGGACCCCCTGCCGAAGGCGGGGGCGGGGGAGGCGGCCCGGGCCATCGGGGTGCTCGTTCACCAGGCCATCGCCATGAACTGGCGACCTGACGATCCCCGGGACCGGGAGCGGCTTTTTTCCCAGGAAGTTTTCTTGCGGCTCGACCCCGGGGTGCGCCCCCGGGTGGCCTCGGAAACCGAGGCGCTCCTCCGCAAGTACCACGCGATGCTCGGCACCTCGCTGCCCGACCTTTCGGTCCGTGAGGTCGATCGGGCCGAAGTCGGGCTCGTCCTGCCATACCGGGGCGTGGTGTGGGAAGGGGTGATTGACCGGATCTACCGGGTGGGATCGCGCTGGTACCTCGACGACTACAAGACCGACCGGGTGGATGGTGGTGCATCCGATGCGCTCCTCGGGCACGCCCGGGCGGCGGGCTACCTCTTCCAGCTGGCGCTTTACCGCAAGGCGGTGATGGAGGCCTGGTCGGTCGAACCCGAGGTGCGCCTGATCTATTTGCGGCCGGGGCGCGTGCTAATCCTCGATCCCGATCTGCTGACGCAGGCGCTCGAGCTCAGGCTCCGTGAGACCCTCGGCGGTTAGGACGTTGAGGGCGCGTTCGATGGCGAAGGTCCCTTCGACCTCCTTGCCGGCTTGGATGAGGAGATGGCCGAGGAGGTATTCGAGCCGGGCCCGGCGCCGGGGGTCGGCCTCGAGGACCACCCGGGCCCGGAGCGCCCCGATGACTTCGATCTCCTGCCCCCTTTTCAGGCGCTCGCGCAAGGCCTTGAGAAGGTCGGACCAGTCGTGGGCCTGGTTCACTGCGCTTCGGGTTCCACCTCGACCTCGACCTCGATCTCGGCGTTCAGCGTGGCGCTCACCGAGCAGAACTTCTCGTGGGAGAGCCGGGCCGCCCGCATGAGGGCTTTCTCCGTCACCCCGGGTCCGCTGGCGACGTGTCGGAGCCGGATATGGGTGTAGCGCTTGGGGTGGGTTTCGGCGCGGGTCCCTTCGACCTCGACACGGTAGCGCTTGAGCGGGGTCCTTCGCTTTTCCATAATCGCCACCACGTCGTAGGCGGTGCAGGCGGCGAGGGCGACGAGGAGGAGTTCCATCGGGCGCATCCCCGCCGGGGGCGTTTCCCCGTCGACGACCACCCGAACCTGGTTTTCGTTTTCGGCGAGGAATCGCTGTCCGCACAGGTGGTGGAGCACGATCTTCTTCTTCACCGCATCCTCCCCGCAATCAAAGCAGCGAGCGCACGTACCCGCCGTCCACGATGATCGTTTGGCCGGTGAGGTAGCTGGCGGCCTCCGACAGCAGGAAGACGGCGACGCTGGCCACCTCATCCGGCTCCCCGAGCCGCCCGGCCGGGATCTGGCCTTCCAGTTCGCGGTAGATTTCTTCCACAGGCACCCCGGCTTCCCTGGCTTTGTGGGCGAACAGCTGTTCGACCCGCTCGGTCCGGGTGTACCCCGGGCCGACGGCGTTCACCGTGATCCCGAATTTCGCGACCTCGCGGGAAAGGGTCTTGAGGTAACCGGTCACCCCGGCGCGGATGGCGTTGGAAAGGGCGAGGTTTTCGACCGGCTCCTTGACCGCGAGCGAGGTGATGAAAACGATGCGGCCGTAACCCCGGCGCTTCATCGCTGGGAGAAGCCCGTTCGTGAGCTCGACCATGGGGAGGAAGAGCTGCTTGAACGCGCCCTGCCAGGCTTCGGGTCCGAGGCCCTCGGCCTGTCCGGGCGGGGGACCGCCGGTGTTGGCCAAAAAGAGCTCGATCTCACCGAATGCCCTGGCGGCCTCGAGGACCTTCCCGGGGCCGTCTTCGCGGCTGAGGTCGGTGGCCAGGGCGGCGGCGTCGCCGCCCAACTGCCGGATCTCCTCGACCAGGGACGAGAGCTTCTCGGCGTTCCTGGCCACGGCCAGGATACGGGCCCCTTCCCGCGCGAGCCCCAGCGCGATCGCCCGGCCGATGCCCTGCGAGGCGCCGGTGACCAGCGCCGTTTTTCCACGAATCCCGAGCTCCATGGCCCGATTATATGGGGCGGTCTGCCGGGAGGGGCCTCAGGTCCTTGACGTACCACTTGATGGCCGGGCCGCCATCTTTGAAGTAACGGTAGCCGAGGGTGGTAAAGAATTTCGTGGCCTGTGCGTTGTCGCCGTAGACCACGGCGTAGAGGCGGGTGATGCGCTCGCGCAGCTCTGACTCCAGGGCCGAAACGACGGCCTGGCCGATGCCCCGGCCGCGGTAAGGCTCGGCGACCAGGACCAGGCTGATCACCGCTTCACCGTTTTGAGGATGATCCAGCTTGTAGTCCAGGTATCCAACCGGCGTGGGGCCGGCGTAAATGAGCTCGATGCGCCGGCGGGGATCTTGCAGGGCGGCCTCGAGTTCGCGAACCACGTCGGCAGGTTCGGGAATTGGCGCACCAATGAGCTCGAAGTAGCCGGGGCTTTGCCGGTAGACGCGATAGACGGCTTCGATGTCGTTGTGCCTGACAGCCCGGCGTTCGAGCGGGATTTCGGCGAGTGTGGACATCGCTTCCATGCTACCCGAGTCCAAATGAGAAAGGCGCGGCCTCGGCCGCGCCATGGGTTTTCGCTGGGATTAACGCCCTGCGGATTCGACGACGGTCACGTTGACCGCTTGCGGACCCTTGCCCGCGCGGCCCTCCTCGACCTCGAATTCGACCACGTCCCCTTCGTTCAGGGTGCGGAAACCATCGGAGTTGATTGCGGTGTAGTGTACGAACACGTCGCTCTCACCATCACGCTCGATGAACCCATAGCCTTTTTCCGCGTTGAACCACTTCACTCGACCCTTCGGCATTGCTACTTCCTTTCCAACCGGGCACCTTGCCCGCTCCGGTACCAGGGGTTGGGATTGCGCTTGGCCCCCCGGATTTGCCCGGACATCTAAGCCTAGCACGAAGCGGGGGGATTTGTCTACTTTCGCTTGAGCACGCGCTTGACCTTATCCCAAAACCCCTCCAGGCCCGCGGTTTCCCCGACTTCTTGAGCGTAGGCGAGGAGGTGTTCCCGCGCTTTGGGCGAGAGTTTTTTGGGGACGTCGATGTCGGTGATCACCAACAGGCTCCCCCGGGGCCCGCCGGCGGGGTCGGGGAGGCCGGCGCCCTCGAGCTCGAACACCTGGCCCGCGCCCGTGCCCGGGGGAATTTCGAGGACCACCGGGCCCTCAAGGCCCGGGATTTCCAGCTTGGCGCCGAGGGCGGCCTGGGCCAGGCCCAGCCGCAAGCGGTAGATGAGGTTCTTCCCCTCGCGCTCAAGCGAGGGGTGGGGTCTGAGGCGCACCCGCACGAAGAGATCGCCCGGTCCCGCCGGGCCGTCGTTGCCCATTCCCGGGACCCTCAGGTGCTGGTGCTCGTCGATGCCAGGAGGGAGGGTGACCTTGATCTTCGTCGCCTCTTCGGTGCGGCCCCGACCCTGGCAACGCTCACAGCGTCGGGTGAGGATCCGGCCCGCGCCCTTGCAGTGGGGGCACGGTGTTTCCTGGATCATGGTGCCGAAGATGGTCTGCTGGTAGTGCTGGATGCGGCCGCGCCCGCCGCAGGTGGGGCAGGTCTGGGTCGTGCCCCCCTGGCCGCCGCACTCGCTGCAGGTGACGAGCCGGGTGTAGCCGACCTCGACCTCGCCGCCGCTGGCGATGGTCTCGAGGTCCACCTCGACGCTGACCTCGAGGTTCTCCCCCCGGCTCTGGCGCCGGGTGCGGGTGCGGCCGAAGTGCATTCCGAAGATCTCCCCGAAGAGGTCGAAGAGGTCTTCGGGGTAGACCTCACGGAAACGCTCGGCCCCGGGGACGGCGCCCGTGCGATCGTACTGGGCGCGTTTTTCTGGGTCTGAGAGAACGCCGTAGGCTTCGTTGATCTCCTTGAAGCGCTCTTCGGCTTCCGGATCGCCGGGGTTGCGATCGGGATGGTATTTCTTGGCCAGGGCGCGGTAAGCCCGTTTGATTTCCTCCTGGCTCGCCTCCCGGGAAACGCCGAGAATGGCGTAGTAGTCCTTCATCACCAGTTCCACTATAGGGCGATGTCGCCGGTGAATCGAGCCTGGCGTAACCTGAGGGTGATGGCACGCCGTCCTCCTTTGGCGGAGCGCGTCCGCCCCACCCGGCTCGACGAGATCGTCGGGCAGCGCCACCTCCTCGGCCCCGGGGGCCCGATTCGCCGCATGGTGGAATCCGGGCGCCTGGCGTCGATGATCCTTTGGGGGCCGCCGGGGGTGGGCAAGACCACGCTGGCCCGGGTCCTGGCCCGGGAGGTCGATCTTCCCTTCGCCGCGCTCTCCGCGGTCACCGCGGGGGTGAGGGAGATCAAAGCCCTGGTGGAGCGGGCTGAGGCCGAGGGCGGTCTGCTCCTCTTTTTTGACGAGATTCACCGTTTGAACAAGGCCCAGCAGGACTACCTCCTGCCCCACGTGGAGACGGGCCGGTTTTTGCTCGTCGGCGCGACCACCGAGAATCCAAGCTTCGAGATCATTCCCGCCCTCCGTTCCCGGGCCCGGGTCTACGTGCTTCACCCATTGAGCGAGGACGAGGTCCTCGAGGTTCTGCGCCGGGCCCTGGCACACCCCGAGGGGTTGGCGGAAGTTGAGGTGGAAGAAGAGGCATTGCGGCTTTTGGCCCAGAGCGCGGCCGGGGATGCCCGCCGGGCGCTCTCGGCCCTCGAGCTCGCGGCGGATTTGGGTCAGGGGCGGGTTGACCGCTCGGTGGTTCGCGAGGCACTCGGGCGCGAGGCTATTGCCTTCGACAAGGGGGGCGAGGATTTTTACAACCTCATCAGCGCCTTGCACAAGGCGGTGCGCGGCTGCCACGTGGATGCCGCCCTTTACTATCTGGCCCGGCTCCTCGAGGGCGGCGCCGATCCCCTTTACGTGGCCCGGCGTTTGGTCCGCATCGCCAGCGAGGACGTGGGCCTCGCCGATCCCCTGGCTCTGCGCCTGGCGCTGGCGGCAAAGGAGGCCTATGACTTCCTCGGCTCACCGGAGGGGGAGCTCGCCCTGGCCGAGGCCGTGATCTACCTGGCGCTGGCCCCGAAGTCGAACCGCGTCGACGTTGCCTTCCAAAAGGCGCGTCAGGCGGTTCGTGCGCATCCGGCGGCCGAGGTGCCGCTCCACCTGCGAAACGCGCCCACCGGTTTGATGCGTTCCCTCGGGTACGGGCGGGGCTACGCTTATATCCACGAGGATCCCGAAGGGAGCTTCGCCCAGAGCTACTGGCCAAAGGGCCTCGAGGCGTCGGCGTTCTACGAACCGAGCGAGGCGGGTTGGGAGGCCAAAGCGAAGTCGCGCTGGGAAGCGCTCAAAGCGCGGTTTCGGCGGGCCGGGGAGCGGGGTAAGGAGGGCAAGGAATAGCGCCTGGGGACATTTGTCCTTAACGTCTCTTTTCAAGATGTCATGCAGGGGGTACGAGGCAGATGAAAGAAGAAAAACCGATAGGTGCCCTTTTGCTGGTGGCTGTAGTAACGGTCACTATTATCGCCATGTGGGTCGGTGTGTTCTCGCTCTTTTTGTCTCGGGGGTAGGCGATGGACCAACATCTGATCGAGAAATACGAACGTTGGTGGATGATCTTCTCGGTGGCGATGATCGTCGTGTTCCTCGTCTTTATCGGCTACACGGTCTCGGGCTATGCCTTTTACGTCCCCGACTCCTCCAGTCGCGTCGACCCGGTCAAGGTGCAGGCCGGGGCCTTCCGCCCGCGGGTGGAAAAGGTCGCTCCGGGCAAGTACCAGGCCTTCGTGGTGGCGCGCGCGTTCTCGTTCAGCCCGGGCGAGATGCGCTTTAAGGTCGGCGATGAGGTCACCTTTTACGTGACCAGCGCCGACGTCCAGCACGGCTTTTACATCCAGGGCACCAACATCAACGTTCAGGTCATCCCCGGTGAGGTCGGCAAAGTGAAAACGGTCTTTAAGCGCCCCGGTGAATATCTCATTATCTGCAACGAGTACTGCGGCATTGGGCACCAAAACATGATCGGAAAGATCGTGGTGGAGGAGTGAGATGGCTACGGCATCCATGCGTCAAGACGCCTATGCACATGCTCCGGTGAAGAAGGTTTCACTGTATTTCATCGTCCTGAGCTTCTTGGCCCTGCTCGTCGGAACGCTCTTTGGGCCCTTCCAGGCCCTCAATTACGCCAACATCAACCTCTATCCCATCCTGGAGCGGCTTTTGCCCTTCGTAAAGTCCTATTACCAGGGCTTGACCCTGCACGGGGTTTTGAACGCGATCGTCTTCACCCAGCTCTTCGCCCAGGGCTCGCTGCTCTATTTGATGTCAAAAAACCTGGAGCTTCAGCCCCGGATGGGCGTGGCCTGGTTCGCCTGGTGGCTGGCGCTCATCGGGCTGGTGATGGCCGCGATTCCCCTTCTCACGAACGACGCCACCGTGCTCTACACCTTCTACCCGCCGCTCAAAGGCCATCCGCTCTTTTACATCGGCGCCTCGCTGATCATCGTCAGCTCGCTCTTTTCGATCTATCTGGCGGTGGAGATGTGGCTGCGGTGGAAGCGGGCCCACCCGGGCCAGCCCACCCCGCTGGTGGCGTACATGAGCCTCGTGACCTGGCTCATGTGGGGTCTGGCCGCCATCGGCCTGGTGGTGGAGGCGGTCTTCTTCCTCATCCCCTGGTCGCTCGGCTGGGTCAAGGGCGTTGACCCCCTGGTGGCCAGGACGCTCTTTTGGTGGACCGGTCACCCCATCGTTTACTTCTGGCTGCTGCCGGCCTATGTGGTGTGGTACGGCCTCATCCCCAAACAGGCGGGCGGCAAGCTGGTCTCCGACCCGCTGGCCCGGCTGGCCTTTTTGGCCTTTTTGGTCTTCAGCACCCCCGTCGGCTTCCACCACCAGTTCGCCGACCCCGGGATCTCGAAGCTCTGGAAGCTGGTGCACACCGTCTTGACCATGACTGTGGCCATTCCCAGCCTGATTACGGTCTTCACCGTCGGTGCCTCTCTCGAGTACGCCGGCCGCATGCGGGGCGGGAAGGGGCTTTTGGGCTGGATCCGAGCCCTGCCCTGGCACGATCCCTCGGTGACCGCGGCCCTGCTCGGCATGATCCTCTTCATCCCCGGCGGCGCCGGTGGCATCGTGAACGCCAGCTTCACCCTTGACTACGTGGTGCATAACACCACCTGGATCCCCGGACACTTCCACCTCCCGGTGGCGGGCGCGGTGACCCTCACCCACATGGGCCTGGCCTTCTGGTTGATCCCGCACCTGACCGGAAAGCCGTTAATCAGCCGCGGGCTTGCCCGGGCCTCGGTATGGCTGTGGTTTTTAGGGATGGCGGTGATGACCTTCGGGCTGCACGCCATGGGGCTTTTGGGGGTGCCTCGGCGGGCCTGGATTTCCAACATGTCGCCCAACCTCCAGGGCATCTACAGCGACGCCTCGGTGTACATGGTCTTTAACGCCGTGGGCGGGGTCATCCTCTTTATCGCCGCGGTGCTCTTCTTCTACGTTCTCTTTGCCACCTTGCTTCAGCGGCGCCGTCTGCCGCTCGAAGAGCGCCCCGAGGTCCCCTTCGCCGAGGCCATCTCCGGTCCCGAGCACAGCCGGGGCGTGTTGGTGATGGACCGGCTCGGGTTTTGGACCCTGGTGGGGTTCGTGCTCATCCTCGCGGTCTACATGCCGACTTTGATCCGCCTGCTCTCGCAGATGATCCTGGCCCCCGGCTACCGCCTCTGGTAGCGATTTCCAGCTTGACGCCCCTTTCCCCGGAAGGTAGGATGCCTCTTTGAGGGGGAAGGGGCGTCAAGCGCCTTCCTGCCTGACGGAGGAAGAGATGCCGATCACCACTGAGGAAAAACAACGCATCATCGAAGAATTTGCTCGCTTTCCGGGAGACACGGGTTCGGTTGAGGTTCAGGTGGCGCTCTTGACGGAGCGGATCAACCGCCTCTCCGACCACCTTAAGGTCCACAAACACGACTTCCACTCCCACCGCGGCCTTTTGAAGCTGGTGGGCCAGCGTAAGCGTTTGCTTCGCTACCTCGAGCGCGAGGACGAAGGGCGTTACCGGGCCTTGATTGAGAAGTTGGGCCTGAGGAAGTAAGCTGTCATTGACGAAGCAATCGAGGGGCGGGACCGGGGCGCCGGTCCCGCTTTCCCACATGACATGAAAGGTGAGAGCATGAAAGAACAAACCCCCAATACGCCTCAGGCAAAGGTCTACGAAGTCGAGGTCGGCGGGCGAACGTTACGGATCGAGACGGGCAAGTACGCGCGCCAGGCCTCCGGGTCGGTTCTGGTCCGGTACGGCGACACCGTGATCCTGGCCACGGCGGGCATGAGCAAGGAGCCGATCGAGGCCGGGTTTTTGCCCTTGACGGTCGAGTTTGAGGAACGCCACTACGCGGTGGGCAAGATCCCCGGATCCTTTATGCGCCGGGAAGGGCGACCGGGCGAGAAGGCGATCCTCTCCGCCAGGATGACCGACCGGCCGATTCGCCCCCTGTTCCCCAAGGGCTTCCGGCACGAAGTCCAGGTGATCATGACCGTCATGAGCGCGGACCAGCAAAATCCGCCCGATGTGCTCGGCCCGACGGCGGCGAGCGCGGCGCTCATGCTCTCGGAGATCCCCTGGGACGGCCCGATCGCCGCGGTGCGGGTGGGGCGCATCGGCGGCGAATTCGTCCTCAACCCGACGCTACAGCAGGCTGAGGAAAGCGACCTCGATCTGGTGGTCGCGGGGAGCAAGGAGGCCATCATCATGGTCGAGGCTGGGGCCAAGGAGGTCCCGGAGGACGTGCTCGTCGAGGCGCTCGCCTTCGCGCATCGCGAGATGCAGCCCATCATCGCTTTGCAGGAGCGCATGCGGGCGGAGTTGGGAAAGCCCAAGTTCCCCTGGACCCCGCCCGAAACGCTGGACGAGGCCACCTTCGCCGCTTTCTACCGGCGCGCCGTTGAGAAGGGCCTGACCAAGGTTTTGACCGTTGCCAGCAAGCACGAGCGGAGCGAGGCCCTGGATTCTTTCTCGGCTGAACTGATCGCCGAGTTCGTCCCCGAGGACTCGGAAGACGCCGAGAGCCGGCGGAAGCTCTTTGAAGAGGCCTTCGGCGAGGTGGTGAAGCGCGAGCTGAGGCGACTGATCCTCGAGGAGAACCGCCGCGCCGATGGCCGGCGGCCCGACCAGATCCGCGACATCTGGATCGAGGTCGACGTGCTTCCCCGGGCCCATGGCTCGGCCATCTTCACCCGCGGCGAGACCCAGGTGCTTGGCACCGTGACCCTGGGGACCGGTCGCGATGAGCAGATCATCGACGACCTGGGCATCGACGACAGCGAGAACTTCCTCGTCCACTACAACTTTCCTCCGTTTTCCACCGGCGAGGTGAAGCGCCTTCGGGGGGTGTCGCGGCGGGAGGTGGGGCACGGCAATCTGGCCAAGCGGGCCCTGCGGCCGGTGCTCCCCAGCGAGTCCGACTTCCCCTACACCATCCGGATCGTCGGCGACGTGCTGGAGTCGAACGGCTCCTCCTCCATGGCCACCACCTGCGCCGGTTGCCTGGCGCTCATGGATGCCGGCGTGCCCATCAAGAAGACCGTGGCCGGGATCGCGATGGGGCTCGTGAAGGAAGGGGATCGCCACGTTATTCTCACCGATATCCTCGGCCTTGAAGACGCCCTTGGCGACATGGATTTTAAGGTGACGGGCACCCGCGATGGCGTCACCGCGTTGCAGATGGACATCAAGGTCGGGGGCATCACCTCCGCGATCATGCGCGAGGCCCTCGAGGCCGCTCGCAAAGCGCGCCTGGCCATCATCGACAAGATGGAGTCGGTCCTTGCGGGTCCGCGTCCGAGCCTTAAGGACCACGCGCCGCGCATTTTGAGCCTCAAGGTCCCGGTGGACAAGATCGGCGCGGTCATCGGCCCCGGCGGCAAGAACGTACGCAGCCTGGAGGAG
Source organism: uncultured bacterium (assembly GCA_964642655.1). GTDB lineage: Bacteria > Deinococcota > Deinococci > Deinococcales > Marinithermaceae > WFXV01. The sequence continues at coordinate 16,381 of CAZXOY010000009.1, forward strand.
CTCGGGGTCGAGGTCGACATCGAGCCCGACGGGACGGTTCGCATCTACTCGGCCGACGCCAAGGCCGCCGAGGCGGCCCGGAAGCGGGTCGAGGACCTGACCCGCGAGGCTAAGGTCGGCGATGTTTTTGAGGGGGTGGTGACCCGCGTGGTGCCTTTCGGGGCTTTCGTGGCGCTCTTCCCCGGGACCGAGGGGTTGTTGCATATCAGCCAGATCGCTGAAGGGCGCGTGGAGCGGGTCGAAGACCACCTCAAGGTCGGCGACAAGGTGCGGGTGAAGGTTTCCGAGATCGATGCCATGGGGCGCATCAACCTGATTCGCCCCGAGCTCGAGGGCAAGATCCCACCGCCACGACGGGGCGGTTCCTCCGGCGGAGGGTCGCGCCGGGGCGGCCAGCGTAGGAGGGCGTAGCCATGGCCGGTGAGGCGAAGAAAACCCGAACCCGGCGGCCCCGGCGCCGGACGTCCCGCAAGGCTCAGGGGCCGGGGTACGTGGAGATCATTCCCCTGGGCGGCATGGGGGAGATCGGTAAGAACATCACCGTCTTCCGCTACGAGGACGAGATTTTGGTCGTCGACGGGGGGCTGGCCTTTCCTTCGGAGGAGATGCTCGGCGTCGACCTCCTGATCCCCCGGATCGACTACCTCATCCAGCACAAGTCGTTGATCAAGGGCTGGGTGCTCACCCACGGCCACGAGGACCACATCGGCGGCCTGCCCTTCCTCTTTCCCCAGCTGCCCAAGGTGCCGGTGTACGGGGCCAAGCTCACCCTGGGCCTGTTACGGGGCAAGCTGGAAGAGTTCGGGCTCGCTCCCGGGTCCTTTGACCTCCACGAGGTCGGGACCGACGACCGGATCCAGATCGGCCGGCACTTTACCGTGGACCTCTTCCGCATGACCCACTCCATCCCCGACAACTCGGGGCTGGTGATTCACACCCCCATCGGGCGCATCGTGCACACCGGGGACTTCAAGCTCGACCCCACCCCGATCGACGGCAAGACCAGTCACTTGGCCAAGGTGGCCGAGGCGGGGAAGGAAGGCGTCTTGCTCCTCATCGCCGACTCCACCAACGCCGAGCGTCCCGGCCTGACCCCGAGCGAGGCCGAGGTGGCCGAGGCTCTCGATATGGCCATCGGTCGGGCCCGGGGTCGGGTGTTCGTGACCACCTTCGCCTCCCACATTCACCGGGTGCAGTCGGTGATCCGCATCGCCGAGAAGTACGGCCGCAAGGTGGCGGTGGATGGGCGGAGCATGGTGAAGTTTGCCCGCATCGCCTCCGAGCTCGGCTACCTCGAACTCAAAGACCGGCTCTACAGCATCGACGAGCTGGTGGATCTGCCTGACGAGGAGGTGCTCATCCTGGCCACCGGGAGCCAGGGGCAGCCCATGGCGGTCCTCTCGCGCCTGGCCTTTGGCGGGCACGCCAAGCTCGGCATCAAGCCTGGCGACACGGTGATCCTCTCCTCGAGCCCGATTCCGGGGAACGAGTCGGCGGTCAACCGGGTGATCAACCGCCTCTACGAGCTCGGGGCCTTCGTGCTCTACCCGCCGGCCTACCGGGTGCACGCCTCGGGGCACGCCTCGAGGGAAGAGCTGAAGCTCATCCTGAACCTGACCCAACCCAAGTTCTTCATCCCCTGGCACGGGGAGATGCGTCACCAGACCAACTTCGCCTGGCTGGCACAGAACATGCCGAGGCCGCCGGAAAAGATCCTGATTCCGAAGAACGGGGACGTTTTGCGGCTGACGCCGGACTCGCTCTCGCGGGTCGGCGAGGTGACGGCGGGGGCCTACTACGTGGACGGCCTGGGGGTGGGCGACATCACCGACGAGATCCTCGAGGAACGCCAGCGCATGGCTGCGGACGGCATCGTGATCATCACCGCCGTGGCCGGTCAGGATCCGGTGGTCGAGGTGGTCAGCCGCGGGTTCATCGAGGCCGGGCAGCGCCTGCTCGGCGAGATCCGCCGCATGTCGGAGTCGGCGGTCATCCAGGGCGTGAAGCGGAAAAAGAGCCTCGAGGCCATCCGCGACGACATCTACTACCCGGTGAAGAAGTTCATCAAGAAGGCGACCGGTCGGGATCCGGTCCTCCTGCCGGTCGTGATCGAGGGGTAGCGGGTGGCGGTGCTCTTTTCCGCCACCCTCCCCGTGTTCTTCATCGCCCTGCTCGGCTACCTGGCCCAGCGCCTGTTAAGGCCCGATGTTCCCGGACTCGTTCGCCTGGTGCTCTACTTCTTCGTCCCCTTCCTGGTGCTGGAGCAGATCACCAGGGCCGCGAGCGGGGGCGCCTGGATCGGTCGCTTCGCGCTGGCCTATGCCCTCACTTACCTGAGCCTTTTCCTCGTTGCCAGCGCCCTGGGGTGGGTGCTGGGCCTGGCGCAGCCCTTGCGCAAGACCCTGGTGGCCTCGGCGGTGTTTCCCAACTCGGGCAACATGGGGCTCAGCGTGGCGCTCTTCGCCCTGGGGCAGGCGGGGCTTGAGCGGGCGGTGGTCTACTTCCTGCTCTCGACGGTGGTGCTCTTTGGTTTCGGCCCCGCGCTCTTTCGGGGCGGGGGCGTGCTTCGCGGGCTGGGGCTTGCCCTGAGGCTCCCCTTTGTGTGGGCCCTCTTCTTTGGGTTTGGCCTCATCGCCTTCGGGCTCTCCCTTCCGGTGTTCCTCGAGCGGGCCGTGGGGCTGCTCGGCAGCGCCGCCATCCCGCTGCTTTTGATGACGCTCGGCATGCAGATCGCCCAGACCTCGCTCCGTTTTGGAGGTTTTGAGCTCGTAGCCAGCGCGCTGCGCCTTTTGCTGGCGCCGGTCATCGCCTTCCTCGTGGGTTCGCTGGTCGGCCTTCGGGGGCTTGAACTCGCGGTGCTGACCATGATCTCGGGGATGCCGGTGGCGGTGAACAGCTACATGCTGGCGGTCGAGTTCGGGGGAGACGGACCGAGGGCCGCCCGCACCGTCGCGGTCTCCACCTTGTTGAGTTTTTTCACGGTTCCGGGGGTGATCTGGGTTCTGGGACGGCAGGGGTTCCTAGGTTGACGACCGTGACCGGCTCGCCGGCCCAGAGCAGGACCAGCCGGTGGTACGCCCCCTGACGGTAGGGGAGGGTTGCGGTGAGCACCGTGGGCTTCTCGACGAAAAACGAGCGTTCGCTGAGGCGGTCGGTGTCCCGGTACCAGCGAAGCTCGAGGTAGCCCGCCCGGGGCACCTGGTGCACGGTGATCACCGCCTTCACCTCGTTCCCGGCTGCCTCGAGCCGCGCCGAGACCAGAATCTGCTCGGGCGGCGGGGCCACCGCCGGCACGATCGGCCAGAAGGTGTAACGGCAGCCCGCGAGAAAAACCAGGAGGAGGAGAGGCCATCTCATGAGGCGCATGCGAATTGTACCCTTCACTGGCCGTAGCCGGCGCTGACCACGGCCACGAGCGCCAGCGCCGCCGTTTCGGCGCGGAGGATGCGGCGGCCCAGGGTGACGGGGGTAAAGCCCCGGCCCACCAGGTACTCGACTTCTTCATCGGAAAAGCCACCCTCGGGACCGACGGCGAGGGCCACCGGCTGTTTCGGGTCGTACACTTCGCTGACCCGGGTGGCTGTGCGCGGGTGAGCCACGAGGCCCTGGCTGACCTGAGGGATGGCCTTAAGGGCCATGGGCCCGCTGACCTCGGGCAGATGGTTCCGCCCCGATTGTTTTGCCGCTTCCACAGTGATGCGGCGCAGCCGCGCGAGCTTTCCCGGACTGATCGTTTTCGGGACCGAGTGTCGGGTGGCGATCAGAACGAAGCGGTGGACACCGAGCTCCGTCCCGGCCCGGATCACCTCGGCGAGCTTGTCGCCCTTGAGGAGCGCCAGGTAGAGCGTCAGTGGCTGTTCGGTTTCCCGCTCGACGGCGAGGCGCTTTTTCAGGCGCAGCACGACCGTCGTCGGCCCGACTTCGACGACCGTGGTCCGGGCTTCGTGGCCCTGCCCGTCGAACACCGTTACCTCATCCCCGGGGCCGGCCCTGAGGACGCGTATCAGGTGGCGGGCCTCGCGACCGCTGAGCCGGATGGTCTCGGCGATCTCGCTGACGTAGGCGCGGTGGCGTCTCATCGGCGTTCTGCCAACAGCAGGGTCCACTCGCCGCGCTCCCGGCGCCCGAGGACCCCGAGCCCTGCCGCCTCCAGCGCCCGTTCGACCAGGGTCCGGCGTTCGTTCAGGATGCCGGTGGCGATGAGGCGGCCGCCCACGGCCAGGTGCCCGGCGTAGGCGGGGGCGAACTCGGCGTGGAGTTCGGCGTAGAGGTTGGCGACGATGAGGGCGAAGGGGCCCTCGAGGTCCCCCAGGCTTCCCTGCCGGATTTCCACCGCCACCCGGTTGGCCCGTGCGTTCTTTTGCGCCGCCTCGACCGCGACCGGGTCGATGTCCACGGCCACGACCCGGGCCTCCAGCATGGCGGCGGCGATGGCCAGCACCCCCGATCCGGTGCCGAGGTCGAGGACCCGCCAGCCGGGACGGACCGCTTCGGCCAAGGCCTCGAGCGCGAGCTGGGTGGTTTCGTGGTGGCCGGTGCCGAAGGCCATGCCCGGTTCGATCACGATGTCCCGCTCGCCGGCTTCGTGCCAGGGGGCTCGGATGGTGAAGGGTCCGGCGCGGACGGGTTTGAGGTCACGTTTCCATGCCGAAAGCCAGTCTTCGTCGGGCAACCAGGCCCACTCGCCCTCGAGGTCGAGCGCCACCTTTTCCGGAAAGTAGGCCCAGACCTCGCCTTCCCTTTCTTCCAGACCCCGAGCCCCGCGCTCGAAGAGGCGGGGGAGGATCGGATCGAGTTCGGCAAAACTACCCTTGATCTGAAAAACCCACATCGTCGATTCTACGGCCAAAGGGGCGGAAAGTCGTCAAAGAGCCGCGCCGCGCGCGGGAGTTTCTCCTCCAGCGCCGAGGCGAAGGCGCGTTCGGCCTTGGTTTTGAACCAGTGAAGGTCGTGGAGGTAGGTGAGGGGGATCCAAAACGAAAGCCGGCGCCACACGCCCCCGGGGTCGGGGTAGCGCCGGACGAGGATGCGGAGGGTGTCGATGGCCTTCGCTTCCCCCAGCAGGTCGAGGCTGCCGGTTTTCAAGATGGCCAGGTCCCGCGCCGGATCGTCGCCGGTGGCCCTGGCCCAGTCGACCACGAAGACCCGGCCGTCCGCGCTCAAAAGGAGGTTTCCGGCCCAGAGGTCGGTGTGGGCGAAGCGGTGTGGCGTGCCGACGACCACGCCGACCCTCGAGCGCAGGCCCTCGAGGATCCGGCGGGCTTCCCCGATGCTGGCCAGGGAGCGTTCGAACTCTGCCATGCGCCGAAGAAGCGGCGCGGCTTCGACCCGCCCCGGTTCCGGGAGCCGGTGCAGGCGGAGCAGGAACCCGCCGAGGCTGGCCAGGGCCCGCGCGTCGAAGCGGGCTTTTGAAAACGGGGTTCCGGGGAAGTACCTGAGCGTGAGGACGCCGTGTCCGCTCGACAGGGTCACGACCTCGAGCACCCGCTCACCGAGCCCCGCCCGGGCCATGTTCTTGGCTTCCAGGTGGGCCAGCGCCGCTTCACCGGGCGGGTAGACCTTGAACACCCTGTCGCCGCCGCGGTAGACGCGGGCCTGGAGGCCGTTGCCGAGGGGTTCCAGTCGAACCCCGTAACGTGAGCCGAGCGCCTTGTAGACCGTCTCGACCACCTGGGCGCTCATGCGCCTAGGGTAGCATGGCGGGGGATGCGGGTGCTCCTTCGTGACGAAGCGACGACGATCAGCGACGGGGTGCGGGTGGCTTCGTTTGACCTCGAGGGCCGCTGGATGACCTACTTCGACGGCAGAGCCCTCTACAAGCGGGCGCTGGCGGGCGAGGTCCATTTCCGGGGTCGGGCCGGTGGTCGCCGCATCCGCCGACGGCTCGCCCGCCCAGAGGCGCTCGAGGTGCACGGCGCGGTCCTGGCCTTCGCCGCCGAGGCGCAAAAGGGGGCCGGGGCTGAGGCCGGCTCGCGTCTGGCCCAGATCCTCTCCTGGAGTCCGGAATCGCTCGACGCCGAACGCGAGCGGTTTTTGCGGATCTACGCCCCGATCAGCATCCTCCCGCCCGACCGCTACCTTTCGGTGGTGTTGCAGGCGACGCTGGGGTGCACCTGGAACCGCTGTACCTTTTGCTCCTTTTATTCCGGCCGCCCGTTTCAGGCCAGAGACGCCGAAGATTTCAGGGCCCACGCCCTGGCGGTCCGCGGGTTTTTGGGCCGGGCCCTGGCTCTGCGAAGGGGGGTCTTTCTGGCCGACGGCAACGCGCTCGCGCTCAGCCTCTCCCGGCTGATCGGGCTTTTTGACGTGGTGACGGAGGTGTTTCCCGGCCAGCCCGTCTACAGTTTCATCGATCTCTACACCGGCGAGCGCCACGAGGTGACGTTCTGGCAGGCGCTCAGCCAAAGGGGTCTGGCGGCGGTCTACGTGGGCATGGAGACCGGGCACGATCCCCTGCTCGCCTGGCTCAACAAGCCCGGCAGTGCTTCTGAGCTCGTCGACTTCGTATCGATGTTGAAGGCGGTCGGCCTCGGCGTGGGGCTGATCGTGATGGTCGGGGTCGGTGGGCGGGCTTTCCAGAGCGCCCACCGAAAGGACACGCTTTCCGTCCTCTCGCGCATGCCGCTGACCCGCGAGGACGTCATCTTTCTCTCGCCGTTCGTCGAAGACCCGGCCTCGGTGTATGCCCGGCGTCGCGCGGAGGAGGGGATCGAACCGATCGCGGGGGACGCCCTGGAGGCCGAGCTCGCCTGGTTCGCCAAGGCCGTGCGGGCGATGGGGCTCCGCGCCGCGCGTTACGACATCCGAGAGTTCCTCTACTAAGGCCCCGCCGGGGCAAATGCGGTGGCGGGGACCCCAGGGGCGTGAACGGCCATCATGCTCCCCCCTGACATGCCCTATCGATCGTGGGCTCGTTCAGCCCCAACAGACTGACCGGTCGTTCAGGTAAACTGGGAAGGTATGGAAGCGGAAAAAGCCTACCAGTGGTTGGTGGAGCGCGGCAAGGAGGTCGCCTATCTGGGCGCGGCCGCCAGTCTTTTGGGCTGGGACCAGCGCACCTACATCCCGGCGAAGGGTCACCCGCACCGGGCCCGGCAGTTCGCGGTGATCTCCCGCCTTTTGCACCAGCTCACCACCGATCCCAGGATCGGGGAGATGCTCTCGGTGGTCGAGGATTCTTCCCTGATGGACCAGGCCGACGTCGCGGCCAACGTCAGGAACTGGCGGCGCGACTACGAGCGCCGGATTCGCGTTCCCGAGCGTCTGGCGGTCGAGTTGGCCCAGGCCGAGAGCGAAGGCGAGAGTGCCTGGGCCGAGCTGCGGGAGAAAGAGGACTGGGCGGGGTTCGTTCCTTACCTGGAAAAGATCCTCTCGCTCAAGAAGGAATACGCCGAGGCGGTGGGGTACGAGGCCGAGGCTTACGATGCGCTGCTTGAGGACTATGAGCCGGGCGAACGCGCCGAGCGTTTGGAGGCTCTTTTCGCCGAGCTCCGGCCGGCGTTGGTCGAGCTTTTGCAGAAGATCCAGGGGGCGCCCCGCCAGCCCGATACCGGCATCGTCCACCGCGACTTCCCGGTTGAGGCGCAAAAGGCCTTGATCCTCGAGGTCCTGCCCCAGCTCGGCTACGATCTCGAGGCCGGGCGGCTTGATCCCACGGTGCACCCCTTCGCCACCCGCATCACGCCGGGCGATGTGCGCATCACCACCCGCTATTACGACGACTACTTCAACGCCGCCTTTTTTGGCTCGGTGCACGAAGCCGGGCACGCCATGTACGAGCAGGGGTTGCCCGAGACCCACTGGGGCACGCCTTTGGGCGAGGCGGTGAGCCTCGGTGTGCACGAGAGCCAATCCCGGATGTGGGAGAACATGGTGGGGCGCAGCCGGGGGTTCTGGGAATACTTTTTCCCCAAGGCCCAGGCCCACTTCCCGGCCCTGGCCGACGTGGGGCTCGACGACTTCGTCTTCGCGATCAACGAAGTTCGCCCCAGCCTGATCCGGGTCGAGGCTGACGAGGTGACCTACAATCTGCACATCCTCCTCCGTTTTGAGATCGAGCTGGCGCTCTTTAGGGGCGAGATCGGGATCCGCGACCTGCCCGAGATCTGGAACCAGAAGATGGAGGCCTACCTCGGCATCCGACCGACCGCCTACAAAGATGGGGTCATGCAGGACGTCCATTGGAGCGGGGGGCTCTTTGGCTATTTCCCCACCTACACCCTGGGCAACGTCTACGCGGCCCAGCTTTTCGCCAAGGCCGAGGCCGAGCTGGGAGCCCTCGAGCCCAGCTTCGCCCGCGGTGAGTTCGCGCCGCTCCTCAGCTGGCTCCGGGATCACGTGCACGCCCACGGTCGCCGTTACACGCCGCGGGAGCTCATCGCCCGGGCTACGGGAGAGGAACCCAAGGCGACCTACCTGCTTTCGTATCTGGAAAAGAAGTTCTCGGGGCTCTACGGCTTTTGAGGAGAAAGGTCGGTGCCGGTGCCCTCCCTGCGGGGAGGGCGCTTACTTTCGCCTGCCGCCCGAGATGATGAGGAGCAGCGCACCGATCACCACTGCGGCGTCGGCCAGATTGAACACCGGCCAAAGCCCGGGGCCGATGTCGAGGTAGTCGATCACGTAGCCGCGTCCGATGCGGTCGATGGCGTTGCCCAGGGCCCCGGCGGCGAGCAAGCTGAGCGCGACCAAGGCCAGCGTCGAGAGCCGGCTTTTGGAGGTGGCGGCGAGGTAGGCCAGGATGAACACGCCGACGACCAGGCTGATCCAGCCCAGGGGGGTCGTTTGGCCGAAGAAGAGCCCGAACGCGGCACCGGTATTTTTCACGTAGGTGAGGTAAAGCCCGGGAAGGAAAGGGTCGGGGATCGGGTCGAGGGTGCGCTGGGCCCAGAGCTTGAAGATCTGATCCAGCACGATAACCAGCGGTACGATGACGACCGGCACGAACGAAGTCTAGCATAAAGGTCGGCCCTGAGGTATACTCTTAGCTTGAGCCGCGCCCTCGGGGCGCCACCGGAAGGAGCCGAAGATGTCGAGGATTTGTGAAGTGAGCGGAAAGCGTCCCGTCGTCGCCAACCGTATCACCCGGCGCGGTAAGGCCAAGCGGGAAGGCGGCGTAGGTAAGAAGACCACCGGCATCTCTAAGCGCCGGCAACTGCCGAACCTGCGCAAGGTGCGGCTGAAGATCGCCGGCAAGACCGTGACCTTGAAGGTGGCCATGAGCCATCTCGACAAGGTCTACGAGGCCATCTCTCGGATGCAGGGGATGAAGCTTGAGGGCCTCTCCGAGCGGGAAATTAAGGCCCGGCTCTTAAAGCTCATTCGCTAGGTCAAAATCCCTGGGCAAAAAGGGCGCCACAGAGCGCCCCTTTTGCATTTGGTGCCGGTGTGTCAGAGCGTCCAGTGGGGCCTGCCTATTCGGGGCACACCTTTTCTCCGGGGATGAAGATCGGCTTAGGATCGGGCTCAAAGCGCCGGTCTTCGGGCAGGAGGTGCTTTTTCTTCGCCCACTTAAACGCGTGGTCCCAGGTTTTGCAAAACGCGCAGACCGCGCCGGTCGTGGGGTAGCCGCAGCGCTCGCACTCGGCCAGCGCGACCTCCTCGGCGGCAAAGCCCTGCTTGAGGATCGGCTGAATTCGCTTCAGGTACTGCTCGAGGAAGCTCTGTTTGGTGCCCGGCATGGCGTGCTCGAGTTTGTTGAGGGCTTCTTTGTAGAGCAGGCTTTTCGCGCCTTCGGCAAAGGGGCACTCCTCGTGTTGGTAGGGAAGGCGGCGAAGGAGGGTATAGGCGAGAATCTCCCGCTCGGTGAGGAGGTAGAAGGGCTTGATCCGCCGCGCGAGCCCCTCTTTTTGGGGGAGAACAGGCCCCTGGCGCACCAGGGCCTCGGCCTGCCAGTGCAGGGTGTTGCCGAGGAGGACGCTCGCCTCGTCGTCGAGGTTGTGGCCGGTGGCGATGACGTCAAAGCCCTCCTCCACCGCCACCCGGTTCATGACGTAGCGTTTGGAGAGCCCGCACACCGAACAGGTCTGGCGGCGGGTGAGCTCGGAGAGCTCGGGGATGGCCAGGCCGTAACTTTCTTTCAGGTCCACGACGATCAGGGGAAGGTTTTTTAGCTTCGCGAAGTCGGTGCTGGCTTGAAGCGCCCTTTGCGAGTAAGCGTCGATGCCGAGCTGGATGTGCAGTCCGGTGGTCTCGTAGCCGAGCCGGGTCAGGACCTCCCAAAGCGCGATGGAGTCCTTGCCTCCCGAGACCGCGACCAAAACCCGGTCGCCGGGGGTAAGCATCCGGTGCCGGCGAATGGCCCGCTGCGCCTGGTGCTCGAACCAGGTCAGGTAGTGGTCGGCGCAAAAGGCCCGGCCGTGCCGGCGGACCTCGACCGCGGCCTTTTCGCCGCACTGCGCGCACTTCACCGCGCGCCCCCCGAGACGGCCGAGATCACCTCGATGGTCTCGTCGTCGCTCACCGTATCGTCGAGGGTCAAAAGCTCGCTGCCCCGGGCCACGATCACCCCTTCCGGGTTGACGTTGAGGGCCTCGAGCACCTCCTTGAGCTTGCGGTCGCCCCTGACCTCGATCTCCCTGCGTTCGGGCGTACGCAAAATCACCTTCATCCCAATCACCCTAGCACGCGGAGGATCTGGCCTTTGGGGGCCAGGCTACGCGGCGGCGTCGGGCTTTGCGGTTTTGAGTTGACCGCGTCCGGGGATGGGCGTTAGACTGAGCCGACCTTTAAACCGGTCCAGCGAGGCCGGAAAGGGGGTTAAAAAAATGGTTAAAGCACGGCCCAAAGGTCAAAGGTGTGCGCCCGGACGGGCGGCGTTTTTTTATGGGGGGCGCGTATGCGATTCAAAGCGCGCGTGATGGAACCGCCCGACATCGACCGGGCGCTCAAACGCCTGGCCCACGAGGTCCTCGAGGCCACCAAAGGCGGCCGCGACCTCGCCTTCGTCGGTATCCATACCCGGGGCATCCCGCTCGCGAAACGGCTCGCATCCCTGGTCGAACGCTTTGAGGGGTGGACGCCCGGTATCGGCGAGCTCGATATCACCCTCTACCGGGACGACCTCAGTGAGGTGAAGCGGGCGCCGGTGGTGCGCTCCACGCGCGTGCCCTTCGATGTTCGGGGCAAGCGCGTGGTCTTGGTGGACGACGTCATCTTCACCGGCCGGACGGTGCGGGCGGCCCTCGACGCCCTGGCCGATCTGGGCCGGCCCTCCCGGGTCTACCTCGCGGTTTTGGTGGACCGGGGTCACCGGGAGTTGCCCATCAGTCCGGATTTCGTTGGCAAAAACCTGCCGACCTCCAAGCGCGAGGTGGTCAAGGTCAAGCTGCAGGAGGTCGACGGCGAAGACGCGGTCGAGCTTTGGGAGCGAGTGTCATGAGCGCCGAGGGTCAAAGGCTTTCCCACCTTTTGGATTTTTCCGGTTGGGACGAAGCTGGGGTTCGCCGGATTTTTGAGACCGCCGATGCCATGGCTGAGGTGCTCAAACGGCCGATCAAGAAGGTTCCCACGCTGCAAGGGCGCACGGTCGCGACCGTGTTTTTTGAGCCCTCGACCCGAACCCGCACCTCCTTTGAGCTCGCCGCCAGGCGGCTTTCGGCCGATGTGGTCTCGTTTAGTCCCGGGACCTCGAGCCTCAAAAAGGGCGAATCCTACAAGGACACCCTGCTGACGCTTGCCGCCTACGGCGTCGATCTCTTCGTCATCCGCGCCGATGCGGCGGGGGTGCCGGTCCAGGCGACGCGATGGGTGCGGGCCTCGGTGGTGAACGCCGGGGACGGTCGCCGGGCTCACCCCACCCAGGCCCTGCTCGATGCCTACACCCTCGAGCAGGTGATCGGGCCCTTGCGGGGAAAGAAAATCGCCATCGTCGGTGACATCCTTCACTCCCGGGTGGCCCGCTCGGATGCCGAGCTCTTTTCGCTCTTGGGGGCGGAGGTCTGGCTCTCGGGTCCGCCGAGCCTGCTTCCGAAGACGCCCTTCTTTGGCGCCCGCATGACCTCTGACCTCAAGGAGGCGCTGGCAGAGGCGGACGCGGTGATCGCGCTCCGAATCCAAAAGGAGCGCATGGAGGGCGGGCTTTTGCCCTCGGAAGAGGAATACCGGGCTTCCTACCAGATCAACGCGGCCACCCTGGCCCTGGCCAAGCCCACAGCGCCGCTGTTGCACCCGGGGCCGATGAATCGGGACCTCGAGGTCGACGGTCGGCTCGCCGACGGACCGAGGAGCCGCGTTCTCCGTCAGGTGGAGAATGGCCTCGCGATCCGGATGGCGGTTTTGTACCACTGCCTGGTGGGGGGTGGTGAGGCGTGAGACTCTTGATCAAGAACGCTCGGCTGGTGGACGATCGGGGTGAGCTCGGCCGGGGCGATGTGCTCATCGAAGGGGGACGAATCGTTTCCCTCGAGGGCGGCGAGGCCGAGCGCGTGGTTGACGCCGAAGACCGCTTGCTCCTCCCCGCCTTTTTCGACCTGCACACCCACCTCCGGGTCCCGGGTCAGGAGGTCAAAGAAGACCTCACTTCCGGGCTCAAGGCCGCGGCGGCGGGGGGTTTCGCCGAGGTGGTGGCCATGCCCAACACCGACCCGGTGATCGATCGCCCGGAGGTGATCCGGGCGCTCTTAGGCCAGGCCGGGCAGGTGGATGGGGCCCGGCTTTCGGTGGCCGCTGCGCTCAGCGCCGGCCAGGCGGGGCGGCGGCTCGCCGAACTCGGCCGTCTGAAGGAAGCCGGGGCGGTCCTCTTTACCGACGACGGGCACACCAACGAGGATGCACGGCTGCTGGCCGTGGGGCTCCGTTACGCGGCGGCGCTCGGCGTTCCCGTCGCCGTGCACGCCGAGGACGCCACTTTACGGGCGGACGGCGTCGTTCACGAGGGCAAGGTCTCCGAGGCGCTGGGGCTCCCGGGGAACCCGGCCGAGGCCGAATCGGCACGCATCGCCCGCGATCTCGAGATTCAACGTCTTGGCCAGGGCCACCTCCACATCCAACACCTCTCCACCTACACCGGGGCGAGGCTCGTCCGCCAGGCCAAGGCCAGGGGGCAACGGGTGACGGCCGAGGTCACGCCGCACCACCTGACCCTCACCGACGAAGCGCTGTATGGCCTTGACCCCATTTTCAAGGTCGCGCCCCCCCTCCGGGAACGAGCCGACGTCGAGGCGTTGATCACCGCCCTGGAGGACGGGACGGTGGACGTGGTGGCCACCGATCACGCGCCGCACACGCTGGCCGAAAAGGAAGCCGATTTCCTCCGGGCACCCTTTGGCATACCGAACCTCGAGGTCGCCTTCGCGCTCCTCTTCACCGAGCTGGTGGAAAAACGGGGGTTTCCCCTCGGGCGGCTGGTCGAGGCCATGGCCAGCGCCCCCCGGCGGTTGCTCGGACGCGAGGCGGTGCGGCTCGAGGTGGGCGCCAGGGCGGATCTGGTGCTCGTGGACCCCAAGCGCGTCCGGCCGGTGAACCCCGAGGACTTCATCTCCAAGGCCAAATACAGCCCCTGGGCGGGCTGGGAGCTCGTGGGCTGGCCGGTGCTGACCTTGGTCGACGGGAGGGTGGCCTATGCAGCCCTGGGATGACCACCGCCTGGTGCTGATCGAGCGTGAGGTCAGGGGGGATCGCGGCGTGCTGGTGTTCGATGCGCCCACGATCGCCCCCCTGCTCTGGCCGGGACAGTTCATCAACCTCGAGGTCCCGGGTTTGCTGCTTCGCCGCCCCATGGCCCCGGCGGTGCTCAGCGGCCGTTTGCTGATCTTCGTGCGGGGGAGGGGGGAGGGGACGCGGCACCTGCTCGAGCTCCCGCCTGGCACGGTGCAGAGGGCGCTGGCGCCCCTGGGAAACGGCTTTCCCCTTCCCGAAGGCCGGGCGGTCTTGGTGAGCGGTGGGACCGGCGCCGGGCCCCTTTTGCACCTGGCGCGGTTTTTGGTCAAACGCGGTCACGAGGTGGTCTTGCTCCACGGGGCCAAGGACCAAAGCGAGGCCTTTTTCGCCCCCTACCTCCGGGCCAGCGGGGCAGAGGTTCGGTTCTTTTCGGAAGACGGGAGCTGGGGCGAGCGCGGCTACCCCACCGATGCCCTGCCCTTTGTGCTGCGTCCGGGGGATACGCTGTTTGCGGTCGGGCCCGAGGCCATGATGCAAAAGGCGGCGGGCGTCGCCCGGACCATGGCCCTGCCCGCCTATGTGAGCCTTGAAGCCCACATGGCGTGCGGGGTCGGGAGCTGTCTTTCCTGCGCGGTCCCGACCGCCAAGGGCCAGCGCCACGTCTGCACGGACGGGCCGGTGTTCCCTGCCGAGGAGGTGCGCTTCCACCTTGAACCCGCTTGAAGTCGAGTTCCTCGGGGTGCGTTTTCCAAACCCCATCGTCACCGCGAGCGGCACCTTCAACTACGGTCGCGAGTATGCCCACCTCTACCCGCTTTCCCGCCTCGGGGCCATAACCACCAAGGGAACCTCGCCCCGGCCCATCGCCGGGGCGCCTCCGCCCCGCATCACCGAAACCCCTGGGGGGATGCTCAACGCGATTGGCCTTGAGAACAAGGGGGTCGAGGCTTACCTCCAGGATGAACTCCCCTGGCTGAAAGCGCTCGGGGCCCGGGTCATCGTGAACGTCTTCGGCGAGCGTCCTCGGGATTTTGCGTATGTGGCGGCAAAGGTCAGCCCCTACGCCGACCTTATCGAGCTCAACCTTTCCTGCCCCAACGTGCACGGCGGCGGCCTGCCCTACGCCCACGACCCCAAGGCCGCTGCCGAGGTGGTGCGGGCGGTCAAGGGGGCGACCGATCGCCCGGTCGTTGCCAAGCTCTCGCCGGAGGGGCCGACGCTTGAAGTCGCCGAGGCCCTGGAGGGGGCGGGGGTGGACGGGTTTTCGCTGATCAACACCCTGCGGGGCATGCGCATCGATCTGGAAACCAAGCGGCCCGTCCTCGGTCACCGCACCGGGGGGCTTTCGGGCCCGGCGATCCGCCCGCTCGCGGTTCGGCTGATCTACGAGCTCTACCAAAGTACCGACCGGCCGATCATCGGGATGGGCGGGGTCCGCACGGTGGAGGATGCCCTCGAGCTCGCCCTCGCCGGGGCCCGCTTGGTCGCGGTGGGCACCGCCACCTTCGCCGATCCCTACGCCCCCGTCAAGCTGATCGAAGGCCTTGAGCGTTTCTTCGCGGATCGCGAGGATACCTGGCTCGACTGGGTGGGCGGGGCCCACGCGGGGTAGCGGGATCGCCTCGCTCTGCTTTGGCGTGGAAAGCGCCCCGGCTTTGGGCCGGGGCGCTTTTGGAGTTTGGCCTACCACCAGAAGAGGTCGAAGCGATCCAGGTTCATTACCTTGGTCCAGGCCCTGACGAAGTCGTGGACGAACTTTTCCCGGCTGTCGTCCTGGGCGTAGAACTCGGCCTGGGCCCTGAGCTCGCTGTTGGCGCCGAACACGAGGTCGACCCGGGTCGCCTGCCAGCGGACCTCGCCGGTTTCACGGTCCAACCCCACGAAGTGCCGCCCCTCTTCGTCCGCTGGTTGCCACTCGGTGCCCATGTCGAGGAGGTTGACGAAGAAGTCGTTGGTGAGTGCGCCGACGCGGTCGGTGAATACGCCGTAAGGGCTGCCCCCGAAATTCGCCCCCAGGACGCGAAGGCCTCCGATGAGGACGGTCATTTCGGGCACGGTGAGGGAAAGGAGCTGGGCCCGGTCGATCAGGGCGAGCTCGGCGGGAAACTGGCATTCGGGTTTGAGGTAGTTGCGGAAACCATCGGCGACCGGCTCGAGGTAGGAAAAGGATTCGATGTCGGTCTGTTCCTGGCTGGCGTCCACCCGGCCGGGGGCGAAGGGGACCTCGATCTCGTGGCCCGCCTTCTTCGCCGCCGCTTCCACTGCGGCCGTCCCCCCGAGCACGATCAGGTCGGCGAGAGAGACCTTCTTCCCGTTGCCCTGCGTTGCGTTGAACTCGCTTTGGATGCCCTCGAGGACCCCGAGCACCCGTTCAAGCAGCGCCGGCTGGTTCACTTCCCAGTTCTTCTGGGGCAAAAGGCGGATCCGGGCCCCGTTCGCCCCGCCCCGCTTGTCCGAGGCGCGGAAGGTCGAGGCCGAGGACCAGGCGACGTAGACGAGCTCGGGAATCGCGAGGCCCGAGGCGAGGATCTTCGCCTTGAGCTCGCGCACGTCGGCTTCGTCGATGAGCTCATGATCGCGCGGGGGCAGGGGGTCTTGCCAGATCAGATCCTCGTCCGGCACCTCTGGCCCCAGGTAGCGCGATTTCGGGCCCATGTCGCGGTGGGTGAGCTTGAACCAGGCCCGGGCGAAGGCATCGGCGAATTCATCCGGGTTTTCCAAAAAGCGCCTGGCGATCCGCGCGTAGATCGGGTCGTAGCGGAGCGCGAGGTCGGTGGTGAGCATGATGGGCTTGGTTTTTTTGCCGGGAACGTGAGCGTCCTCGACCAGGTCCTCGGGGTCGGGGTTGACCGGTTCCCACTGCCAGGCGCCGCCCGGGCTTTTGGTCAGGTTCCAGTCGTACTTGAAGAGGAGCCGCAAAAAGCTCATGTCCCACTGGGTGGGGTTGGGGGTCCAGGCGCCCTCGAGGCCGCTGGTAATGGTGTCCGGGCCCTTGCCGCTTCCGAAGCTGTTTTTCCAGCCGAGCCCCTGTTCCTCGAGCGGCGCGGCCTCGGGCTCGGGGCCGAGGTGGTCGGGGCTGGCGGCGCCGTGGGCCTTGCCGAAGGTGTGACCGCCCGCGATGAGGGCCACCGTTTCCTCGTCGTTCATGCCCATGCGCCGGAAGCTCTCGCGAATGTGCTTGGCCGACTCGAGGGCGTTGGGCTCGCCGCCGGGTCCTTCGGGGTTGACGTAGATCAGGCCCATATGGTCGGCGGCCAGCGGTTTTTTAAGCTCGCCCCCCGGGTGGCGCTCGTCGCCGAGCCATTCGGACTCGGGGCCCCAGTTGATGTCCTCTTCGGGGGCCCAGATGTCGACCCGACCGGCTCCGAAGCCAAACGTCTTCAATCCCATGGACTCCAGCGCCACGTTCCCGGCCAGGATCATGAGGTCGGCCCAGGAGATCTTGTTGCCGTACTTCTTCTTGATCGGCCAGAGCAGCCGCCGGGCGCGGTCGAGGTTGACGTTGTCGGGCCAGCTGTTGATTGGGGCGAAGCGTTGGTTTCCGGTCGCGCCTCCGCCTCGACCATCAAAGACCCGGTAGGTCCCTGCCGAGTGCCAGGCCATGCGGATGAAGAGGGGCCCGTAGTGACCCCAATCGGCCGGCCACCAGGGCTGGGAAGAGGTCATGAGCGCCTTGAGGTCCGCCTTAAGCGCCTGGTAATCGAGCTCGGCGAAGGCCTTTTTGTAGTCGAAGTCGGGAGCGTGGGGTCGGAGTTCGCTCGGGTTTTGGTAGAGGATCTTCAGGTTCAGCTTGTTCGGCCACCAGTCACGCAGTTTGTTGCCCTCGAGGACGGTGTGCTTGAGGGCGTCCTCGGAGTACGGGCACTTCCCTTCCGCCATACTTACCTCCAAAACATATCCATTATGGATATGTATCCCTAGCATAGGGGGCCCGGGCGGGAAGGGAAAGGGTCCGGATTACATTTTCCCGGGCCGGAGGCGGAGGAGCAGGCCGGTGCCGAGGAGAGCGGCAGCGACCGAGGCCAGGAGTACGCCTACCTTGGCCTCATCGAGAAGGGTGGGGTCGAAGGCCAGACCGGCGATGAAAAGGGCCATGGTGAAGCCGATCCCCGCCACCATGCCCACGCCCAGGATGGCCGACCAGCCCACCCCCGAGGGCAGCTGGGCCAGCCCGGCGCGGACGGCGAGGTAGGAAAAGGCCAGGATGCCGAGCGGTTTGCCGATCACCAGGCCCAGGAAGGCACCCAGGGCCACCGGGCCGAAGGCCATGCCGGAGAGGGCCACCCCGGCGTTCATGAAGGCGAAGATGGGAAGGATCGCGTAGGCGACCCAGGGGTGGAGCCGGTGCTCGAGCCGGTGGAGGGGCGATTGGGCCTCGGCGGCGGCGGATTCCAGGCTTTCGAGCTCGGCCTCGAGCGCTTCAGGATCGCTCGAGGCAGCTGCCCGGATCCGGTTTTGAAAGGCCGGCAGCGGCATACCGCGACCGAGGGGAATGGCGAGGGCCAGCAAAACGCCGGCCACGGTGGCGTGGACGCCGGATTGGAGCACGAAGTACCAAAGGACGAGGCCGAGCACCAGGTAGGGGAGGAGGTTTTTGACCCCCAGACGGCCGATCCCGAGCAGCACGGCGTAAACGGCCAGGGCCGCGGCCAGGGCAGTGAGGTTCAGCTTGGCGGTGTAAAAAAGGGCGATCACCAGGACCGCCCCCAGGTCGTCCACGATGGCCAGGGCGGTGAGGAAGACTTTAAGGCCGAGGGGCACCCGCCGGCCGAGCAACGCCAGCACCCCCAGGGCGAAGGCGATGTCGGTGGCCATCGGCACGCCCCAACCGGCGGCACCCGGGCCACCGGCGTTGAGGGCGACGTAGATCAGGGCTGGGGTGATCATGCCGCCGAGGGCCGCGGCGATGGCGAGGGCGGCCCGGCGGGGTTCTTTGAGTTCACCGGAGAGCAGCTCGCGCTTGAGTTCCAGCCCCACCAGCAGGAAGAAGATGGCCATCAAAAAGTCGTTGACGAAATGCAAAAGGTCTTTTTCCAGCCGCCAGCTGCCGATCTGGAGCGAGAGGGGGACTTCGCGGAGCGCGAAATAGGCGCTGGCAAAGGGCGAGTTGCTCAAGGCAAAGGCCAAAAGGGCGGCCAGAAAGAGGAGGACACCACCCTTGGCCTCGCTCTCAAGGAACTGGTCGAGGAGCACTCGAGGCCGGATCATGGCTCAGGCGGAACGGGCGAGACGGGCCTGGCAGGCGGGGCAGATGCCGGTGAACTCCACCTTGCGTCCTTTGATCTTCCAGCCCGCGAGGTCGCTTTTGTCTTCGGGAAAGACCGCCTCGGGAACCACGGCCTCAAGCGGCCCCTTCGCCTTGACGTCCACCATCCGTCCGCAGACCTCGCAAAAGAGGTGGTGGTGGGGTTCGGTGACCGCGTCGTAGCGATTGACACCGTCCGGCCCCACGAAGCGGCGGATCACCCCGGCCTCGCTGAGCTTGGCCAGGTTCTGGTAGAGCGTGGCGATGCTGATCGGCGTGCCCTCGGCTCTCAGGGCGTCGTACATGGCCTCGGGGGTAAAGTGTTCCCGTCGGGCCGATAGGAGCGCCAGGATGCGGCAACGCGCCCGGGTGGGCCGGAGCCCGTGGGCGACGAGGCGCTCGCGGATTCGATCATCGTTGCAAGACATATCCGTTTTCATTATGTCTCAGCTGGCCGGGGAGATTGGGGTGGGGGATGCAATTGGACCCCGGTCAAACCAGCCCGGCTTTGAAGTATCCCCAGCCCTGAAACGCCGCCCGCCCCAGGTTGATCACCAGCATGCCGGACCAGATGCCCAAAAGTCCCCAGCCGAGGGTGGGGCTCAGGATGAAGACGAGGGCGCCCAGGCTGGAGGCCAAAAGCATCGAGATCGCGAGGAAGCGGAAGCGCTCGGCGGCCATGAAGATCCCGTCCCAAACGAAGACCAGCGCGTTGAGGGGTGTGCTGAGGTAGACCAGGGGCCACACCGCCGCCACCGCGGCGAGCACCTCGGCGTCGGGGGTGAAGATCCGGGGAAGCAGCCCCCGGAGCAGATAGAGGAACACCGCCAGGATCACGCCTGAGACCAGTCCCCAGCCCAGGATGCGGTCGGCGGCCTGGCGCGCGGCTTTACGGTCTTGCCCCCGGAGCTTGGCCACCAGCGCCTGGGCGGCGATGGCCAGAGCGTCGAGGGTCATGGCCAAGAAGAGCCAGATCTGCCACACCACCTGGTGGGCGGCGACCGCGGTGACGCTGACCCGGGCGGCCATGGCCGCGGCCAGGGTGATGGCCCCCACCAGGCTGAAGGTGCGGACGAACATCTCGCCCCCAACCTTGAGGTAGGGGATGAGCGAGCGAAGCTCGGGGAAAGGCCCAAAGGCGCCTTGCCTTCTCAGGTTGAGAAAAAACCAGAGCGCCCCGGCGCTTTGGGCAATGACGCTCGCGATCGCTGCCCCTTTGAGGCCGAAACCGAGCCAAAAGATGAAGAGCGGGTCGAGCACGGCGTTTGCCAGGTTGGTCCAGAAGGCGACCCAAAAGGGGGTGCGCGTGTCCTGCAAACCGCGGTAGATGCCCTGGGCGGCGGTCATGACCAGGATGGCGAGCCCGGAGAGCGCCCGTAGGCGAAGGTAGCCAAGGGCGGGGGCGTACACCTCGCCGCTCGCCCCCATGAGCCGCACCAAGACCGGGGCCAGGGCCTCGAGGGCCAGGGTGGCCAGCGTTCCCAGGATGAGGGCGAGCCACAGCGACTCCGAGGTACGGGCGCGGAGCGCACTGCGGTCGTTCCTGCCGAGGGCATAGGCGACGCGGGGGGTGGTGGCGTAGGCCAAGAAGTTAAAGACCACGAAGAAAAGCCCGAGCAGCGCGGTGGTGATGCCCAGCGCTGCCAGCTCGGTCGAGCCGAGGCGGCCAACGAAGGCGGTATCCACCATCGAGACCAGGGGTTCAACGGCCAGCGCTCCCAGGGCGGGAATGGCCAACCGGAAGATCTCCCGGTCCAGGGCGCCGAGCCTCATCTCTCCCCATCTCCCAGGGCTGAGATGCGGCGCACTTCAGCGATTTCCGGCGCCCGGGCGAGGGTTTCTTGCAGGCGGCTCAGCAGGCGGGCCCGTCGTTGTGCCTTGCCAAAGAGGAGGTCGAGCAGCGAGGGCGGCTTGGTGAACGCGCGGTAGCGCTCGGTCTCGCCCTCCACCTGCCCCAGGCCGAGGAGTAGGGTTTTCCCCTCGAAGCGGACGGCGAACTCGACACCCCAGTCCCAACGGCGCTGCCCGAGGACCCGGATGCCTCCGCGTTCGAGGGCCTCGATGACGATGGCGACGGTTTGATCTTCTGGGGCTTTGCTGGTGAATTCAAGCGCAGGAATCATCAGCCTTTCTCCAGGTGTACGGGTTGGATCCAGAAACCCGGGAATCGTTCCCGGAGCCGATCGGCCAGGCCGGTCTCGGTTTGGGGAACGATGAAGGTGGGACCGGAGCCGGAGAGCAGCGGACAGAGACCCTCGGCCTCGAGGGCCCGCCGGACGCGAAGGAGCTCGGGTTTCAGGCGGAAGGCGGCCTTTTCCAGGTCGTTGCGCCAGGGCGGGCAGCGCCCCTGGGCGAGGGCCTCGAGAATGGCCGCGACCGGAAGCGGCGGGCCGTGGTCGTCGGGAACGAGCGCCGCGTAGACGGCCCGGGTTTCCAGGGCGAAGGGTGGTTTGAGCAGCACGAACCGGCCCTCGATTGGGGTCAGGCCCCTGGTGCGCTCACCGACGCCCTCGGCCTCGGCCAGACCCCCCTCGAGCAGGAAGGGGACGTCGGCGCCGAGGCCGAGGGCCAGCGTCCGGAGGTCAACCGGGGCGGGGTAGATGCGGCGGAGGCCCCTGAGCACGGCGGCGGCGTCGGCGGAGCCGCCGCCGAGCCCCGCGGCCACCGGGATGCGTTTTTCGAGCTCGATGGCGACGCCGCCCGGCCAGCCGGCGGCCTCGAGATAGCGCTCGGCCGCTCGCCAGGCCAGGTTGGCGGCGCCGTTTGGCACCCGGGCCCCCTTGACGGTGAGCTGGATCCCCCGCGGCCTGGCCCTGAGACAGAGCGCGTCGGCGAGGTTCACGGTGGCGAAGACGGTGTGAAGTTCGTGATAGCCGTCGGGGCGGCGGCGACGCACCGCCAGACCGAGGTTGATTTTGGCCAGGGCCTTTTCGCGCGCCTCCATGCTAGCTAAGAGCATAATCGGAGATAGCATGGAAAAGTCGTTCGTTCCCCTTGCCTACCGTGCCCCCTCGGAAGAGGCGTTGCTTGAACGGGCGCGCGGGTTTTACCGGCAGATCCGGACCCGTCGCTCGGTGCGGCAGTTCAGCGACCGGCCCGTGCCTCGCGAGGTGATCGAGCTGGCGATCCAGAGCGCGGCCCGGGCGCCGAGCGGGGCCAACCAGCAGCCCTGGCATTTCGTCGCGGTGTCGGATCCGGCGACAAAGCGGGCCATCCGCCTCCGCGCCGAGGCGGTGGAGCGCGAGTTCTACGCCAGGCGAGCGCCAAAGGCCTGGAAGGGTGCCCTCAAACCGCTTGGCACCGGACCCTCGAAGCCCTTTCTGGAGGAGGCGCCCTGGTTGATCGCGGTCTTCGCCCAAACCTACGGCTTCGATGCCGGGGGGCGGCGCGTGAAGCACTACTTCGTGACCGAGTCGGTGGGGCTTGCCACCGGGTTTCTCGTCGCCGCGCTTCACTTCGCCGGGCTGGCGACGCTGACCTACACCCCCAGCCCGATGGGGTTTTTGCGCGATCTCCTCGGCCGACCGGAAAACGAGCGCCCCTTCATGCTGGTGGTGACCGGCTATCCGTCGCCCGAAGCCCGGGTGCCGGTGATTGGCAAAAAACCGCTCGAGGCGGTGGCCACCTTCGTCGAGCCCGGCGACTGAGCGATCGCCCCGGCCGCTCTACATCATCTAGGAAGACCGCTTGAGGAGGGCTTCCACCAGCGCCAGGTCTTCGGGGTAGGTCACCTTGAGCATCCGCCGGTCGCCGGGGACCAGGGTCACGGGATAGCCCAGCCGGCGGACCAGCGTGGCCTCGTCGGTGCCCAAAAAGCCGTCGCGGCGGGCCTTTTGGTGGGCCTCGAGCAGCAGGTTGCGAAAGAACCCCTGCGGGGTCTGCACCAGGCGATAGCGCTCCCGGGGCAGCTGCTCGCCGTAGGTGCCGTTTTGATCCCGGATCAGGGTGTCGGGAACCGGGATCACCGGAACGGCGGCGCCGGTGTGCTTTGCGGCTTCGAAGACCGACTGCACCACCCGCGCTACCACGTAGGGCCGGGCGGCGTCGTGGACCAGGACGATATCGCCCTGGGCCACCTCGAGCAGGCGGGCCACGCTGTCCTGGCGGTGCTCGCCGCCCTCGAGGACGTGGGCTTTAAGCCCCTTGGGCGGACGGTGACCGGGGGGGAGGGCGACGAGGATCTCGTCGGCGAAGGCGAAGGCTTCCACCGCCCAGGCCAGGAGGGGTTTGCCCGCGGCTTCGACGAACGCCTTGGGACCAAGGCCAAGGCGCTGACCGGCGCCCGCGGCTGGGATGAGGACGGAAACGCTCGGCGTCGTCATCCTAGAGCAACCCCAGATTCCGCGCGTTGGCCAGGGCCTCGATCCGGCTCCCGGCCTCGAGCTTTTGGTAGAGGCGCTTGATGTGGTCGCGAACGGTCTCCGGGCTGAGCGAGAGCTCCTTTGCGATCTGCTTGGCGGAAAGCCCCTGGGCCAGGTGTGAAAGGACCTGGCGTTCGCGGGTGGTGAGCTCGGGGACCTCCGGTGGGGTGAAGCTCTTGAGTCGACCGCTCGCCAGCCCCCGCAGGGTCTGGGCGACCTCGAGGGGACTCGCTTCCTTCGAGAGGTAGGCGTTGGCACCGGATCGAGCCGCGGCGACCTGCAGCGCCGGTTCGGTAAAGGTGGTCAGCATCACGATAAAACCCTTGTAACCGGCCTCCCGGAGCCGCTTGGCCGCCTCAAGCCCGTCCATGACCGGCATCTTGACGTCGAGCAGCGCGGCCTCGGGGTTCTTTTTCAGGGTGAGGGCCACGGCTTCCTCGCCGTTTTCGGCCTCGGCCACCACCTGAAACCCCTCGCGCTCGAGCATGGCCCGAAGGCCAACGCGAAAAAGGGGATGGTCATCGGCGATGAGTATGCGCACCGTTCCTCCTCACCAGATGGTTTCCATGGTCTCGTAGACGGTTTTCGGGTCGTAGTTGACCTCGAGCCTCAATCGGGCGCCTCCGTTGCCGGTGGCGGTGAGCCGGCCATGGTGGATCTCGGCGATGCGGCGGGCGATGTAGAGGCCGAGCCCGGCGCTTCCCGAGCGTACCTCGTAGCGCCTTTGGCTGCGGAAGGGCCGGGCCAGCTCCTCCAGTGGCGCCGGCAGGCCGGGGCCGTCGTCAGCCACCTCGATCCAGCCGTCGCCGACGTGAATGGTGATGCTTTTGCGCGCGTGCCGGATGGCGTTGTCGAGCAGATTGTCGATGGCGCGTTCGATCATATCCCGGTCGATCTTGGCAAAGCCATGCCCCTGCACCCGGATGGCGACCCCGCGGTCGCTGGCCTGGGGCAGGTGGCGCAGGCGGAGGCGCTCGGCCAGTTCGCGAAGGTTTTCAACCCGGGCTTTGGGGCGGACGTTTTCGATCCGGCTCGCGGTGAGCAGGTTTTCGAGCAGGCGGTAGACGCGCTCGAGCTCGCCCTCGAGCTGTCGCAGCAGCATCAAGCGGTTTTCCCGGCCGATGTCGTGGGCCTCGCGCAGGTACTGGGTGGCACGGCCGGCGGCCAGGATGGGCGTTTTCAGGTCGTGAGCCAGCATGGCGTAAAAGGCCTCGCGTTCTTCGGCGGCCTGGCGCAGGTGCTCGAGGACCTCCTCGAAGCGCCGGCGCACGGTGGCGACCTCGAGCGGCTCGGCCCGGTCGGCCGGGGGGAGGTAGAGGTCGCCGATCGAGCGCCGGCTCACCCGGAGGTAACGCATATCGCGTTCCAGCCGCTCAAGCGGCAGGAGAATGCGGCGGGCCACCCAGTAGCCGATGCCCGCCGAGACGAAAAGTGCAACCGACATCCAGCCCAAAACCGGCCACCCCAGCTTGCCCCACACCTCGGGGGCGATGTAGCCCACCGCAAACAGAACGGTAAGCGAAGGCAGGAAGGCCAGGGCGCCGATGGTGATGGCCAGCGACAGCCTGAGGCTGCCGCTGGCCTCAAGCGCTGACTTCTTCTTTCTCCTGGGCGTGGGAGATGACCCGTTCACTTTCCATATCAAAGGTGTGGAGGCGTTCGCGGTGGACCAGCAGCTCGACCACCTGCCCCGGCTGGACCGGAACGTAACCGTCGAGCCGGGCGGTGATCAGCGTGCCGTTGCTGTTGACGTGAATTTCGGTGTCCGCGCCCAGGGGTTCCACCACCTCGACCTCACCCTTGATGGTGTTTTCGTCCTCCTCGACCTGGGCGTGACCTTTGAGTTCCAGATGCTCGGGGCGGATGCCGAGCCAGACCTGCTTGCCGATGTAGCCACCTTCCCGAAGCTCCTTGGCCATTTTGTCGTTGGTGCGGATCTTCATGGCCTCGCTGACGAGGTAGACCTTGCCCCCCTCGTCGGCGACGCTGGCGGTGAGGAAGTTCATCGCCGGGCTGCCGATGAAGCCGGCGACGAACTTGTTGACGGGGAAGGCGTAGAGGTGCATGGGCGAGTCAACCTGCTGGATTTCGCCGTCCTTCATGACCACGATCCGCTCGCCCATGGTCATGGCCTCGACCTGGTCGTGGGTGACGTAGATGGTGGTCACGCCCAGCCGGCGGTGGAGTTTCGAAATCTCGGCCCGCATCTCGACGCGGAGCTTGGCATCGAGGTTGGAGAGGGGCTCGTCCATAAGGAAAACATGGGGTTCGCGGACGATGGCGCGCCCCAGGGCCACCCGCTGCCGCTGCCCGCCGGAGAGCTCGCGGGGCTTGCGTTTCAGGAGGTGTTCGATCTTGAGGATCTTCGCCGCTTCCTTAACCCGGCGTTCGATTTCCTGGCGAGGGACTTTCCGCAGGCGCAAACCAAAGGCCATGTTGTCGTAGACGCTCATGTGGGGGTAAAGGGCGTAGTTCTGGAAGACCATGGCGATGTCGCGGTCTTTGGGCGGGACGTCGTTGACCAGGCGATCGCCGATGTAGACGTTGCCTTCGCTAACTTCCTCAAGACCGGCGATCATTCTGAGGGTGGTGGTCTTGCCGCACCCCGAAGGGCCGACGAAGACCACGAACTCGCCGTCCTCGGTGTCGAGGGTGAAGTCCTTGACCGCGACCACTTTTCCAAAGCGTTTCCAAACGTTTTCCAACCTGACTTTGGCCATGTCGTTCGCCTCCTTTTGGCTTCCCGCGCTTTGGGCCTGGTGCCCATCGGGGAAGGTGCGTGGGGACTCTCGTCTCCAACAATTTAACACGTGACCGGAGCGGGGCGCACTTTTTGGCTTCGTGACACAATACGGGGCGTGGGTTACCTCTACATTGCCATGGCGGCGGCGCTGTGGGCCCTGATTGGGCCGGTCGCCCGCGCGCTCTTTGCCACGGGAATGACCCCGGTCGAAGTCGCTTTTTTTCGCGCCCTGATCGGGGGTGGTTTTTTTCTTTTTCATGCCACGGCGAGGCAGCGGCTTTTTCTGCCGCGCACGGTGATTTTGCCGGTGGTGGCCTTTGGCGCGGTCGGGGTGGCGTTTTTCTACCTGAGCTACCAGCTGGCGGTGGAATACGGTGGGGCGGCTCTGGCTTCGGTATTGCTCTACACCGCCCCGGCCTGGGTGGCGGTCCTCGGGGCGCTCATTCTTAAAGAGCCGATGCACCGCCCGAAGGTCATAGCCGTCGGCCTCACCGTTTCCGGGGTGATGGTGCTGGTTCTTGGTTCAGGGGGCGAGATCGAGCTCGGCCTGCGCGGGGTGCTTTGGGGCATGGCTTCCGGCCTTGGTTACGCCCTTTACTACATCTTTGGCAAGCTGTATTTCGCCCGCCATCCGGCGGAGGCCATTTATGCCCTGGCCCTTCTGGTCGGCGCCGCTTTGCTCTTGCCTTTCGTTCGGATGTGGCCCGGTGAGCCACTTCAGTGGGCCTGGCTCGCCGTGATCGGATTCGCCTCGACCTACCTCGCCTATGCCTTCTACGCCCGGGGGCTGGCCCGGCTCGAGGCCACCCGGGCAAGCGTCGTGGCCACCCTCGAGCCGGTTCTGGCGTCGCTCTTTGCGTACCTGTGGTGGGGCGAGCAATTCACCTGGCTTGGTTACGTTGGCGCCGCCATGGTGCTGGGCGCGGTGCTTTTGGTGGTGGTGAGCGAGGCCAAATGACCGCGACCGACGTGCCGTGGCTCGGGGTGCTTAACCCACCAGGTAGGTACGCCAGGGCTCGGGGGGTTCGGGGACCTCGAGGAGGATCGCCTCGTGATAGCGGGGGACGCGGGGTGGCCTCAGAAGCCGCATCCCCGCCTCTTCCGGGGTTCGATTCCCCTTTTTCGCGTTGCAGCGGAGGCAGGCGGCGACCAGGTTGTCCCAGCTCGTCCGGCCGCCCCGGCTCTTGGGGATGACGTGGTCGAGGGTGAGCTCGACGTTGCTCCTGCCGCAATACTGGCAGGTGTAGCGGTCGCGGCGCAGGACGTTTTTTCGGGAAAGCGAAAGCCGCCCCTGGGGGCGGCGGACGAAGCGCTTGAGCCGGACGATGCTCGGCACCGGGTACGGCGCCGATGGGGTGTGGAGGGTCAGCGGGGAGGTGACCACCGTCTCAGCGCGGCCGCTGATGACCAGCGCCACGCCCCTGCGAATGCTGGTCAGGCCGAGGGGTTCGTAGCCCTGGTTGAGCACGAGCACAAAAGGGGCGCTTGGGTTCACCTTGGCCCTTACTATACCGTGGCGGGTCTTGCGATTTTCAAGGCTCGTGGTAGCATCCCAGGCAAGATGGCGCTGATCGTCCAGAAGTACGGCGGGACCAGTGTGGCCGACCTCGACAAGATCAAAAAGGTCGCGCTTCGGGTGCAGCACTACCGGGAGCAGGGCTTCGGTGTCATCGTGGTGGTGAGTGCCATGGGCAGCACCACCGACGAGCTCGTGGCCCTGGCCCGGCGCGTCCACCCGCGCCCGACGCCGAGGGAACTCGATATGCTCATGGCCACCGGCGAGCAGCATTCGGCCGCCCTGCTCGCTCTGCAGCTCTCGGCCCTGGGGATCCCGGCGCAGAGCTTCGTCCAGCACCAGATCGGGATCGTGACCGACGGCCGCTACACCAACGCCCGCATCGTCGAGGTCCGGCCCGAGCGCATCCTCAAGGTGGTGCGCGAGGGGAAGGTTGCCGTGGTCGGCGGGTTCATGGGGACGACGCCGGAGGGCGAGCTGACCACGCTGGGCCGGGGCGGGTCGGACACCACCGCCGTGGCCATCGCGGCGGCCGTCGGGGCCCACGAGGCCGAGATCTTCACCGACACCGAAGGGGTCTACACCACCGACCCCCACCTGATCCCAGAGGCGCAAAAGCTTCCGGCGATCGGATACGATCAGATGATCGAGCTCGCCGCCCTGGGCGCCAAGGTGCTCCACCCCCGGGCGGTGTGGTACGCCAAGCGATACAAGGTGCGCTTGCACGTTCGCAGCAGCTTCAGTTACAACCCGGGCACGATCGTTGGGGAGGCAAAGGAGATGAGACTCACAAGGCCGGTGACAGGCGTGGCACTGGATCTGGAACAGGCGGAGATCGGTCTGGTGGGCATTCCCGACCGTCCCGGCGTGGCGGCACGGGTGTTCAATGCCCTGGGGAAGGCCGGGATCAGCGTCGACATGATCATCCAAGGGGTGCCGAGGCACGAAGCCAGCCGGACCCAGATGGCGTTCACCGTCCACAGGGACTACGTGGAGGATGCTCTGGACGTAATCCGGCCGGTCCTCGAGACGCTGGGTGGCGAGGTGGTGGTCAAGCGTGACATCGCCAAGCTCTCCATCGTCGGGGTCGCGCTCGCGAGCACCCCGGGGATTCCCTCGAGGATGTTCGAGGCCGTGGCCAGCGTGGGCGCGAACATCCACATGATCGCCACCAGCGAGGTGCGCATCAGCGTGATCATCGACGCCGATCGGGCCGAGGAAGCGCTTCGTGCGGTCCACAGCGCCTTTGAGCTGGATAAGCCGCTTCCGGCTGGGGGTGCGGCGTGAAGAAGGTGGTCTACAGCTGGGAGGATATCCTCGATCACGCGCGGATTTTGCTCGGGAAACTCGCTGGCAGGAACTACGATGCGCTGTTGGCGATTACCCGCGGGGGGATGATTCCCGGCGCGCTGCTCGCCGAGGCCCTGGGAATTCGGAACGTGCTCACGGCCGCGGTGATGCTCTACGACGACACGGTCCGCGCTCACGACGAGCCCCACTTCCTCCAGTTCCCGGTCGACGCCCTGGTCCTCGATAAGAAGGTTCTGGTGGTCGACGATGTCTGGGATTCGGGCCGAACCGCGGTGGCGGTTCGCGAGCGCGTTAAGCAGGCGGGCGGCGAGCCTGAGGTGGCGGTGTTGCATTTTAAGCCGACCAACAATGCGTTTCCCGGTGACGGGCCCGACCATTACGCCCTTCAAACCTCGGACTGGATCGTCTACCCCTGGGATCCCGAGAGCTGGGTGGGGGTGTGAGGCCGGGCCGGGGCTTCGTTTTGAACCCGGACAGACACATGTGAGACCGAATCGATAAGAATGTGGGGACCACTC
>CAZXOY010000010.1:0-44522 GCA_964642655.1 uncultured bacterium
CGTTCCCTTCATAGCGACGTCATCTTCCCCGGGGAAGGTAAAGGGGAGGTTAACGGGGGTGGTCGTTTAGGATGGATTTGGTGATGAAGCCGATCGGAGTGGTGCTCGGTCGCCGGGAGGCGACGCCCCTTGAGTTTTGGGTTGGCGTGGAAGACGGTGCTTTGCTCAGGCTCGACGACCTGGTCTATGCCGAGAGCGAGCACGCTGGGCAGCGGGTGCGGTATTTCGGCATGGTCGATCAGGTCGTCAAGCTCCACGAGGGGAGCCAGTTTGATTCCGACGCCTTTTTGGTGCGAGACAATCTCCTCCCCGTGAACACCGCCTACGTGGCTCACGTGAGCGTGACCCGGCTCGACCCCGAGGACTACCTGCCGCCGAGTCCTGGGTCGCCGGTCTTTTTGGCCCGGGGCGAGCGCCTTTTTCGGGCGCTCTACTACGACGATATGCAGGAGCGGTTACCGGTGGGGCTGTTACGAAACGGTGAGCCCGCCTACATCAACCTGGAGTTTCTGGACGGTCGGCGGGGCGGTCACGTCAACATCTCGGGCATCTCGGGGGTGGCCGCCAAAACCAGTTACGCCCTCTTTTTGCTCCACAGCCTCTACCGCTCGGGGGTGCTCGCCGAGGCGGGCCAGGCCCGGACCCTGATCTTCAATGTCAAGGGACAGGATCTCTTCTACCTCGACAAGCCGAACCTGAAATTTCCCGATGACGATCGGGATCACTACCGCGCCCTCGGTCTGCCTGCCGAGCCTTTCCAGAGCGTGGCGTTTTTGGCCCCGCCCGCACACGGGCCTGGGGAAGGGGAGATCGTTCCCGAGGTCGTGGACCGTTTTGACGCGGTGACGCCCTATCACTGGGATATCGTTCAGTTCGCGCGTGGTGGATTCCTGCCCTTCCTCTTCACCGACCGGGGCGCGATGACCAATCTGGGTTTTTTGATCGACCAGGTGAGCGCCAAGCTGGCCCAGCTCGCCAAAGGACAGTCCGGTCCCGGCCTCGTCGTTGACGACTGGGACGATGCGGAGGCCCTCGAGGCCCGGCCCAGCACCTTTGACGCGTTGGGTCGACCGCTGATCGCCACCTTTCCCCACCTCGTTCGCTACATCGAGTACAAGCTCCTCGAGGCCAACGAAGGCAACGGCGACCCGGCCTGGGTCGGTCGTCAAGTGCGGGGGACCCTCGAGGCCTTCATCCGTCGGTTGCGTGCCGCGGCCAAGGCGGTCGAGCGGCTGGTGCGCGGTGATCGCCCCGGCAACCCGCCGAACCCGCTCGCCGGCGACCACTTAATCCACGTGGTCGATATCCACCGGTTGGCGCCGCAGGCCCAGATGTTCGTTGTGGGCTCGCTCTTGCGGGAAGTCTTCCAGGCCAAAGAAGAAAACCGCTTTCGAGGGAAGGTCTTCGTGGTCCTGGACGAGCTCAACAAGTATGCGCCCCGGGAAGGGGAGAGCCCGATTAAGGACATCCTCCTCGACATCGCCGAACGGGGGCGTTCGCTGGGCGTGATCCTCATCGGGGCTCAGCAAACGGCCAGCGAGGTCGAGCGGCGGGTGGTGGCCAACGCCGCCATCCGTGTGGTCGGGCGTCTGGACGCGGCCGAAGCCGAGCGTCCGGAGTACCGCTTCCTCCCGGGCGCCATTCGGGACCGGGCCATGATCCTGCCCCAAGGCACCATGATCCTCCACCAGCCCCAGGTCCCGGTTCCGCTCCTCGTGACCTTCCCCTATCCCGCCTGGGCGACCAAAAAGAGCGAGGTCAAAGAGGACGTCTCGGCCGGTCGGCTCCGCGACGAGTTGGGGTTTTGACCGGGGGCGTGGTGGCCGATGAGGATTTTGCACACCGCAGACTGGCACCTGGGGAAAGTGCTCATGGGGCGCGACCGAACGCCGGAGATCGCCGCTGCCCTGGATGCGCTGATCGGCCTGGTCAGGTCTGAGCGAATTGAACTCGTGGTCGCGGCCGGGGACCTCTTCGATCACCCGCGGCCCCCGACCGAGGCCGAGGCGGTCTTCTTCTCTTTTCTCCTGCGTCTCAAAGAGCTTGGGGTTCCCTTTCTCGCGGTGGCGGGGAATCACGACTCCAGAGCTCGCTTCGACGCCCTGGGGCCCATCCTCTCCCTCACCGGTGCCGACGTGGCCGGGGCGTTGCGGTTGGCCGAGGAGGGTGGGGTGCGGCGGATGCCCTGGGGGCGGGTGGCGATGCTCCCCTTCGTGTCGGAACGGCGGTTGGTGCGGAGCCAGCACCTGGTCGAGCTCGACGCCGGTCAGCGCATGGGCCGGTATGCCGAGCTCGTGGACCGGGTCATGGCCAACCTGGCCTCGGGTTTCGTTCCGGGGGGATTGAATCTGATGATCGCCCACCTCACCATCGAAGGCGCCCATTTGAAGCTGGGTGGTGGGGAGTTCAAGTTCTACGTGGGCAACGCCTACGCGGTGAAACCCGATGCCCTGCCCCTCACCGCTTCCTACGTGGCGCTGGGGCACATTCACCGTCAGCAGCCGGTGAGCGAGGCCCCCCGCGCCTGGTATTCGGGTTCGCTGGTTCAGCTCGACTTCGGCGAAGGTGAGGACGCACCGCGGGGGGCGCTGGTGGTGGAGCTCGAGCCCGGCGGTGTGACTCGCGTGCACCCGGTTGTGGCGCGTTGGGGGAAGCCTTTGAAGACCTTCCGTTTTCCCCTCGAGGCGCTCGAGCGGCGAATGGGTGAGGTCGAGACCTTTCCCGGCTACGCCAAGCTGGTGATCGAGGGCCGGGGGGATCCGGCGCTCAGGGAGCGCATTCTCAAGGAAAACCCTCACGTCCTCGAGGTGCACTTCCAGACCCAGGCCGAGGCCGTCGAAGGCGAAGCGCCGGCTTCGGTCCAGGGGCCGGCCTGGGATCAGGCGTATGTTGACTACCACCGTCAGCTCTACGGGGAAGAACCCGACGATGCCCTTCAGGCCGCGTTTTTAGAGATCTACGAGGAGGCGCATGCGTCCGATCAGGCTTGAGCTTTTGGGCTTTGGCCCTTATCGGGAGAGAGCCGAGATCAGCTTCGAGGAGGTCGAGCTCTTTGCCATCACCGGTCCCACGGGCTCGGGGAAGACCACCATCCTCGACGCCATCGCGTTCGCACTGTACAACAAGACCCCCCGGATCGCCCGGGGCTACGGCGATCTGCGCCACCCCGCGGCCCTGGAAACCCGGGTGGTGCTGGAGTTTTCGGTCGGCAACGAGGCCTATCGCGTCACCCGCGTGCTCGGCAAGCGCAACGAGCACCGGCTCGAGCGGCTCGATGGCGACTGGCGCGTGCTGCCCGAGAGTGAGCGGGTCAAGGAGATGAACGCCGCCATCGAGCGGATCGTGGGGCTGCCCTATGAAGCCTTTACCCGCGCCGTGCTCTTGCCCCAGGGCGAATTCGACCGTTTCCTGAAGGGCGAGCCCAAAGAACGGCGGGCGCTCCTGGCCTCGCTCTTCGGTCTGGAAACGCTGGCCGCCATGCGCGAATTGGCCTCGAGCCGGCGGCAGGCGATTTTGGAAGAACGTTCGCGTATCGAAGGGGAGATCGCGGCGCTGGGCTCGGGCGAAGATCTGGGAGCGCTTGAGGACGAGCTGGCGAAGCTGGAGGCGGCAGACCACAACGAACGGAAGCGACTTTCCCGGCTCCGGCGCGAGCTTGAAGACGCCGAGCGCCGGCACGAGCGCTTTGGCCAGCTTGAGGCCGCGCGCCGAGAGCTGAGCGCGTTGCAGGCGCGCTCGGAGGAGATCGAGCGCTTGCGGCAACGCCTGGTTCAGGCTCGGGTGGCGGCCCGGCTGCTGCCGGAGTTGGACCGGCTTCAGGCCGATGCCCTTGAGCTCGAGCGCCGGCGAAAGGAGCACGAGCGGTTGAAGGCCCGACTCGAGCAGCTCGAGCGCGAGCGGGCAAAGCTCGGTGAGCTCGCGAGTCAGGCCCGGCTGGCCGAGATTCAAAACGAGCTGGCCGAGGCCAAGCGTTTGCAGGAGCTCGCCCGCTGGCGGGCGAAGCTGGGTGCGCCAGCGGCGGCGGTGCCGGCCCGTCCGTTTGACCCGGTGCGGGTCGGCGAGATCCTCGAGGTCCTCAAGGCCTACGAGGATCTGGAACGCGAGGCGCAGGACCTGCGGAAGATGCGGGCGGAGCACCGGGCCCAGCTCCACGAGGTCGAGCGTCTGGAGCGCACGGTGCAGGACCTCAAAAAAAGGCAGCAGGCGCTCAAAGCCGAGGGGCAGGCGGCCCGGGCCCGCTACGAGACGCTGAAAAAGCGACTCGAGGACGCCCGGACCCACGCCGGGCTCAAGGCCTATCACCGCCTTTTAAAGGCCGGGGCTCCGTGCCCTCTTTGCGGGCAGGTGGTGACGGAGCTTCCCCGAGCGCCCGGGAGCGACGTCGACCTCTCAGAGCTTGAGCGGGATACGCAGCAAGCGCAAGAAAGGCTCGATGCGTTGAGGGAGGCCTATCAAGCGCTCCGGGCCAAGCTCGGGGAAGCCGAGGGCCGTCTGGGGGCGCTGAAGGAGGCGGTGGCCCGGGGGGAAGCGGCGCTGAGCGAAGCGCAGGCGGCGCTCGAAGCCAAGCGCAGCGAGCTTTTGCGTAGGGGAGACCGGGACACGCTCAAAATCGAGCTCGAGGGGCAAAAACAGGGCCTTTTGAAGGCCCTTGGAAAGGAGGACCCGGCCGAGCGGCAGAGGCGGCTCGAAAACGAACGCCGTGCGATCGAGCGTGCCCTGGGCCAGCAAAAGGCGCTCGACGAGACGTTGGCCGCCGTCTTGCAAGAGCTGCATGGCCTGGAGGGCATCATCGCCGAGGCGGAAAAGGTCTACGCCCGCGACCAGGCGCGCCTGGCGGGGCTGTTGAAGGACTCGGGGTTTGATTCGGTCGACGCCCTTAGGCGGGTGGCGATGAGCGAGCAGGCGATCGCGGCCCTCGAGGCGGAGCTCGATCGCTGGCAGCAAGCCCTGACGCGGGCCGAGGTCCAGCTCCAAGCGCTAGAGCGCGAGCTTGCCGGCGAAACGCCACCGGATCCAGCGCGACTCGCCGAGCTGCGGGCGGAGGTCGAGGCCCTCGAGGCCGCAAGCGGCAAGCGGCAGCGTCAGCTCGGAGCGCTCAGGGAAAAACTCGACCGGGCGCGGGTCCTGGCCCGGCGTCGGAGGGATCTGGCCAAGCGTCTGGCGGACCTCGGGCGGCAGCTCTCCATATGGCAGCGTTTGAGCGAGGACCTCCGCTCCGATCGTTTTCCCGACTACCTCATCGAGCACTACCAGCGCGGCCTGGTGGCGCGGGCCTCCGAGCTGCTGGCCACCCTTTACCAGGGCCGCTACCGGCTCATCTCGGCCGACGGCGACTACCTGGTCGAGGACACCTGGACCGCTGCCCGCCGCCCGGTGCGCACGCTTTCCGGGGGCGAGTCGTTTTTGGCTTCGCTCTCGCTGGCTCTCGCGCTTTCCGAACATCTGAGCCGGGGACGTCTTGAGGCCCTCTTCCTCGACGAAGGATTTGGCACCCTCGATCAGGAGACGTTGGAGGTGGTGACGACAGTGCTTGAGGATCTCCCCACCCGCGGTCGGCTGGTGGGGATCGTGACCCACGTCGAGGAACTGGCCGAGCGCATGCCGGCCCGTCTGGTGGTCGAAAAATCGCCTTCCGGCAGCCGGGTGCGCTGGTCCGACTGAGCGCTTTTCCTCCCCAAAGCCCCGCGCCCGGCCGGAGGGCGGTTTTCGCTTGCACCGCTGTTCCCGGGCCTTTAGGCTTGCCTTGTGGCCCGCTCCATACGCGCCAACACCGTCTTGATGATGGCGGGAACGCTTCTTTCCCGGGCCTTTGGCCTCGTCCGCCAGGCCGCTTTTAATAACCTCTACCCCGATGCGACCAAGGACGCCTTTAACGTCGCCTTCCGGGTCCCGAACCTCTTCCGAGAAATCCTGGCCGAAGGCGCAGTAACCAACGCCCTGATCCCGGTGGTAAAGGGCCAAAGCGGTGCTGACCGAAAAGTCTTCGAGCGGCGATTCCTCGCTTTTTTACTCGCCGCCAACCTCGCGATCCTGGGGTTGATCGAGCTTTTGGCCCCGCTTTTTGCCGAGCTCCTCGTGGCCCGAGGTTCGCAGATCGACCTCGACGTGGTGACCGCCTTGATCCGTTGGGTGGCCCCCTTTTTGCTGGCCATGAGCGTCTCCGCGCTTTTCTCGGCGCTGTTGCAGGCTGAAGAGCGCTTTTTCGCCCCCGCCTTCGCCCCCATCGCCTTCAACCTGGGGGCGATCGGTTTGATGCTGCTCCTTCCCAAGGCGGGCCCGTCGATCGCCATCGCTTACGTCGTCGGCGGGTTCTTGCAGGCGTTGGTGCAGCTTGGTGCCTTGCGCAAAATCGGGTTCGAGCTCCGCTTGACGCCCGAGGTGCTCCGGGCCTTCGGGCTCATGGTGCCGTTCCTCTTCACCACCTCCACCCGTCAAGTGGTCAACGTGGTGCTCACCGCCCTGCTCACCGCCTACCCCACGGCGGCGGTGACCGGGTTTTACAACGCCGAGATGGTCTACTTGATGGTCCTCGGACTCTTCGCCGTGAGTCCGGCGATGGCCGCCTACCCCCGTCTCGCCGAGCACGCTGCCAGCGGGTCCGAGGCGCGCTTTTCCCGGCTGCTGGGTGAGCTCTTGCAACGGATGGGCACGCTGCTCGCGCTGACCTCGGCGCTGCTGTTTGCCCTCGCCCCCTGGGTGGTGGCGGTGCTCTTTGCCTGGACCCCGGCCTTTAGCGAGGCGAACTTCCGTTTTTCGCTCGAGGCCATGCGGGCGCTGGCGCTGGCGGTCTTCCCCTGGGGCCTCTATACCCTCTTCTTGCGCGCCTATTACGCCCGGGAACAGATCTGGGCCGCGGTGCGGGTCAGCGTGGTGCTGTTCCTCCTCAACGCGCTCGGCTACTACCTCCTCGCGCCCCGGGGCATGTTCGCGCTGAACTTGGCCACCGTTGCCGTCGGCTGGCTGGGCTTTTTTCTCCTCGGGCTGGGGCTCGTTCGGAGGCGCTCGCTCGAGCCTCGCGGCCTCGGGCTGGGCGTTGCCCGGCTGGCCGCGGCCACGGTCGCGGCCGCCTGGACGGCCGGATGGTTCGCCCGGCAGGCCGGGCCCCCGACCGGGGCCATTCCCAGCGTGCTGCCCCTTTTGGCCGGGGGCCTGGGCGGCCTTTTGGCCTTCCTCCTCGTCGCCCGGCTGAGCGGCCTTCCCATCAAAGGGTGGCGGTGATCAGGGCGTGAGCCGGTGGCGATCGCGGGGGAAGGCCCTGGCGTAACGGACGTTAGGAAGGTCGAGCAGTTTTTGGGTGAGGCGCTCGGCGCCGATCGCGAAGCCACCGTGGGGCGGCATCCCGTAACGAAAGACCTCGATGTAGTCCCGGAAGGCGTCCACGTTCATCCCCTTTTTCCGGAGCTGCTCGACGAGCAACTCCGGCTTGTGGATTCGCTGCCCGCCCGAGGTGATCTCGAGGCCACGGAAGAGGAGGTCGTAGCCCCGGGTGAGACCCCCCGATTTGGGCATGGTGTAAAAGGGCCGGACCTCTTCGGGGTAGTCGACGATAAAGATGAAGTCGGTGCCGTACTTCTTCGAGAAGTATTCCCCCAGCGCCCGCTCCGCGGCATCGTTCAGATCCGCGCCCATCCCGATTCCGAGTTCCTCTTTTACGATTCGCCGGGCCTCGGCGTAGGTCACCCGGGGGAATTCGTCTGGCACCTGGGGCCAGGTGGCGCCCAGGCGTTCGATCTCATCGCCCGCGTGTTCGAGGGCCTCCTCGAGCATGGCCTGGATGAGTGATTCCTCGAGGGCCATGACCGTTTCCTCGCTTTCGATGGGGCCCATCTCCACGTCGAGCGAGAGGTATTCGTTGAGGTGGCGGCTGGTCGCGTGTTCCTCGGCCCGCCACACCGGCGCCACCTCGTAGACGCGTTCGAAGACACCGACCATGATCTGCTTGTAGAGCTGGGGGCTTTGGGCCAGGTAGGCGGGCTCGCCGAAGTAGTCGAGTTCGAAGAGGTTGGAACCGCCCTCGGCGCCGGCCTTGACGATCTTGGGGGTGAAGATTTCGGTGAACCCCTGATCGTCGAGGAACTTCCGGAATCCGCGGACGAGCGCGGCCTGGATCTTGAGGGGGGCGCGGGCCTTCTCCCCCCGCAGGGTGACGTAACGGTAGGTGAGCAGGGTTTCGGGGTTGGCCCGCCAGGTTTCCTTGGGAATCTCCACCGGCGGGGATTTCTCGGAAGCGGCGATGACCTCGAGGTCCTCGGCGTGGACCTCGAAACCGCCGGGTGCCTTCTCGCTTTTCACCACCTTGCCCCGGGCCCGCACCACCGATTCCTGCAAGGGCAGCTTGCCGCCGCCGGGAAGCACCACCTGCACCACGCCGCTCCGGTCCCGTACCAGCGCAAAGCGCACGCCCCCCAGGTCGCGCCGCCAGTGGAGCCAGCCCAACACCTCGACTTCCTGACCTTCGTGTTTCGGTAACTCTCTCACCAGTACCCGCATCGCTCCTCCTTGGCTGGGGCTTGGGGTAATGAAAAACCCCGGTCCACGGGTGGACCGGGGGAAGGGTGCTTCCCCCGTTACCGGTCGTTATTCAGTCCCCAACGCATCCTGATGCAAGCTTATGGGCTTTTCGGTGCTCGGGTCAAGCGCTTTGGGGGAAGATGCTGGCGCAAATCGCGGGGGAAGTTTGCTTCATCCGTCCTTTTCCCAGGCGGCGATCAGGGCCGATGGGTCCTGGACCTCCCGGGCGATGAATATTTCTACAACTTCCCGCCGGCATAGGCGCTGTCCGCTCACCCCGGCCAGGCGCTCGCTGGCGACGGTTTCCGCCTCCAGGCGTCGCTTTTCCAAACGGGCTTCGCCGGCCTGGTTCAGGAAGACGCGGTAGCTCACCCCGCCGGCGTGCCGTTCGCCCACCACCCAGTTCGCCTCGAACCGGGTTTCGTAGCCCAGGGCCTGGAGCAGGCGGTAAAGCTCGTTCACCGGATCACCTCGATCTGGGCCGGGCTGCGAACGATGATCTCGGGGCGCCCCCGGTATTCGGTGACCCGTCCCGTGACCCGGACCGTTTGGCCGGTGTACGCCGCCGGCTCCAGCGGTGGAACGTCCCTTTTGAAGATCACCAGCACGAAACTGCCCTGGCGGTCGAACTTAAGCCGGTAGACGCTTCGCGTGCTCTCCAGGTCCAGGACCGTTCCCTCGATGGTGACCAGTTGACCCAGGTAGCGCCGCGCCTGCCACCAGGGGATGGCTTCAGTCGGGGCCGGGGCTTCGCGCGCTGCCGCGGCCCAGTCGGACTCCATGGTGGCGAGGAGTTTTTGCAAAGCGGGGCCCGGTCCGAAGATCGCCCCCAGTTCCCGGTTCGCACGCAGGCCCGAGGGGGTGAAGTTCTGCGACCCCACGAAGGCGGTGCGGCGATCGATCACCATGGCCTTGGCGTGGACCTTGAGGCCTTGGAGGTAGCGGACTTCGGCCCCTTCCTGCCTCAGCCGCTCCGCAAGCTGACCGAAGTAGGCATCGTCCCGGCCGCTCCCGATCAAACGCACTCGCACGCCTCTACGGAGCGCGGCCACCAGCTCATGAAAGAGATCGGTATCGGTGAACCCGTTTTGCTCGATGAAGATTTCGCTCTTGGCGCTGCGAACCAGGGCGCTGAGCTTTTCCCAGGCGTTGCCTTCGCGGATGGGGTTGGCCATACCGAGCACCCGGTCAGGGCTCCAGACCAAAGCTGCCGTTTCCAGCGCCAGAGGGCGTCCTTGCCAGTCGGCTTCGAACACCCGTTCCGCCTCCTCGACCCAGTCGCTGCGGTCGGTGAGCAAACTGTACTCCCGGTTTTGCGTAAAGCTGGACCTGGCCAGGTTGCCGGTGGAGATCCAAAGCCTTTGCCCGTCGATGATGATGGCCTTCTGGTGGAAATTAACGAAACGGAGCGGTGAGGCAAAGCGGACCTCGATCCCGGCGCGTTTGAGAGCATCGATGACCTTTTCGTCCGGCGGCCAGCCCGGCGAGGGGTCGAGCAGGACCCGTACGCGGACGCCTTTCCGGTGGGCGTCTGCAGCGAGTTGAACGAGGTCCATGCGTCCTCGAGTCCAGAGGTAGACCGCGATGTCGATGCGTGTCTGGGCGTTACGAAAGAGGTCTTTCAGGTAGCCAACCCCGTCGTCGGGGGCGACGAAGAGGAGATTTTGCCCCAGCGCCAGGGACCAAAGGAGGATGAGCGCGAAAAGTCGTCTCATGGCTCACTCCGGTGGTTTTGGATCGGGAACGGCGGGGCCGAGGACGGGGTTTGGAATTCGGATGAGCTGGGCCCGCTCGAGGGCATCCTCAACCAGCGCCGGGATGTCGAGGCCGGCCTCGGCCCGGGCGAGCGCCTCCGGCGTGGCCCGGGTGGCCGGGCGTCGGGGCTCGAGGAAGGAACAGCAGTCCTGCTGGGGTAGGATCGAGATCTCGTAGGTGCCGATACGCCGCGCTTCCTCGATGACCTCGTCCTTATCCAGCCCCACCAGCGGTCTCAGAACCAGCGTCGAGACCGCCTGGCTCACCGCGTGCATGTTCTCCAGGGTCTGACTCGCCACCTGCCCCAGGGCATCGCCGCTGACCAGCGCCCCTGCCCCTTCGCGCCGGGCGACTTCTTCGGCGATGCGGTACATGAATCGCCGGTAGAGCAGGGTACGGTAGCGTTCCGGGGCCTTGGCGAAGACTTCGGCTTGCACCAGGGCCAGGGGAACGAGATAGAGCTTCGCGCCCCCCTGCCAGGCGGCGAGGACCTCCACTTCCCGTTTGGCCTTGACGGCGGAGGCGAAATCGGTGTGGGGGTGGGAGTGAAAATGGACGAAGATCGCCTTGGCGCCGCGTTTCATCACCCGCCAGGCCGCCACCGGGGAGTCGATCCCGCCAGAGATCAGGGCCACCACCTTGCCGCTCGCCCCCACCGGGAGGCCGCCGGGTCCGGGGAAGCGGGTCGCGCTGGTGTAGACCCAGGCGCCGTCCTGGGTGAGCTCGAGGTGCACGGTGACGTCGGGCTGGGTGAGGTCGACCCCGAGGCCCGTGAGGCGTTTCACCCTTGCCCCGACTTCGCGTTCGGCCTCGATCGAGGTGAAGGGCAATCGCTTGTCGGAGCGCTTGGCGCGGACCCGGAAGGTCTTGGCCCCAGGGGGGAGGTGCTCGAGGGCCCGCTCGGCGATGGCGTCAAAGTCAATGGGAGCCAGCGTGGCGAAGGCGATGTAGGCGATGCCGAACACTTTTTGGAGTCGCGCCCGAACGCGGTCCCGGTCGCTTGAGGCAAGCCCGGTGACGACGATCCGGCCGGGGCGCCGGGAGACCTTGGCCTTAAGGTCGGCCAGGGCCTCGTGGATCCGGGAGGTCAGGATCTGTTCGAAATGGGCGCGGTTTCGGCCTTTGAGGCCGATCTCGTGGTAGTGGACGATGGCGATCAAGTCTCTCATGCTTTCCACCGGAAGAGACGTTGCGCGTTTTCGTCGAGGATGCTTTCCATTTCGTGGAAGGGGAGACCCTTTTGCTCTGCCAGCTCGGCGACCGTGTACACCGTGTAGGCGGGCTGGTTATCGCGCCCGCGCTTGGGCTCCGGGGTCAGGAACGGGGCATCGGTCTCGACCAGCAGCCGTTCGAGGGGGAGCTCGGCGGCGAGTTCGCGGAGCCTTTTCTTCTTTCGGTGGGTCAGGTTCCCGGCAAAGCTCACGTAACCTCCGAGCTCGAGGGCGGTTTGCAAAAGCCCTTCGTGGCCTGCGAAGGCGTGGAGCACGAAGCGGGCGGGCCTGTTCGAGCGGAGCCAGTCGGATAGAAGGCGTTCGGCCTCGTCCGAACCATCCTTGCTGCGAACGTGGAAGATGAGGGGCAGGTCGAGCGTTCGCGCCAGCTGCCACTGGAAGTCGAGTGAGCGCATTTGGGCCTTGAGGCTCGCCTTTTCCCAGTAGAGGTCGATGCCGGTTTCGCCGATTGCCCGCACCTTGGGGTGTCGGGCGAGCTCGGTGAGCGCGGCTTCGACCTCCGGGCTCAGGGTTTCGGCTTCCGTGGGGTGGAGGCCGACGCTGGCAAAGATGCGCGCGTGCGCGCTGGCAAAGTCCAGCGACTGCTGGGAACGGGCGACGTTGGTGCCAACGGTGAGGATGGCGCGAAAGTCGGCGGCGCGGGCGATGGCCGCCTCGGGGGATTTCATAAAGTCGAGGTGGGTGTGGGTGTCGGTCATGCAGGTCTATGTTAACGAATTGCGAAACTTGCCGGACTTTCAAGGCGCCAAGAGTGCTACAATACCCCCTGGCCTTGTAAGGGATTCTTGCAAGGCAACGCATCGGAGGCGATGGGCATGCAGGAAGTCGTTTTGGCGATCGCCGGTTCTGGCGGCGACGGCGTGATCACAGCAGGGGATTTCATTACCCGTTCTGCGGCCCGCAAGGGCTTGAACGCGTTCATGCTCAAGTCCTACGGGCCTCAGATTCGG
The DNA here is from genome assembly GCA_964642655.1 of uncultured bacterium. Classification (GTDB taxonomy): domain Bacteria; phylum Deinococcota; class Deinococci; order Deinococcales; family Marinithermaceae; genus WFXV01. The sequence continues at coordinate 12,449 of CAZXOY010000010.1, forward strand.
GGCGGTGAATCTTCGGCGCGGATCCGGGTCTCCTCTCGGCCGATCTACAGCCAGGGGGACTACGTCGACGTCCTGGCGGTGTTCTCCTGGAAAGATTTCAAGCGCTTCGTGGACGAGATCGAGGTTCGCGAGGGCGCGGTGGTGCTCTACGACGATTCCGACACCACGCCCCTCGAGGCGGTCCCGATCCCCGCGGAGAAGAAGGCCAACTTCATTGCCGTGCCTTTCAAGCGCCTGGCGCAGGAAGAGCTCAAGGTGCCGTTGGCCAAGAACATGGTGTTGCTCGGGGTTTTGGGGCAGTTGCTGAACCTGCCGCTGGATGCGCTCAAGGATTCCGTACGGCAGAAGTTCGGCAAGAAGCGTCCCGAGGCCGCCGAGATCAACATCCGCGCCATCGACCTGGGCGCGGCCTGGGTCGAGGAGAACCTCCCCGATGGGATCCCCTTCCGCCTGGACGTGAAGGAGGGCGAGGCGAAGCTGGTCATGACCGGGAACGACGCCTTCGCCTTTGGCGCGCTCCACGCTGGTGTCCGGGTGTACGCTGGCTATCCGATTACCCCGGCCAGCCCGATCCTGGAGTTTTTGGCCCGCGAGCTGCCGCGCTTTGGCGGAGCGGTCATCCAGACCGAGGACGAGCTGGCGGCGGTGACCATGGCCATCGGCGCGTCCTGGGCGGGTGCGCGCTCGCTCACGGCTTCCTCAGGCCCCGGCATTTCCCTGAAGCAGGAGGCGATCGGCCTGGCGGCGATGGCCGAGATCCCCCTGGTGGTGGTCAACGTCCAGCGCATCGGCCCTTCCACCGGGATTCCCTCGAAGACCGAGCAGGCTGACCTTTTCCAGGCCATCGGCGGGAGCCACGGCGATGCGCCGCGGGTCGTGCTCGCCCCCACCGATGTTGAGGACAACTTCCAGGTGGCGGTCGAGGCCTTCTACCTGGCCGAGAAGTACCAGATTCCGGTGGTCGTTCTTTCCGACCAGTTCCTCGGCGAGCGCAGCGAGACCGTCGAGGCTTCGGTGTTGTTCTCCCGCGAGCGCGAGATCGCGCGCAAGCTGCCCGGCGAGGCGGAGCTCGGCGAGGAGTACGCCCGTTACAAGCTCACCGAGGACGGCGTGAGCCCCATGGCCGTGCCCGGGATGGCCGGCGGCCAGCACTACATCTCCGGTCTTGAGCACACCGAAAAGGGCTGGCCCAGCTCTTCCGGGACCATGCACCAGGTCATGAGCGAAAAGCGGGCCAAAAAGCTTGAGCGCATCGCGGACGAGGCGGGTTTTGTCCGGGTTTATGGCGACGAGGACGCTGAGTTCGCCGTCATCGCTTGGGGCTCGACCAAGGGTGCGGTGCGCGAGGCCCTCGAGGTGGCCCGCGCCAAGGGCATGAAGGTTAAGGCCATCGTGCCCCAGCTCCTCTACCCCTTGCCGACCAAGGCCCTGGATGCCGCGTTGAAGGGCGTCCGCCGGGCGGTGGTGGTCGAGCTGTCCTTCGGGGCCCAGTTCTACCGTTACCTCCGGGCCTTCTACGACGGGCTCCCCAAGGAGACCTACTCCGTCGCCCGGGCCGGGGGCAACCCCATCCAGGTGGCCGAGGTTTTACAGGCGATCGAGGCGCACTACCGCCAGGAGGTGGAGGCCTAACCATGGAGAAGGTCAAGCTCACCGCGAAAGACTACAAGACCCAGATCCCCAACGTGTGGTGTCCGGGGTGCGGGGACTTTGGCGTTCTGGCCGCGATCCAGCAGGCGGTGGCCGACTTGCAGATCCCCCCGCACATGATGGCGGTGGTGAGCGGGATCGGCTGTTCCAGCCGCATCTCGGGTTACATCAACGCCTACGGCTTTAACGCCATTCACGGGCGCGTTTTGCCCATTGCCACCGGGGCCAAGCTGGCGAACCCCGAGCTCACCGTCCTCGCGACCGGCGGCGACGGCGACGGGTACTCGATCGGCATGGCCCACTTCGCCCACGCCATCCGGCGCAATCCCGACCTCACCTACATCGTGATGGATAACCGCATCTACGGGTTGACCAAGGGCCAGGTCTCGCCAACGACCCCTCAGGGAGACGTCACCAAGACCACGCCCGGCGGTAACCCCGAGCGGCCGCTCAACCCCTTGGCCCTGGCCCTGGAGCTCGGGGCCACCTTCGTCGCCCAGGGCTTTTCGGGGAACGTCAAGCACCTCAAGGAACTCATCAAAAAGGGCATCCAGCACAAGGGCTTCGCTCTCATCAACGTCCTCAGCCCTTGCGTGACCTTCCGCGGCCGCCAGGAGTTCGATTTCGTGCGCCAGCACGGCGTGTACCTCGAAACCCTCGAGCACGACGTGACCGACTGGAATCAGGCGCACGCCGTGACCCAGTGGTCGGAGAAGGTGCCCCTCGGGGTGATTTACCAGGTTGAGGGGCGCCAGACGTTGGACGACGAGGTCGCAGAGATCACGGCCCGGGCGCGGGCGGTCAAGGTCTACGAAAGCCCCAAGGATCTCATCGAAAACTTCCGCTAAGGCATCGGGCTTTTTGGCGGAGCGGGGGCCCAAAGGGCCCCCGCTTTAAAAATCCACTTCCCGGCCGGCGGCTTTAAGCGGGCGTGCACGCGCTTTTTCGCATGACGATGGTCGTTTTTTCGTTTTTGCCGCGGCGGGGGACTCAGAGGAGATGGAGCGACTCTAAGACCGGGCGGGCGTAAAAGAGGGTGAGTGCGGTCGCTGCGTCCTCGATTTGCCCAGTCTCGAGCTTTTTGTAGGCTTCGGCCAGCGACAGCTCAACGGGTTTTAAAAGTTCGGCCGCCTCGAGGCGGGGCTCGTCGACCTGGACGGCCTCGAGGGCCAGAAACGGCCGGAAGACCACGGCGTTAAAACTCGGCTGGGGGTGAAAGGGGGGCAGGGCGATGAGACGGCCCACTTCGGCGCCGACTTCTTCGCGCAGCTCGCGCCGGGCCGCTTCTTCCGGCGCTTCGCCGTCGTCGACCTTGCCCGCCGGGACCTCGAGCAGGAACTTGCCGGTCGGGTGGCGGTACTGGTGGACGAAGAAGGCGGTTTTGCGTTCGGTGACGGGGAGGACGAAGACGGCTTCGACCGGCCCCGGCCGGTAGATGTAGGTGATCTCGGCCCCGCCGTGGGTGAGGAGTCTCTCCCGGACGATATGGACCGGGCTTTTGACCAGGTCTTCGATGGAAAGACGCTTCCAGGGCTTCATCCGCCTCTAGCATAAAGACAAAACCCCGCGAACGCGAAAAGGCCCCGGCGCCGGGCCGGGGCCGGGGGCAAAGGGCAGCGCCTCAGCCCATGTGCTCGATCAGGGCCTGGCCGAATTCGCTGGTCTTGAGGAGTTGGGCTGGTTTCCCCTCGGCCACCATCAGGCGGTGGAAGTCGTAGGTGACCAGACCGGCCTTGATGGTCCGTTCCATGGCCTGGATGATCAGGTCCGCCGCTTCGTTCCATCCCATGTACCGGAGCATCATCTCGCCCGAGAGGATGACCGAGCTGGGGTTGACCTTATCCTGGCCGGCGTACTTGGGCGCGGTGCCGTGGGTGGCCTCGAAGACCGCGTGGCCGGTGGTGTAGTTGATGTTGGCCCCGGGGGCGATGCCGATCCCGCCCACCTGGGCCGCCAGCGCATCGCTGATGTAGTCGCCGTTCAGGTTGAGGGTGGCGATGACGTCGTATTCCGCCGGACGGGTGAGGATTTGCTGCAGGAAGTTGTCGGCGATGACGTCCTTAACAATGATCTCTTCGCCGGTCTCTGGGTTTTTGAGCACCTGCCAGGGGCCACCATCAAGCGGCTCGGCGCCGAACTTCTCCTTGGCCACCTCGTAGCCCCAGTTGCGGAAAGCGCCCTCGGTGTACTTCATGATGTTGCCTTTGTGCACCAGGGTGACGCTCTTGCGGCGGTTTTGGATGGCAAAGCGGATCGCTGCCTCCACCAGGCGTTTGGTGCCTTCCTCGCTCACCGGTTTGAGACCGATGCCGCTGGTGTTCGGGAAGCGAATCTTGCGGTATGCCTCGGGCATGTTGGCCTCGAGGAAGGCCAGGAGCGTCTTCACTTCTTCCGAGCCCGCCGGCCACTCGATGCCGGCGTAGATGTCCTCGGTGTTTTCCCGGAACACGACCATATCCACGAGCTCCGGGCGTCGCACCGGGCTCGGGACGCCATCGAAGTAGCGAACCGGCCGCACGCAGGCGTAGAGGTCGAGTTTCTGGCGGATGGCGACGTTGATCGAGCGGATGCCGCCACCGATCGGGGTGGTGAGGGGGCCTTTGATCGCCACCAGGTATTCGCGAATGGCCTCGATGGTCTCGTCGGGGAGCCAGACCGCTTCGCCGTAGACGCGGTTGGCCTTTTCCCCGGCGTAGACCTCCATCCATGCGATTTTCCGGGCTCCGCCGTAGGCCTTTTCCACCGCCGCGTCGAAGACCGGTTGGGCCGCGCGCCAGATGTCGGGGCCGGTTCCGTCGCCTTCGATGAAGGCGATGATCGGGTGGTCGGGAACCACCAGGTGACCGTTTTCGATGCGGATCTTCTCTCCCCAGTCGGGCACTCGAATGTTCTTCAACGCCATGGACACCTCCGTATTTAAGGATACCCCTGGGGGCATGAGGGCGTTAGCCCTGGAGCACTTCCTCAAACCCCTTGGCGTTGTAAACGAAGTGCGCCAGGATGCCCGGAACCAGCGATCCCGTGAGCAGGTAGCTGGCCCCGAAGATGAGCCCCGCGAAGCCGACGAAGAGGGGGTAGGCCCAGGCTTTGCGGTTCGGGGTGGGGTGGAAGAGGGCGAAGACGAGGGCCACGATCGGAACCGCCGCCAGTGCGGGCAGCCACAGGAGCAACAGGCTTTGGAGGAACCCCCGGAAAAAGACCTCTTCCCCCAGCGCGCTGGCCGCGGCCAGGAGCAGGCCGGTCCAGGGGCCGTAACCGGCGTTGCGGAGGGTTTGGCCGAGTTCGTGCATGAGGGTTTCGGTGGCGGCGAAGGATTCTCGAAACAGGCGCTTCAGGAGTTCTTCCGTGCCCTCCAGCGCCAGGTAGGTCAGGGCCATGGCGAGGGCGTCGCGCAGGGCGTCGGGCCGGTCGATGAAAGCGGCGCCTGCTGCCCGCATGCCGAGAAGGCCGCTGGCCAGGAGCACGGCCTCGATAAGGAGTAGGAAATTCAGGATGCCGAAGGACAAACCGGTTCTCCCGCGTCTTGTGCCCGCTCGACCTGAACCAAAAGCTGCGCCCGCCGGCTCTTGCCCGGCGGCAGCGCGAGCTCAAAACCGAAGCGGATCTCGTCCGCCCCCGACCAGAGGTAGAAATCGCGGTTGGATTCCAGACGCAGACCGAGGCCTGGTTGAACCGGGAGGGCGGTGCCCTGGGTGCGGGTCAGGGGAAGGGCGTCCGACGCCACCGCCAGGTCGCTGACCAGCAGGCCCTCGAGGGGTTTTTGATCGAGGTTGGTGACGCGCCACTCGATGGCCAGGGCTTCTTCCTTGGGGTGGATTCTCAGCGTTTTTTTGAGCTCGACGCGAACGCCCCCGAGCACCCCGGCGGCGCTCAGGTGAACCCGGTCGCGGTATTTGCTGGCCTCGAAGGGGAGGTCGTCGAGCGATGCCCGTTCGGCCTCGCCGATCCGCTCGGGGTCCCGGGTAAAGCGCGTGTGGAGCGATCGCCCTTTGAGAAGCGGGAGGTCGAGCGCTCGGACGTCGAGCGCGAAGAGGATCCCGCCCGTCGCCGGACGCAGATAGACGTTTAAGGTATGACTTTCGATCATAACCTCGCTCAGTCCGTCTTCATCCGCGTCTTCAAGGTGGATTTCGAGCCAGGCGTATTTTCTCGGATCGCAGAGGTTTTCGGCTTTGAGGAGCTCTTTCCAGGCCCAGCGCTGGCCCCGCGCCGCTCCTTCGCGATAGGCCGGGCCCCACTGCCCTCGGTAAAGGTGGCGGTAGGCGCTTTCCGGAGGGCGTTTGGCTTCGTCGAGCTTTTCCGAAACCCAGAGCATCTTGGCGAAAAGGTCGGCCGCGGCGGGGTCGTGGCGGGGCAGGTTGCGGGGGTCGGGGCAGGGTTCGGGGCTGGCCTCGAGGTAGACGGGCGGGATGGGAACCGTCTGCGGCCCGGGCAGCTCGAAGGGGCCGGCCTTGGCCTGGCCCAGAGCCTTGAAAAACTCGGCTGACTTCTCGTGCCCGGGGATGCAGACCACCGGAGCGGCCTGGCCCAAAGGCGCCCAAGGGACCAGCAAGATCCCGGAGAAGACCGGCTCCGGGCGGGCGAACGCCGCTTTGGGCAGGAGGGCGAAGCGGTAGCCCTCGGCGGCGAGGACCTGAGAGAGCTCGCGCTTCCAGGCGCCGTCGTCGAGGTAGGCCCCCCGTACTTCGGCGCCGAAGAGGTCTTCCAGCCGCTCGGCCATGTCGGAGAGCTGCCAGGCGGCGTCGCGCTCGGGCAGGAGGGGTAAATAGGGGCTGTAGAGGCCGCCGCCCAGGAGCTCGAGTCGGCCGCTGGCGACGAGATTGGCCCCGGCTTCGAGCAGGCGGGCGTCCTCGCTCATGTGGTCGAGCAGGAAACCGTTGAAGTAGGCCAGGCCAAAGCCGCCCCTGGCCTCCAGATGGTCGAAAAGGGCCGATACCCGGGTTAAGGTCGCCGCGGCTTCCCAGGGAGCGGGGGAGAAGACGAAGGCGTACGCGGGCATCGGCACAAGGCTACCACGGCAGGTCAAAGAACTCTTCCAGGCGGAGGGCGAGCCCCAGGCTGCTCAACGGGCCGGGCAGGATTTTGGCGAAGAGGTTCACGCTCGCGGTTCCGCCCCCGTCCTCGAGGTTCATGCGCAGGCCGGTGGAGAGGGCGCCGGGGGTGTATACCAGGCTCACCCCGCCCCGGTTCTCCTCGAGGGCCAGCGCCAGGAGGGGCCTGCCGGTATAGGCGGCCTCGAGGGTCAAAAGCGATTCCCCCAGGTAGCGGCTGAGGCCCACCAGGCCTCTGGCCTCGGTCGGGTTTGCCAAGAGAAACGCTTCGCCGTAGACGACGTTTTCGCCCAGGGTCGCCGAGGAAGCAAGCCTCAGCAGCGGGCGCGCTCCCAGAACCAGCGAGCCCCACCAGGTCGCCTTGGCCTGGTAGCGGCTCGTGATGAGCAGCGCTGGCCCGGTCCCGGTCCAAAGGGCGCTCGCGTCCAGGGTGCCGGCGTCGCCGATCGGGAAGCGCACGCCAAGACCGGCCACCCCCGCCGGTTGCTCGGGGTCGGGGCTTTGCTTGAGGGCATAGGGGGTGATCAGCCGGCCGATGCTCAGCGGACGCGGCGACCACCCCAGGTCCGCACGCCAGCCTTGGCCGCGATAACCGAGGGTCAGGGTGGTGATGGTGTAGCTGAACCCGCCCTGGGTGAGGTCCCGGCTCGCGCTGAGGTCGGCGGAGAAGTTCCACGGTCCCGCCACGCGCTGGTCGAGGTATTCGGCGCCGACCGCGGTCTGCCCCTGGAGAGCGAGGCCCGCTTCGAGACCGCTTTGGAAGAAGACCTTGAGCGAGGCCTGGGCGTAGGCGCCGCTCACGAGGAAGAGGACGAGAACCCAGCGCCTCACCGTCGCTCCTCTCCGGCGATCCGTCCGTCCTCGAGGTGGACGATTCTCCGGACGTGCTCCAAAAGGCGGGGGTCGTGGGTCGAGAAAACGAAGGTCATCCCCTCGTGCTCGTTCAGCCGCTTCATGAGTTCGATCAGGGCCAGGCCAGACTCGGTATCGAGGTTGGCGGTCGGTTCGTCGGCCAGGACGATGGCCGGTTTCGCCGCCAGCGCCCGGGCCACGGCCACCCGTTGTTGCTGACCACCGGAGAGCTGGTTTGGGCGTTTGGATTCGAGCCCCGCAAGGCCCAGCGTGTTCAGGGCCTCCCTGGCCCGCCGCTCGCGCTCGGCCTTGGGCACCCCGCGCAGCTCGAGGACGAAGGCGGCGTTCTCCAGGGCCGTGAGCACCGGAATCAGGTTGTAAGACTGGAAGACGAACCCGACCTTGGCCAGACGCATCCGTGCCCTTTGCACCGGGCTTAAGCGGTCCACTCGCTGGCCCTCGAGCCACACCTGGCCCTGGGTGGGGAGGTCGAGGCCCCCCAGGAGGTGGAGGAGCGTGGTTTTCCCTGAGCCCGACGGCCCGGCGATCGCGGTAAACTCTCCTTTTTCGATTTCGAGGTCGACGCCGCGGAGGGCTTTGGTTTCGACCCCGTTGCCCCGGTAGATCTTGACGAGTCCTTTGGTTTCGATGAGCGCCACGTTTCCCCTCCTTAGGTGGCGGTGTAACGCATGGCCTCGGCCGGCTCGAGTTTGGCGGCCAGCCACGCCGGCCAGAGCGCGGCCAGGATCGAGCTCACCAGCGCGAAGACGACGGTGGTGAACACCTCGCTGGCGTGGAGCTCGGCGTAGAGGACGGTGGGCAGCCCGAACTGGGCGTAGTCGGCCGCGAGCCGGCCGGGAAGCGAAAAGCCGCCCGAGAGCCACCAGGTCGCGAGCAGCCCCAGGACCAAACCGGCGCCGGTGCCCACGGCGGCGAGGAGGAAGCTCTCGGTGAGCACCAGGCGCATCGTTCGGTAGCGATCGACCCCGAGGGCGATCATCAACCCGAACTCGCGAATGCGTTCGACGAGCGACAGGTAGATGGTGTTGAGGAGCATGAGCCCGGAGAGCCCGAAGAAGATGGCGACGTAGAGGTTGAGGAACCGCTTCGAAAGTTCGATCATCGTCGCCAGGGCCGGATAGAGCTCCTTCCAGGTGCGCACCTCGTAGGCGGCACCGAGCCCTTGCTGGAGGATTTCTTTGGCTCGTTCGATCGCCGCCTGATCGCTCAATCGGCGGATCTCGGGAAGCGAGACTTCGATCCGGCTGATGCCCCCGGGGGCGACGAGTTCTTGCAGGGCCAAAAGCGGCATGGCCACGAAGGCCCGTTCGTACCGGGTTTCGGGAAGGCTCACCAGACCGCTCACCCGGAAGACCCCGCTGCCCATCCCCTCGCCGGAGGGGCTGTAGATGTAGAGGGTCTGGCCGGTGCCGACGGCGAGGCGCCGGGCCAGGGCCGCCCCGGCCACGGCCTCATCGAGGGCGGAGAAGCCCCGGCCTTTGGCCAGGTACTTCTCGATCTGCTCCCGATAGGCCCGTCCGCCCTTTTCAAGGCCCAGGACGAACCCGCCCAGCGAGCGCTTTTCGCCGGCGATGAGCGCCGGAAATTCGAGCACCGGGTCAACCTCGGCCTGCGGGAGGAGCGCCCGAACCTTTTTGACCAGCGACTCGCCATCCCAGATCAGGCGGTCCTCCGGCGATTGCCGTGTCTCGTAGCCCGCGACCCGGACCACCAGGTGGCCGGTTTTGGCGGTCAGCGACGAGAAAAAGCCGTTGATCGCGGCCCCGGCGAAGGCGTAGATCATCAGGCTCAGAAAGGTCGCCAGGGCGATGGCGCCCGCGGTGAAGGCGCTTCGGGCCCGGGCGCGCCAGATGTTCCGCCAGGCCAGGGCCAACATCAGGGACAGCCCTCCTCGAGGGCATTCAGCGTGAAGCAGCGGTCGGGGACCGGGCCGATCTGGTATTCCAAAACCCGGAACTGGGTGCGGCGTTCGGGTTTGAGCAGATCCTTCACTTCTCCTTGGGTGACGAGAAAGCGCCCGTTCCCGATGGGATCGGCCTGGAGAAAGAGGATCTGCTTGATGGCCTTATTGCGCTGATCGTAGTAGGTCAGCACCTTCGGGACGTTGGTCGAGGCGTCGATCGAGAGCAGGAGGAAGCCGTAGGGGACCGGTGCCCTCGGTTTCGGGACCAGGCGCAGGGTGATGGTTTCGGGGGTTTTTGAATCGATGCTGACCTCGTAGTCGCGTTCGAAATCCCGCCCGGCAAAGTCCTGGTAGCTGAGGTCGGAGCCGAGGAAGGCTCCGCTCTTGCCCGAGGGTGGGAGGCTCAGGGTCCGGCGAAATCGGGGGTCGTAAATCCAGATCTGATCGCCCCTGACCAAGAAGGCCTGGCCCCGGTACCGGGCCGGTTCGAGCACCCGAAGGAGCGACCGGTCGCCGCCGTCGCCGAGCGTTTGCAAGACGTAGCGGCGGGTACGCCCCGGCCGGTCGATGGTGATCTCGAACGTGGCCGACATCGCCGGTCCGCGCAGGCTGTCGATCGAGGCTTTGAGCAGGGCCAAAGGATCAGGCTGGGCCAGGGCGAGGCCCAGGGTCAGGACGATGGCAGGCAGTTTTCCGAACATGGTCTCACTCCCATCGCAGAGCCTTGGCGAGATCGAGCTTGAGCGCCCGGCGGGCGGGGAAGAGGAGGGCAAAGAAGGCCGCGGTGGCGACGGTCGAGAGGGCGCTCAGGGCGTAGCTCGCCCGGATCGGGGTGTAGAGTTCCCGGGTCAGCCCGGCTTCGGGGAATACCTCGCCGGAAAGGGCCATCAGGGGCCCGAGGACGTTGTTGGTATGGGTGTAATAGAGCAGCGCGTAGCCGAGGGCCACCCCGAGGGCCCACCCCACTGTCGTGGCCATGGCGGCCTCGAGGGTCACCAGGGCCGCGAGCCGGGGTGGGGTAAAGCCCATGGCGACGGTGACCCCGAACTCACGGGTGCGCTCGAGCACGCTCACGTAGATGGTGCTCGTCACCGCGATGGCGCTGAGGGCGGCGAGGAGCCAGTTGAGGATCGCGCCGCTGGCCTTTCCCGCCTCGACGTCGGTCTTGATGGGCCCGATGATCGACCAGGCGTCTTTGGCCTCCAGGCCGGCGGGGAGGAGGGGCCGGATCTCGCGCGCCCGCATGGCCTCACGGCCAAAGGGCGCGTCGACCGCCAGGTGGGTGGCGGTGGGCAGCCCCGTGAGCTCGCGGGCGTCGTCGATGTGGATGTAGACGCCGTAGGCGTCGACGCTGGAAACCCCGGCGTTGACGATGCCGACCACCCGAAAGCCCAACGCCTTTGGACCGGCGATGTGGGCGGCGCTGATGACCAGCCGCTCGCCCAGGCGGAGGCCGAGCCGCTCGGCCACCTTGTAGCCCACGACCACCTCGCCGGGGGCCTTGAGCCAGCGGCCGGCCTCGACCTTCTCCGGAACTTTGCTGATCTTCGTTTCCGCCTCCGGATCGACCCCGGTCAGTTCCGCGCCCTCGCTTTTATAGGGGGATTCGATCAGGGCGGAAAACTCAAGTCGCGGGGCGACCGCGGTGCCCAGGGTTTTGGAGATGTTCTCGGCCAGGGCGAGGTCGCCAAGCCCGTTTTCTGGCTGGGGGTCGTCGAACCACGCGGTGCGGGCCACCGTCACCGGGGCCATGACGTAACGGGCGTGGGCGTAGAGGACGCTCTCTTGATAGCCGTCCATGAGCGCTCCGTAGAAGATGGTAGCCACGGCCACGTAGGCGACGACCAATGCGATGAGGAAGGTTCGCAGCCGGTGACGGAAAACGTTCCGGTACGCGAGGCGCAAAAGGGTCACCGTTCTCGCCTCCATTTCTCGATCATGGCTTCGATCTCCCTGGCGAAGAAGCGGTAGGCGCGGACCATGCTGGCAAGGCGTGCCTTGCGGCTGGGGGTGGTGGCGAGGTCGGCCATCCCCGCTTCGGCCAGCGCCAGGGCGCCTTGGAAAAAGGCCAGGTCACGCCGGGCCGACTGCTCCCAGGGGTCGTCGGCAACGCGGCAGTACACCCGGCGTTCGCCGGGCCGGCTTTCCCGCTCGAGCACGCCGTAGTGGGCCAAAAGGCGGGTGGCGTTGCTCACCGAGGCCTTGGAAAGCCCGAGGGCCTCGGCGATCGCTTCCAGGCTTTGGGTTTCGGGCTCCGCGATTAAGAGATAGCCAAAGACCTGACCCACGCTCGGGGCGAGCCCCGCGGATTCAAAGAGCTGGCCCATCCTGAGGACGAAGCGACGTTCGCTTTCGCTGAGCCCCGACACGCCTTCAATTTACCATGTTTTGGATGTTTAAGAAGGTCTAAACGTAAGGCGTGTGCTCAGAGTTTGGGAATCTGCTTTGCCCACAGGATGTACGAGAGGTGGTTGAGGTAGGCGAGCGCGGGTTGCGAGAGCTCGCGGTCGATCTCGATCGACATCATGGCCTCGCCGCCCCGCCGCTCGCGGCTCGAGGTGAGGTAGGCGATGTTGACCTCGTCGTCGGCGATGACCCGCGCCACCCGGGCGATTACCCCCGGGGTGTCGACGTGTTTGACCAGCAGCGTGGGTGCGGCCCCGGTGATGCGGACTTCGAAGGCATCGAGCTTCCAGATCTTCACCAGCCCGCCCCCCAGGCTTGAGCCCACGGTGGTGACGCGTTCGTCGTCGTTCTCGTAGATCATGCGGACGGTGTTGGGGTGGACGTCGCCGAGCTCGACTTCCTTGAAGGTGTAGGCCAGGCCCTCGGCTTTGGCCAGGCGTTCGGATTCCTTGATCCGGGGATCGTCGGGTTTAAGGCCCAGCGCCCCCCCGAGCAGCGCGAGGTGGGTTCCGTGGCCCTTTCCGGTTTTGGCGAACGACCCGAAGAGGCCGAACTCAACCCTGGTCGGCGGTTTTTTGAGGAGCTTCCTGGTTAACCACGCCAGCCGGGCCGCACCCGCGGTATGGCTTGAGGAGGGCCCGATCATGACCGGGCCAATCATGTCGAGAAGACCCATATCTCCATGATGCCACGCAGCTTCACCCGGGAGAGGTGTAAGAATAGGCCTATGCGAAGTATCGTCATCGGCCTTTTCCTGCTGGGACTCGCCTGGGCCCAGACCCTGGAGGTGCCCTCGAGGGTCCCGGTGGGACAGCAGGCGATCGTCACCGGTCAGAATCTGCCCCCCGGGGTGTACGCCCTTGACGTCGAAGGGCCGGATGGGGTGCGAACCTACACCGTGGACGCCAGCAGCGGCCGCTTCCAGCTCGAGGTTTCCCTTCCGGCCGCGGGCGAGTACCGCGTGATGCTCTACGGGTTTACCCCGCCGCTCTCCGCGGCGTTTCAGGCGGTCTACCCGCCGCCCGCCCTCAGCGATACCGGCTTGGTGATGGGGGCGTCGGTGCTGCCCTTGCCCCAGGCTTCGACCTGGCTCGGACCGGTGGTCGAGGGCGACCGCGTTTACGTCGCCAAGGACCTGCTGGTTTTGGAGGTCGATTTGAAGTCGGGCCGGGTGCTCGCCCGCCACTATCCGCCAAACCGGGTGGTCCGCCTCGATGCCGGGCCGGTCCTGGTTTTGAAGGACGGCCGCCGGGTTGGCCTCAAAGCGCTGGAAAGCCTGCCCTACGAAGGATCTTGGAGCGAGCTTGAAGGCCTGGCGCGACTGGAGGCGCTGCTCGGTCCCTATTCCGGCCCCCGGCCCTACTGGAGCCTCCTGGCCGAGGGTGGATTTTCCGCCGAGCGCCTCGAGGCGATCGGACGTGACCTTTTGCGACGCGGCCACCGGCCCGAACTCCCCTGGAGCGCAGACTCGCCTTGGGCGCGTCTGGCCCAGCAGGCCGTCGATCAGCGGCAGGCGGGGTTAGAGGCCAGCGTGGCCCTGACCCGCTTTCTCTTCGATTACGCACCCCTCTTTCCCGGATCAACCGCCTTCTTCACCGACCAGGCGCGGTGGCTCGCGGCCCAGGGGCAAACCCGGCTCGCGCACCGGATCATGGCCGGTCTGCCCTGGATCGAGCGGTACCGGCCGGTGGTCTTTACCCCTGCGACCGGTCGCTTGCTGGCGATCTTTTTCGGACTCGCCTACGTCGTTTTGTTCCTGAAAAGCCTTGCCTATTACGCGCAAGGGGGGAACGGTGAACGCCGCTCGCGCTGGCCGGTCGCCAATCTGAACCTGATCGAACGCGCCCTGGCGCTCGTGTTTCTGGTCGGTTTCGCGGCTTCGCTGGTGTTTTTGGGGATCGGGCACCAGGTGGCCTCGGCTTTTGACGGGCCTTTGGGGCGGGCGAGCCTGCACACCTACGCCGCTGAGCGCTTCCTCGAGGCTCTCCCGGTGGGCCCCGAACGGACGGCGCTGCTCGCCTACGCCCGGGATCAGCAAAGTGAAGGCGCCCCGGTGGGGGTGGCCTTCGCCACGGCGCTTTCCGGCGATCTGGCCCGGGCTTTGCGTCTGGATCCGTCCTATGCACCGGCGCTCGAGGCGCTGGGGCTCGGGGGCGACCCCTGGAGCAGCGTGTTCGCCCGGGAAGGCGTTGACCGCGGCTTCCCGCCGAACGCCAAGACCCTGACCCAGCTGCTCTACCGGGTCGAGTTCGCGCGCTTTTGGCAGCGGCCGCTTTCGGCCTGGCGCGAGCTGGGTCTGTTCCAAAACGCCTGGCTGGCCTACGTGGTGATGTTCGTCCTGGGGCTCCTCGCCCTCTATCACGCCATCGGCCTGGTGCTGCCACGGCCGCCAGGCGCGCGCAAAAAGGGTGCCCTCGTGCGCCTGGTCGAGGCGCTGGTCCCCGGCGCGCATGCCTTTGACTACGGGGTTGGATGGCTCCTCTTCGGTGCCGCCTTCGCCCTGCTCGTGGCGATGCTGGGGGGCTGGCCCTACGGCCTGGCCGGTTTGGGGGTGGTCTACCTCGTGCACTGGCTCTGGTGGTTACTGGCTTGGCGAGGGGGGCGTTCATGATCATCCCTCCCGTACCCACCCCCTTCGACCGGCAGGGCCGGCCCGACTGGGCAGCCTTGCAGGCGCTGCTCGAACGCCTTTCCCCCTTTGTGGATGGCTTTTTGATCTTCGGCTCGAACGGTGAGGCCCCGCTCCTCTTCCCCGAGGAGCGGCGAAGGGGGCTCGGCGAGCTCAAGCCGCCAAAACCGTTCCTGGTCGGAGTCGGTGACGAAAGCCTTCCCCAGGCCCGCGCCCACCTTCTGGCTGCCAAAGAGGCCGGGGCCTTGGCCGCGCTGGCGTTCCCGCCGCGTTTTTTCGCCGGGCTTTTGGACCTCGAGGCCCTCGTGCGTTACTACCAGGGGCTGGCTGAGGCGGGGCTTCCCGTTTGGCTCTACCACGTGCCCCAGCTGACCAAGGTTGACCTACCGCTTCCCGCCGTGGCCCGGCTCTCGCAAATTCCGGGCATCGAGGGGATCAAGGACTCAAGCGGCGAGGTCTCCCGCTTCGCCTACTACCAGGCCCGGCGTCTGCCCCTTCGGGTGTATTCGGGGAACGCGACCGTTTTCCTGGCTGGGCTGGTCCACGGTGTCGAGGGGGGCATTTTGGCGGTGGCCAACATCGTGCCCCGTCTCGCCCGGGCATTGCTCGAGGCCTTCCGCGAGGGCGATTTGGCCCGGGCTCAGGCGTTGCAAAACCGTTTGGACGCGCTGGCCCGGCTGCTCGGGCAGGGCGGGCCGGTGTTGCTGAAGCAGGCGATGCGACACCTCGGCCTGCCGGCCGGCTACCCGCGGCCGCCGTACGCCGCGGAGAGCCCGCTTTGGGATCGTTTCGAGCCGCTGCTCGCGGCGCTGGCCGAGGCGGGCTGGACCGTCTCCTAAGGAGGGATGGCTATGGGTTTGCCGTTCCACCGGCTGGGCTGGTTCTTCCACCGCTATTCACCCCGGGCCTATCCCGACTGGGCCGTGGTCAGCCTGAGGGGGATGGTGACCCTGCTGCCTCCGGGGGCCAGCGTGCTCGATCTCGGCGGCGGCACCGGGGTGCTCACGCGCTTTGCCCACGAAGCCCGGCCCGACCTCGCCTACACCGTCGTCGACCCCGCTGCCGGCATGCTTCGCTACGTCCCCGATTTCGCCGGGAAGCGACAGGCCCAGGCGGAGAACCTGCCCTTCGAGCCAGCTTCCTTTGATGCGGTGATGATTGGCGAGGCGCTCCACCATTTCCGCGACGTGGATCGGGCTTTGGATGAGGTGATGCGGGTGTTGCGGGTCGGGGGGTGGCTTTGGATCTACGAGTTCGACCCCACGGTGTTCTGCGGCCGACTGCTTCGCTTTTTCGAGCGTTTGCTCGGGGAACCCGGCCATTTTTTCGAGCCCGACCGGCTCGTGCAGCGCCTTGGTGAACGGAGCATCGTGGGCGACGTCCTGGAGGAGGGCTGCCGCTACGTTTTCAGAGGCGAAAGGCGTGAGGTAAGAGTTCCTCGAGGCTAAAGCTCAGCGTCTCGCCACGTTCGTTGGTGCAGATGACCCGGGTGTCGGCGTCGCCGAACTCGGCCAGGATTTGCCGGCAGGCGCCGCAGGGGGTTGCGGGCGGGGAGGCCAGGGAGTGGACGACGATCGTTTTGATTTTGCGTTCGCCTGCGGTCACCATGGCGCCCACGGCGATCTGTTCCGCGCAGCGGGATAAGGGGTAGGCGGCATTTTCCACGTTTGCGCCAACGAAGGTTTTGCCGCTTTCGGTCTCGATCGCCGCGCCCACCGGGAACTTGGAGTAGGGGGCGTAGGCGTGGGCGTTCGCTTTTTGCGCGAGGATTTTTAGCTCGCTCAGGCTCATGCATCCTCCTCTGGTTGGGGTTCGTCGTCGGCTGTGAGCGGCTCGGCGCGCACCAGGTTGACCTTACGCTCGTCGGCCTCGTCGATCCAAAAACGCCACCCGTCAAAGGCGAGCGCCTCGCCGACCTTGGGGATGTAGCCGAACTGTTCGTAGAGGAAGCCGGAGAGGGTTTCGTATTCGCCGTCGGGAAACTTGATGTTGAGCACTTCACCCAGGTCGTCGAGGGCGATCTGGGCGTCGATCACGAAGCTCCCGTCGGCCAGGGGCCGGATCTGCTCTTCGGCCTCGTCGGTCTCGTCGTAGATCTCGCCGACGATCTCCTCGATGATGTCCTCGAGGGTCACAAGGCCCGCCGTCCCCCCGAACTCATCGACCACGATCGCCATGTGGGTCTTGCGCCGGCGCATCTCCAGGAGAAGGTTCCACACGGTCATGCTTTCCGGGACGAAGTAGGGGTCGTGGGCGATGCTCTCCACTCGGACCGATTCCAGCCGCCCGTCGTCGACGTAGTCCAAGAGGTCTTTGACGATGGCCACCCCGACCACGTCGTCGATGTTGCTCTTGTAGACCGGGTAACGGCTGAAGCGGTGCTCGCGGACCAGTTCGAGGAAGGCCCGCAGCGGGGCGTCGCTGTTCACCGCGACGATGTCGACCCGGGGGACCATGATCTCCTTGACCTGGGTCTCGGCCAGGTCGAGCACGCCCTGGATCATGTCTTCCTCGGCCTGCTCGATGGCCCCCGACTTCTCGGCACCAGCCAGGATGAGCTTGAGCTCCTCTTCCGTGACCAGCGGTTCGTTGCGGGTCTCGAGGTGGAGGAGGCGGAGAATGGCGCTGCTGGCCCAGGTAAAGAACCGCCCCACCGGGTAGAGGGGAATCGAGAGCCAGTACACGGGGCGCACGATCCAGCGGGCGAGCCAACCGGCGTTGTGCACCGCCAGCGATTTGGGGGTGATTTCGCCGAAGAACAGCACCAAAAAGGTCATGACCCCGGTGGCGATGCCCACCCCGGCGGAGCCGAAAGCTTTGGTGCTGATTTCGGTGACCAGGGCGGTGGCCGCGATGTTGACCAGGTTGTTGCCCACCAGGATGGTGGTGAGAAAGCGGGTGATGTCGCGCTCGAGGAGGGCGTAGGGACTCCCCGGCCCTTCCTTTTGCGCCAGTTCCCGGATCTTCCAGGGCCAGAGCGTGGTGATGGCTGTCTCGGAAGCCGAGAAAAAGGCCGAGAGGAGGAAGAGCACGGCCAGGATCAGGATCTCGGAGGGGGCCACCGAAAACGACGGGTGGGAACTGGCCAGAGCGATGCTCGGGAAAAAGGCGAGGATAACCGGGATCAAGCGACGACTTGGAGGGTGGTCCTGCTCCACTTTCACCTTGTGATCAACCTCCACAGCGGCGGGGCGAAGAGCCATACACCGATCACCAGCGCGAAAGCTGAGGCGACGAGGACGGCCGCCGCCGCAACGTCCTTGGCCACTTTCGCCAGCCGGTGCGGCTGGGGTTGGATGAGATCGATCGTGGCCTCGAGGGCGGTGTTGACGAGTTCGAGCGTGAGTACGACCATGGCCAAAATCAAAACCGAAAGGATGGGGACGTCGAGCCACAGGGCGAGCCCAACCGCCACCACCCCGAGCACGGCCTCGATGCGGAAGTTGGGCTGGGCGTGCCAGGCATAGCGGAGGCCTTCGAAAGCGAAGGCGAATGACGCCAGGAAGCGCCTGAAGTTCAAAGGGCGACGATTGTTTCCTGCGCCCGACGGAAGCCTTGCCATTCTTCCTCCGTGGTGTGGTCGTGACCGAGCAGGTGCCAAAGCGAGTGCGCTGCCAGGATGAGCACCTCGGTGGTGAGCGAGTGTCCCGCCCCCTCGGCCTGCCTGGCGGCGGTGTCGAGGCTGATGACGATGTCGCCCAGGTGTATGGGCATGAAGGGGTCGCCAGGCTCGAAGGTGGGGAAGGAGAGCACGTCGGTGGGGGCGTCCTCGCCCCAGTGCTCGCGTTTGAGCGCCTGAATACGGGCGTCGTCGGTGAGGATAACCGTAACCGCGCGTTCACCCACCCCGAGCCGGTCCATGAGGCGCTGCAGTTTTTCCGCCAGGGTTGGGACTAGGGCATCGTCCACCGCGACCTCGGTGACGACGTCAACCACCGCGCGTTTCCCCCTTTTCATACGCCCGGATGATGCGCGCCACCAGCGGATGCCGGACCACGTCAGCCTCGGTGAAGTAGACGAAGCCGATGCCATCGATTCCCTTGAGGATACGCTCGGCCTCGACCAGGCCACTTCGGGCCGCTTTGGGAAGGTCGATCTGGGTGACGTCGCCGGTGATCACCACCTTCGAGTTGAAGCCCATGCGGGTCAGGAACATCTTCATCTGCTCCGGGGTGGTGTTTTGTGCCTCGTCCAGGATGATAAAAGCGTCGTTGAGCGTTCGACCCCGCATGAAGGCCAGAGGTGCAACTTCAATGATACCCGAAGCCAGGTACTGCTCGAAACGCTCGGGGTCGATCATGTCGAAGAGCGCGTCGTAGAGGGGGCGGAGGTAGGGGTCGACCTTGGCCTGGATGTCACCGGGGAGAAAACCGAGGCGTTCGCCGGCCTCGACCGCTGGCCGGGTAAGGATGATGCGCTTCACGCGCTTGGCTTTGAGCGCGGCCACCGCCATGGCGACCCCGAGGTAGGTCTTGCCGGTGCCAGCCGGACCGATGCCGAAGGTAATGTCGTTTTCGGCGATGGTTTCGACGTAGCGCCGTTGGCCGGGGGTCTTGGGGCGCAGGCGCTTCGGCAGGTCGAAGGCCCTGGGGCGCGGTTCGGTCTCGACGATCAGGCTCTTCCCTTCAAGCGCCAACCGCACCGCCTGGTCCACGGTGGCCTCATCCAGCGTTGCCCCCTGCCGCACCAGGACCAACAGATCGTGGATCGCGCGCTCGGCGGCGGTCACCGAAGCCAGATCGCCCTGGATTTTGATCGTGGTCCCCCGGGCGATGATCCTGGCCCCGAGCTGCTTCCGAAGCACTTTGAGCCAGCGATCGGCGCGGCCGAGGAGGCTGAGGGCCTCCTCGGGGCCTTGGAGTTTGACTACCGCTTCGGTTTCCACGGACGGAGCGCCCTCGGTGGTGAGAGAATTTCGTGCCATAAAATCCCCTCAAGGATACCACCGTGATCAACCCTGATGCGGAGGCCGCGCTTTTTGCGCGCGCTCACCTGGGGCGGGGCTTCGAGCTCGACTTTGTGGGTCATGGTCGCCATCGGGGCCGCGAGCTTGGTCTCGGGGGCGGCGCGCTGCCGGTTGCTTTCCGTGGCCGTCGGGGGCACCATTTTGGTTCGGGGAGCGGGCCGCTGCCCCTTGCTTTCCGGCTGGAGGGGTGCGGGGCGGGAAGGCGGCTTGGCCTGGCGTTTGGGCGGAGGCTTGACTTCTGTCAGGACAACCTCGGGCTGTTGGGGTTTGATGAGGCCCCGGACGATCGGCGCGACCACGAAGATCAGCAAGAAGATCAACCCGAGGAGGTCATCAAGGCTCACGAGTCGCCCGCCTCCTCATCTTTCGCCGCCCGGCTGATCGAATCCCGCATCTCGGTGTCGGCCTCGATGTTCTTCATCTGGTAGTAGTCCATCACGCCCATGCGGCCTTCTTTGAGCGCCTGGGCCATGGCGTGCGGGATTTCGGCCTGGGCTTCGACCAGCTTGGCCCGCATCTCCTCGACCTTGGCCCGCATCTCCTGCTCGGCGGCCACCGCCATCGCGCGCCGCTTTTCCGCCTGGGCCTGGGCGATCTTCTTGTCGGCCTCGGCCTGGTCGATCTGGAGCTGGGCCCCGATGTTCTTGCCCACGTCCACGTCGGCGATGTCGACGGAGAGGATTTCAAAGGCGGTGCCGGCGTCGAGCCCCTTGGACAGGACTGTTTTACTGATCATGTCTGGGTTCTCCAACACTTCCTTGTGGGATTTGGCGGAACCGATGGTGGTGACGATGCCCTCGCCCACACGAGCGATGATCGTCTCCTCGCCGGCGCCGCCGACCAGGCGGTCGATGTTGGCCCGAACGGTGATGCGCGCCATGGCGATGAGCTGGATGCCGTCTTTGGCCACGGCGGCGATGCGCGGGGTTTCGATGACCTTGGGGTTCACCGAGACCTGGACCGCCTCCAACACGTGCCGCCCCGCGAGGTCGATGGCCGCCGCACGGTCAAAGGTGAGCTCGATTCCTGCTTTCTGGGCTGCGATCAGGGCGTCGACCACCCGGTCGACGTTGCCGCCGGCCAGGTAGTGGGCCTCGAGCTTTTCCAGGGGGATGTCGATTCCGGCCTTGGTGGCTTTAATCAGGGGAAAGATGATGCGCGAGGGGGTTACCCGCCGCAGGCGCATGGCGATCAGGGTGATGAGCGGCACCCGGACCCCCGCGGCCCAGGCCGAGACCCAGAGTCCGACCGGCACCAGGGTAAAGAAAATGAAGAGCAAGATGAGAATTGCTCCAGCTGTGATGAGGACCATGTAGTTCACCTAAACCTCCTCCTTCCGAACGACGACGCGCCCGCCTTCGACGCGCACAATTCGTATCGTGCTTCCCTTCTCAACGTAATCCCCCTCGGTGACCACGTCAATTTTTCGTTCTCCAAACATGGCCGTCCCCGCGGGACGAAGGGGGGTGAGGGCTTTTCCGATCGCGCCCTCGAGGCTTTTGAGCTGATTCGTTGGTTGGGCCTTGGAGGCGATGGTCGAATCCAGCACCAACACCCTGCCGGCGCGGGTCCGGGGCAGGTAGCGGAAGGCCAGGACCAGCCCCGCGCCCACGATGAGCACCGCCAGGGCACCGACATAGAGCGACTGGTCGCCGAAGGTGAAGTAGATCGAGGCGAAGATCGCGACCGTCCCCCCGATGCCGGCGACCCCGAAGCCAGGGAGGATGAAGATCTCGGCCAGGAGCAGAAGCACGCCCCCGAAAAAGAGCAGGATTTCGAGCGCGCCGCTCATCCCCGCCAAATAGCCCCCGAGGAAGTAGGCGGCGAGCGCCAGCACCCCCACCAGACCCGGGATGCCAAAGCCCGGGGTGATGGCCTCGATGATGAGCCCGAGGACCCCCACCGCCAGCAAGATTGCGGCCACGGTGCTCGAGGTCAGAAATCGGGCCGCCACGACGCGCGTGCCCGGATTGATGCGTTCGGTCTTGGCGTCAAAGCCGGCTTTTTGCAGCGCCGCGGCCAGCGTGCCCACTTCGAAGTCGGCGACGCCAAGCTCGACCGCTTTGGCGGCAGAGAGGGTGAGCGGTTCCCCCTTGGCCTTGAGGCCGGGGATTTCGATCTCGGGATCGACCATGGCCTCAGCGATCTTGGTCGGCCGGTTCCTGGCTTCGGCCACGGCCCGGAATTTCCCCCTGAGGGCGCTGATGACCTTGCGATCGGCGGCGCTGTACTGCACGCCCGGGATGTAGTTCACCGGGAGCGCGGCGCCGATCTCGCTCCCGGGAAGCATGGCGATCTGCTCGGCGCTGAGCGAGATCAGCGCGCCGGCGGAGAAGGCGTTTTTGACCACCGCCAGCGTGGGCAGGGTGCTTCCCAGGATGGCGTCGGAGATCTTGATCGCGGCGTCCACCCGCCCACCGGGGGTGTCGACGTAGAGCACGACGCCACTCGCACCTTCCTTTTCCGCTTTTAAAAGCGCGTTTTGAACGAACGTGGCCAGCGCCGGGTCGATCTCGCCCTCGATGGGGATGACGTAGCTCACCGAGAACGCGAGGCCAAAAAGGAGCGCAAAAAACCCTGTGAGAGCGTGTTTCACCAGGGTTTAGCATACCAAAAGTCGTATGCTCATGGGTGATGCGGTACCTGCTCGGCCTGCTCGGCCACCCCCTCGGTCACTCGCTCTCACCGGTCATGCACCGCGCGGCGCTTCGGGCGCTGGGTCTTGAGGGCGATTACCGACGCCTCGACACCCCTCCTGAGCAGCTCGCGGCGCGGGTGGAGGAGGTCCGTACGCACTACCGCGGGGTGAACGTGACCGTGCCCCATAAAGAGGCCATCCTGCCCTGGCTCGACGAGCTCGACCCCGGGGCGGCGGCGATCGGGGCGGTGAATACCGTGGTCAATGACGGCGGCCGCCTCGTGGGCCACAACACCGACGCCCCCGGCTTCCTTCGGGCCCTGGCCGAGGCCGGTGTTCGGGGCGAGGTCGCCCTCCTCTTGGGGGCGGGCGGCGCGGCGCGGGCCATCGCTTTTGCGCTGAAGGAGGCCGGCTGGGAGGTCTGGATTCACAACCGAACCCGGGCCCGGGCGCTGGCACTCGCCGAGGCCTTTGGCCTCAGGGTGGTGGACGTGGCTCGGGCGCGGGAAGCGGATCTGGTGGTCAACGCCACCAGCGTGGGCCTCCACGACCCCGATGCCTCGCCAATTGACCCGAGCTATTTGCCGCTCAAGGGCGCGGTGGTAGACATCGTCTACGGCGCGCGCAAAACCCGGTTGCTGCGGGCGGCGGAGGCGAGGGGCCTCAAGGCGTTCGACGGGCTCGGCATGTTGCTGTGGCAGGGGTTGTTGGCCTTTGAGCTTTGGACCGGTCGCCAGGCGCCGGTTGAAGCCGTGCGCCGGGCTTTGCACGAGGCGGTTCATCGGGGGTAGGAAGGAAGGGATGAAAGGACGTAAGACGCGCTGCCAGGTCGATCTCGGGCGGGATGCCCTGCGGGGAACCTTGATGGGGCTTGGGCTTTTGGCTCTGGTCTCGGGCTGGGGGTTTGCCCTGGTGGGGCTTTGGCTCGGATTTTCGGTCACCGCCGCCGGCGCGCTCGTCTTCCTCATTGGCCGGCGGATTCCTGCGCGCTGGTGCTTCGACGGCGAGCGCCTCGTCCTGGGCGGGCGCAGCGTTCGGCTCTCCGAGGTGGAGGCCCTCGAGGTCCAGCCGGTGAGCCGCCACTTTTGCCAGAGCTGGCGTGTCCGGATCCGTTTGCGTTCCGGCCGGGCGATCCCCTTTCCCCTTTCGGTCGAAGATCCGCGGGCGCTCTGGGAGGTCTTGGCGGGCGCCGGCGCCCCCATTCGGGGCGACGCCGACGCGTTTTGGTCGCGTTACCTTTACCGCCGCGAACGCGGGGTTCCGCTTTGGATTTCGAACTTTGAAACGATCCTCTGGTTGTTGATTGCATTTGACTTCGGCGATCGCCTGGAGCGCGCTATGGGGCTTTGGAGCTACCCGGTGGTGCTGCTCGTTTTTCTTGGCTTCCGGGCCCTCGAGGCCTACCTCGAGTGCGCGCGGTCGCGAAAGGAGGCCAAGGCGCCGCCGGGAGGCGTTTTCGGAGGGCGTGATGCTGACGCTGGCTGAGCCTGCCTCTTTCGAAGAGGTCATCAAAAAGAGCCGTTTTCTCTGTAACGCCGCGCCGGTGGAGAGCGTGGAGGAGGCGCTTTCGTTCCTGGCGCGTGTCCGCGATCCCAACGCCACCCACAACTGCTGGGCCTATCGGGTAGGGCAGCACTATCGTTTCTCCGACGACGGCGAACCGGCCGGGACCGCCGGCCGGCCGATTTTGAGCGCCATCGAAGGGCAGGGGCTCGACCGGGTGATGGTCGTCGTGACCCGCTACTTCGGGGGGGTGAAGCTCGGGGCCGGGGGGCTGGTTCGGGCCTACGGGGGCGTGGCGGCCAAGTGTCTGCAGCGGGCGGATAAACGGCCCATCGTGCGGATGCGGACCTTGCGGGTTCACGTCCCTTTTGAGGCCCTGGGTCCCGTTTACGACCTGCTCTCCCACTCCGGGTTCAAAAAGACCGAGGCCGGCTACGACGCCGAGGGGACGACGCTCTTGGTCGAGGTGCCGGAAGAGGCCAAAGAGGCCTTCATTCAAGCCCTGGCCGATGCCACGCGCGGCCGGGCGGTGGTCGAGGCGGTAGCATGAGGCTCGTGGGTCAAGGAGATCTCTTCGAATCGCGGCCGGATCGAATCGTTCTGGTCGACGGCCATCATCTGGCCTACCGGAATTACTTCGCCCTGGGTGAACTCTCGACCAGCAAAGGCGAGCCGGTGCAGGCGATCTATGGCTTTTTGCGCACGCTCCTCAAACTCTTCCGCGAGGATGGCGACTGCGTCATCGTGGTTTTTGACGCCCCGGGGCCGTCGTTTCGCCACGAGGCCTACGAGGCTTATAAGGCCCAGCGGGCACCCACGCCAGAGGACTTCAAAACCCAGCTCGAAAGGATCAAGCAGATCGTCGATCTCTTGGGGCTTGAGCGGCTGGAGGTGCCGGGCTTTGAGGCCGACGATGTCATCGGCAGTCTGGCCAAAAAAGCCGAGCGGTCGGGGTATGAGGTGCGGATCGTATCCACCGATCGGGACCTTTATCAGCTGGTCTCGGATCGGGTGTCGGTATGGCTCCCCGACGGGACGCTGGTGACGCCCCGGGTGGTCAAGGAAAAATACGGGGTCTCACCCGAGCAGTGGGTCGATTTCCGGGCGCTGGTCGGCGATCCCTCGGACAACATCCCCGGCGTTCGGGGGATCGGCCCCAAAACCGCCGCCAAGCTCCTTGCCACCTGGTCGAACCTCGACCGCTTGCTCGGACATCTCGACGAGGTGCGCCCGCCGGGGGTGCGGGAAAAGATCCAAAAGGACCTCGAGGCCCTCAAGCTCTCGCGGGCGCTCTCGAAGATCGAGACCGAGCTGCCCCTCGAGATCGACCTCGCTTCCTGCCACCGTCGGGCGCCGGACCGCGACGCGCTCCGCCGCTACTTACAGGACCTCGAGTTCGGCTCGATTTTGCGCGAACTGGGCCTGCTCGAGGCCAAAGCGGCGGTGGAGGCCTCGTGGCCGCCGCCAAAGGACGCTTTTTTGGGCTTCGTCTTCTCCGATGCCCGGCCGATGTGGGCTTCGATGGTGGCGCTGGCCGCGGCCTGGGAAGACCGGGTGGCCGAGGGGCCGAAAGAGCCTTCGGCCCTCAGAAGCTTTCCGGTCGTTCGCGGGCTTTTGGCCAAGGACCTGGCAGTTTACGCCAAGCGGGAGGGGCTGGCCATCGAGCCTGGCGATGACCCCATGCTCCTTGCCTACCTCCACGACCCGGCCAACAGCGAGCCAGCGGCCACGGTGCGCCGCTACGGCGTCGGCGATTTCGGCGACGACGCCAGGGGCCGGGCGCTGGCGGCGCTGGGCCTTTGGCAGGCGATGCAGGCCCGGTTGGCCGAAACCCCGGAGTTGCTCTGGCTCTACGAGAACCTCGAGCGTCCCCTTTCCGGGGTGCTCGCCAACATGGAGTACCGGGGCATCAAGATCGACGTGCCCTATCTCCGCGCGCTCTCCGAGGAACTCAGCCGCGAACTGGAGCGGATCGAGGACCAGATCTTTCGCCTGGTGGGTCACCCCTTCAATCTCAACTCCCGCGACCAGCTCGAGGTTGTCCTCTACGACGAGCTCGGGTTGCCGGTGGTGAAGAAAACGGCCAAGACCGGCAAGCGCTCGACCTCGGCCAGCGTCCTCGAGGCCCTCCGCCAGGCCCACCCGGTGGTGGACCTGGTCCTGGCGTACCGCGAGCTCTCCAAACTCAAGGGCACCTACGTCGATCCCCTGCCTCGCCTCGTCCACCCCCAAACCGGGAGGGTCCACACCCGCTTCCACCAGACCGGCACCGCCACCGGTCGGTTGAGCTCCTCCGATCCCAACTTGCAAAACATCCCCGTCCGTACCGAATGGGGCCGGCGTATTCGTCGCGCTTTCGTCGCCGAGACCGGGATGCGCCTGGTGGTGGCGGATTACTCGCAGATCGAGCTCCGCGTGCTGGCCCATCTCTCCGGCGATGAAAATTTGCAGAGGATTTTCCGTGAAGGCCGCGACGTACACGCCGCCACCGCATCCTGGATCTTTGGCCGGAAGGACGTCGACCCCCAGATGCGGCGGATCGCCAAGACCGTGAACTTCGGCGTGCTCTATGGCATGGGGCCCCACAGCCTTTCGCAAACGCTCGGCATCGCCTACGAGGAAGCCCTCGATTTCATCAACAAGTACTTCGCCTCCTTCCCCCGGGTGCGAGCCTTTTTCGACGGGCTTTTGAGCGAGGCCCGGCAGAAGGGCTTTGTTGCCACCCTCTTCGGCCGGCGCCGCTACGTTCCCGATCTTGACTCCAAAAACCGGCGGGTTCGGGAGGCCACCGAGCGCATGGCCATCAACATGCCGATTCAGGGGACCGCGGCCGATCTCATCAAACTGGCGATGGTGAAGCTCGAGCCGAAGCTCGGCGCCCTCGGTGCCCGGCTCCTGCTGCAGGTCCACGACGAGCTGGTGGTCGAGGCCCCGGCGGAAGAGGCCGAGGCGGTGGCGGCGCTGGTCCGCGAGACCATGGAAGGGGTCTGGCCGCTGGAGGTGCCGTTGGTGGCCGAGGTCGGGATCGGGGAGAACTGGCTTTTTGCCAAGTGAACGCCGGGCTGGCCAGTCGGCGTGATAGCTTTGGAGGGATGGAACGACGTTATTTCGGCACCGATGGGGTGCGGGGCGTTGTCGGCGGCGAGGTTATGAACGCCGACTTCGTGTTGCGGCTCGGCCGTGCGGCCGGCCGGGTCCTCGGCGGTGGGCGGGGCAAGGTCTTGATCGGCCGGGATACCCGGGCCTCGGGATCGATGCTCGAGGCCGCCCTCACCGCCGGGCTGCTCGAAGCCGGCGTAGATGTTGAGCGGGTAGGGGTCGTGCCCACGCCGGGCCTTGCTTACCTGATCAGGCCCCTGGGGGCGCTGGCCGGGGCGGTGATCTCGGCCAGCCATAACCCTTACACCGACAACGGGGTGAAGTTCTTCGGGCCCGAAGGCACCAAAATTCCGGATGCCCTCGAGGCCGAAATCGAGGCCGCGCTCGATGGGACTCGGCCCGCTCCGGCGGTGGGGCGGCTTTGGCACTCGGAAGAGAGCCAGCGCCGCTACCGGGATTATCTGCTCGAACGGGCGGGCGATCTCAGCGGACTCAAAATCCTCGTCGATGCCGCCAACGGCGCGACCCATGCCCTGGCGCCCTGGATCTTTTCGCGGGCGGGGGCCGAGGTGTTCGCGATCTGCGTGAGCCCCGATGGCAAGAACATCAACCGCGGGTGCGGCGCCACCGCGCCCTCGCTGATGGCTCGATTGGTCCGGGAGCTGGGCTTTGACGCCGGGGTGGCTTTTGACGGCGACGGGGACCGGGCGGTCTTCGCCGACCGGCACGGGCGCATCGTGACCGGCGATCACGTGCTCTATCTCCACGCCCTCGCCAATCGGGTACGGGCGGTCGTGGGCACCGAGATGACCAATCTGGGTTTGGAAAAGGCCCTGGCCCGGCAGGGGATCGAGCTTTTACGGACCAAGGTCGGCGACCGCTATGTTTACGAGCGCATGATCGCCGAAGGCCTGACCCTGGGCGGTGAACCCAGCGGGCACGTGATCTTCCGCGATCACGCCCAGACCGGCGACGGGCTTTTGACCGCCGCCCTGACCTTCCAGCTGCTCAAGCGGCAGGGGCGGGATCTCGCCGAGGTGGTGGATGAGCTCTCGCTTTACCCTCAGCTCATCGAAAACGTCCGTGTCACCGATAAGGGCGCCATCATGCGGCACCCAGAACTCGAGGCCCTGGTGGAAGCGGCCCGGAGCCGCCTTGGCGAGGGCCGGATCAACGTCCGTCCGTCGGGTACCGAGCCCCTGGTCCGGGTGATGGTGGAAGGCCCCGATGCGGCTTTGGTCTCGGAGGTGGCCCGCTGGCTGGCGGGCGAGCTTGGCCGGCTGGCAGCGGTAGAATAACCGAGGCGTCCCTTCCGGCTTGGGTCCGGAAGGGAAACCCAGCACGGGAGGTGGGGATGAGTCGCGCCAAGATGCGCCTCGAGGCCCGCATGGCGCGGGTTTTGGCCGAGATCATTCACGACATGAAGGATCCCCGCTTGCCTCTCATCGTCAGCGTGGAGCGGGTACGCCTGTCCGGCGATCTTTCCCGGGGCCGGGTGCTCATCAGCGCCCTGGAGCGGAGCGAGGAGACCGTCGAGCTTTTGAACCGGGCCCACGGCCACATCCAGGAGGCGCTGGCCCACCAGATGGCGATGCGCCGGGTGCCCCGGCTGTCCTTTCACTTTCGCCAGGAGGAGGTTTTGTGACCCTCCGGCACCCGATCCGCGTGCGCTACGCGGAGAGCGACCAGATGGGGGTTGTACACCACTCGGCCTACGTGATCTGGTTGGAGGAAGCCCGCACCGTGCTGCTGGAGGCGCTCGGTCTGCCGTACCACGAGCTCGAGGCCATGGGTCTCTTTTTCCCCGTGGTTCGCCTGGAACTCCGCTACCGGCGCCCCATGCGTTACGGCGAGGTGGCCGAGATCGAGGTGTCCCTGCGGGCGGTCAACCGGCGGCAGGTGACATTCGCCTACCGCGTCTTGCGTAATGGCGACGAGATCGCGGTGGGGGAGACCGTTCACGTGGCGCAGGGGCCCTCGGGGAAGGCCATGCGCATGCCGGAAACGGTCTTCGAAACCCTCCAGCGCGCGCTGGCAAGTTGAGTGTGCTATGCTAAAGGCCCAGAGGGGCGTGTCCCCCTGGAGGAACGAATGGACGACGTATTTGCGCTTTTTGAACGCCACATCAACCCGGGTCTGGCAGGTTTGTTGCGGTTTACCGGACTCGACGTGGTTGAAGATCACGCCGAGGGCGTCTATGTGTGGGATACCTCAGGCCGGCGTTACCTGGACTTCCTCGGCCTTTACGGAACCCTGAACCTCGGACACCGGCACCCCCGGGTCGTCGAAGCGGTCAAGAAACAGCTCGACAGGATGCCGATGAGCGTCCGGGTCATGATCCCCGAGCCGACGGCCCGGCTCGCGGCCCGGCTGGCCGAGATCACCCCCGGCGATCTCTCGATGGTCTTTTTCGGCAACTCCGGCACCGAAGCTGTGGAGGCGGCGTTCAAGCTGGCCCGCATCTATACCGGCAAGCCGGAGGTGATCGTGACCGAGGGAGGGTTCCACGGCAAGACCATGGGTTCCCTCTCCCTGACCCCAAAGCCCGAGTACCAGACCCCGGTAGAACCGTTGGTGCCGGGGGTGAAGGTGGTCCCCTTTGGTGATGCCTCGGCGGTGGCGAAGGCGATCACCGAGGACACCGCGGCGGTGGTCGTCGAACCCATCCAGGGCGAGGGGGGCGTGCGTATCCCGCCGGAGGGGTACCTGCGCGAGCTGCGCGATCTGACCCGAGCCCGCGGGGTGCTGCTCATCCTCGACGAGGTGCAAACGGGCATGGGGCGCACCGGCAAGCTCTGGGCCTCGGAGTGGGAGGGCGTGGTGCCCGATATGATGACCTCGGCCAAGGCCCTGGGCGGCGGTGTGATGCCGATCGGGGCGGTGATCGGGCGGCCGGAGATCTTCGAGGTCTTCAAGCAAAACCCCCTGATCCACTCCTCGACCTTCGGCGGCAACCCCCTGGCGGCCGCGGCCGCGCTGGCCGCGATCGAGGTGACCCTCGAGGAGGACCTCCCGGCCCGGGCCCTGGCCATGGGCGACTACCTCCAGCAGCAGCTCGGGGACCTGGCCGAGGCTTGGCCCCGCTTCATCGTCGAGGTTCGGGGCCGAGGGTTGATGGTCGGCGTCGAGTTCGTGGACTCGGACATCGGCGCTCTGGTCATCAGCGAGATGGCGGCCCGCGGCGTCCTCACCGCCTTCGGCCTCAACGACCCCAAGGTCGTCCGGCTGGAGCCCCCCTTGATCGTCGAAAAGTCGCATATCGACGAGGCGGTCGAGGTGTTTGCCGCGGCGCTCGAGGTCACCGCCAAATCGCTCGAGGGCCTTTGGTGAACGCCTGCCTCGTGACTGGATATTAAATGTTGCATGAAGTCAAAAAACTGATTTACGAACACGTTCGCCGCCAGGCGAAGGCCTACCACGTGAAAGAGCTCTCGCGGGTGCTGGGGCTTGAGCGGGAAGAGGTCAAGGAGGCCCTGCGCGAGCTGGTCGATGAAGGTAAGCTGGTGCGCGTCAAGGGGCGTTACCGGCTGCCGGAGACGGTCGATCTCGTGGTGGGCAGGCTGTCCGTGGCCAAGGATGGCTACGGGTTCGTCGCCCCCGAGGCCGGCGGCGACGATCTCTTCATTCCTCGAGGCCGCTTGGCGGGAGCCTGGCACGGGGACCGGGTGATGGCACGCCGGCGTGGCGTGGGCCGGGACGGTCGTGAAAGCGGCGAGATCGAACGTGTCCTTGAGCGGGCCACCGGCGTTGTGGTCGGCGAGCTGCGCTTTTCTCGCGGGTTTGCCTGGATTGACTTGGAAAACCCGCGGCTGCCAGAACGTCTGAAGTTGCTTCCCGAGGGGCTTTCCGGGGTGGCCGCCGGCAGCCGCATCGCGGCCCGGGTCATCTACCCGGAAGAGACCGGGGGCGAGGAGGCGATCGCTCACTTCCTCGAGGTCCTGGGCCCTGGCGATGACCCCAAGGCCGAGTTGCGGGCGGTGGTTCTCAAATACGATCTGCGCGACGCCTTTCCGCCGGAGGTCCTCGAGGAGGCGACCCGGGTGGCGCGCCAGCCGGTTGCGGAAAAACTGGCCGGGCGCGAGGACTTCCGGGACCTCCCCGTCTTCACGATCGACGGGGCGGACGCCAAGGACTTCGACGACGCCATCCACCTCCGGCGTCTGGGCCAGGGTCGCTACGAGGTCGGGGTCCACATCGCCGACGTGGGCGAGTACGTCAAGGAGGGCTCTCGGCTCGACCAGGAGGCCCTGGCCCGGGGAACGTCGGTCTACCTGCCCGGGCTCGTGCTCCCCATGCTGCCGGAACAGCTCTCGAACGGCGTCTGTTCACTCCTTCCCGGCGAGGACCGGCTGGTTTTGAGCGTCATCGTCGAGCTCACCCCCGACGGCGAGGTCGAGGGCTACCGCTTTGCCGAGTCGGTGATTCGGTCGCGGGCCCGGCTCACCTACGAGGCGGTGGAGGCGTTCCTCGAGGGCGGCGATCTCCCCGCCGAGGCCAGGATGCTCGCTGACGATCTGCGCGAGCTCTTCGCCTTGACCCAGCGACTCAGGGCCCGGCGTATGGCCCAGGGCTCGCTCGCTTTCGAGTTCCCCGAGGTCAAGGTCGAGCTCGACGACGAGGGGCGGGTGGTGCTCCTGCCCCAAAGGGAGGCCAAAGCCCGCTCGCTCATCGAGGAGCTCATGCTTTTGGCGAACCGTTTGGTGGCCAAGGATCTTTCCCAGCGCGGGCTCCCCGCCCTCTACCGGGTGCACGAGGACCCTTCGGAAAACCGCTTTCGCGAGGTGGCCCAGGCGCTCTCTCGGCTCGGCTACGAACTCAGCAGCCTGACCCCCAAGGGGTTTCAGGAGATCATCGAGGCGGCGCGGGGCAAAAAGGAGGCCCCGGTGGTCTCGACCCTGCTCCTGCGGGCGCTCAAGCTCGCCCGCTACGACGAAGACAACCTCGGTCACTTCGGTCTGGCCTTTCCCGACTACCTCCACTTCACGAGTCCGATCCGGCGTTACCCGGATCTCGTCGTCCACCGGGTGCTCAAGGCCAGCATTCGCGGCCAGCTCTCCGAGGGACGTCTGGCGGCGTGGCGGCGGCGCCTGCCCGAGGTGGCCAAGCACGTTTCCGAACGCGAGCGGATGGCCGAGGCCGCCGAGCGTGACCTGGCGAAGTACCACCAGGCGCGCTGGGCCCTGGCGCACAAAGGCCGGGTGTTTTCCGGCACCGTGAGCGGGGTGCAGGCCTTTGGCGCTTTCGTGATGCTCGAAAACGGCGTCGAGGGGCTCGTTCACGTCAGCGCCCTGAAAGACGACGACTACGTCTTCGTGCCCGAGGCACTGGCCCTTATCGGCCAGCGAAGCGGGCGTAA
>CAZXOY010000011.1:0-42132 GCA_964642655.1 uncultured bacterium
CGGGGGGCGTGACCGAAAAGGACCTCGAGGCTGCCCGGCGGGTCGAGGGGTACGCGATGGCGTTCGTATAGTGACGGGTATGGACTCGAATCGCATTCGCCAGGCGATCGGCGAAGCACTGGCCGCTTTCTGGCAGGCGAGGAAGGCGGCGCGCGAAAGGAGCGGGGAGAAATCGGGGAGAGGCGAAGCTACTTCCGGCCGCCACCTCGATTCGCTGATCGAGGTACTTCGTGGTCTCGTCGTAGCCGCGGGGTTACGGGAGGCGGAAGTCTTCGTTCATAAGCGAGCTGTTCTTCCCGGTTACTTTCGGCCAACGAAGGAATGGGACTTCGTGGTTGTGTATAGGGGAAAACTCGCAATTGCGGTCGAGCTCAAATCGCATGTTGGTTCCTACGGGAACAACTTCAACAACCGCATCGAAGAGGCTGTGGGGTCGGCACATGACTTAAATTGGGCGATGCGCGAGGGTGTCTTACAGCCATTTGTTCCCAGCGAGGGCTTGCGGCGCCCATTTCGGGGCTGGCTGATGGTTCTTGCGAACGACGAAGAGGTGTTAAAGCCGGGGAAAAAGGCCCGGGCCTTATTCCCTGTTGATGAGTCGTTTTTGGAGGATGGCCGGATTGTTTCGTACTGGGATCGGTATAAGCTTTTTGCAAAGCGGCTGGTGATGGCGGGGCTTTACGATGCTGCCGCCGTGGTTTTGGCAGACAGAAATGCTGCCACCTTTGACGATTTCGGGCTCGACGTTTTCCTAGGCGAGCTGGCTTTCTTCGCCGCCCGTCTTGCCCATATCGCCGAGTGATGGGTCCTCGTGGGTCCCCGGATAAGCGAGAAGCCGTTCTTTTGCTATGAGCCAGTACTTTTCAACAAGTTCGATCCCTATGCTGTTCCTGCCCCACTTCAGTGCGGCGAGATTCGTCGTTCCGGTGCCCATAAACGGATCAAGGACCAGATCGCCAACGAAACTGAACATTCGAACAAGCCGTTCAGCGAGCTGTAGAGGGAACGGTGCGGGGTGATCTTTGGTTTGTGCGCCCGTCAGTTTCCATATCTGTTGAAACCACTTTTTTTGCGCTGATGAGGGGAGGATGGAAAGCAATCGTTGCTCGGGGGTAGGTTTGCGATAGCCCCCCGGTTTCCTGAGGAACAGGATATATTCGATGTCGTTTTTGATGATTGCCCCTGGTTCGTAGGGTTTTCCGTAGAAGCCACCACCTCCCGCCTCAAATCGGGCGTTCGCGATTTTATGCCAGATGATCGGAGCGAGGTTGTCAAAACCCAGTTTTCGAGCGCGTTCTTGAATGGAAGCGTGGAGGGGAAAGATGAGGTGGCGTTTGAAAACGGGATCCTTGCGCGGGATGTTGACATCACCGACGACCACGATCAGGCGCCCCCCGGGCACGAGGACCCGGTAGACTTCCTCCCACACCTCATCGAGAGCGTCGAGGAAAGCTTCGTAATCCTGAATGGCGCCCAGCTGTCCTGGGGCGTATTCGTATGTTTTGAGCGTCCAGTAGGGGGGTGAGGTGATCACGAGATGAACAGATGCGCGGGGAATGGCTCGGAGGTGTTTGCGGCTATCACCCAAAAGGAGGTCGTGCGAACTTTCCCTGTCTTGGGCAGCGGCCATGAGCCTTTCTACGAGTGCTTCGTTTTTCGCGATGGAGGGGATGGCGCGTTGACCAAGATCTTGGAGGAGCGCCAGGGCCTCTGAGGGGATGGGGTGCGGTAAGGGCGGCTTTCGGTGCAGCACGGCGACGCTGGTCGGTTTCACGCTGCTGAGTATACCGGAGGGTCTGTTGTGGGGATTCAGCAGTTGTTGGACCAGGGGTCCACGAACTGATGTATATTCGTGCAGATGAAGATCGTACTTGCCTACTCCGGGGGGCTCGATACCAGCGTGATCCTGCGCTGGCTGATGGAGACTTACGGTGCCGAGGTGATCGCGTTCACCGCCGATATCGGGCAGGGAGAAGAGGTGGAGGAGGCCCGGGAAAAGGCGCTGGCCACCGGCGCGAGTAAGGCCTATGCCTTGGACCTACGGGAAGAGTTCGTTCGCGACTTCGTCTTCCCCATGATGCGCGCCGCGCCGCTTTATGAAGGGTATTACCTCCTCGGCACGGCCATTGCCCGCCCCTTGATCGCGAAATACATGGTCAAGATCGCTGAAGACGAAGGCGCAAAAGCGGTCTCGCACGGGGCCACGGGCAAGGGCAACGACCAGGTGCGCTTCGAGCTTTCGGCCTATGCCCTCAATCCCGACATTCAGGTGATCGCCCCTTGGCGCACCTGGGCATTCTCGGGACGGCCCGACCTCGTTGCCTACGCCCAAAAGCACGGCATTCCGGTGGGGGTAACCAAGGAAAAGCCCTATTCGATGGACGCAAACCTCCTGCATATCTCCTACGAGGGCGGCATCCTGGAAGACCCCTGGGCCGAGCCTCCGGCCGACATGTTCCGTATGACGACCAACCCCGAGGACGCGCCGGATCACCCCGAATACGTGGAGGTCGAGTTCGAAGCCGGTGACCCGGTGGCGGTCAACGGCGAGCGGCTCTCTCCGGCGGCGCTCCTGGCGCGGCTCAACGATATCGGTGGGCGTCACGGCGTGGGCCGCGTGGACATGGTGGAGAACCGCTACGTGGGCATGAAATCGCGGGGCGTGTACGAAACCCCGGGGGGGACCATCCTCTATCACGCGCGACGGGCGGTGGAGTCCATTACCCTGGATCGCGAGGCCCTTCACCTTCGGGACCAGCTCGCGGTGAAGTACGCGGAGCTGGTCTACAACGGCTACTGGTTCGCGCCCGAACGGGAAAAGCTCCAGCGCCTCGTGGATGCGATCGCCGAGGACGTGACCGGGACCGCCCGGCTCAAGCTCTATAAAGGCCAGGCCCTGATCGTGGGGCGCAAGTCGCCGGTCTCGCTCTACCGGAAGTCGCTGGTTTCCTTCGACGAGGCCGGGGATTACGATCAGAAGGACGCCGAGGGCTTCATCAAGATCAACGCCTTGCGGCTCAAGGTTAGGGCACGGGCCGGGGGGCGCTAGTCGATGGATTCGGGCAGTAAAAAGCTTTGGGGCGGGCGTTTCGCCGAGGAGACCGACGCCTTGGCCGCGGCCTTCAATAACTCGCTGCCCTTCGACCGCCGCTTGTGGCGGGAAGACCTTGCCGGTTCGCGGGCCCATGCCCGGATGCTCGCTGCGAGGGGCATCTTGAGCGAGGCGGAGCTGGAGAAGATCCTCGAGGGCCTCGACGCCATCGAGCGCGAGATCGAAGCGGGCCGTTTCCCCTGGCGCGATGCTTATGAAGACGTGCACATGAACATCGAGGCCCGGCTCACCGAGCTCGTGGGCGAGGTGGGGAAGAAACTGCACACCGCCCGCAGCCGGAACGACCAGGTGGCGACCGATCTGCGGCTGTGGCTCAAAAATGCCCTTGGCGAGCTCAGAAGCGCCCTGCGGTCGCTGCGGGGGGTGCTGATCGAGGAGGCCGAGCGTCACCTCGATCCGCCCCGCGTTCTCCCCGGCTACACCCACCTCCAGCGGGCCCAGCCGGTGCTGCTCTCGCACTGGTTTTTGGCCTACTTTTGGATGCTGACCCGGGATGCCTCGCGACTTGGGGATGCCCTTCGGCGCATGGACGAATCGCCCCTGGGGGCGGCGGCGCTCGCCGGGACCAGCTTCCCCATCGACCGCCACATGACCGCGAGCGAGCTCGGCTTCCGGCGCCCGGTGCCCAACTCGCTCGACGCGGTGGCCAGTCGCGACTTTGCCCTCGAGGCGCTCGCGGCCTTGGCCATCTTGCAAACGACGCTCTCGCGGTTGGCCGAAGAGCTCGTTTTGTACTCGAGCTTCGAGTTCGGCTTCGTTGAGCTCCCCGACGCCTTCGCCACCGGCAGCTCGATCATGCCCCAGAAGAAAAACCCCGACATCCCCGAGCTCGTTCGGGCCAAGGCGGGGCGCGTTCTCGGCGACTTCGTGACGCTCGCCTCGGTGGTCAAGGGGTTGCCGCTCGCCTACAACAAGGATTTGCAAGAGGATAAGGAACCGCTTTTCGACGCCTTCGATACGGTTTTGCCCTCGGTGCGGTTGCTCGCCGCTATGCTGCCAAAGCTCAACTGGCGGGATGAGGTGATGCGCCGGGCGGCGGTCTCGGGGTTTTCGCTGGCCACCGACCTGGCCGATTACCTGGCCAAAAAGGGGCTTCCTTTCCGCGAGGCGCACAGGGTCGTCGGCTCGATCGTGCGTAAACTTGCATCTGAGGGCAGAGAATTGGATACGCTTACAGTTGATGAGTTGCGAGCCGCGCACCCGCTTTTTGGCGAGGATGCCCTCGAGCTCGTCGCCCTCGAGGGGGCGCTGGCTCGGCGCACCTCCTACGGGGGGACCGCGCCGGAGGCGGTGAGGCGGCAGCTTGAGGAGGCGAAGGCGCTTTGGCAGAGCGAATGAAGCTGGAGATCAAACCGGTCGCGCTTCCAAAGACCGAGCGCGGGACCCCGGTGAACTTGCGCCGGGCCCGGGTCGGCGACGTGCCTCAGATCCACGACCTGATCAAGTACTGGGCCCGGGCTTCGTTCATGCTGGTACGCTCCCGCAGCCAGCTCTACGAGCACCTCAGGGATTTCCAGGTTCTGGTCGATCCCGATGGCGTCGTGGTGGGTACGGTGGCTTTGCACGTGATCTGGGAGGATCTGGCCGAGATCCGCTCGCTGGCGGTTCACCCCGAGCGGCAAGGGGAGGGCCTGGGTCGCTGGTTGGTTCTGGCCGCCGAGCGCGAGGCCCGTGATCTGGGTTTGCCCAAAGTCTTCGCCTTCACGATCCAGGAAGGGTTTTTCCAGAAGCTGGGGTATCAGATCGCACCGGCGGAGGCCTTTCCGCGAAAAGTGTGGTTTGAATGCAATGACTGTCCGTTTCAGGACCAGTGTCCGGAGGTGCCGGTTCTGAAGCGACTCAAAGAGGAGTGATCGGATGTTCGAGCGCGAGGGTGCGGTCTTGGTGTTGGAGGACGGCGAGGTCTACCGGGGGTTTGCCTTCGGCTACCGGGGCAAGACGCTGGGTGAGGTGGTGTTCAACACCGCCATGACCGGCTACCAGGAGATCATGACCGATCCCAGCTACCACGGGCAGATCGTGGTCATGACCTACCCCCACATCGGCAACTACGGGGTCAACGTCTACGACATGCAGTCCAACCGTCCGTGGGTGCGGGGGTTTGTGGCCCGCGAGTTCTCCCGCGTGGCCTCGAGCCCCCGCGCCCAGGGGACCCTGGAAGAGTTCATGAGCGAGCACAAGGTCGTGGCCATCGAGGGGATCGATACCCGCAAGCTGGTGCGCAAGATCCGCGAGGGCGGTGTTCTCAAAGGGGTCATCGCCCACGCCAGCGCCCTGGCCAAGGCCCCCGACGAGCCGTTCGCCGAGGAGGAGCTCCGCATCCTGGCCGCCGAGGCCCGGGCCTGGCCCGACATCGACGGACGGGACATGACCCCCGAGGTGACCACCCCCCTGCCTTACGCCTTCCCCACGCTGCGCTCGGGGAAGCGGGTGGTGGTCATGGATTTTGGTATCAAGCACGCCATCGTCGAGCAGCTGGGGACGCTCGGGTTCGAGGTGATCGTGGTCCCCGGCAACACCCCGGCGGGACAGATCATGACCCTGGAACCCCACGGGCTTTTGGTCTCAAACGGCCCCGGCGACCCCTTTGGCCCCACCTACGCCCACCAGACCCTGCGCGAGCTCATGGGGCTTTTGCCGACCTTCGGCATCTGCCTCGGCCACCAGCTCCTGGCCATTGCCGCCGGGGGGCGGACCTTCAAGATGAAGTTCGGCCACCGGGGGGCGAACCACCCGGTGAAGAGCCTGCTCGACGGATCGGTCGAGATCACCAGCCAGAACCACGGCTACGCGGTTTCACTCGAGAGCCTCGAGGGCTTCAGGGCCACCCACGTGAACTTGAACGACGGCACCCTCGAGGGCATGGCCCACGAGCGCTACCCGGTCTTTTCGGTCCAGTACCACCCGGAGGCGAGCCCCGGGCCCCACGACGCACGCTACCTTTTCCGCCGCTTTTTGGAAGAGGTCCTGGCCTTTGAAGCGCCGTCGGGCCAACCGGTCGAAAAGAAAAACGCGGGCCCCTTCGGCGTTTAAAACCCCCTCCCCGGGCAGCGCCCGGGGAGGGGGGCCAAAATGGGCTCAGGCCACGAACTCCTCGGCCTTAAAGAAGAGCGCGATTTCTCGCTCGGCGTCTTCGGCGTTGGCCGAGCCGTGGACCACGTTCTCGTCAATGCTGGTCGCGAGATCGCCCCGGATGGTTCCTGGCAGGGCGTCGGCCGGGTTGGTGGCGCCCATCATCTTGCGCAGCTCGGCGATGACGCCGGGGCCCTCGAGCACCATGGCCACCACCGGACCCGAGGTGATGAAGTTCACCAGCGGCTCGAAGAAGGGCTTTTCGCGGTGCTCGGCGTAGTGGGTTTCGGCGAGCTCGCGGTCGATGCGCATGAGCTTCATGGCCACGATCCGAAAGCCCTTTTTCTCAAAGCGGGAGAGGATCTCGGCCACCAGGCCGCGGCGAACGCCGTCGGGTTTGATCATGCAAAAGGTCCGTTCCATACCGGGGGCATTCTACTGTATGGCCCTCAGCCGAGGGGCATGTCCCACCCCTCTCGCCGGCGGCGGGTGTGGTCGAGCCGGAACACGGCGTTCAAAAAGCCGAGGTGGGAAAAACCTTGGGGGTAATTGCCGAGCAGGCCTTCGGTCTCGGGGTGCACCTCTTCCGAAAACAGTCTCAGCGGTCCCGAGGTGAGCAAGAGCGATTCCAGCGCTGCCCGGGCTCGTTTGAGGTCCCCGGCCAGGGTGAGCGCGTCCACCAGCCAGAACGACACCAGGAGGAAGGCGCCCTCGGGGCCACCGATGCCGTCGTCGGCCTCCTCCGGCGGGTAGCGGTAGAGCAGGGGGTAGCGGCCGGCGGTGAGTTTCTCGATGATCCGCTCCCGGGTCTTCACGAAACGGGGGTCGGTCGAGGGCAGAAACCCCACCTCCGGCATGACCAGGACCGAGGCGTCGAGGACCTCGGCGCCGTAGTACTGGGTAAAAGCTTCAAGATCCGGGTTCCAGGCGTTCTCCATCACCTCGGCGTGGATCCGGGCCGCCTCCTGGGCCCATTCGTCGATGGGGGCGTTGACGCCGAGCTTGAGCGCCAGCTGCGAGGCCCGGTCGAGGGCGACCCAGGCCCAGACCCGGGAATAGGTGTAGGGCTTGGGGGCGCTCCGGGCTTCCCAGATCCCGTAGTCGGGTTCGCGCCAGCGCCGGCGGACCACCTCGACGAGCTCGGCGAGCTTTTCCCACTCGGTGATGGTGAGAACCCCGCCGTAGCGGTCGTAGCGCAGGGCCGCGTCGAGGAGGCTGCCGTAGATGTCGAGCTGGAGCTGCTCGGTGGCGGCGTTGCCGACCCGGACCGGCTTTGAGTCGCGGTAGCCCCTGAGGGGTAGGATTCTTTCCGGCAGCTCGCGCTCGCCCCGGATGCTGTAGAGCACCTGCAGATCGGAGCCCGACTCGAGCACCTGCTGTAAAAGCCAGTCAAAATAAGCCGTGCCTTCCTGGACGTAACCGGCCTGGAAGAGGGCCCGCAACACGAAAGCCGAGTCCCGCACCCAGGTAAAGCGGTAATCCCAGTTCCGGGGGCCGCCCGGCCATTCGGGCAGGCTGGTGGTGGGGGCGGCGACGATGGCCCCGGTGGGCTCGTAGATGAGGAGTTTCAGGGTGAGGAGGCTGCGCTCGACCGCCTCCCGGTAGCGCCCCTGGTAGCGGAGCTTGTTGATCCAGCTGCGCCAGAACTGCCGGGTCATCCAGAGCTGGCGCGGCGGCTGGTAGGAGCGGACCGGGTGCACCGTGTTTGAACCCCAGTCGGCCACCATCCACACCTCGTCGCCGGCCTCGACCTGCACCCGACCCACCACTCGGTGGCCCTCGATGCTGAGGGGCACGTCGGTTGAGAGCGTGATCGAGCCCTCGCGGGGGTGGGCGGCCTTGGCACCGTACGGAGACATCTCCAGGATCGGCGGGTAGAGGCCGAAACTGAAGCGGGGCTCGAAGATCACCTCGATCGAGACCTGCCCGCTGACCCCCTCGACCAGGCGGTGGATCTCGGCGGTGGGCACTTTGCGCCCCGGGACGTACGGCATGAAGTCGCGCAGGCGAACGGTGCCGTTTGCGGTGACGAACTCGGTCACCAGGATGTTGGTGCCCCGTTCGTAGAACTGCCGAGCGGCAAAGGGTTCGCTGGGGCGCACGGCAAAGGTCCCGGCTTCGGGGTCCAGAATCGCGGCGAAGACCGCTTCCGAATCGAAGTCCGGCAGGCAGGCCCAGTCGATGTGACCATCGGCGCCCACCAGCACCGCGGTCCGGTTGTCGCCGATCAAGCCGTAGGCCTCGAGGGGCTTGTAATCGGGCGGGTTTTTCGGGTCGAAACGGAAGGGGTGGTTCACCAGTGAGATGCTCACTCGAGCCTCCAGCGGTCGCCTTCGCGAACCCCGTTTTGCCGGAACCAGCCCTGGTTGACCTCGAGGGCCTGCCGGTAGGCCACGCCGGGGTAGTAGGTGGGGCAGGGGTCGCTCAGGCAGGGCGTCATGTCGAGGATGCGCAGGATCACCCCCTCGCCATCGGCGAAGGCGATGGAAAGGGGGATGAGCGTGTTCTTCATCCAAAACGGTGAACCCGAAGCCTGGGGGAAGACGAAGAGCATGCCCTGGTTTTGGGGCAGTTCTTTGCGGAACATCAGCCCCCGCTCCCAGGCCTCGGGGGTCGATGCCACCTCAACGAAAAGCTGCACCTTGCTTCCATCCTCGCGGGTGATGGAGAGCGGGCGTAGGGCGGGGCTTGGTGGTTCGGGGCGTTGCTGGGCCCGCAGCCAGAAGACCTGGCCCACGACCGCGAGACCGACCAGGGCGGTAATGACGAGCCA
The DNA here is from genome assembly GCA_964642655.1 of uncultured bacterium. Taxonomy (GTDB): domain Bacteria; phylum Deinococcota; class Deinococci; order Deinococcales; family Marinithermaceae; genus WFXV01. Next base: position 8,958 of record CAZXOY010000011.1, read on the forward strand.
CTTCAGCCGTGCCATCTTCGCTCCACTTCACGGACGATACGGGCAAAGAGGCGTTCGGGATCTTTTTGGGCGTCGAGGACCACGAAGCGCTCGGGCTCGAGCTCGGCCAGGGTGAGAAAACCCTCGCGTACCCGGCGGTGGAAGCTCAACGCCTCGCCCTCGAGGCGATCCTTCGGTCCCTCGACCCGGGCCAGGCCCACCTCCGGCGGCAGGTCGAGGAGGAAGGTGAGATCGGGAACGAGCCCCCCGGTCGCACCCTCGGTGGCCCGGCGCATCCAGGCCAGGGAGAGCCCCCGGCCAAAGCCCTGGTAGGCGTAAGAGGAGTCGGCGTAGCGGTCGGAGATCACCACCTGGCCGCTTAGGAGCGCGGGGCGGATTTTTTCCCGGACGTGTTCGGCACGATCGGCCAGGTAGAGCAGGAACTCGGCCTCGGCGGTCATGGGGGTGGTGAGCAGGAGTTTGCGCACCTCGAGGCCGAGCGGGGTGCCTCCAGGCTCGCGCGTCAGGAGCACGTCCGCGCCGCGGGATTGAAACCAGGCGGCGAGCCTCGCGGCCTGCGTGCTCTTCCCCGAGCCTTCGGGGCCCTCGAAGGTGACGAAGAATCCTCCGGAGACTGGGCGGGCTTGGTCGGCGGTTTCATCCATCGTCATCACAACCCCGTGGGATGGTCGAGGAAGGTCCAGGGCAGGCCGAAACTGGCCAGCAGTTTTTCCGCCAGCGCCCGGACGCCGAAGACCTCGGTGTCGTAGTGGCCGGCGTAGATCACGTTGATGCCCCGCTCGAAGGGCTCGTGGAACGCGCTGTGCTTGGGCTCGCCGGTCACGAGCAGATCGAGGCCCTTGGCCGCGGCCTCGCCGATGTAAGCGGAGCCCGAGCCCGAGACCACCGCCACCTTTTGGATGAGGTCGCTTCCTCCCTGGTGGACCAGGGCCTGCATGCCCGTGAGCTGGCCCAGGGCGTCGGCGATGTCGTGGAGACGGGTCGCGGTTTTGAGCCTGCCCATGACCCCGAGCGCGCTCCCGGCGTGCTCGGCGAAGGGTTCGAGGTCCACGAGCCCGAGGTGGCGGGCCAGCACCGCGTTGTTGCCGACCTCGGGGTGGGCGTCGAGCGGCAGGTGGGCGGCGTAGAGGCTGATGCCGCCCTCGAAGAGCGTTTCGAGCCGGCGCTTGAGCGGTCCGGTGATTGGCTCGGGTTTACCCCAGAAAAGCCCGTGGTGAACGATCAGGAAATCGACGCGGGCTTTTTGCGCCTGGCGGAAGGTGGAGAGGCTGGCGTCGACCGCGACCCCGATCAACTGGACCTCATCCTTGCCCTCGACCTGCAAGCCGTTCAAACTCGCATCGGGTATGGCGTCGATCTTGAGGTAGTCGTTCAACCAGGCCACGAGCTCGTCTCTTCGCATCTTCACTCCTTGGTTGGCCGCGTCGTGCGCGGGTTGCGCCGGCCCCAGTTTACCTCCGGCGGATGAAAAAGATGGCCAGGGCAAAGAGGAGCACCGCGATCGAGAGCAGGCCCAGCTCGACCAGGATGGCGGCGAAGCGGGGATTATCGAGGCTGGCGTCGGCCACCCCTTCAGCGGTGATCACGAGCAGGCGCCGGACGCTGGCGATGATGCCGATGATGAGGAAGGGTTCGGCCTCGATGGTGCCCTCGCGGGCGAACCGGACGACGGTGTAGATCACCTCGGCCAGCATCAGCGCCAGGAGCACCCGGTCGAGGAGGAGGATGATGCCCCGGGCGACCTCGCCCCGCAAGAGCGCCCCGCCGCCCTCGAGAACGGCAAAGAAAAGGATGAGGCCGGCGGCAACCGCCAGGATGAGGCCGGCGAAGAGGTAGATCGCCGCCTCGAGGCCCTCGAGCGTGCGGTAGAGCGGCTCGCGCATCGATGGGTCTAGTTTAGACCAAGCGCGGCCTTGAGCTCGGCCACTTCGTCCCAGGCAAGGACCTCGTTCGCCCGTTCCAGCGTACGTTCATGGCCCTTCCCAGCCAGGAGGATGGTGTCCCCCGGGCGGGCGAGGCGGCTTGCGAGGCGTATGGCCTGCCGGCGGTCGGGTTCGATGTGGACCTCGGCCCTGCCCTCGCGGGCCCCAGCGGTGAGGGCCTTTAGGATCACTTCCACCGGTTCGCTGCGGCTGTCTTCCTCGGTGAAGACCGCGACGTCGGCCAGGGTGGCGGCGACCTTGCCCAGCGGCTTTCGTTTGCCCGGATCGCGCTCGCCGGCCGCCCCCACCACCACGATCAGCCTTCCCTGGGTGGTCTTCTTGAGGGTTTCCAGGGCCTTGGCCAGGGCTCTTGGGGTGTGGGCGAAATCGACCACCCCCCGAACGGGTCTCCGGGTTACGATCTGCATCCGCCCCGGTACGCCAGGAAAGCTGGCGAGGGCACGGACGGCCCCCGCGAGATCGATGCCAAACTGAAACGCCGCGGCCAGCGCCGCCAGGGCGTTTTCGACGTTGTAGGCGCCGATCATGGGGAGGGAAACCTGCCCGGAAAAGCCGGGGGCGTGCAGCATGAAACGCAGCCCGGTGGCGTCTTCCCGGACCCGGCTCGCCGTGAAATCGCCCCCCGGTCCGTAGCTGAGGTGGGGGTGGCTACGCAGGCGTCGGGCGTAGGGACAGGCCAGGTTGAGCACGGCGAATCGTGCTCGCTCGACGAGGCTGGCCTTGGCTTTGAAGTAGTCCTCGATGTCTTTGTGAAAGTCGAGGTGCTCGGGAGAGAGGTGCGTCCAGACCGCGAGGTCGTAGTCCACCTCGTCGACCCGGTGCTGGGCCAGGGCGTGGGAGCTGGTCTCGAGGACCACGGCCCTGAGCCCCTCGCCCACCATCTCCGCCAGGGCGGCCTGCAGCGCCGGTGCCTCGGGGGTGGTGAAGTGGCCTTCGGGAAAACGCCAGCGATGGCCGAAGGCGTACCCGACCGAGCCGATGAGCCCGGTGGGGCGGCCGTTTTGGTTCAGGAGGTGGTGGATGAGGTGACTGGTGGTGGTCTTGCCGTCGGTGCCGGTGACGCCGATCACCTTCAGGCGCGTTGCTGGCAGGTCGTAAAAGTGCGCCGCCAGTTTCGCCAGGGCCTTGCGGGCGTTTCCGACCCTGGCATACGGCACGGGGAGCTTGAGCGGGCGCTCGCCCACCACCGCCACCGCCCCCCGCCGCAGCGCTTCGTCGACGAGGTCGTGCCCGTCGAAGCGCTGCCCCTTGAGGGCAACGTAAATGTTCCCGGGGCGGAGCCGTCGGGTGTCGTGGCTGATGCCGGTGACTTTGCGCCGTGGCGCTCTGGTCCCCAGGGCTTGGAAGAGGGCTTGCAGGTCGTCCAAGGTGCCCCCTACCCGAACTACCGGCGCACCGTTAGGGTGACCGGGATCTCAACCCGTTCGCGGTTACGCCAGATGAGAAGCCGCACCACGTCCCCCGGGCGGTAGCGGGCGATTTCCTGGATCACTTCGAAACGGTTTTGGATGGGGCGTCCGTTGACCGCCAGGATCACGTCGCCAAGGGCCACCAGCTTGCCCAGTTCGTCGCGGTCCGCGCCCCGGACCCCGGCCCGAGCGGCCGGAGAGTTGGGCTCGACGCGGTCCACCATGACCCCTTTCACCCCCACCAGGCCCAGGGCCTTGAGAAGTAGGGGGTCGAGTTCGGTGAGGTCGATCAGGGTCGCACCCAGCCAACCCCGTTGCGGGACCCCATAGCGCTCGAGGTCCTCGATGCTCTGCTTCACCAGCCCGGCCGGGATGGCCATCCCCACCCCGGAGATCCCGCTCGGCCCTCCCAACACCGCGTCGACGAGGCCGATGACCTTACCCTGGCCGTTGAGCAAGGGGCCGCCGGAGCTCCCGGGTTCGATCATGGCGTCGGTGTAGACGACCTCGAAGATCTCAAGCCCCACGTCGCCGCCGAGCTGGGCCGCGTCCTCAAACGGTCCTACCCCGGCGACCACGCCAACCGAGACCAGGTTGCGCCGGCCGTAGGGGCTCGAGATGAGGATCGCGGTTTGCCCGGGAAGCAGCCGTTCGTCGGAGAAGGCGAGCGTGGCCTGGGCGCTGGCGTCGACCTCGAGGATGGCCACGTCGAGCCCTTTGTCGACCGCGTAGACCCGGGCCGGGTAGCTCTCACCGTCGTTCAGGGTTACGGTGATTTTTTGCAGACCGTCGATGACGTGGAAGTTAGTCACGATCCGGTGCGGGGCGTAGAAAAAGCCTGAACCCCACACCGGCCCTGGGTTGTCGGTGAAGCTGGACTGGCCCTGCACCCGGACCACCGCCGGGAGCGCGGCCTGCACCACCCGGACCCGCGCCACCTCGGCGGGGTCGGTGAGGAGGGCGAGCGCCGATCCGATGAAGGCGAGTGCGGCGAAAACGAACTTCATCTGTCTAAAGTATAAGTCGTATCGCTGCCAGCGCGTTGCGCGCGCCTTACATCACCTCCGGCGCGGGGACACCGAGCAGGGTGAGGCCGGTGCGCAGGGTTTCCTTGAGTGATTCGACGAGCGAAAGCCGGAGTTCGCGCAGGCCGGGCGGCGCCCCGAGCACCGGAGTCGCCGGACGGCCGTTTTCCTTGGCGTTGTAGTAGGCGTTCCAGACCGCGGCCAGGTCGAGCAGGTGGTTGGCGAGGAGGTGGGGGGTGTGTTCGCTGGCGCTCTTTTCCACCGCTTCGGGAAAGCCCAGCATGGCCTTGGCCAGGGCCACCTCGTGCGGCGTGGCGAGGGAGGGGTCGGCGCCTTGCCGCCAGTCGAGGCCCTCGGCTTTCGCCTTGCGCAGGATGGACGCGGCCCGGGCGTGGGCGTATTGCAAATAGGGGGCGGCGTCTCCTTCGAAGGAGAGCACGGCCTGCCAGCGGAAGTCGATCTGGCGCCGGGGCTCGGTCTTGACCATGGCGAAGCGAACCGCGCCCAGGCCCACTTGCCGGGCTGCGCGTTCGGGGTCGGGGTGGTGGGGGTTCTTTTCCGCGATGACCTCCCGGGCCCGCCGCGTGGCCTCCTCCAGGAGCTCGTCCACGCTCACCACGTGACCCTTGCGGCCGGAGAGGGGCCGGCCCTCGAGCAGGACGGTCTCGTAGGCGAGGTGGACGTGTCCCTCGGCCAGGTCCTCGCGGCCGAGCGCCTTGAGGGCGGCTTTGAGCACGGCTTGGGGGTAGCTTTGGCGGACGTCGATCACGTTGACCGTCCGTTTGGCTCCGCCAAAGGCCATGGGCTGGCCGTCAGGTGCGCTGGTGTAGAGGGTTTTCCCCGAGGGTTGGCGGGTGTAGGGCTTGAAGCGGAGGCCCTCGAGGACGCCCATTTTCCATAGCTGGAAGGCGATGTCCTTGGCGGTGTAGGTGGCGGTGCCATCCGAGCGCAAAAGCACCAGGTAGGGGTCCTCAAGACCGGGAATGAACTCGGAGGTGTCGAAAACGATCGCGCCCCGATACTTCCCCTCGTCCATGCGGCGGACGTAGGGGGTTTTGGCTAGGGCGTCGAGCGCCTTTTTCAAAAGGCCTTCGCGGACGATGTCCGATTCCCATACCAGCGCGTCGTAACTCGCGCCGAGGGCCCACATGGTCTCAAGCTGGGCGTCGAGGATCCGGGCCACCGCCTCCCGCAATTCGCCCTGCTCCAGACGCCGCACCACCTCGCGGATCTTGGGCCCCAACGCCGCCCGCACGCTTTCGTCCTCGAGGTCCCGGTGCAAGCGCACGTAGGCCCTGCCGGCGAAGTGGTCGTACTTTTCGCCGCTGGGGTCGTCCAGGTGGTAGTGATCGAGCGCGAAGAGGGTTTCCGCGGCCTGCACGCCGGTGTCGTCGATGTAGTTGATCACCTCGACCGGGTGACCGGCGAAGTCGAGGATGCGGGCCATGGCGTCGCCCAGGGCGACGTTACGCAGATGGCCGACGTGGAGCTCCTTGTTGGGGTTGACCGAGGTGTGCTCGATGAGCACCTTCTCGCCGCGTTTTGGGCTCGGGCTTGGGGGCTGGCTGGCGGCGGTGACCAGGTAGGCGGGATCGAAGGTAAAGTTCAAAAAGCCACCGACGGCGTGGATTTCGGTGACGCCGGGGATTTCGGGGAGCGAGTCGCGAAGGGCGCTCGCGATCTCGACCGGCGATTTCTTGAGTTTCCGGGCGAGCTGGAAGGCGATCGGGCTGCCGTAATCTCCGGGCTTTCCCTTGGGCGCAAGATCGACCGGAATGGGCCCTGGCGCCTCGATGCCCAGCGAATGGAGGGCCTGGCGCAAAGCGGTCTCGAGTGGGGCTTTGACGTCACGCATCGAGGCCCCATCCTACTACGAGGGGGTCGCATTTTGCCCTTCGGCCTCCAAAGCGGCCTTCAAGGCAGCCGCCGCCTTGCGGTTCATGCCGGGAAGCTTGGCCAGGGTTTCCAGGGGGGTTTGGCGGATCTCCTCGAGGCTATCAAACGATTCCAGCAACACCCGACGCCGCTGCTCGCCGATGCCGGGGATGTCTTCGAAGATGCTCCGGAGGGCCTTTTTGCGCCTGAGCTTCCGGTTTCGCCTGACGCCCGTGCGGTGGGCCTCGTCACGGATGTAGATGAGGAGCCTGAGCGCCGGGTGGTGCAGGGGGAGGCGAATGGCCTCGCCCGAGGGAAGGATCAGGGTTTCCTCGCGCTTGGCAAGGCCGACGGTGGGAATGGCGATCTTCGCCCGCTCAAGCCCCCGGAGCGCGGCCCGCACCTGCCCCAGCCCCCCGTCGATGAGGAGGAGGTCGGGGACGGGCATGGTTTCCGAAAGGCGCCCGGCGAAACGGCGGTAGACCGCCTCCTCGATGGCGGCGTAGTCGTCGGCCTGGGCCTGACTTCGGATGCGGAGGTGCCGGTAGTCGCGCCTTTTTGGCCGCCCGCCCTCGAAGACCACGATGGCCGCGACCGTGGCCTCGCCAAAGAGCGTGGAGACGTCGAACCCCTCGATTCGGTAGGGGCGGGCGCTGAGGGCGAGGACCTCGGCCAGCGCCTTGAGCGCGGGGTGGTCGCCCTTGCGCTCAAGCCGCGCCATTTCGGTTTCCAGGGCGCTCTGGGCGTTTTTCTGGGCGAGTTGGATGAGCTTTTTCTTCTCCCCCCGCTTGGGGACCTTGAGCGCCACCTTGCGCCCGGCCCTCGAGGTCAGCGCCGCCGCCAGCGTCGATTGGCCTTCGACCTCGAAGGGGAGCAGCACCAGCTTGGGGAGGGGGGTGGCCTCGAGGTAGTAGTCCCTTAAGAACGCGGCAAGGATTTCCTGGTCGCTGGCTTCCTCAACACCCTCGACGAAGCGGGAGACGCGGCCCAGGATTCGCCCCGAGCGCAGCTGGAAGAGCTGGACGGTGGCGTAGGCCCCGGCCCGGGCGAAGCCCAGAAAATCGAGGTTCACCTCCTGGGTGAGGACCGCTTGCTGTTCGGTGGCGAAGAAGGCCTTGAGCGCCCGGATCTGGTCGCGCAGCGTGGCGGCACGCTCGAAGTTGGTCTCGCGGGCCGCCTGGTTCATCTCCGCCTCGAGATCCCGGATCAGGGCGTCGACCTCACCGCTCAAGACCCGCTCGACGTTATGGACCACCTGTCGGTACGCTTTGGGATCGGCGAGACCGGCACATGGGGCCAGGCACCGGCCCATGGCGTAGTTCAGGCAGGGTTTTCGCCGCTTTTTCATGGGGACGCCGGAGTTTTTCCGCAGCGGGAAGGTGCGGTCGATGAGGTCCTTGATCTTGCGAACCGTGCCCGCGTTGGGAAAAGGACCCCAGTAGCGCGCGCCGTCGTCCTTGATCCGGCGGACGATCCGCAGCGTGGGAAAGGGTTCGTTGGTGAGTTTGAGGAAGGGGTAGTGCTTGTCGTCCTTGAGGAGCACGTTGAAGGGTGGCCGGTGGGACTTGATGAGGTTGGCTTCCAGGAGCAGCGCCTCCACCTCGTCGCGGGTGACGATGTACTCCAGGGCTTCGGCGGCCTGGATCAGCTTTTGCGCCTTCCCTTCGTCAGCGTGAAAGTAGCTGCTGACCCGCGCGCGCAGGTCCTTGGCCTTGCCCACGTACAGCACGCCACGGGCGTTTTTGAAAATGTAAACGCCCGGCGCGTGGGGAAGAAGGGGAAGGTCGGCGTGCCGCATCGTGCCCAGTTTAGGCTTTGGGGCGCGGATGGTGTGTGGCTGGCGCTGCCGTGTCGGCGTGTATACCATGGAGGCATGGAACGCGAAGAGGGGCTCTATCAGGCCTGGGCCGAGCTCATCGCCTGGATGCAGGAGTATGCCAAGGAAAAAGGCGTGCGCTTCATCGTCGAGGCGTACTTTCCCGACACCATCTATCGGTTCACCAAGCCCTGGAATCTGCCCACCCGGTGGATGAGCGTTTCGCTCGCCGACGCCCGGGGAGAGCGTTTCGTGCTGGCGAGCGTGTCGCAGCCCGATGCACGTAGCCACGGCGTTGAGGTCCGCTTCCTCAAAGCGCACATCTACTGGCACCTGCACTTCCACGAAGGGGCGATGGTCCTCGAGGGCCAGCCCCTGACCAAGGCGCGCTTGTTCAAGGCGCTGGACGAGGCGAAAGCGGCGCTCGCCGCCTGAGGGCAGGTGAGCCGAGGCCCCGGGCCGGACGGCTCGGGGTTTTTTACAACAGCTTTACGTCCAGCCCTTAACTTGACGCTGCCATGAACGGGAAACGCTATTTCGCCGTAGAACTGGGTTCGGACGCCACGGGCAAGCTGCCGCCGGCTTTGCGCGAGCGCGTGGGCTACGGGGCGACGTTGGTGCTGCTTGATCGCGAGGGCGTTCCGATTTGGAGTAGCCGGGATGAAAACGCCCCCACCCCTGAGCTCGCGGCCCGGGCGCACGAGGTGGCGGTGGTGGTACTCGAGGACGAAGGCGTGGTGGTCTATAAACACGCGGTCACGGGAATGGCCTCGGTGCTCGCCGCTTTGGAGGATTTCGGCGTTTCTATGAAGGCCGAAGACGTCGCCGTGGCTTCCTGAGCATCCCGCCGTGGCAAACGCCACGGCGGGGCCCCAAAAAGACGTGAAGGCTGCATGGCTTTGGGGCCTCGCCAGCCCCCCGGAAGGGGGGCTATTTCCGTCCCAGGAAGAGCATGCTGATCGCGATCAGGACGAAGGCGGTGAGCGCCATCAGGGGAATGGTCACGAAGCCAAAGTAATTCACGTACTGGAGGCTGCAGGGAATCGGCGTGGCGTCGCAGGCGGTGGGCTGAAAGGCGGGGATTTTTTGCTCCAGGTAGTGGATGAGGCTGATGCTGCCGCCCACCAGCGTCATACCCAAAACGTAGGGGCGGATTTTGGTATCCAGGCGGTAGAGGGCGATGCCCAAGATGAGCACCAGCGGGTACATGAAGATTCGCTGGTACCAGCAGAGCTCGCAGGGGATGAACTTCCTGATCTCCGAGTAATAAAGGCTGCCGCCGGTGGCGGCGATGGCCACCAGCCAGGCAAAGGCGAGGATCAACGCGTCCCGATCTTCACGTTTCATGGCAGAAACTCCCCGAACAGGGCGATCTCAACCGCCCCGGTGTTGCCTCCACTGGAGCGGACCACCCGAAAGGTAAAGCGCTGGCCCCGGGCCGTCAGCGGGAAGACGTAGAGCCGTTTGGCGTCGGGCAGACGGAAGGGCCCGTAGACCCGGCCCTTTTCGTCCTCGAGGCGAAAGCTTTCGATTTGGGCCGAATCCCCCATGGTGCGGGTCCAAAACCCGACCGCCCGGATCTCGGCCGGCCTGGGCAGGGCGACGGTGATCCAGGCCCGGTCTCCGTCGCCGTTGCTCGACCACTCGGTGCTCGGGTCCCCGTCGATTGCGTTTTGCGCGCCCCAGGGCTCGTCGTCCGCCGCACCCGCGTAGTTGCTGCTCTTGGCAATCACCCGGGTTCCCAGCCGGGCCAGGGCCAGGTTGCTGCCGTAGGGACCAGGCGGTGTTTTCGTCTCGCCGGGGGTGGAAAAAGTGTAAATCTGGCTCTGGTAGAGGTTTCCCCGGGCGTCGCTGCCCTGGAGGCGGTAAAAATAGCGACTTCCGGCTTTGAGTTTCGGGAAGACCACCCGGTGCACCCGGTGGGCGCTCTGACCCATTCCCTGGTCGAAGGCCATGGCCCCGAAATCGGGGGTTTGGCCGTAGACCACGACGCAGGCGACCGGAATCGTGGTCTGGAGTGTCAATACCGCCCGGCCGTCTTCAAACACAACCCGCGGCGGGGCCTCGAGGATGGCTTCCACCGGGCGGACGGGGGTTTGCTGGGCGCTGGCCAGCGCGGTGAGCAGCGCAACGACGGTGCCCCAGATGGTGATCTGCCTGGCCCGGATCCCAATTGCCGACATCCCCCCAAGGTTACGCAAAGGGGGCAGGCGGTGCAAGCGGGGCAGCGAAGTGAGCGTCCAAGTGCTTTTCGACATGATGGGACGAGGTCGGAGGTCGCTCGCGTTTGCCTCGGTGGGCTACGAAGCCGGGCCCTCGAGAAGCGCTTCGGCATAGGCCCCGGCGTCAAAGGGTTGGAGGTCTTCGGGCCCCTCGCCCACGCCGATGAACTTGATGGGCACGCCGAGCGCCCGCACGATCGGCACCAAAACCCCCCCCTTCGCGGTGCCATCGAGTTTGGTCACGATGACCCCCGTAAGCCCGACCGCTTCGTGGAAGGCTTTGGCCTGGTTGATGCCGTTTTGGCCCACCGTGGCGTCCATGACCAGCCAAACCTCGCCCGGCTCGCCCGGCTCGGCTTTGCTGATGGCCCTTTTGACCTTTTTGAGCTCCTCCATCAAGTTGTGCTTGGTGTGGAGCCGTCCGGCGGTGTCGACGAGGAGAAGGTCGTGGCCCCGGGCCTTTCGGGCCTGGGTGGCGTCGTAGGCGAGGGCGGCGGGGTCGGCCCCTTCCGGCGCCTGGATCACGGGGATGCCCAGGCGGTCGCCCCAGACCTTGAGCTGGGCGCCGCCGGCGGCCCGGAAGGTGTCGCCGGCGGCGAAGAGCACCCTTTTCCCAGCGCGTTGGTAGTACTGACCGAGCTTGGCGATGGTGGTGGTTTTCCCCACCCCGTTGACGCCGACCATGAGGACGACGTGGCCTTTGGGGGCCACGAACTTCTTCGTGGCGTCGGGCTTAAACCCCAGCTTGCGCAGCTTCCTCCGGCGCTCGTCGGGTTCCAGCTGCAGCATGATCGCCAGCTTGACCGCTTCCTTGAGGTTTTTTTGCGATGATTCCCTGACCTCAGCCAGGATCTCCTCGGTGGCCTCGATCCCCACGTCGGCGGCGATCAGGGCGTACTCGAGCTCCTCGAGCACCTCCTCGGGGTCGCCGCCCCAGGGAACGGCCTTGCTGAGGTTCTCCGCGGTTTTCTTCAGGCCCTGTTTGAGGCGAGCAAACCAAGACACGCCTATGATTCTACGAGAGCCAGCGCCCGATCGATACGCCGGAGGACGGTTTCCTTACCCAGGACCTCGAGCATCTCGTACATCCCCGGGGTGGCCAGGCGGCCGGTAATGGCGGCGCGCAGGGGTTGCATCACGTGGCGAAGCTTCTTGCCGTGTTCTTCCGCGAAGGCCTTGATGAGGGGCTCGGTGCGTGACTGACTGAAATCGGAAAGACCCGCCAGCGCTTCCCTGAGCGCCTTCAAGAGCTCAGCCCCCTTGGCGATTTCTTTCCGGGCCTTTTCCTCGTACTCGAAATCGTCGCGGAAGAAGTACACGGCTTTTTGCGGGAATTCCTTGAGGGTCTCGAAGCGGGGACGCATGAGCTCGAGGACCCTTAGGAGATACGCCTCCGATGGCCAGGCCAGGCCTTCCTTGGCCATGAACGGCTTGACCCGCTCGGCGAGTTCATCGAGCGAGAGCACCTCTCGGATGTACTTGCCGTTCATCCACACCAGCTTTTCCCAGTCGAAGACGGGGCCACCGAGGCTGACCCGGTCCCAGGAGAAGGCCTCGACCATCTCGCTTAAGGTGAAGACCTCGCGGCCGTCGGGCATGGAAAAGCCCATCAAGGAGAGGTAGTTCCTGAGCGCCTCGGGGAGGATGCCTTCCTCGCGGTAGTGGTCCACGCTGGTGTGGCCGGTGCGTTTCGAGAGCTTGGCGCCTCCAGGGGCCCTGAGGAGCGGTAGGTGGTAGAACTTCGGAACGTCCCAGCCAAAGGCCCGGTAGAGGAGGACGTGGATGGGGGTGCTGACCAGCCACTCTTCCCCCCGAATCACGTCGGTCACGCCCATGAGGTGGTCGTCGACGACGTTCGCCAGGTGATAGGTGGGAAAGCCGTCGGACTTGAGCAGCACCACGTCGGGGATCTCGCCGCTGTCGTAGCGCACCAGACCCCGCAAGACGTCGTGAACTTCGATGGTGCCAGGTCTTGGGACTTTCAGGCGGATGACGTGGGGTTCCCCGGCCCGCGCCCGCGCCTCGGCCTCCTCTTTTGGAATATCGCGGGCCCGGCCGTCGTAGCCGCCCTTTTCCCGGCGGATACGTTCCAACTCCTCAGGGGTTTCGAAGGCCCGGTAGGCCCAGTCGCGTTCGAGCAGGATCTCGGCGTAGTGCCGGTAGAGTTCGAGGCGTTCCGACTGACGATAGGGACCGTTGGGACCGCCCGTGTCCGGACCCTCGTCGTAGTCGAGGCCCAGCCAGTGGAGCATGGCGAGAATGCGCGCTTCGGCCCCGGGGACGTAGCGCTGGCGGTCGGTGTCCTCGATGCGAACGATGAAGCGCCCCCCGTTTTTCTTCGCCCAGACGTAGTTGAAGATGGCGATGTAGGCGGTTCCCACGTGGGGGTCTCCGGTTGGCGATGGCGCGATGCGGGTCGTGACCATAGGCCCCATTTTAAGGACCGCGCCCGGGCCTTGGCCACGTCGGGTCGGGGTGAGCCCTCAAGGGCTGAGCCGAAAGCTCGCGCTCCCCATGAGCTCGCCGTTAAAGAGGAAGTAGACGGTCCAGGTGCCTTCGAAGATCCGTGCCTTTTCCGGCGTAATGCGGAAATACCAGAAGGTCGGGATCACCTTTCCGGCCCAGCTCTTGCGGACGGTGAGCGTGTAGCCTGCTCGTTCGACGGTGTCCCGGGGGGAGATCAAGTACATCTCGAAGGCCCGCTCGCCGGCATCGCTCTCGGAAAAGCGCCAGGAGGTGATGAACACCACGGCCCCGGCGTCGCCGTTGAACGTCTGGGTCGCTTTGGCGATCCGGTAGGTCCTGAGGTCGCTGGGGTTGAAGCCCACTTGCGGCAGGCCCATGCTGACCTTGGCGAGGCTCGCTGCCTGGACGGAACCCAATAGAAACAAGAGGATCCAGAAGATGGCGACGACCCGATTGCGTTCCCGTGACCGGCTGGCATTCAACATGGCTCACTCCGGTTTGTGCCGCCTTGCCAGTTCCTTGGCCAGGTCCTTTGGTGAGAGGTCCAGTTCGGCCAGAACGAGGAGGAGATGGAAATAGAGATCTGCCGCTTCCCAGGCCAGTTCATCACGGTTTGAGTTCTTGGCCGCGATGATGACCTCCCCGGCTTCTTCGCCGATCTTTTTGAGCAGTCGGTCGAGCCCCTGGCGGTGAAGGGTGGCGACGTAGGAGCCCTCGGGGAGTGCTCGCAAGCGATCCTGGATGGTTTGAAAGACGCGCTCGGTGACCTTGCCCAGATCGCTCTCAACCGCACTTTTCACCGCGGGTTGGATCGGGTTGTGGAAACAGCTTCGCGCGCCGGTGTGGCAGGCCGGTCCCTGGGGGTCGACCTTGTAGAGCACAGCGTCGCCGTCGCAGTCGAGGACCACCTCGACGACCTTTTGGACGTTGCCGCTGGTTTCGCCTTTCTTCCAAAGCCTCTTCCGGGAGCGCGAGAAAAAGTGGGCAAACCCTGTGGCCAACGTCAGCTCGAGGGCTTCCCGGTTGGCATACGCCAGGGTGAGCACCTCGCCACTTCCGGCATCCTGCATGACCACGGGGACGAGCCCGTTTTCGTCGAAACGAATGGCGTCAAGCTCCATGGGTATCCTCCAGGCGAACGGCCAGGCCGTGTTTGGCCAGGTAGCGCTTGAGCTCGGGAATGGGGATTTCACCAAAATGGAAAACGCTCGCGGCCAGCGCGGCGTCGGCGCGGCCCCGGCTGAAGGCGTCGGCAAAGTGCGAGGGGGTGCCCGCTCCGCCGGAAGCGATCACCGGAACCTCAACCGCCTCGCTCACGGCGCGGGTGAGTTCGAGGTCGAAGCCGGACTTGGTTCCGTCTTTGTCCATGCTGGTGAGAAGGATCTCGCCCGCCCCGCGTCGCACGCCCTCCCGGGCCCAGGCTACGGCGTCGAGCCCAGTGGGTTCGCGGCCGCCCCTCACAAAAACCTCCCAGCCCTCGCCACGCCTTTTGGCGTCGATCGCGAGCACCACGGCCTGAGACCCGAAATGGGAGGCGAGTTCGGTAATGAGCTCTGGGCGAAAGACCGCGGCCGAGTTCACGCTGACCTTGTCCGCCCCGGCAAGCAGCAGGGCGCGAGCGTCGTCAAGGCTCCGGATCCCGCCGCCAACGGTGAAAGGAATGAACACCGATTCTGCCACCCTGGCCACGATTTCGAGCATGGTCGACCGCGCCTCAACCGTGGCGGTGATGTCGAGGAAGACCAGCTCGTCGGCCCCGGCGGCGTCGTAGGCCTTGGCCGCCTCGACGGGGTCGCCGGCGTCAACCAGGTTGATGAAATTAACCCCCTTGACCACGCGTCCGTCATGGACGTCGAGGCAGGGGATGATCCGTTTCGCCAGCACGGGCAAGATTATACGCCGTTCGCCCGGGGCTCAGCGCACGTTGCGAGGATCGAGGGCATCCCGCAACCCGTCACCGAGTAGGTTGAATCCCAGCACCGCGAGCATGATCGCAAGGCCCGGGAAGAGGCTGATCCAGGGAGCGGTGGTGAAGTACTGGAAGCCCCGGGCGATCATGACCCCCCACTCCGGAGCCGGGGGCTGGGCGCCGAGGCCGAGGAATCCGAGCCCGGCCGCGTCGAGGATGGCGGTGGCGATGGAGAGCGTGGCTTGGACGATGATGGGGGAGAGGCCGTTGGGAAGGATGTGCTTGAGGATGATCCGGGTGTTGGTGGCGCCCAGGGCCCGGGCTGAGGCGATGAACTCCTGCTCTTTGAGCGAGAGTACGTTGCTGCGCGCGAGCCGGGCAAAAATCGGTATTTGCACGATGCCCACGGCGATCATCGCGTTGGCGATGCCTGGGCCAATCACCGCGACGATGGCGATGGCGAGGAGGATAGAGGGAAAGGCCAGCATGATGTCGATGAGCCAGGTGATCAGCATGTCGAGCCAGCCACCGAAATACCCGGCGATGAGTCCGAGCAGCGTGCCCACGACCAGGGCCAGCCCCACGGCCACCACACCAACGCGAAGGCTGATCCGGGCGCCGTGCCAAACCCGGATGAAGATGTCGCGACCGAGTTCGTCGGTGCCCATCACGTGCTCGATGGAGGGGGGTTTGAGCCTGGCCCGGAGGTTCCGGTCTTTGGTCGGGTTGTAAGGCGCGAGCAGCGGGGCCAGGATGGCGAGCAGAATAAACGCGGTCACGATGAAGAGACCGGCCCGGCCCGGGCTCGATCGCCAGAACCTCTTCAGCGCTTGCTGGGTAGGGGTGCGAGCGGCGACAGTCATGTTCCTCCTAGCGATACTGGATTCTGGGGTCCAAAAGGCCGTACGAGAGGTCGACCAGGGCGTTGACGATAACGTAGATGGTGGCGATGAAGAGGGTGCCGCCCTGGACGATGGGATAATCGCGGGCCTGGATGGCCTCGTAGAGCCACTTGCCGATACCCGGCCAGTTGAAGATGGTCTCGGTCAGGATCGCCCCGGTGAGCAGGGTGCCAAACCACAGGCCGATGATGGTGATGACCGGAAGCATGGCGTTTTTGAGGGCGTGTTTCCAGACCACCACCCGTTCCGGCAGGCCTTTGGCCCGGGCGGTGCGAACGTAGTCCTGCGAGAGGACCTCGAGCATCGCGCTCCGCATCATGCGGGCGATGACCGCTGTGGGAATCGAGCCGAGCGCGAGCGAGGGCAGGAGCAGGTGGCGGAGGGCATCAAAGAAGACGTCGAACCGCAGGCGCAAGAGCGCATCCAGAAGGAGCAGACCGGTCACCGGCTCGAAATTGAAGCCAAGCCCCAGCCGCCCCGAAGGCGGGAGCCAGTGGAGATTGACGGCGAAGATGTAGATGAGGAGGAGGCCGAGCCAGAAAATCGGCATCGAGACCCCGACCAGCGCTCCGGTCATGACCATGAGATCCCAGAGGCTGTTCTTTCTCAGGGCCGCGAGAATTCCGGCAGGGATTCCGGCGAAAAGGGCCACCGCCATTGCCCCCAGCGTCAGCTCGAGGGTGGCGGGAAACCTTGCCCTGAGCTCGCGGCTGACGTCGACCTTGGTGAAGATCGAGCGGCCGAGGTTGCCCTGAAGGGTGCGGGAAAGAAACGCGAGGTACTGGCTGTCGAAGAGCTTTTTCACCTCCCCGCTTTCCCGAAAGGCCTTGAGGTTGAGGAAGAGGGGTTTGTCGAGGTTGAGCTCCTTGCGTAATCGCTCTACCGCCGTGGGCGTTGCCCGCTGGCCCAGCATGACGCGGGCGGGGTCACCGGGAATGAGGTGGACGAAGGTGAAGACCAGGAGGCTGACACCGAAGAGCACGGGGATGAGGCTCAAGAATCTTCGTAAGGCGTATGCGGCCACGAGGAAAAGTATAAAGGGCCCGGACGCGCCGGGCCCATTGGAAGGTGCGCTTGCTACTTGACTTCCACCATGTAGAGCTCTTCCGACCCCAAGGGGCTCGGGATGTAATTCTTCACGTTCTTGCGGGTGGCGTGGAGGGGGTTGTTGTGAGCCACGGGAATCGAGAGCACGTTGTCGTGGACCAGACGCTGGGCCTTGGCGTAGAGGGCCTTGCGCTGATCGAGGTCTGCCGTCACCCGGGCCTTGAGGATCAGATCGCCGATTTCCTTGCAGACGTCGGTTTCACAGCCGAGGTTGGTCTTGATCGAGGTGGGGCCGAAGAAGGTGTAGAGGTAGTTGTCCGGGTCGGGGTAGTCGGGGCTCCAGCCCAGCATGTACATGGGGAACTTGCCCTGGTCGTAGTCGGAGAGGTAGGTCCCCCAGTCCTCGGTCTTGAGCTTGGCCTTGATGCCCACGTCGGCCAGGTAGGTGGCGATGGTCTCGGCGATCGGCTGTGGGGCCGGGAAGTAGGGGCGTGAGACGGGCATGTACCAGATCTCGGTCTCGAAGCCGTTGGGGTAACCGGCTTCGGCGAGCAGCTGCTTGGCCTTTTCGGGGTCATAGGTGAAGGGCTTGATGTCGCCGGCGCGCCCCCACATGGCCGGAGGAACGAATTCGGTGGCCCGCTCGCCCAGTCCGCCGTAGAAGGCGTCGACGATCGCCTGCCAGTCTACGGCCATGGCGATGGCCTGGCGCACCTTGAGGTTGTCGAGCGGCTTGTTTTGCTGGTGGAAGGCCAGGTACCCGATGTTGAGGCCCTTTTGGACCACGGCCACCAGGTTGGGGTCGTTCTTGATGGTCTGGTAGTCCTCGGGCGAGAGGTTGTTGGCGATGTCGATCGAGCCCGCCCGGAGCTCGGCCAGACGCGAGGTGGGCTCGGGGATGCCCCGGAAGACCAGGGTCTTCACCTTGGCCTTTTCGCCCCAGTAGTTCTCGTTGCGCTCGAGGATGACCTTGTCGCCGATGGACCAGCTCTTGAACACGAAGGGGCCGGTGCCTACGATGCCGACGTCGGGGGTACCGTAGCGGTCGGGATCGGCCTTGACCGCGGTGGGGCTGTCGATGCCGAAGTAGCTCGCGGCGACCATTTGCGGGAAGAAGCCGACCGGTTTGTTGAGGAAAAAGCGCACCGTGTAGTCGTCGACGACCTCGACCTTGTCGATCACCGACCCCTCACCTTTGAAGCCACCGAAGACCCAGGTGAAGGGGACGAACTGCTTGTTGCCCCGGTAGGGGTTTTGCTTATCGTTCCAGCGGTCGTAGTTGAACTTCACCGCTTCGGCGTTGAAGGGGGTGCCGTCGTGGAACTTGACCCCTTTTCGGAGGTAGAAGGTCCAGACCGTCGAGTCGTCGTTGGCCTCCCAGCGCACCGCCAGACCGGGGATGGGGATCACGGTGCCGGGTTTGAACGCCACCAGGGTCTCCACCACCTGCTTGGCGACCCGCAGCGAGTTGCCGTCCTGGGCGTCGGCGGAGTCGAGGGTTTTGGGCAGG
This sequence comes from uncultured bacterium, assembly GCA_964642655.1. GTDB lineage: Bacteria > Deinococcota > Deinococci > Deinococcales > Marinithermaceae > WFXV01. The sequence continues at coordinate 27,082 of CAZXOY010000011.1, forward strand.
TCGGACTGCCCGTACACCAGCGTCTGGGCAAAGCCCATTCCCGCGACCAGGAAAAGCGACATGATGCCGATGAGTAATTTTTTCATACACACCTCCAGTTTCAATTGCGCTTCAAAGTATAACCGCCCCCAGGCGGGGGCGGCAACGCTGAGGTAGAATTTTTATCCACCCAGATAGGCTTTTTTGACCTCCTCGTTGCGCGCGAGCTCTTCCGCCGGGCCCTCGAGGGTGATCTCTCCGGTTTGCAGGACGTAGCCGCGGTGCGCGACCTTGAGCGCGAGCAGGGCGTTTTGCTCGACGAGCAGGATGGTCTTGCCGCGTTTGTTGAGCTCGACGATGATTTCGAAGATGGCGTCGACCAGCACCGGGGCGAGTCCCATCGAGGGCTCGTCGAGGAGGAGGATCCTGGGGTCCTGCATGAGCGCGCGGCCGATGGCGAGCATCTGCTGCTCGCCGCCCGAGAGCGTGCCCCCGAGCTGGCGGCGGCGCTCGGCCAGGCGGGGGAAGAGGTCGAAGACCTCGGTCTTGCGCTCGGCCACGGTTTGGCGGTCGTTGGTGAGGTAGGCGCCGATCTCGAGGTTCTCCTCGACGGTCAATCGGGGGAAGATTCGCCGGCCTTCGGGGACGTGGCCGATGCCCCGTTTGACGATTTCATAAGCCGGCAGGTGGTTGACCCGCTTGCCCTCGAAAATGACTTCCCCTTCACGCGGGTGGACCATCCCGGAGATGGTTCGCAGGGTGGTGGTCTTCCCCGCGCCGTTGGCCCCGATCAGGGTGACGATCTCGCCTTCCCTGACCTCGAGGCTCACCCCTTTGAGGGCGTGGATGTGCCCGTAGTAGGTGTGAACGCTTTTGAGCTCGAGGACCTTCTTCATTGTGCGCCCTCCACCGCGCCCCGCCCGAGGTAGGCCTCGATGACCCGGGGGTCGTTTTGGACCTCTTTGGGCGTGCCCTCGAGCAGCTTCTTACCGTAGTCGAGGACCGCGATTCGCTCGGAGATGCTCATAACCAGTTTCATGTCGTGCTCGATCAAAACGATGGTGATCCCCAGATCGTCGCGGACCTTGACGATCTGATCTTGCAGTTCTTCCGTTTCCTGGGGGTTCATCCCGGCGGCGGGCTCGTCGAGGAGCAGCAGCCTGGGTTCCAGGGCCAGGGCTCGGGCGATCTCGAGCCGGCGCTGCTCGCCGTAGGGCAGATTCTTCGCCAGCTCCTGAGCCCGGTGGCCGAGCTGCATGTATTCGAGCAGTTCCATCGAGCGCTCGAGCGCCTTTTTCTCTTCGCGGTGGTAGCGCGGCGTGTGGAGGAGTGCGTCGGCGTAGCTGGTCCTGGTGTGGACGTGGCGCGCGACCATGACGTTCTCGAGCGCGGTCATGGCGCCAAAGAGACGGATGTTCTGGAAGGTCCGGGCCATGCCGCGGGCCGCGATCCAGGCCGGGTCTTTCCCCGTGATGTCCTCCCCGTCGAAGCGGATGCTCCCGCGGTCGGGCTTGTAGATGCCGGTGATGAGGTTGAAGAAGGTGGTCTTGCCGGCCCCGTTGGGTCCGATGACGGCGAAGATCTCGCCGCGCCGGATCTGCATGCTCACGTCGTTGACCGCCACCAGGCCACCGAAGGTTTTGGTGACCTTTTCCACGTCGAGGATCACGTCCGTGTTCTGGCTCATCGCTCGACTCCCTTCACTGGGGGACGGCTCACTCGCTCTCCCGCATCTCGAGCACCCGCCGCTTTTCGGGGATGATACCCTCGGGTCGGTAGATCATCATTAACACCATAATGAGGCCGAACACCATCCGCTCGTACTTCGCGGGTTCGAGCTGGGTGGGCAGGTTCGCGAAGTTGTACTTGAAAAACCCGAGGTTGATGGTAAAGCCGCTGCTGCGAAGCCCTTCCAAATATTCCGAGGCCGTTTTCAACACGTCGACGTTGAGAATGGTGACCGTGGCCGCGCCCAGGATGGCCCCCGGGATCGAGCCCATGCCACCCAGGATCACCATCACCAGGATGATGATGGATTGGATCAGGGTGAACGATTCCGGGCTCACGTAGAGCTGCTTGGCGGCGAAGAGCGCCCCCATGGCTCCGGAAAAGCTCGCCCCGGTGGCAAAGGCCAGCAGCTTGGTGGGAAGTAGCGGGATTCCCATGGCCCGGGCCGCGATCTCGTCTTCGCGGATCGCGATCCAGGCCCGGCCAAAGCGCGAGTGGTCGAGGCGGATATTCACCAGGGTGACGATTCCGATAATGCCGAGGACCAGGAAGTAGAAGAAGAGCGGGTAGGCCTGGGCTTTGTCGAGCTGGATCCCGAACTGGTTGAAGAGGGCGATGAACCAGTCGACCGGCGGGCGCTGGATGGGGGTGATGCCCTGGGGGCCGTTGGTGATGTTGATGGGTTGGTCCAGGTTGTTGGCCAAAACGCGCACCACCTCACCGAGCCCCAGGGTGACGATGGCCAGGTAGTCGCCCTTGAGCCGGAGCGCCGGCAGACCGATGATGAGGCCGGTTATCGCCGCCGCGACCACCGCCAGCAGCATGAAGAGGTAGAAGTATTCCCCGGGGAGCGGAAAGATCTTCACCGGCATGAACTCATTGGCCTGCTTGGACCCGAAGATGGCCCAGGTGTAAGCGCCCACGGCGAAGAAGGCCGCATACCCCAGGTCGAGCAGGCCGGCGAGGCCGACCACGACGTTGAGCCCGAGCGCCATGGCGGCGTAGATCCCGATCTGGACGCCGAGCTCGAAGAGGAAGGAGTTTTGGAAGCCGGCGGCGGGGACCACGATGAGCAAAATGGCGCCGCCGATGAGCACCTTCAACCATTTGGAGATCGGCAGCAAAAATGCTCCGAGCAGGGAGGCGAGGGTCAGGAGGAAGGGAAGGGTGCCTCGAGGATCCGAAAGCAACCAAAACCCCGACGCCACCGCGACCAAAGCGATGGCCAGGCTGAGCAGGAGCTGGTTTCTGGCGAGGTTCTTCATACTTTTTCACCCACCTGCTGGCCGAGGATGCCCTGGGGCCTGAAGAGAAGGATCAAAATGAGGATCACGAAGGCCAGGATGTCCTTGTACTCGGTGCCCATGGCGCCGTTGGTGAGGAAGGTCAGGTAGGTGCCGCCGAGCATCTCCAGCATGCCGAGCACCAGGCCGCCCACCGCGGCGCCGGTGATGTTCCCGATCCCCCCGAGCACCGCGGCGGTAAAGGCCTTGATGCCGGGGATGAAGCCCACGTAGGGGTGGACCAGGGTGTAGAGCAGACCGAAGAGGACCCCGGCCACGCCTCCGAGAAAGCCGCCGATGAGGAAGGTCCGCGAGATGATGACGTCGGGGTTGATTCCCATCAGGCTCGCCGTCTGGGCATCCTGGGCGACGGCGCGGATCGCGACCCCGAGCTTGGTTTTGTTGACCAGCCAGTTGAGGCCAAAGAGCATGGCCAGCGACACCACGATGACCAGCAGCGACTTCATCTGGATCGAGAGGCCCATGTCGGTGGTGAGGACCTCGCGATATTTCAGCGAGAACAAAACCGTGAAGAGGATCGACAGGCCGGAAAGGGCATAGAGGATGTTGCGACTTGGGTGTTTGTGCTTAGCCCGGACGAGCCGAACCCCGACCCAGTAGATGAGATAGACGATGGCGAAAAAGAAGGTGAAAAGGCTCAGGATAATGACGATATCCCCGAGCCATACCGGCAAGTTATACGTCCGTTCAAAGGCGTCGAAAGTGGGATAACGGCGGTAAAAGGCGTTGTTCCATAGGCCCTCGATGAGGCGCACCAGGTCCTGAAGGAAAAACGACGCGCCGATGGCGGTGATGAGGGGCACCAGCCGGTTGGTGGTCCCGCGTTTTCGAAGCGGGCGGTAGGCGAGCCGCTCGACCGATACTGAGACGAAGGCCGCGACCGCGCCGCCGATGGCGATTGCGACCAGCAGCAAGAGGTAGGGGTTGGCGATGGTGCCCTTGAGCAGGATGAAGGTTTCGGCACCGGCGACCGCGCCTGACATAAAAATTTCCGAGTGGGCGAAGTTGATGAGCTCCAGGACGCCGTAGACCATGGTGTAGCCCAGCGCGATCATGGCGTACACGAAGCCAAGGATGAGGCCCTCGAGGAGGACGCTCGGCAGTAGCGAGATCAAGACTTCGAACAAGACACACCTCCCGATGGGGTTAAAACTCTCATCACAACGAATAAGTTAGCATATGTTCCCCGCTTTGTCTCCGGTCCACGAGTGAGGGGGCGCCGCAGCGCCCCCTGGATCACACCTTGCTCAAGACATTAGCGAATGCTCTTGCAGACGCTCGCCGGGGCGGGGAAGGAGATGACCTTCGCCACCGTGCCCGGGTACTTCGCCTCGGCCAGGTGGACGACGAAGTAATCCGCTTTCTTCCGGTCGCCCTTGTAGTCGAAGGCCACGTCGCCGGTTACCCCGCTGATCTGGGTCTGGCGGATGAGCATCGAGAGCTCGGCCCGGGTAGGTTTACGCTTGGCCTGCTCGATGAAGCTCTTGAGGGCGGCGATCACGACGTTGGCCGAGTCATAGCCGTAGATGGCGAACGACTCAGGCTCTTTTCCGAAGCGCTGCTTGAACTTCTCGGCCATGGCCTTGGCCTTGGGGTACTGGTCGATGGGACCGGCGACGGTGGTGTAGTAGGCACCCTTGGCGGCATCGCCGGCGATCTCGACGAACTTGGAGGAGTCAAGCCCGTCGGGACCCATGAACGTGGCCTTGATGCCCCGCTCGCGCATTTGCTTCAGGAGCACCGCGCCCTGGTTGTAGATGCCACCGAAGTACACGAAGTCAGGACGGCTGGCCTTCATCTGAAGGATCAAAGCCTGGAAGTTGGACTTTTCCTCGGTGCCGACGAAGGCCACGACCTTGGCTCCGAGTTCTTCGGCCTTGATCTTGAACTGCTCGGCCACGCCCTGACCGTAAGTGGTCTTATCGTGGACCACGAAGATCCGCTTGGCGCCGAGCGTCTTCACCGCGAACTCGGCCCCCGCCGGGCCCTGAACGTCGTCACGGCCCACGAGGCGGTCGATGTTGAGGTAGCAGCGGTCGGTCACCGCGGGACCGGTGTTGGCCGGGGATACCATGGGCAGCTGGTAGTCTTTATAGACTTCCGAGGACGGGATGGCGACACCGGTGTTCAGGTGGCCAACCACGGCAAGGACGTCGGGGTCGGTGACCAGACGACGGGCCACGGCCACGCCGACGTCGGGGTTCGCCTGGTCATCCTGTGGCGCGAGCTCGAGCCGGAAGCCGAGCTTTTCGAACTCGGGCTGCGCCTCTTCGACCGCGAGCTGAGCCCCGAGCTTGATCATCTCGCCCAGGGCGGCCTGCTCACCCGACAGCGGCGACACCGTAGCGATCTTGATGATGTTGGACTGCGCAAATGCCAGTGCACCAAAGGCCACGAGCAACGCTGGGAGTATACTTTTCCTCATATCCCCCTCCTTTTCGTGCGAGTTCTATCTTGTCTCGCACCGGTATTTTACAAAAAAATACGCCGCGCTTGTCAATAAAAAACCGCGGGAGCCCTCCCCCGCGGTCTTTCAGCGTGTGAGGCCTTAGTAGCTCGCCAGGTAACGGTCGAGCTCCCACTGGTGCACGCTGATCCGGTAGTCTTCCCACTCAAGTCGCTTGGCCTTGACCAGGTGTTCGTAGATATGTTCACCAAGTACACCCTTGATCAGCTCATCTTTTTCCAGCGCCTCCAGGGCCTCGCGCAGGGTGCCCGGCAGCTCCTTGATCTTGTGACGCCGCCGCTCACGGATGCCCATCTGGAAGATGTTGCGCTGGATGGGCGGCGGCGGGGTGAGCTTACGCTCGATGCCGTCGAGGCCGGCGGCGAGCATGACCGCGAGGGCCAGGTAGGGGTTCGCGCTGGGGTCGGGCATGCGCAGCTCGGCCCGCGTGCCCACGCCGCGCCGGGCGGGGACCCGGATCATGGCCGAGCGGTTGGAGGCCGACCAGGCGATGTTGGTGGGGGCTTCGTACCCCGGGGTGAGGCGTTTATAAGAGTTGACGAGGGGGTTGGTGATCGCCACCATGCCCGCGGCGTGGGTGAGCAGCCCGGCGATGAAGTTGAGGGCCACCTCCGAGAGCTGGTATTCGGCTTTGGGGTCGTAGAAAGCGTTTTCGCCCTTTTTGAAGACTGAGAGGTGGGTGTGCATCCCCGAGCCGTTGATGCCCCGGATGGGTTTGGGCATGAAGGTGGCGTGCAGGCCGTGGAGGAGGGCGACCCTCTTCACCACGAACTTGAAGGTGGCGATGTTGTCGGCGGTGGTCAGGGCATCGGCGTACTTGAAATCGATCTCGTGCTGTCCGGGCGCGACCTCATGGTGGGCGGCTTCGATCTCGAAGCCCATCTCCACCAAAACGTTGACCATATCGCGCCGGGCCTCCTCGCCCTTGTCGATGGGGGCGAGGTCGAAATAGCCCGCCTGGTCGTGGGTCAGGGTTGTGGGTACCCCGTTGTCGTCCCGCATAAAGAGGAAGAACTCGGGCTCGGGGCCGGCGAACATATCGTCGAAGCCGAGCGCGCGGAGCCGTTCGATCTGCCTTTTGAGCACCTGGCGCGGGTCCCCCTCGAAGGGCCGCCCGTCGGGGTAGGTCACGTCGCAGATGAGGCGGGCGACGCGTCCGCGCTTGGGGTCCTCGAGGGTATCGGGGAAGATCACGAACGAGTTGTAGTCGGGAACCAGGTGCATGTCGGATTCCTCGATGCGGGTGAATCCCTCGATCGAGGAACCGTCGAACATGATCTCCCCATCGAGCGCCTTCTCGAACTGGCTCACCGGCACCTCGACGTTCTTGTTGATGCCGAGGATGTCGGTGAACTGAAGGCGCAGGAACCGGACGTTATGTTTCTCCATCTCCTTGAGGATTTCTGCTTTGCTCAAACCCATGACTGCAGTTTACCCCAAGACGAACTGAATGTATATGCGCCCTTGCTAAATAGCGCAGCGGCCATGAAATAATGCGCATCGTGCACTAGGGCGGGCACAGAAATATGACCAAGGGCGAGAAAAGGACATATCGTTACGCATAACGCCAACGAAGATCATAAAAGGCTTGACGCATGTGCGACCGATATGTAGGCTCAATGTGTAATATTTTGCGCGGAGGTGTGGCGGTGTTCAAAAACGCAGCTGAGGCCATCGGATACATACGGGAGCAGGGGATTGAGTTCGTTGACCTACGGTTTTCCGACCTCCCGGGGCGGTGGCAGCACTTCACCGTTCCCGCCCGCGAAGCCGACGAAGCCTTCTTTACCAAAGGCGTCGGGTTTGACGGGTCGTCGATCCAGGGCTTCCAAGCGATCAACGAGTCCGACATGCTGTTGATTCCGGACGTCAGCACGGCGTTCGTCGACCCCTTCCTGGAGCACAAGACCCTGGTCGTGATCGCCGATGTGTATGACCCGGTGGAGCAGAAGTTCTACGAGAAGGACCCCCGGGGGGTGGCCAAGCGGGCCGAGGCTTACCTCAAGCAAAGTGGCGTCGCCGATACCAGTTACTGGGGCCCGGAGATCGAGTTTTTCATCTTCGATCAGGTGAGCTTTTCCGTGGCGCCCCACCAGTCGGGGTTCTGGGTTGCGTCTGAAGAAGCGCACTGGGAGAGCGAGGGCGGGGGTGACGGGCTTTGGATCCGGCCTAAGGAAGGCTACTTCCCGGCGCCACCGGTCGATAAGAACCAGAACCTCAGGAGCGAGATGGTCAAGAACCTCGAGGCCATCGGGGTCGAGGTCGAGCTCCACCACCACGAGGTCGCGACCGCCGGTCAGGCCGAGATCGACATTCGCTTCGATACCTTGACCCGGATCGGCGACAAGGTGTTCAAGTACAAGTACGCGGTGCGCCAGACCGCCGCCCGGGCCGGGAAGACGGTGACCTTCATGCCCAAGCCGCTTTTCGGCGACAACGGCTCGGGAATGCACACCCACCAGTCGCTCTGGAAGGGGGGCGAGCCGCTCTTTTACGATCCCGAAGGGTACGCTGAGCTCTCCCAGCTGGCCATGCACTACGTCGCTGGCCTGCTGGCCCACGGGCCAGCGCTCGCGGCCATCACCAACCCCACCGTCAACTCCTACCGCCGGCTGGTCCCCGGTTACGAGGCGCCGGTGAACCTGATCATCTCCAAGCGCAACCGATCCGCGGTCATCCGGGTTCCCATGTACTTTAGCGGACCCGAGTTCCGCAAAGCCAAGCGCATCGAGTACCGGGCGCCTGACCCCTCCGGAAACCCCTACCTGACGTTCGCCGCCATGCTCATGGCAGGTCTGGATGGGATCCGGCGCGAGCTGGTGCCGCCGAAGCCGGTGGACAAAAACCTTTACGCCCTCTCCCGCAGCGAGGCCCGGCGGATCAAGACCCTCCCCAAAAGCCTCGACGAGGCGCTGGATGCCCTGGAGCGCGATCACGACTTCCTCCTCGAGGGCGGCGTTTTTACCGAGGCCATCCTCGAGGAGTGGATCTCGAGAAAGCGCGAGGAGGCAGCCGAGGTTCGCCTGCGCACGTCGCCGATCGAGTACCACCTCTACTACGACCTCTAAGCACCCCGCCGTGGCAATGGCCGCCGGGTGACTCGGGTGCGAAAAAAGGGGCGGGTGGCAACGCCACCCGCCCCCGCTGCTTGGGCCCAGGGCCTATTTCCGGATAATTCGGCCTTCCACCTTTGGCGCCACCGGGCTATGGGCCTCGATGTAATCCACCACCACCTGGGCCAGCAGGCGCCCACTCCGTTCGTCGATGACGCGGGGAGCGTTTTTAAACATGGTGTAGCCGTCGCCACCGCGCCCCATGTAGTCGTTGATGGCACAGGTGTAGGTCTTCGCCGGATCGAGGGGCTTTCCGCCGACGGAGACCTCGAGCACACGCTCACCGGGGGCACGTTTGGGGTCAAAGGTGAAGCGGATGCCCGAGACCTGCGGGAAGCGGCCCTTGGTCCGCTCCCACTGCGAGACGCCATTTTCGAGCGCGGCCTTCAGGTCGGCCCCCGTGACCTTGACGCTGATCACCACGTTGCCAAACGGCAGGATCGAGAAAATATCCTTCTTGGTGAGGGTGCCGGGGCCGTAGAGACGGTCGGTGCGGATACCGCCCCCGTTTTGAATGGCGCAGTCGGCCTGGGCGTAGTCCCGGATGGCGTCGGCGATCAGGTTGCCGAGATTGGACTCCTCGCGACGGACGGTTTTGCGGCGGGCATCGAGTGCAACCTTGGTTTCCCCGATCGGCTCGGCCATGGCTTTATCGAGCGCCTCGGCGTATTTTGCGACCACCGCCGTCATCTGAGGATCGGCGGGAATGCTGGCGTCGACGGTGTAGAGGGTGGGCACGACGATAGGTTTCTGGCCGGGCACGGTGTAGACCTTGAGCTGAGACAGCCAGCGCCAGTCGGAGCCGGTCTTCCAGATCAGCGTGCCGTTCACCACCTTCCACATCGGCTCGTGATCGTGACCGCCGAGGATCAAGTCGATCTCAGGAACCTCCGCCGCCAGCTTTTCGTCGTTGACCATGTCCATATGGGTGAGGGCGATGACGACCTCCGCGCCTTTCGAGCGGAGCAGCTTGGCGTAGGTGCGGGCGGTCTTGACGAAGTCGAGGTACTTGGCACCGGGGCCGGGGCTCGTCAGCTCGAGCCAGTCATCGGCGAGTCCCAGGAGGCCCACTTTGACCCCGTGCCACTCAACGAGTGCCCAACGGGCGGCGCCGGCCAGGGGGCGGCCATTGCCGTCGACCAGGTTGGTGGCGATCCAGGTGAACCTCGAGGCCTTGACCCGCTCGGCCGCCACCTCGGGACCGAAATCGAACTCGTGGTTACCGTAGGCGGCATAGTCCACCCCGAGCCGGTTGAAGACGTCGATCATCTGTTTGCCCTTAAAGACGCTGGACATCAGCGAGGGGCTCAGGGTGTCGCCCGAGAAGAGGATGAGGTTGTCCTGGCCGCCCAGGGATTGAATGAGGGTGGCCACCCGGGCTGCTCCACCGAATTTTCCCCGCTTGACCGGCTGGATCTCATAGACGTCGTTGAAGTGGACGATGGAGAACTCGCCCGCCCAGGCCATGACGCCCATGGCCAGAGCGGCCACAAGAACAAGGAACCGCTTCATATGATCACCTCCGGTCCCCATTCTAGGGGAGTTAACGGGGCCCGGGTTGAAAAATGGGGCCAGTCGCCGCGGCAAACACCACGGCGGCCCCTTGAGCGCCCGTTTAGCTTGGGGTCAGCGGACGGTCCGAGGAGTGGCCGGGGAAGGCCTTTTCGCCGGTGATGTAGGAGGCGGCGTAGTTGGCGGCGGTGGCGGCTTCGCCGAAGTTGACCTGGAGGAGTTTCAGCTTCCCGGGGTAGGTGACGGTATCGCCCGCGGCGAAGACACCGGGGATGTTGGTTTCCATTCGGGTGTCGACGACGATCTTCCCCTTGTCCATGGTCAGGCCCCACGCCTGGATGGGGCCGGGTTTGGTGAGGAAACCGGCCAGGATCAGTACCACGTCGGCGGCGAGCGTACGCTTGTGCTTATCTTGCAGGTTTTCGATCTCGACTGCCTCGACCCGATCGCCGCCGCGGACGGCCTTGAGGACGTAGGGGGTGAGGACCTCGAGCTCGTCCGCCTCGGCGGCGGCTCTGAGCTCCTCGACCGATCGCTCGTGGGCGCGGAAGCTGTTGCGCCGGTGGATCAGGGTCACGCGCGCGGTTTGTTTGAGCGTCAGCGCCCAGTCGAGCGCCGAATCCCCGCCGCCGACGATGAGCACCCGTTTGCCCTCGACGGCCTTCGGGTCGCGGAGTGCGTACTCAAGCCCTTTTCCTTCGAACTCAAGCTCGCCTTCTGCGCCGACGCGCCGGGGTTCGAAGATGCCAAGGCCGGAGGCGATGATGACCGCCCGACCGCGGTAGACGCGGCCTTTCTCGGTGGTGAGCTTGAAACCGCCGTTTTCGGGTAAAAGGCGTTCGGCGCGTTCGCCGAGCGCGTAGCGGGGATGGAACGGCGCCAGCTGGGCCACCAGCCGGGCCGCGAGCTCGGCGGCCTTAATTTTGGGGAACCCCACGACGTCGTAGATGAATTTTTCCGGATAGAGCGCGACCAGCTGACCGCCGGCTTCCTCCAGGGGATCTACCAGTCGAACGGTGAGGCCCCGCATCCCGGCGTAGAAGGCGGCGGCGAGTCCGGTTGGCCCGGCCCCGACGATGAGGAGATCGGTGGTTTCCGGTTCTGACACCTCGAGCGCCCCGCTATTCCCTGACCTTTGCCAGCGCTTCCAGACCTTTACGGTCGAGGATGGTGATCTTCCCGTACCCCGAACGGATGTACCCTTCCCGGAAGAGCTCCCCGACCACCTTGGTGACGGTTTCTCTTACCGATCCTACCGCAGCCGCGAGCTCGTCGTGTGTCAGTCGGATGACAGTTTGGCCTTCAGGACTCCGTTCCGCCACCGCGGTGTCGCTGAACTCGATGAGGGCGGCCGCGATTCGGTTTTTGAGGCGCTGGCTCACCAGCCGCTCGATTCGGCGGTAGGTTTGGTTGAGGGCGCCGATCATGTGCACGGTTAATTCACGGAACTCCTCCAGGCCGAGGTTTTTAGGGTCGTAGGTGTCGATCGCGGTGTGGGTCACGGCCTCAGCGAAGTAGCGGCGTTCCGCACCCACGAGCGCCTCTTCGCCAAAGAACTCGCCCGGCCGTACGAAACGAAGCGTCAGGGTGTTCCCGTCGTCGTCGACGTTTTGGATACGCACCAGGCCCTCGCGGACCCGCATCAGGGGCTCTTTCGGCCCCGGGACGCCCGGGTAGAGGATGACCTCGCCTGGGGCGAAGGTCTGGGTGTCGGTAATCCTGGTCTTGGTCACAATTCCCTCCCATCCCCAGGCTAGCACGCCGGGGCCAATTTGTAAACATATAGGTTACGAAAAAATCTACCGCTCGCCGTTCTCTGGATGGGTGGACTCGGCGAGCCATTCCAGGTACGGCGGATACCCCCGGTCGACAGGGAGCGCCAGGACTTCGGGGACGGAATAAGGGTGCAGTTCGGCGACCCGCTCGATGAGCGAATTCAGACGGCCCTCCGTGGTTTTCATAATCAGGAGGACTTCCTCGTCGGTGACCACCGATCCTTGCCAGCGGTAGATCGAGGTAAGGCCGGGGACGATGTTGACGCAGGCGACGAGCCTTTCTTCGACCAGCTTTCTGGCCAGCGCTTCGGCGGAAGACTCACCGGAATCGGTCGTTTTCGGAGCGGTGACCAAAACCACGTAAGCTTGCATGCCCTTACTCTATAAACCCCCGGGCGCGACGGGCCCGGGGGTTGATTTTGAAGGCGTGGGTTCAGTCCTCGGCGATCACGAAGGCTGAGGCCACCTCGTCTCCCTCGGGGAGGTTGATGATGCGCACGCCACCGGTGGAGCGGGAGTAAGAGGGGATGCCCCGGACCCGGGTGCGGATCGCCTGGCCCTTGCGGGAGAGTACGAGCAGGTCTTCGTTGCCCTGAACCGGCAGCAGCGCCGCGAGCTGGCCGACCTTGGGGCTGACCTTGAATCCGATGACCCCCTGGCCGCCCCTTCCCTGGCGGGGGTATTCGCCCGCGGGGGTGCGTTTCCCGTAACCCTTGGCGCCCACCGCCAGGAGATCGCCTTCCCAGACCTCGGGGATGACGGCCAGAGAGACCACGCGGTCGCCTTCACGCAGGCGTATGCCGCGAACGCCCCGGCTGGCCCGGCCGGTGGGGCGCACCTCGGAGAGGGCAAAGCGGATGGTTTTTCCCTGGCTGCTGGCCAGCACCACGTCGTCTCCGGGCCTGGCCGTGGCCACGGCGATCAGGTCGTCGCCCTGTTGCAGGTGAATGGCGATGAGGCCGGCGGCGTTGAGGTTTTGGTACTCCTGGATGGGCGTTCGCTTGATGGTGCCGTTCCGGGTCGCGAAGACGAAGTCCCCGGGTTCGCTCAGGTTCTTGATGCTAAGAAGCGCGGCCACCTCCTCCCCATCGGCCAGGGGGAGAAACTGACGGACGTGGCTGCCCCGGGCGGTTCGCGAGGCCTCGGGGAGTTCGAAGACCTTGGTGCCGTACACACGGCCTTGGTTGGTGAAAAAGAGGAGCTGGTCGTGCATCTGGGCCACGAAGACGCGGGTGGCCTCGTCGGTATCCTTGCTGCGCCCCACGTGGACCCCCATGCCACCCCGGCCTTGCGCCCGGTAGGCTTCAAGCGGCGTTCGCTTGACGTAGCCAGCGGCGGTCATGGTGATGACCATGGGTTCGTCCTCGATGAGGTCCTCGATGGCAAAGCCCTCGGCAAAGGTGGTGATCACCGTACGGCGGGCGTCGCCGTACTTGGCCTTGATCTCTAGGAGTTCGTCTTTGACCACCCCCCAGAGCCGGCCTTCGTCCTGCAAGATGGCACGCAGCCAGGCAATGCGCTCGAGGAGCTCCCGGTGCTCGGCCTGGAGCTTCTCCCGCTCCAGCCCGGTCAGGCGTTGCAGGCGCATGTCGAGGATGGCCTGGGCCTGGATCTCGGTGAGCGAGAAGCGCTCAATTAAGGCCCGTTTGGCTTCGCCGGCGTCCCTCGAGGCCCGGATGAGCTCGATCACCTCGTCGAGGTTGTCGAGGGCGATGAGCAGGCCCTCGAGCACGTGGGCGCGGTCTTCGGCCTTTTTGAGCTCGAACCGGGTGCGGCGGGTGATCACCTCGCGCCGGTGGTCGAGGAAATGGCGCATCAGTTCCAGCAGCGAGAGCACCTTGGGCTCGCCGTCGACGATCGCCAGCAGGTTGACGGTGAAGGTGGTTTGCAGAGCGGTGTGCTTGTAGAGCTGGTTGAGCACGACTTCGGGGTTGGCGCCCCGTTTGAGCTCGATGACGATGCGCATGCCCTGCCGGTCCGACTCGTCGCGAAGCGCCGAGATATCCTCGATCTTTTTGTTCCGGACCAGGGCCGCGATCTGGGCGATGAGGCTCGACTTGTTGACTTGGTAGGGGATTTCGCTGACCACCAGGACCGGCCGCCCCTTTTTATCCTCGATGTAGACCTTGGCCCTGAGACGCAGGCTCCCGCGGCCCTTGGCATACGCGTCCTTGATTCCAGCGCGGTTCAGACGACCGCCGGTGGGGAAGTCGGGGCCCGGAAGGTGGGCCATGACCTCATCCAGCGTGATCGCCGGGTTTTTAATCATCGCCACCAAGGCGTCAATCAGTTCGCTCAGGTTGTGCGGCGGAAGGCTGGTGGCCATCCCCACGGCGATCCCGCTGGCACCGTTGGCCAGCAGATTGGGGAACCCGGCCGGCAGCACCTCGGGCTCTTCGGTGGTGCCGTCGAAGTTGGGTTTGAAGTCAACGGTGTCCTTGTCGATGTCGCGAAGGAGTTCGAGGGCGATGGGGGAGAGCCTGGCCTCGGTGTAGCGGTACGCCGCCGCGGGATCGCCGTCGATGGAGCCAAAGTTCCCCTGACCGTCGACGAGCGGATAGCGCAGGTTCCACGCCTGCGCCAGCCGCACCATGGCGTCGTAGACCGCCTGGTCCCCGTGGGGGTGGTATTTCTTGATCACCTCGCCGACCACGCCGGCGCTTTTGGAGTGCTTCCGGTTGGGGAGCAGCCCCTCCTGGTACATGGCGAAGAGGATCCGCCGTTGCACCGGTTTGAGCCCGTCCCGAACGTCGGGAAGGGCGCGGTCGACGATGACGCTCATGGCGTAGTTGATGAAGCTCTGCTTGACTTCTTCGGTAATCTCCACAGGAACGATCTCTGCCATGTTCTCCTCACAAAAAAAGCGCGCTCATCTGGCGCCTGATGCCTGCATGGGGCGAGCCATAGACCCTTGCTCAATTATACCGCTGCCGGAAGGGGAAAAGAAAAAAGCCGCTTGCGCGGCTTTTGGCGGCCCCGACGGGACTTGAACCCGCGACCTCCCACGTGACAGGCGGGTGTGCTAACCAATCTACACCACGGGGCCACACCCAGGGGTGAGTATAGGATTCGCCGCTGCTTTCGTCAATGGCGTTGCAGCAGGTACTCCAGGGCGTATCGGTAGCCGAGGATCCCCAGCCCGCTGATCACGCCCGCGGCCGCGGCGGCGGTGA
>CAZXOY010000012.1:0-16532 GCA_964642655.1 uncultured bacterium
CTCTCCCCGGTGGGGCCGCTCGGCACGCTCGCCAGGAACAAGGCCCAGGTCTAGGAGGTCACCATGAGCGTCTACAAATGGCTTGACGAGCGCTTGGACCTCGGCAGACTCAACAAGAAGTTCATGCGCAAGGCGTTCCCGGTGCACCACTCCTTCTTCCTCGGCGAGATCACCCTCTTCGCCTTCATCGCCCTGGTGCTCACCGGCCTCTTCCTCACCTTCAACTACGAGCCCTCGGCCCGGATCATCAAATATCAGGGTGAAGATCTCCCAGCCGCCTACGCCTCGGTGCTCTACATCGACTCGCTGCCCTTTGGCAAGGTGATCCGCAGCGTGCACCACTGGTCGGCGCACATCATGATCGCGGCCGCCTTCCTCCACCTGCTGCGCATCCTGGTCACCGGGGCCTACAAGAAACCCCGGGAGATCAACTGGTACATTGGCCTGGGGCTTTTGGGCCTGGCGGTGGTCACCGCCTTCACCGGGTACTCGCTGCCCTACGACGCCTACGCCGTGACCGCCACCCAGATCGGCTACGGCATCGGGGCCTCGATCCCCTACGTCGGCCAGTGGATCTCGCAGGTGATGTTCGGAGGTGAGTTCCCGACCCTCCGTTCGCTGCCCCGGCTCTACTCGATCCACGTGGTGTGGCTGCCGCTGACCCTGCTGGCGCTCATCGGGCTCCACATGCTGATCATGATCAAGCAAAAGCACACCCAGCCGCGGTATGCCGAGAAGATCGCCCCCGGCAAGATTCTCGGCGTGCCGATGATGCCGATGCAGGCCGCGGTGATGGGCCTCCTTTTCCTCCTCTATCTGGGTGTGCTCTTCATCCTCGGCGGGGTGTTCATCGCTCACCCGATCGAGGCCTACGGGCCGCCCGGGGCCTCCACGCCGGCGGTGAAGCCCGACTGGTACTTCCTGTGGATCTACGGCATCCTGCAAATCATCCCCAACTCCTGGGTGATTCCGCTGCCCTGGGGGCAGGAACTCAACCCCGAGTTCATCGGCGGGGTGCTGATCCCCGGTATTTTGGGGATCGCAGCGGTGCTTTTGCCGCTCGTCGATGCCCGGAAGACCAAGATGCGCTACCTCGAGCTGCCGAGCCACCACCCCTTGCGCACCAGCGTGACCGTGGGCATCCTCTTCTTCTTCTTCGTGGGCACGCTCGCCGGGTGGAAGCAGGAACTGGGGCTCTCGAACGCCGTGCTCTGGACCATGCTCATCCTGATCCCCCTGGCCAGCGCGACCGTGACCTACATGCTCATGCGCTCGATCTACGGCAAGGGCGACCAGACCGAGACCGCGGGCTAAGAAGAAAAAGCCCTCGAGGCCGCCCGGAGATTCCGGGCGGCCGCCTTCGTTCCTTGACGAAAAGCCCGGCGGCAGTTATGGTGAACGCATAGAGCGGTTTGAATAATTGATTTTATCGCTGCTAGTGTAAGCGCTTACACGAGGTAGGCATGGGCCGGATCACGATCTACGAGGTGGCAAAAAAGGCTGGAGTCTCGGTGGCCACGGTCTCCCGCGCCCTGAACGGGGGCCGGGTGGCCCCCGAAACCAAGGCCAAGGTCCTCGAGGCCATCCGGGCCCTCGGCTACCGCCCCGACCGCATGGCCCAGACCCTGGCCAGCGGCAAGAGCCGCACCGTCGGGGTGGTCATCCCCGACAGCACCGGCCCCCTCTACGGCCTGATGCTCCGCGGCCTCTCCGACGCCCTCCTCGAACACGGCTACGGCTACATCGGCACCGAAAGCCGGCGCGACCCCAGCCGTGAAGCGGCGCTGCTCGACGAGATGCTGGCCCGCAAGGTGGAGGCCCTGGTGCTCGTGGGCTCCGGGATCCCCGCCCCGGCCCTCAGCCAGCGCTTCCCCAAGCTGCCGCCAGCGGTGCTCATCGAACGCGAAGGGCAGGCAACCGCGCTCCCCACGTTCCAGATCGACAACGAAGCCGCCGCCTACCGGGCCACCCGACTGCTCCTCGAGGCCGGTCACACCCGGATCGCCCACATCCAGGGCCTTCGCCGCGCCGGGCGCGAACGCGAGCGGGGCTACCGGCGGGCACTCGCCGACGCCGGCGTGCCCCTGGGCCCCATGGCGCGGGGGGATTTCAGCGAAGAAGGCGGCTACCGCGCGATGCGCGCCCTCATCGAACACGAAACCTTCACCGCAGTCTTCGTAGCCAACGACCGCATGGCCCTCGGCGTGTATAAGGCGGCCTTTGAAGCCGGCCTGGCCATTCCCGACGACGTGAGCGTGGTGGGGTTTGACGACCTCGCCTTTGCCGCGTACCTGAACCCACCGCTCACCACCCTGCGCCAGCCCGCCTACCAACTGGGCCTCGAGGCCGGTCGGGCGGTGCTGGCCCTACTCGCCGGCAGGACGCCGGAAAGCAAGGTGCTCCCGTGCGAGCTCGTCGCTCGCGCGTCGGTGAAGCACAAAGGAGGTGTGGCATGAAGAAGTGGCTTTCGGTTTTCGGAATACTCGCGTTCTTCGGGCTGGGGTTTGCGCAGACCCTGACCCTTTGGACCACCGAGGAACAACCCAAACGCATGGAGGTTCAACGGCAAATCGCCGAGCGCTTTAAGGCCATGACCGGCATCACGGTGAAGATCGTGCCGGTTACGGAGAACCAGCTCGCCGAGCGGATCACCGCCGCCTTCGCCGCCGGCCAGCTCCCGGATCTGGTCTTCCACCCGGTGGACTACACCGTGGGCTGGGCGGCCGAAGGCATCCTGGACACCGAGGCGGCGACCGAGGTGGTGAGCGAACTCGGCGCCTCCACCTTCGCCCAAGGCGCCCTGGCGCTCGCCAGCTACCGGGGGAATTACACCGCGGTTCCCACCGACGGCTGGACCCAGCTCCTGCTCTATCGCCGCGACCTTATCAAGGCGAAGAGCCTGTCTGAGCCCAAGACCTTCGCCTCCATCCTGGCGGCGATCGAGGCCCTCCACAACCCGCCCGCCATGTACGGCTTCGTGGCCGCCACCGACCCCAGTCAGGTCTACTTCCAGCAGGTCTTCGAGCACATCGCGCTCGCCAACGGCGTGCGCCTGGTCGACGAAGCGGGGAACATCACCCTCAATACTCCGCAAATGGTAGAGACGCTGAGGTTTTATAAGAAGCTCGCCCAGGCCAGTCCCCCCGGCAACCTCTACTGGAAGCAGTCGCGCGAGCTCTACATGGCCGGCAAGGCGGCCCAGATCATCTGGTCGCCCTTCATCCTCGACGAGCTCGCCGGACTCCGCGACTCGGTGCCGGTGACCGCCTTCAACGATCCCACCACCGACGCCCTGGCCAGGGAAACCGGGTTCGTCGCCCGCCTGGTCGGTCCCAATAACCCCAAAGGCGCCTCCTACGCCCAGATCAGCTACATCGGCATCACCGCCGACGCCGACGTGGCGGCGGCCAAGAAGTTCGTGAAGTTCCTCCTCACCGACGCCTACCTCGACTGGCTCTCGATGGCCCCCGAGGGCAAGTTCCCGGTCCGCCGGGGCACGATGAGCGAACCGAACCGCTTCATCGACGGCTGGTCCAAGCTCAAGATCGGCGTGGACCGCAAGCGGCCGCTGGGTGAGATCTACCCGCCCGAGGTGGTGAAGAAGATCTTGGCCGGCCTCGAGGTCGCCGACCGCTGGGGCTTTAGCCGTGGATACGGCGAGCTGGTGGCCAAGGTCTACGGCGAGAAGGTGATCCCCAAGATCGTGCGCCGTTACCTCGACGGAGAACTCACCGCCGAAGCCGCGGCCGCGGAGATGCAACGCGCGGTGGAGGCCCTGAAGTAGTCCCGGATCGCCGGCCGGGCCTCCCCGGCCGGCGGATTCTTTGAGCTATGCGACGAAGCCTCAAAGCCCGCGAAGCCCGGCTCGCCTTCTACCTGCTCCTGCCGACGGTCACGATCGTTCTCCTCATCGTGATCTTCCCCGTCATCGCCAACTTCTGGATCGCCTTCAAGGACATCCGGCTCGGCGACCTGCGCGCTCCGAAGGCGGTGGTCCGCGAGCGAATTTTAAACGCGCCCACCGCCCCGGGCGAACAGCTCGTCGTCACCTACCGGGTGGAAAATCGCAGCAAAAACCCGATCGTCAGCACCACCATCCGCGATTCGATCCCGGCCGGACTCACCGCCCTCACCCTGCCGCCCGGATGCACCCTCGCCGCGGAGCGCCTCACTTGCCGCCTGGCGGGCCCAAAGCCCCGGCAGCGGGTGACCCTGACCGTGACCTTCTTGGCTCAAAAAGCCTACTTCGACGCCGGGCGCCCGAGCCCGCGCGCGAGTCGCCCTGCGGTCGAGACCCGGGCGCAAAATCCCCTCCTGGTCAAGCCCTGGACGGCGGGCAACCTCATCCGCGTCTTCCAGGACCCCGACTTCTGGCCCATGCTCTGGGTCACCCTGGCCTACACCGTCTTCGGCACCACCCTGTCCATTCTCCTCGGCCTTTTCGCCGCCCAACTCTTGGTGGTGCGCTTTTGGGGGCGAAACCTCTTCCGGGGCCTTTTCCTCTTTCCCTACGTGGCTCCGGTGATCGCGGTGGCCTTCGTCTGGGTCTTCCTCCTCGACCCCTTTTCCGGCACGGTGAATGCCCTTTTGCAAAAGTACGGGGCGACGAGCCAGCCGATCCCCTTTCTCTCGCAGCGCACCTGGGAGATCTCGGCCTTCGGGGCCAGCGTCCGTATTCCCCTGGCGCTCACCGCGGTGATCCTCTTCGAGGGCTGGCGCTATTTTCCCTTCGCTTTCCTCTTCATCCTGGCCCGGATGCAGGCGATGCCGGCGGTCCTCTTCGAGGCAGCCCGGGTCGACGGCGCCGGCCCCTGGCAGACCTTCCGTCACGTGACCCTGCCCCAGCTCCTGGGCATCCTCGGCACCCTCTTCCTCCTCCGTTTCATCTGGACCTTCAACAAGTTTGACGACATCTTCCTGCTCACCGGGGGTGCGGCGGGCACCGAGACCATCACCATCAAGGTCTACGACTACGCCTTCGCCCGGGCCGACCTCGGCCTCGGCGCCGCGCTGGCAGTGGTGCTCTTTTTCATCCTGGCCCTCTTTCTCAGCCTCTATTTCCGCTTCGCACCCAAGGGGGAGGTATGAGGGCCGGCTTCTGGGTTTTGCTCGGGGCCCTGGTCGGCGGGCTGGCCGCCACTTTGGCCTTTTTCGGTGCCTCGCTCGCGCTCGGGCTTTTCGCCGGGCTTACCACCGAGTTCCGCCTCGAGGCCGCCTTCGCGTTCGGCGCCCTGTTCGGGGCCGCGATCGCCAAAGTCCCCCCCATCGCGCGCCAGCATCCGGCAACGCTCATCCTCACCGCCCTGATCGGCGCCATCCTGGCCTGGCTGGCGGGCGAACGCCTCGGCCAGCCCGGGGGCATCTGGCTGATCCTCACCGGCGGGGCCAGCGGGGCGCTCTCCGCCTACGCCCTGCGCGACCTTCCCGGTGAACCCGGGGGCCGGGAGACCTATGAAACATTGGGACTTAAAGGGCTCCGGGCCCTCGGCTTTATGTTCTTCGTCTTCGTGGTGGTCTTTCCCTTCTGGGCCATGCTGGTGGCCTCGCTGAAACCCCGGGTCGAGTTCCTCGCTGACCCCGCCAACCTCTCGCTGCCCACCCATCTCTTCGCCAGCGGCCTCGGCGCCGGGCTGGCGAAGCTCCTCGAGGGCTACCGGGCGGTTCTCGTCGACTACAACTTCCTGCGCTACATCGCCAACACCGCCTACGTCTCGATCACGACCATGGTCCTGACCCTCATCCTCTCGGTGCTCGGGGCCTACGCCGTGGCCCGGCTCGAATTTCGCGGTCGCGCCCTCATGGAGCGGGCGGTGCTCCTCACCTACATGTTTCCGGCGATCGTCCTCGCCATCCCCCTCTACGTTGTCTTCACCCAGCTGGGGATGCGCAACACGCTTTCCGGCTTGATCATCGTCTACCTGGCCCAGACCCTGCCGGTGGCCCTCTACATGCTCCGGAGCTATTTCGAAACCATCCCCCAAAGCCTGGAGGAGGCGGGACTGATCGATGGATGCAGCCGCCTCGAGGTCATCTGGCGGATCACGCTGCCGCTTTCCCTTCCCGCACTGGCCTCGGTAGGACTCTACGTCTTCATGATCGCCTGGAACGAGTTCCTCTTCGCCTTCATGTTCCTCGACACCCCCGAGATCTTCACCCTCTCCCGGGGCATGGTGGCGCTCAACAACCAGGAGGTCCCTTACCAGTACCTCATGGCCGGGGCGGTGATCGTCACCGTGCCGGTGATGCTGCTCTTTTTCTGGTTCGAACGCTACCTGATCGGCGGGCTCACCGCCGGCGGGGTGAAGGGGTAGAGATGCGAATTCTGATGGCGGCGACACGCCTTGCTGGCAACGACGGGGTGAGCCTCGAGGCCGAGAAGGTGCGTCAGGTGCTCGAGGCGATGGGGCACGAGGTGATTCACCTGGCGGGGGAACTCTCGAACGACCGCGCGGGGTTTGAGGTTCCGGCGATGCACTTCCAGGACTCCGTGGCCCGCGAGTTCGCCGAGCGGGCCTTCGGCGAAGGGGGAGAGGACGGGGCGCTGGTGGCCGAGATCCTCGAGGCCGGCCGGGCGCTGGCCCGGGCCATGCGAAACGCCCTCGGCGACGATCGCCCCGATCTCATGCTGGTGCAAAACGCCTGGGCCATTCCCATGCACCTCCCCCTCGCCCCGGCACTGGTCGAGCTGGCGCGTTCGCTCGGCGTCCCGGCGATCAGCCACAACCACGACTACCCCTGGGAGCGAGAACGCTTTGCCCGCAACAAGGTACAGCCCCTGATCGAGGGCTTCTTTCCCCCACCGGGGCCAATCCAGCTCTCGATCAACACCCTGGCCCAGGCGGCGCTCCTCGCGCGGCGGGGCCTCAGCTCGCTGCTCTTGCCCAACGTCATGGACTTCGACCAGACCCCGCCCACCGCCCGCAGCGACTTCAAAGCGGCACTGGGCCTCTCCGGGCGCACCCTCCTCCTCCAGCCCACGCGGGTGGTGCCCAGGAAGCGCATCGAGCTGAGCATCGATCTGGCGGCGCGCCTCAAGGCCCTGGGGCATGACCCGGTGGTGCTGGTCACCCACCCCGCCGGCGACGAGGGCTACGCCTACAAAAACTGGCTCCAAGACGAGGCCCGGAAAAAGAACGTCGACCTTCGCTTCGCCGACGCCTGGGTCGGGGGCGAGCACGGAGAGAGACCTTTCCGCCTCTGGGACGCCTACCACCACGCCGACCTCGTCACCTACCCCAGCGCTTATGAGGGGTTTGGCAACGCCCTTTTGGAGGCGGTCTGGGCGAAAAAGCCGGTGTTGGTGGGACGCTATCCCGTCTACCTCGCCGACATCCAACCGCTCGGTTTTCGCTTTGTTGAGGTGTCGGAGCGCATCACCCCCCAAGTCGCCGAGCAGGTGGACGCGCTCCTCGCCGACCCCGGGTTGACCCGCGACTGGGTCGAGCACAACCACGCCCTGGCCAAACAACACTTCGGCTACCCGCGCCTCCGGCGCGTCCTGGAGGAGGCCATCGATGCCGCCCGCAGAAAAACGGCTTGAAAGACACCTTCGCTTCGTCTACCGGGATGCGGCGGCACCACTGGTCGCGGCGCTCCTTCCCGAACTGGAGGTCTTTCAAAAGGCCCACCCCCACCTCCAGGGCACCATCGAGGCTCTCGACCTCGAACCCGGCGAGGCCATGCTGATCGCCTACGGCGATCACGTCCGCGAACCCGGGAAGCCGGCGCTCGAAAGCCTGGCCGCGTTCATGGACCGCTGGCTCGACTGGATCCCCGACCTCCACCTGCTCCCCATCCACCCCTATTCCTCCGACGACGGCTTTTCGGTGATCGATTACCGGAAGGTCCGGGAAGATCTCGGTGGCTGGGGCGAAGTGCGCGCGCTCGCGGCCAGCCGGCGGCTGATGCTCGACGCGGTGATCAACCACGCCTCGCGCCAGGGGGTGTGGTTTGCCAAATTCCTGCGCGGCGAGCCGCCGTTTTCCCGTTTCTTCCTCGAGGACCCCGGCTTTGACACCTCGCGGGTGGTGCGCCCCCGGACCTCGCCGCTCTTTACCGAGATCGCCGGGCGCCGGATGTGGACCACCTTCGGCCCCGACCAGGTCGACCTCGACTACCGCAATCCCGAAGTCTTCCGCGAGATCCTCCGCCTGCTGCTCTTTTACGTCGATCAGGGGGCGACCTTTTTGCGCCTGGACGCGGTGGGGTTTTTGTGGAAGGCCCCGGGCCGCCCCTCGATCCACGAACCCGAGACCCACGCCCTGATCAAGGCCTTCCGCGCCGCGCTCGACATCGCCGCGCCCCAGGTCAAGCTGGTGAGCGAAACCAACGTGCCCCACCGGGAGAACGTCGCCTACTTTGGGGACGGCTACGACGAGGCCCAGCTGGTCTACAACTTCGCCCTGCCGCCGCTCGTGCTCGACGCCTACGCCCGGGGCGACGCGCGCCGGCTGGCGCTTTGGGCCGCCGAGCTCAAAACCCCCTCGCCCCGAACCGCCTTCCTCAACTTCCTCGCTTCCCACGACGGCATCGGACTCCGCCCCGCCGAGGGCCTCATCCCGGAAGCGGACGTGGTCCGGCTGGTCGAGCGCACCCGGGCCCACGGCGGCGAGGTGAGCTACCGGCAGGCGGAAAAGGCCGAGGTTCCCTACGAGCTGAACCTCACCTGGTGGGACGCCCTCAACCCGCCCGGTGAGGACGAATCGACGGCCCTGAAACGCCACCTCGGCTCACACCTCATCATGCTCGCGCTCCCCGGCCTGCCAGCGATCTACTTCCAGTCTTTGCTCGGAGCCGGCTCGTGGCACGAGGGCCACCGAACAAGCGGCATCAAGCGCCGGTTGAACCGGGAGAAGTTCGACCGTGGTCTCCTCGAGGCCAGACTGTCAAACCCCGGACACCGCTTCTCTCGCGTCCATCGCGGCTTTTCGCATCTCCTGACCCAGTTCCGACCCGCTGCGAACGCCCCGCACACGGTCCTCGAACTCGACCCCCGCGTCTTCGCCGTGTGGCGCGATGGCTTTTTGGCCCTGGTCAACGTGTCGCCGGAGGCGGTGCCGCTGCCCGGGGTTTTGGGGGAAGGCAAGGAGCTCGGGCCCTACGACTTTGTCGTCCTCAAACCCTAAGGGTCACTCGCTCTCGTCTTCGGCCCTCGCTGCCCGCAAGAACCAAAGCGCAAACCCCAGGAAAACCAACGCCGAAAAGCCCATCCAAAACGGCCACCACCCGATCATCAAAGCCTCCTAGATCACAAAGAACACCAGCAAAAAGGCGATCCACACCCAGGCCACAAACCCCCAGAACAAGACGCCGGCCTCGAGGACCCAGGCGTTACCCGCAGCGAGGCCATTGCGGCGGGTCTTCGACCACAGCGCGGTGAGCGCCAGCGCCCCGGCCAGCGCGTGCAGCAGGTGCATGGCCTCGGCCAGGTAATAGTGCGAGGCGAAAAGCCCGCTCGGGGCCAGGCCCACGGTTCGCAGGTCGACGATCAAAAGGAGTACCGCCACCCAGGCCAACAGCGCCCCCCATCCCTGAGCGGCCGCCGACCGGCCGAGCTCGCCCCGGCGCAGGGCAGAAAGCCCCCCGCGGGCCAAAAACCACCCCGCCCAGAGCACCGCCGCGATGGCCAGGGACAAGACCCCGAGCTCGAGGGGCGTGTCGGTCCCGGTGTAGAGAAACCGGGATGCGAACACGGTCACGAAGGCCACGGCCTCGGCGAAGATGATCAGCGCGAAGCTGCCCCGGTACATCCGGACCTCCCGCTCGCTGAGCGTGGCCGAAACATCCTGGTGCATCAGGCCTCCTCCTCTCCGTAGCGATAAAAGCTGCCTCGAACCACCGGCGTCGTCTCGAAGTTGTGATGGGGCGGCGGCGAACTGGTCTGCCACTCCAGGGTCTTACCGCCCCAGGGGTTGGCCGGCGCCTGCTCGCCCCAGATCCAGCTGTAGACGAGGTTTAAAAGGTGAAGGAAAAATCCGATGCCCAGCAAGAACGCCCAGACGCTGATCCAGGTGTTGATGCCCTCGAGGTAGGGCAGGTACTCGGCGATCCGCCGGTTCATGCCCTCGATCCCGGCGATGTGCATGGGGAAAAAGGTCAGGTTGAAGGCGATGAAGACCCACCAGGCGGCGAGCCTCGCCAGCGACTCGTCGTACATCCTGCCCGCGAACTTGGGGAACCAGTAGTAAAGCCCGGCGAGCCAGGTGAAGACCATGCCGCCGATGATGGTGTAGTGGAAGTGGGCCACCACGAAGTAGGTGTCCTGGAGCATGAGGTCGGAGGGGACATCGGCGAGGAAGATGCCGGTGGTGCCCCCCATGAGGAAGTTGACCATGCTCATCAGCACCAGCAGCATGGGAGCAGCGAGGCGAATCCGCGCCCGCCAGAGCGTCGCCAGCGCCACCATGAAGACGAATCCGGTGGGGATCGAGATGAGCTCGGTGGTGCTCATGAAGGGAATGAGGCGGTCGCCGAGCCCGGTGGTGAACATGTGGTGGGTCCAGACCACCGAACTCAGGAAAGCCACCCCCAAAAATCCGCCCACCGCCCACCCGTAGCCGGCCAGGCTGCGCCGGCCGAACACCGGCAGGACCTCAAGCCAGATCGCCCAGGCGGTGAGGATGATGATGTAGACCTCGGGATGGCCGAAGAGCCAAAAGAGGTCCTGCCACACGAGCGGGATCCCCCCGACCTCGGGACGGAAAAAGCCGGTGGGGACGACGCGGTCGAAGACGCCCATGAGCATCGCGGTGCCGATCACCGGCACCCAGAGCAGATTCAAGAACGAAGTCGCCACCATGCCCCACACGAAAAGCGGCAGCCGGGAAAGGGTGAGTCCCGGGGCCCGTTTATACAGCACGGTGCCGATCACGTTGACCGCGGTGAGGAGCGACGAGATCCCGAGGGTGTAGGCGCCGAGGAAGTAGAGCACGCCCCCGGATGGCCCCTGGATCGAAAGCGGGGCATACCCCGTCCACCCGGCCTCAGTGCCGCCCAGAACCGGGCTCAGGGCCAGCGCCAGCACCCCGGGGATGACGAACCACCAGGAAAGGCCGTTGACATAGGGGAAGGGCATGTCATCGCCGCCGACCATAAGGGGTACGAAGTAATTGCCGAACCCGCCCACGATGGCCACCACCGCCACCGCGAAGATCATCAGGCTCCCGTGAACCGCCACCAGCGAGTTATAGGTTTGGGGGCTGGAAAAGAAGTCCAGCGCCGGGCTCATCAGCTCGGCCCGCATGAGCATGGCCATGCCCCCGGCCAGGGCAAAGGCGAAGGCGCTGGCCCAGAGATACTGGATCCCGATCACCTTGTGGTCGGTGTTGAAGCGGAAATACCGGGCGATGCCCGTCCCCTCGTCGTAATCCGAGGCCAGGCCGAACCAGGGCTTGACCCAGGCTTCAAGCGCCCCGCCCCCCAGAATCCAGCCGACGAGGCCGAAAAGATACCCCACGGTCAACCCAAGATCACCGTACGGGCGCTGGCCAAAGACCAAGGCCACCAGGCCCGAACCGAGCAGAAAGCCGATACCGCCCCAGAAGAACGCCCGCAGCAAATAGGCGGTGGTTTCAAAAAACGAAGCCCTTGCGGGCCGAACCGGCTCGACCGCCATCACTCACCCTCCCTCGCCAAGGCCCGGGCCGGCCGCCCACCCTGGGCTTCGACCCAGGCCAAAAACGCCGCCTCGGAGACGACCCGCACCGGTGCCCGCATCCAGGCGTGGCCCACACCGCAAAGTTCGGCGCACTGGACGCGGATCCGGGGATCTTCCTCGCTGCTGCCTTCCTCCGTCGGCGTGATGTAGAGCACGTTGGTGGTCCCGGGAACCGCGTCCACCTTGATGCGAAAGGCCGGCACCCAGAAACTGTGCAGCACGTCCCGCGAGCGCACCACGATCTTCGCCGTCTTGCCCCTCGGCAAAACCAGCTCCTCCTGGTCGGCCAAGCCGAGCTGGGGATAGCTGAACTTCCAACCCCACTGCAGCGCGGTGACCTCGACCACCAGGGGATCTTTCACCGCCGCCGACTTGGCGATCTCCTTCAGCCCGTAGACCCCGGGATAGATCACGAAGGTGACGTTGAGCAAGGCGCTGATCGTCACCCAAAGGCCAACGTAAAGGGGGTGGACCCGCCCGCCGACGCCCCTGCTTTCCTCGCCACTCGCCCGGAACCGCCACACCATGTAGACGATCGAGACCACGATCAAAACGAAGCCGGTCACCGCGAAATAGAGCAGGAAGAACACCGCCTTGTCGGAGACTTCGCCCTCGAGGGCATAGACCGGCGGGTAGCTGCGGATCATCCAGGGCACCAGGACCAAACTGGAAAAGGCCCCGAAGACGACCCACAAAAGGGCCAGGTTCCGCCAGTCGCGCGCCTGCTGCCGATCCATCAGTGCCCTCCTTCCCGGCCCACCACCTGCACCAGAGCCCGCATTCCGGCGATGTAGTGCGACCCCTCACCGGCAAAGCAACCGATCTCCCAAAGCCCGCCCTTTTCCGGGACGGTAAAGCGAATCGTCAGCGATCCGCCGGGGGCGATGAGGAACATGTTGTCGCCGCGCATCTCGTCCATCGACTTGGCGAGCTCTTCCCGCTCGGCCGCACTCACCCAGCGGCCGACGTACATCTGCATGGCCATGGCCATCCCACCCATGTCCATCGCGGCTGGGGGCTCGGTGTGGTCCCCCCCGCCCTCGGGCATCGCTTTCTCGCCGGGCATCGCCATGTCCGCGCCCGACATGCCGCCCATGGCCATGGGCTCGAGGTCGCCACCGAGGACCTCGAGGTTCGGGGCCATGATCATCTTCACCCCCTTGGCGTCGAGCACCTCGATCCGGGTCGAACCGAAAAACGGCACGTTGAAGCCGTGCCCCGGCAGTACACCGAGCGGCCCGGAGCGCATGGCCGCCGCCTGACCGATCATGATCTCGTGCTCGTGCCCGGTTGGAGGAAGCGCGGCGTTGACGAGCTTGACGGTGATCGTCTCTCCGGCGCGCCACACCAGCCGCTTGGGGGCGAATCGGTAGTCCTCGAGGGCGATCACCTGCACGCCCGGGGCCGCGAACGTCCGAAGCGGCGAGCGTACGCTGGCGATCCATGAGATCCCCACCACCAGTGCGAAAAAGAGCACGAAGCCGCCCCAAAGCGCGGGCGGGGCGCCCGGCGATCTCCTGACAGCGACGAACGAATCCTGACTCATGCGAGCATCCTCCCCATATCGATCGCGATCCTTTGCCCCCGTTTATATGAACGAGGCCGGCGAGCAACAATCGGCGGGAAGGGGGACATATGTCCCTCACTCGGTGGACAGATTCACTTCTCTATGCCGGCTAAGGGGTAGCGGGGCCGGGCCGGGCCGGCGTAGACTGGAGCCGAAGCATGGCCAGGGTGCACAAGCGAATCGCGACCCTGCGGACCCCGCTCGCCCTCGGGATGTCGCTGGTGGTGGCCGCCCATCACCTCGGCATCCAGCGCCTGCCGACCTCGCTCCACCTCGATTCAGAGCTCATCCTTTATGGGGTCGTGGGGCCGGCCGTGGCCTGGGTTTTGCTGGGCTGGCTCGCCAGCAGCGTCGAAACCGCCGAACGAGAGAGCGAGGCCCACGTTCGCCGCAACCACCAGATCGAGGCGCTCCACAGCGCGACCAGGCTTTTGGCCGGGGCCAGGCGCGTCGAAGACGTGGCCCGTTCGCTCGTGAACCTGGCGATCCAGCTGAGCGAGGCCCGCGGAGGGGCGCTGATCTGGTACGCCAGCGAATCCGGCGCGAGCTGGGCGATCGCCGAGGGCAGCCTCGAGGGCTCGGCGGCGGTCGAAACCCAAACCGGTCAGGGACCGTGCCCCGACTGCGGCCAGCCCCGCTGCACGCTGGCACCTGGCTGGCGGTGCGTCCCCGTCACCTTGGGGCCCGAGGTCCTGGGGCTATTCTGGCTCGACCGCCCCAGCTGGGACCCCACCACCGAGCAGAGCCTGCGTGCGCTGGGCAGCGAGATCGCGCTGGCCTGGTGGGGGTACCAGGCCGAGGGACGCGCCCTCGCGGCCCTGCGAGACCTGGGCGCCGATTTCAGCGCCTCCGACGACTTCGGCCTCGCGGCCCGGCGATTCCTGGAGCGGGTGCTGCCGGCGCTGGGGGCCGGGGCGGCGACGCTCTACGCCCGGGATGAACGCGGGGTGAGGCCGCGGTTGGTGCTGGGGCACGAGGTTCCGCCCCCACCAGCCTTCCCCGGGGCCGCGGGCGGGCGGATCGTCTACCTCCCCGCCGGGCGGGATGGCGTGCTCGCCATCGCCTTTCCCGCGCCCTTTGCCCTCAGGGGTCGAGATCAACAGCTCCTCGAGGTGGTCGCCACCCAGGTGGCGCTGCTTTTCCAGCTGGGCGATGCCGCTTCCCGCCTGGTGTGGCGCGAGCGCCACCGTATCGCCCGTGAACTGCACGACGGGCTGGCGCAAGACCTGGCGGCGCTCCACCTGACCTTCCGCCGTCTGGAGCGCCTCTACCCCGAGCTCGCCGACCTCGGCGAGATGGTCCTCACCATCTACGAGAAAACCCGGCAGGGCATCGAGGACCTCCAGATCGCGCCTCAGGCCGAGGAACACCCGGCCGAGTTTCTCAGCCGAGTCGTGACCACCCTGGCCCGGCGGGAAGGGCTCGTGGCCCGGTTTGATTCCCCTCCCGGCCTCGAGCTTCCCGCCCAGGTCGTGGTGCAGCTGGCGCGGGTGCTCCAGGAAGCCCTGACCAATGCCGCCCGTCACGGCAAGGCGCGACGGGTCGAGGTCGGCCTCAATCACAGCGGCAACGCCCTCCGACTGGTGATCCGCGACGACGGCGTCGGCTTTGACCCCCGCCGCCTCGATCCCAAAGGCCACCACGGGCTCGCCATCATGCGCGAGCGCATCGAGGAGCTGGGGGGTGAGTTCTGGATCGAGAGCGCGCCGGGGCGGGGAACGACGCTCACAGCCAGGCTGCCCCTGAACCCCGTGGGGAGCGGGTCGGGACGATGATCCGGGTCATGGTGGTGGACGATCACGCACTCTTCCGGCGTGGGCTGGTGCGCGTCCTCGAGGACGAGGGGTTTGTTCTGGCGGCCGAGGCGGCGAGCGGCGAAGAGGCCCTCGAGCGCATCGAGGACCACCCCGTTGATGTGGTCCTGCTCGATCTGCACATGCCGGGGATGGGCGGGGTGGAAGCGACGCGCCGGCTCGCCGGCCAGGCCCGGGTTTTGGTGCTCACCGTCTCCGACGCCGACGACGACCTCTTCGCCGCCATCCGGGCCGGGGCCGCCGGCTACCTGACGAAGAGCGTCGAGCCGCAGCTCCTGGCCCAGGCCGTCCGGCAGGTGGCGGCCGGGAAAGCGGTGCTCGACCCCGAGGTCACCGCGAAGGCCCTCGAGGCCATCCGGCAACACCCCCGCCCGAACCTGCCCCAGCTCAGCCGGCGCGAGCGTGAGGTGCTCTCCCTGATCGCCAAGGGGTACGCCAACCGGGCCATCGCCGAGGCGCTCGGGATCTCCGAACACACGGTGAAGACCTACATCCAGCGGCTCTACGAAAAGCTCGGCGTTGCGACCCGGGCCGAGGCGGCGGCGCTGGCCGCCGAGTACCGGATACGCTAAGTACCCCGCCGTGGCAAAAGCCACGGCGGGGGCCCCGGGCAAACGCAAACGACCGCCAATCTCGCACCGGCATGTTGAAAAACCGGTGGATGCTCACTTAGGTCCTGGACCGCATCCACAGCCACGATGGTCATTTGTTGCCTGGCTTCCACGAACAGCCGCCGATACTGAAATCGGGTGGACGGCCTCGAGGGGGTTTGTTTTCCTCGTGATCGACGACCCCCTTGGAGCCACCCTCTGGATCGCCCTCGGTCTCCTGATCGCCATGCGACGTCACGGGCTCTACTCCAGTCAAAAGGCTCAAAACAGGCGTTCATGAACGCGGCATCCCCCACCCCGCAGCTTGGTCGGTGATCTTTTCGAGCCCGGCGAGACTCACCGAAGTTCGTCCCTGGCTTCTTGTGGCGTCAAAAGATCAATTCCGGTCTTCGCAATCTTTCGATCGAAGCTGAGGACCCGTTTCCCCTCACACCGGGCCAGCTCGGCCAAAAAGACGTCGGGAAAATCCAGGCCGCTTTCGGGGTAAGCCTTGAGGGCGGCCAGGAGGGCCTTTTCCTCCCGAGGTGCAAAGGGCCGGGCCTCGAGGAGCAGAAGGATCTCCCCCGCCGCCTCCTTGGGGGAAAGCCCGTAGATCCGTCCCTCCAGAACGTAGATGGCCTCCGCCACGTGCATGGGGTGGACTTCCACCTGCTCCCCGAGCTTTTCCGCTTCCAGAGCGAACGCGCGGGCTGCGCGGTACATGGGCTCAGGGTGCTTGGTGATCAGCCTGAGCAGGAAGTTGGCGTCGGCGATCACCGACCCCACTTCTTGCGGGCCTCCTCCCGCTCCGCTTCAAGAAGCGCATCAAAACTCGGAAACTCCACCTTAGGGGCGTGGCCCGGAAGGGAGTCCAGGACCTCGCGCAACTTCCGCCGCAGGGGCAC
>CAZXOY010000012.1:16632-41054 GCA_964642655.1 uncultured bacterium
GGGCGTGGCCCGGAAGGGAGTCCAGGACCTCGCGCAACTTCCGCCGCAGGGGCACGAGCCGGATGGTGTCGCCCTCCACTTCCACCAGGAACTCATCTCCCGGCCTCAGCGCGAGGGCCTCCCGGACCGCCTTGGGCAAAACCAGCTGACCTTTGGTGGAGAGCCGGGTCAAGGGCATGGCTTAATCTTACCACAAGTAAGACGAAGCAGACCATGCTCAGAGGCGAGAGGTCCGCTCCTCGAAAACCCCGGCAAACCGCGCCGCGCACACACCACGCAGAAGACCTGGGTTGTTGACTGAATGGCTCATTCAACCACATTTCGTGCCCGTTCAGGTAAGCCACCGACAGCAACTCCCGATCAGGGCCGGGAGGGCGTGATCCATGACCGAACGAGAAGCTTCCCTTTTGGCAAGAATGAACCGAGATGCGCAAAGACTCACTGTGCGCCCCGTTCGAGGCACCGATCCCCCCTGCTGAGAGAACCAAGATCCTCGTATTGGGAACCATACATTTGGCGGAGTCCAGCGACTTGATTCAAACGGAAATACCGGAATTCGCCCGCGCCGCCCTGGCCCACCTGATCGACGTCCTGACCGAATTCGGGCCCGATTTTGTCGGCGTCGAGTGCGATCCTCCCGAAGAGATCGTCTGGATGGTCTGCATGCGAGGCCAAATGTACGTCGAGGCCACGGTACCCTTTGCAAAACTCGCGCATCTCATGCAGGCAAAGCTGGACATAGCGTGGGCTGAGGCGCAAGAGCAAGCGCATGGGCTTTTGGAATCACCGGAGCTGGATCCCTTATCAACGAACCAACATCGTTGCCCATTTGCTGGCCGCCTACGACTGGTACTCAGCCCTTTTGCACTGGTCGTACCTGCCTCAGGAATCGAGAAAGGCCTGCCAGAATCTACCAGAGACGGTTTGCAAGGCCCTGGAAAAGGGTCTCCGCTCAAAAAACGAATCCATCACCATCGGCCTGGCGCTGGCCCGGCGGCTGGGGCACCGTCGGATTTATCCCATTGACAGCGGGATTCACGGGGACCTACCAAACCCAAGCCTGATGCCCGTATTCCAGGCTGAATTTGAGAAGAGTCCAGTAGTGCAATCTTTCCTCGACGAATTGCGGGCAAAAATCCGGGCCTATGGCGAGCAGTTTGCCCGCAATGCGCAGCACGGTGACCTCCTGCCCTTTTTCCTGTCGTTGAATCGAGGTGAGGCCCTGGAAAACCTTCTGGAGCAATGGCGCCTGTTTTTCAAAACGAAGTTCACCTCCGGGCTGGACCAGTACGCCCAAGATCAAGCTGATGCGGGAAATGCCCGGCCCGGGAAGTTCCGGGAAACCCCTTTGTATCAGCGCAGTGAAATCGGGAGACGCTCGCTCTAAGCGCCGGCTTCCTCGCCGCCCCGCGCGGGTAAGAAGCTTTGCGCCTGGAAGAGGTTGAGGCCGGACTCCACGAGGTCCACCAGCTTTTGCATGCTGGATTCTTCCTCGATCTGCTCGTTCAAGAACCACTCGATGAGTGGCACCGCGCGGAAGTCCTGCGCCTTGAGGGCGATCTCCATCATCCGCTCGAACTGGGCGGTGACCGATCGCTCGGCCTCGAGGGCACTCCTGACCGCCTCGAGGGCGCTCTCGAAATCGGGGGCCGCCGCCCGGGCTTCGGGGATGCGCGGGGCCACGTCGTTGTCGAGCAAAAAGCGGACGATCTTCATCGCGTGAGCACGCTCTTCCTCGGCCTGGGCGAAGAAAAATGCGGCCCAACCGTCGAGCGAGCGGCTTTCGAAATACACCGCGATGGCCAGGTAATGGTTGTGGGCGCTGAATTCGTGCCCGATCTGGGCCTCGAGGGCCTGGGTAAGTTCCTGACTGAGCATGGCTTTATTGTACCCAAAGCGAGCAGGGGCCAGGCCGAACCTGACCCCCGACCTCCGCCACGGTGGTGTTTTTCGCCGGGGCCCCACCGTGGCGACAGCCACGGTGGGGTACCTATGCCGGGGCCCCGGCCTCCTCGCGCTCGGCCAGGTACTTCTCCGCGGTCATCGCCGCCCGCGTCCCCGCGCCCACGCTGGTGGCGAGCTGCTTGTAGATCGGGTCGGCCACATCGCCAGCGGCGAAGATGCCGGGCACCGAGGTCAAAACCTCGTCCTTCACCGCGATGTACCCGTCGGGCCTGAGCTCGACGACCCCTTTGAGGAAGCCGGTGTTGGGCACCGACCCCACGAAGATGAACACCCCGTCGGTGGGATAGACGTATTCCTCACCGGTCTTGAGGTTCTTGACCCGGACTCCGGTCACCTGGTCCTCGCCCAGGACCTCGGTCACCACGTGGCTCCACAGGAACTCGATCTTGGGGTTGGCGAAGGCGCGGGCCTGAGCGACCTTGTTGGCCCGGAGCTCGTCACGGCGGTGGATGATGGTCACCTTCTTGGCGAACTTGGTGAGATAGATGCCCTCCTCGACCGCGGCGTCGCCCCCGCCGACCACCACCACCTCCTTATCACGGTAGAAGAAGCCGTCGCAGGTGGCGCAGGTGGATACCCCGCGGCCGTAGAACTTATCTTCGCCCGGAACCCCGAGCTTTTTGGGGTTCGCCCCAGTGGCCACGATCACCGCCTTGGCCCGGTAGTCGCGCTCAAAGCCCTTGACCACGAAACCATCGGCGGTGACCTCGAGGCCGGTGACCTCGTCCATCACGATCTCGGCGCCGAACTTCCGCGCCTGTTCCGCCATGCGGTTGGCGAGCTCGGGGCCCTGGATGCCCTCGGGGAAGCCCGGGTAGTTTTCGACCTCTTCCGTCTGCGCGATCTGCCCCCCGGGCAGACCCTTCTCGATGATGACCGTCTTCAAATCCGCACGGCCGGTGTAGATGCCCGCGGTCAACCCCGCCGGCCCTCCGCCGATGATCACCACATCGAACGTATCGTCGTTCTTGCTCGATCCGCCCAGTTCTCCAATTTTGAATTCCATCGTCGTCCCCCCAAATACCTTCCCCGAGTATACCGCTCGGGTTTCAAGAAGACGAGGTCCGAGTCGCGCCCATCCCTGGTGACCCCAGGGGGATTCGAACCCCCGTCTCCGCCGTGAGAGGGCGGTATCCTAGGCCACTAGACGATGGGGCCAGAATGCGACTCGGACCTCCTTTGGTGACCCCTAGGGGACTTGAACCCCTGCCGCCGGCTTGAAAGGCCGGTGACCTAACCACTAGTCGAAGGGGCCAGGTGGCTGGGGCGCGTGGACTCGAACCACGACCGGCGGATCCAGAGTCCGCTGTCCTGCCATTAGACGACGCCCCATTGCGTGCCCGGACAAGCCAGGCAAAGCCTATGCTAGCCAATCGAGCCCGATTTGACAAGCCCCATCGCCCTGGGCATCCTGAAAGGCATGACCCCCTTCGCCGTGGGTATGGTCCGGGTGTTTTTCTGGCTCTTTCCGCCCCTCTTTGCCTACCTCGCCGCCAGGGCGCGTCCGGGAAGGGTCCGGAGCGGTCTCCTGATCGCCGCCCTCGTGACCGCCGCCGCCATCAAACCGCTGCCGCTGGGGTTTTTCCTCGCCGGAGCGGGGTATCTGCTGGCGCTCTTCCCTAGCGGCCGAAGGACCGCATCCACCAAAGGCCAAGCCCCAAGGCGATGAGGTTCGGCCCCCAGGCCGCGAGCTCTGGAGGAATGCTCCCACCCAGCGCGAAGATCTTGCCCGCGGTCATGAGCAAGTAGTAGAGGATGGTCACGATCAGCGAGTACCCAAAGGCCAGACTCGTCCCCGTGGCCTTGCGTACCGCCAAAGGCAACGAGAGCACGACCACGATGAGGTTGGCAAAGGGCAGGGCCAGGTCGCTGTGGAACATCACCCGAGCCTCGACCTGGTCCCGCGGCGAGCCCCGGGTTTCCTGAATCCGCCGCCACCAGTAGCTGATGCTCTGGGTATCGCCCCAGAGCTCGCCAGCGTTTCTGGCGATGAGCTCCTCCCTGGTTTTGGGAAGCTTCAGCACCAGCTTGCCCCCGGGGTCCTGGGGCTTGAGGACACTTCGGACCAGATCCTTAAGCACCGCCTCGCTGTCGCCTGAGGCCACCTCGAGCGCGGCGAGGTCCAGGTTATAGACGCGGTAGCCCCAGAGCGTGAGCCGGTTCCCGGCCAGCTTGCCCCGCTCGGCCAGCACCACCGAGAGCTTGGTGTCGTCCCAGCGCTCCAGCCGGACCGAGCGCATCTCGCCCCGGGTGGAGTCGTACCCCTTGAAGAAAAGGCGGTAAGGCCCCATGGGAACGTCCTGGCCGACCAGGCGTGAGAGCCCCCGGCCCCGCGTCGCCAGCTCGTCCCACCAGATGAGGGTGACCTTGGCGTTGGCCTTGGGCACCACGTACTCGGCCAGGTAGAGCCCGACCCCGGTCATGAGCACCGCGGCGACGAAGATCCAGCGGGCCACGCGCAAAAGCGGCACCCCGCCGGCCTGCATCACGAGGAGCTCGTTCTCCCGGGCCAGGCGCCCGAAGGCAAGGAGTACCGCCAGCATCAGGGCCACCGGCATGGTCTGGTTCAGCACCAAGGGCACCTGGTACCAAAGCCACTTCACGATGCCCCAAAAGGGGAACCCCACGATCCACTTGGCCTGGCCCAGGAGGTTCGAGATAAGCAAGAGCACGACGTACATCACCAGACCGAAGACGAAGGGGGGGAACGCCTCCCTGAGGACGTAGCGGTCGATCCGGCTCACCAGCGCACCCCCTCGTACCGCGATCCCGCCGCTTGGCTCGACGTCATCTTCACTTCAGCCTCATCCCCATTACGACCCGCGTGCCCTGACCCTCTCCCGGCCAGGGGCGAAGCACGCTGGACACGCCGAGCGTGTACACGAAACATCCGTCGCTGTAAGCCAGGTCAAGCCCCGCCCGGCTCACCCCACGCGAGGTCAAATCGTACCCCAGATACGGTGAGAGCGCAAAGCCGCCGGCCGCCGGGTCGGGGGCGCGGTAGCCGAGCGTGGCCTCGAGGCGATCGGCCGTGACGCCCGAAAACCCGGTGCTCAGCCGGAGCCACAGCGGGGTGTCGAGGCGCAGGTCGAGCCGCGCCGTTCCCGTCTCCAGGTTTCTCGACCACTTGAGGCTCGCCGGACCATACGCCAGCGACGCCGACTCCGAGGGGGTCCGCTTTTCGAGGAAGTAGCGGGCCGTGCCCCAGGTCTGGCTGCGGGCGTAGGCCACGCGGAACGCTCCCGCCCGAAGCTCCACTCGCCCGCCCGCCACCACGTAGGTGGCCGCGTCGGGGTAAAAGGTGGTTTCCACCCAGGGGCCAAACGCGTAACGTACCCCCCACCGGGTTCCGGAAAAACTCGTCCGAGCCGAGACCCCAAGCGCCAGCCCGGGATCCCCGGTGTCCACCAGCGCCAGCGAAGGGCCGAGCCGGAGCCCCTCCACATCGAAGGTGGGGGCATACCGCAGGTAAGCCCCGCCCCCGTCGCGCAGAAGGCGCTTTTCGACCGTTAGGTCGGCTGCCCGCAACGAAAGACCGAAATCCCGATCGGCAAAGCGCATCCCAAAACGGTTCTGCCCGTCAACCAGGCTCAGGGTGTAACGCGGGTTCGGTCCGCCGATCCCCTGGCCCAGGGCGGTGATCCGGGTCTTCCAGGCACCAAACGGCTCGCCCGGGACCAGGAGCGGGAAATCGACCACCCCCACCGTCCAGCCATCGTCCGCGTAGGTGAGCCGGAGGGGAAAGCGCAGGTCGATGGGGGCGGCGGTATCGAGCACGAGCGGGTCTGGCCGGGCGAGCGTCAGCCCGTAGAACGTCACCTGGCTTTCTTCGACCAAGAGCCGGCCGCTCTTGGCGTCGAACACCGCCCGGTCGCCGAGGAGCACCAGGGACTCGCCGCAGCGGCAGGGCGTGGCCCATATCCCCTCGGCGACGAAGCGGCCGGCCTCGAGGCGCCCCCCATCGGCGCGAAAACGGTAGCGCGGTGTGCGGGCGCGGATCCGGGTCAGGATCACCGCATCGCCGCGTCGCTCGGCGGTCTCGGCGCGGACCTCGAGCCGCCCCTGGGAAAAGGTGGCGTCGGCGAACTCGACCACCTGGTCCCTGGCCACCAGCCGGGCGGCGGAAAAGCGCCAGCCCCGAACCTCCCCTTTCGCCTCGGAAGCATCAAGTCGCTTTGAGGCCCGGTCGAAGACGATCTCCCGGGCCTCAAAGCGAACGCCCTCCCCCACCAGGCAGGCGCTCCGGAAGCGGAGCCGGCCCGATTTCAGCGTCAGCGCGGTTCCCCCCACCAAACCCTGGGGGGTGGTGAGGGTGTAGGGGCGCTCCTGGCACGAACCGCCCCCAGCCGCCCAGGCCAGCGCGGCGAGGATGGGAAGAAAGAAGAAGAACCTTGGGCGCATGCTCCCTTAAGCTTAACGAAACCCGCGATCTAGTTGGGTTCAGCCTCGGCGAGGTAGGCCTCGAGGCGCGATCGCACCTTGGCCGGGACCTCGGTGGTCGCCTCGGGCTCTTTCCCCTGCACGAAGGTGATGAGCAGTCGCGCCGACTCGCCCTTACCCCTGAGCACGAGGCCGAGGGCCGGGTCCTCATAGCGGAAATCGCCCACCAGGAGGACGAGCCCCTCGCGGGTATCGGCCACCAGGCGCTGGGCCTCAAACGCCGGGGAGTCGCTCCGGACCCCACCCTCGAGCACGGCCACGTCATCGGCCATGAAGAGAACGCCCCGGTCCGCTTTGAGGCCCTCGAGGAAATCCGACGAGAAGGTCACCCCACCCGAGAGGCGCACCTCTTTTTGCTCGACCAGGTACTCGAGTTTGCCCACCCGAAACCGAAGGTCGTTCCGGGAAAGACGGGCCTGTTCGGCCTCGACGAACTCGCCCTCCTTGTAGCGGATGAGGGCGGCCTCGAGGGCCACCCCCGAGTCGCTGTCGATGAGCCGGCCGCCCTGGGGCAGCGTGGTGACGCCGGTGGTCAGATCGACCTCCTGATCACCCTTCGGCTCGACGGTAAAAGCGGCAAAGCTCGCCGCCATCGCGATCCCACCGAGAAGAAGCACGAGCCAACCTCGCATGCCCTTAGCCTAACGGGGTCAGGGTGAGAAAGAAGAGACGCCGCCGCAAAGCGGCGGCGTCAGGGAATTCCTGCCTAGGCGCCCAGGAAAACCGAAAACGCGCGTTCGATGACCGAGAACGCCGCCCCCGGCCACACGCCAAAAAGCAGCGAAAGCCCGGCGAAGACGAACACCAGGGCCACGGCGCTGGGCGAAACGTTGAGGGCTGTGGCGTCCTTAGGCGCATCGAGGAACACCGCGGCCAGCACCTTGAAGTAGTAGAAGTACCCGAGCACCGTGGTCAGCACCGCGACCACCAGCACCCCGTACCAACCAGCCTTGGCCGCGGCGGCGAAGACGTAGAGCTTGGCCAGAAATCCGGCCAGGAGCGGAACGCCGGCCAGCGAGAGGAAGAGCAGCGCGACCAGGGCACCGAGCAGCGGGGCCCGACGGCCGAGGCCCTTCCAGCCCTCAAGCGTCGAGGGGACGCCGGCAGCCTCGGCGGCCTCGAGGGCGAAAAAGGCTCCGGCCCCGGCCAGCAGGTAGGCGAGCAGGTAAAACCCGGCCGAGGCGTAGCCAAACGCCCCACCCACAGCCAGCCCCAGGGCCAGATACCCCATGTGCCCCACGGTCGAGTAGGCGAGCAGTCGCTTGATGTTGTCCTGGGGCAAAGCCCACAGGTTCCCGAGCACGAAGGAGAGGAAGGCGAGCCCCAGGATCCAGCCCCCCGCTTCGGAGTTCATGGGGAAAAACCCGCGCCCGAGAAGGGTCATGAGCCCGAGTGCCACCGCGATCTTGGGCACCGAGGCCAAAAAGGCGCCGCCGAGCGGCCGCGCGCCCTGGTAGGCGTCGGGCACCCAGGCGTGAAACGGAACCAGCGCCAGCTTGAAGCCAAGCCCCACCAGCGCCAGGGCAAACCCAACACGGGCCAGCGCCGGAACACCCCCGGCCAGGCTCTGACGAATCGCGTCGAGGTAGATGCTCCCCGTCGCCGCGTAGACCAGCGCGAACCCGTAGAGCAAAAAGGCCGAGCCCAGGGCGCCGAGGACCATGTACTTGGTGGCCCCTTCCGCGCTCTCGCGGCGGTCGCGGTCGTAGGCGGCGATCACGTAGGTGGCGTAGCTCGAAAGCTCTAGGCCAAGGAAGAAGAGCAGCAGGTTGTTGGCCCCGACGAGCAGCACCCCGCCGAGAACACCCCAGAGCAAGAAGGCATAAAACTCGCCCGGTCCGCCCCTCAGCGACTGGGGCCGGGTGAGCCCCGACCAGGCCACCGCGAGCCCCGCCACCGAGAGCAATACCAGCGCCAGCCCGGTCAGGGGGCCGGCCTCGAGGGAGGCCAGGATCAGCACCCGTTCGCTGTAGGCGAGCGCACCCATGATGGCGGTCACACCAAAGAGCGCCACCGTCACCCCGGCCAGTACGTCGGCCCGCCTGTCCAAAAGCGGCGCCGCCATGGCCACCAGCATCCCGCCCACAGCCAGCAACACCACGGCAAGAAAGGTGATCATAGCAACCCCCTCACAAAGGCAAGCAGGGGCTGGAGCCCGGCATCGATCCACGGCGTGAGGAGCGATGGCACCAGCCCCAACAGCACCGCCAGCACCACCAGCGGCGCCACCGCCGCGAGCTCAAGCGCCCCCAGGTCGGGGTAGTCGCGCTCTTTCTCCCCAAGCAGAACCCTCTGGATGGCCCAGAGCATGGCGCCGGCCAGGATCACGATGCCGAACACCGCGAACCAGACCCAGGGCCGGGTGGCCTCGCCCAAAAAGCCGCCCCAGAGCGACTGGAACTCGCCCAGGAACCCGGCCAGACCGGGCAAACCCAGACCGCCCAGCATGCCCAGCCACATCACCCCGCCGAGCATCGGCATCGAGGCGTAGATCCCCCGCATCTTGGCCATCTCCCGAGTGTGGGTGCGCTCCGAGAGCAGCCCGATCATCAAGAACATCAACCCGGTGATGATGCCGTGGGCCACCATCTGGTACACCGCGCCGTGCAGCCCGATGGTGGTCATCGAGGCGATGCCGAGCAGGACGTAGCCCATGTGGTTGACCGAGGAGTTGGCGATCATGCGCTTCATGTCGCTCTGGGCCAGGGTCACGTAGCCGCCGTAGATAATCGAGATCACGGCCAGGACCGCAAGCCAGGGGGCGAACCGCTCCAGCTGGGTGGGGAAAAGGCCCAGGTTGAAACGGATCAGACCGTAGCCACCCATCTTCAAAAGCACCCCGGCCAGGAGAATCGACCCCGCCGTGGGCGCCTGGGTGTGCGCGTGCGGCAGCCAGGTATGGACGGGAACGCTCGGCAGCTTGATGAGGAAGGCGATGGCAAAACCCCAAAAGAGCAACCCCGCGGCCGGCAAGGCGGCGATGGCGCCGGCGGCCTTTTGCAGGTCGAAGAAGTCAAAGCTCAACCGGCCCAAGGTCTCCTGGGCCAAAAAGGCGGTGCCCAGGATCGCGGCCAGCATCAACACCGATCCGACCAGGGAGTAAAGGAGGAACTTGATCGCCGCGTAGCGCCGGTTCTCGTAACCCCAAACCGCGATCACGAAGTACATCGGCACCAGCGTGATCTCGAAGAAGAAGAAAAAGAGGATGAGATCGAGCGCGGCGAACACCCCGGTAATGGCTCCCTGCAAAACGAGCAACAGGGCAAAGAAGCTCTTTTCCTCCTTTTTCCAGCTGGCCAGAACGCTCACGAAGGTGAGCAGGGCGGTGAGCACCACGAAGGGCAGGCTGATGCCGTCCAGCCCCACGTGATACCCGGCGCCGAGGAACGGCATCCACGAAGCGCGCTCCTCAAAGGCAAAGCCCGGGCCCCGGTAGAGGAAATAGATCGCCAGCGAGAAGAGCGTCAAAAGACCCGAAACGCCGGCCGCGAACCGTTTGGCGAACGCCGCCCGGTCGTCGGCGATGAGTCCAATGATTGCGGCGGCCAGAAACGGCAGGGCGATCAGCAAACTTACCACCGCGCACCTCCAAGGAACACCAGGGCCAAGGCGCCGAGGGCGATATAGAGCGCGTAAACGGCCAGCCTGCCGCTTTGCAAGTACCTCAACGCCTGGCCGGTGATCATGGTCACGTAGCCAACGGCGTCCACGACCACGTCGACGACGTAGGTATCCAGGAGCCACAGCGCCTTGGTGGGCCACTGGGCCACCTCGGCCACCACCCGGTAGTAGAACTCATCGATGTAGAGCCGGCGCTGCAGGGCCTGGGTGAGCCACAGGGGCGCCCGCTGTTTGAGCGGGTCCTTGGCATATAGCCCCCAGGCCACCGCGATGCCGGCGAGCGCGACCAGGGTGCCGATCACGTAGCCGCCGAACAGTTTTGAGGCGGGGATGATCTCAGGGGCCTCGCCGGGATAGAGGAAGAGCAAGAGCGACTGGCCAAAGAGCGGGCTTCCCCAAAAGCCCACGATCAAACTGAGCGCGGCGAGCGCAACCAGGGCGATGACCATCTCCGCGCCCGACTCGTGGGGTTTGTGGTCGGGCTCCGGCGCGGGATCGGGGGGACAGTCTCCGGCCTTGAGGTTGAGCTCGGGGCAATCCTTGTTCCACGCCGCCGCCTTCCAGGGCGAGGGCAGCGAGGGATGGTGGAAGGCAATCACGAACATCCGGGTGGTGTAAAAGGCGGTGAAGAAGGCGGCCACCATGCCGATGAACCACAGGACGGGCGCGTGCTCCTTGGCCACGTCCAAGATCAAATCCTTCGACCAAAACCCGGCAAAGGGCGGCACGCCAATAAGGGCCAGGGCGCCGACGGCGAAGGTGACCCAGGTCCAGGGCATGTACCTGCCGAGCCGGTTCATTTCGAAGATGTCCTGGGTCTTCGAGCCGTGGATCATGGAGCCCGAACCCAAAAAGAGCAGGGCCTTGAAGAAGGCGTGGGTCAGGAGGTGGAACATCGCCGCCGCCCAGCCGAAGACGCCGAGGCCCAGGAACATGTAACCGAGCTGGCTCACCGTGCTCCAGGCCATGATCTTCTTCACGTCGGCGAAAGCAGGCGCCAACACTGCGGCGAACAGCGCCGTAATGCCACCGATCCAGGCCACGTACCCCAGCGCCTGCCCCTGCTCGAGGACCGGGTAGAAGCGGCCGGTGAGATAGACGCCGGCGGCCACCATGGTGGCGGCGTGGATCATGGCGCTGACCGGGGTCGGGCCCTCCATCGCGTCCAAAAGCCACACGTGGAGCGGGAACTGGGCGCTCTTGCCGATCGCCGCCACGAACACCAAAAGCCCGATGCCGGCGGCTACGGGAACCGCCAGCAAGGCCGCCTTCTCAGCAACGGTGGCGAGATCAAACGTACCGAGCTCCTTATACAGCCAAAACAGGCCGAGCATGAAGCCCAGATCGGCGAGCTTGGTGGTGAGGAAGGCCTTCTTCATCGCCGCCTGGGCGGTCTTTTTCTTGTAATAGAAGCCGATGAGCAAATAGCTCATGAGCCCCATGACCTCCCAGGCCAAAAGGGCGATGAAGAAGTTCCCGGCCATCACGAAGGTGAGCATCGCCGCCGTGAAGAGCTGGAGGTAAGCGAAGAAGGTGGGGTAGCGGTCCTCACCGTTCATGTAGCCGATCGAGAAGAGGTGGATAAAGAGCGAGGCCACGGCGACCATGGCCACCACCAGGGCCGCGAGCTGGTCGATGTAAAAGGTCAGCGAAATGCCGGCTTCGCCCTGGATGGAAAGCCAGGGCCACTCAAGCCGGAAGGGAAATCCGGAAAGCGCGCCCCGGGCGAGCTCCACCTCGGTGCCCACCAGCCGCCACTGGGGCGCGGCCCGAAGCGCCTCGGCCAGGAGCCCGAGGGCCAGGAAGGCGACCAGGGCCATGGTGAGGGTGGCGAACCAGCCCGAAAGCCGCCCCCGGAAGAGCGGGCCGAGCAGGATGAGCATCAAAAAGCCCAGAAACGGCAGCAGTGGAATCCAGTAGGACAAGTTCGCGTAGATCACCGACTCACCCCCTCATCTCCTCAATGGCGTCGGTCGAAACGCTCCCTGCATGCCGGTAAAGGGTGAGCAGGATGGCAAACCCGATCGAGAGCTCGGCGGCGGCGACCACGATGATGAAGAGCGCGAAGAGCTGGCCGGAGAAAAACAGCGGATCGCGGTAGGCCGCGGTGGCGGCAAAGGCGATGGCGGCAGCGTTCAGCAGGATCTCCACCGACATCAGCACCGCGATGACGTTGCGCTTGGTCAGAACGCCGAACAGCCCGATCGCGAAGAGCACCGCGGAAAGAGTGAGGTAATGCCCGAG
Organism: uncultured bacterium; assembly: GCA_964642655.1. Taxonomy (GTDB): domain Bacteria; phylum Deinococcota; class Deinococci; order Deinococcales; family Marinithermaceae; genus WFXV01. The sequence continues at coordinate 28,903 of CAZXOY010000012.1, forward strand.
CGTAATCATTCCTCAACCCTCCTCGCCAGGACGATCGCGCCCACCATCGCCAGCAGCAAGAGCACCGAAGCCACCTCGAAGGGGAGCAGGGTCACGCTCAAAAGCCGCAGACCGATCCCCTCCGGTGACACCGGGAAGACCTGGGTTTCGGCGCCACCGAGGTAGGCCCAAAGCCCGCCCGCGAAGGCGATGACCACCGCCAGGGCGACCAAAACGAAGATGCCCGAAGCGGGACGGACGCTCCGGGATCGGGTCATCATGATGATGAAGAGGGTCAGAATCGGAATGGCAGCGGCGTTGACCGCGAACTGCACCACCGCCAGCATGGGGCTTCCCAGCATGAAGTAGAGCCCCGCGATCAGGAAGAAGGTAAAGGCCAGGGCCACCGCGGCGCGAACGATGTTCGACGAAAACACCACCACCAGCGCGCCCGCCAGGATGAGGCCGGCCAGAATCGCGAAGGCGACCAGACTCACGCCCCCTCCTCTCCGGCCAAAAGCTCGGCCAGGCCGCCCGGTTGCATCTCGGGCGGCGCTTTCTCGATGCTGCCGTCGGGCTTGCGGATTTCAACTCCGAACTTGGGGCTGTACCAGACCTGGGCCCTGCGGCCGATCTCGTCGAGGAAGGCCTTGTCGGCCTTGAGCATGTTCACGTCGTACACCGCGTGTTCGAAATCGCCCACGGTCACGATGGCGCTCACCGGACACACCTCGACGCAGTTGGCGCAGTGCATGCAGTTGACGAAATCCAGGTCAAAGCGCTCGAGGACAAACCCCTTACCCGCCGGGTTGCGCTTGCGCTCGATGGTGATCACCTGACTGGGGCAGGCCCGCTCGCAGGCCAGACAGGACACGCACCGGTCGCTCCCGTCCTCGTTTTGAATGAGCGCCAGGAACTGAACGCTCACCGGCGGAATCTCGGGCTTTTGATAGGGGTAGAACTCGGTCACCGCCGACTCCCCGACCCTGCGGTTGACCGTCGCCATCCCCTGACCAATGGCCCGAACCGCTTCCCATACCTCGGCTAAGAGGCTCATACCACCTCCACGAACATCCGCAGAAAGGCCGCCAGGATGAGCCCGAAGAGGGCCAGCGGCAACAGTCCTTTCCAAGCCAGGTCCATCAGCTGATCATCCCGGAAACGGGGCAGGGTGGCGCGAATCCACATGAAGATCCACACCCAGACCGCGGTCTTCACCAGGAAGTAAAAGCTCTGCAGCGCCTGGGCGGCGAAAGAGGCGGGGTCCAACCCGAAGAGCGGGCCGTGCCAACCGCCAAAAAAGAGCACCACCACCAGCGCGGGCAGGAGGAAGAGCTCGACGAACTCGGCCAGGAAGAAGAAGGCGAAGCTCATGCCCGAGTACTCGGTGTTGAAACCGCCGATGAGCTCGCTCTCGGCCTCGGGCAAATCGAAGGGCGTGGACTTGAGCTCGGCGATACTCGCCACCAGGTAGACCAAAAAGGGGACGAACATCGGCACCACGTGCCACAGGCCGTACTGGTGCTCGACGATGTCGCTGAGGCGGAGGCTGCCCGAATAAACGCCCACCGCGAGCAGGGCGAGCGCCAGCGGCACCTCGTAGGACACGAGCTGCGCCCCGGCGCGGAAGGCGCCGAGCATGCCCCACTTACCGCCCTGGGCGAGCCCGCCCAGCACCACGCCGTAAGCGCCCAGGGTGCTGGCCGCGACGATGTAGAGGAGGCCGATATTCAAATCGGCCATCACCCAGCCCCCGGCCACCGGCACCGCCACCAGCATCAAGAAGGCGCTCACGAAGGTGATCGCCGGGGCCAGTCGGAAGATCAGGGGATCGACGTTGGCGGGGGCGAAGTCTTCCTTGCCCAAAAGCTTCAGGGCGTCAAAAACGGTTTGCAAAACCCCCGCCGGCCCGTAGTGCATCGGGCCCACGCGCTCCTGGACCTTCCCCAAATACTTCCGCAAGACCACGATCAGAATGAGGGCCACCACGGCGGCGATGCCGAAGGCCAAAAGGGCCTCGATCACCGCGTAGAAGAAAAACCCGAGCGCGCCATCGAGCCATCCCTGGGCCCGAAAGAGCGCCGGCACCAGGCCATAAGCCACGACCACCAGCACCCACAGCGAACCAAAGAAGAGCGTGTAGGCGACACGCTCAACGCCCGGCCGTGGCCGGGTGGGGTCGTAGCCGACCAGCTTGGGTTTGACGTGCCGGTCGAGCGGCAAGGGCATCCGGCTCATACTTGACCTCCAAGCGCGTCACAGCGCCACCTCATCGATCCACCTCCCCAAACACCGGGTCGAGCGAAGAGAGAATCGCGATGGCGTCGGCGAACCGGGATCCGACCAGCAGGTCGGGGATGAGCTGCAAGTTGGCGAACGAGGGCGAACGGTGCTTGATGCGGTAGGGGCGGTCGGTCCCGTCGCCCACGACGTGCACGCCCAGGTGGCCCCGGCTGATCTCAACCGCGCGGTAGCGCGAGCCTTGGACCTTCATGCGGGCCGGCACCTTCCCTTTGTAGGGACCGACCTTGGGCGTTTTTTCGAGGGCCTGACGGATGATCTTAATCGACTCCTCCATTTCCTTGAAGCGAACCCAAAAACGCGCGTAGACGTCGCCCTCTTCCCGCACCGGGACCTCGAACTCGATCTCGGGGTAAGCGTCATACGGCTCGGCCTTGCGCACGTCGTAGGCCACGCCGCTGGCCCGGAGCACCGGCCCCGAGGCCCCGCGGGCGATCGCCCGCGCCTTGGGCAAAACACCGACCCCCACGGCCCGGGCCTGAAACACCGGCGAGTCGAGAACCAGGGCGTAGTAGTCGGGCAGGCGCTTTTCGAAGAAGTCGAGGAAGTCGGCCACGTCCTTGAAGAAATCGGGGTGCACGTCCCGGCGTACGCCGCCGAAGGTGAAGTAGTTGGGCAACATCCGGGCCCCGGCGGTCTTCTCGACGATCTCCAGGATCCGCTCACGATCGCGGAAGGTGTAGAGGAAGGGGGTGATGGCCCCGAGATCGAGCATGCCGGTGCCGAGCCAGACCAGGTGGCTGGCGAGGCGGTAGAGCTCGAAGAAGATCACCCGGAGGTACTTGGCCCGCTCTGGCACCTCGACCCCGAGGAGGTCCTCGACCGCGAGGATGAAGGGCAGCTCGTTTTGCAGCCCCGAAACGTAGTCCATACGGTCGGTGTAGGTGATGATCTGCGGGTAGGTCCGGGCTTCCTCGATCTTCTCGTGGTTGCGGTGGAGAAAGCCGATGTGGGGCACGGCCCGGGTCACGCGCTCGCCCTCGAGGCCAATGACCACCTTCAGCACCCCGTGGGTCGCCGGGTGCTGCGGCCCCATGTTGATGAGCATCTCATCGGCCCGGTCGGTGGGCAGGATCTGGGTTGGCCCTCTCACGCCTCACCCCCTTCGTCGTCCTCGGGCGCGTCCTCCCAATCGGCCACTTCGGGCCAGGGCTTCGGACGCCATCCGGGGAGCTCGTAACCCCCGGTGTCATAGCGCTTTTGCAGCGGGTGAATGGTCCAGTGATCCTCGGTCAAGATCCGGCGCAGGTCGGGGTGCCCGCGAAAGCGGACCCCCACCAGGTCGTAGGCCTCCCGCTCGAACCACTCAAAGCCCGGCCACAAATCGGTGATCGAGGGAAGCTCGGGCGCGTCATAGGGCACGTCGGTGTAGACCGTGACCTTGGCGCCGTCCTCGAGCCGGGTGAGGTGGACGACCACCCGCAGCCCGTACTCGACGTCCATCCCGGTGAGGTTCCGGGGATAGTCAAACCCCTCGCCCTTGAGCTGTTCCAAGAGTGGCCGGTAGTCCTCGGGGTGGACGGCATAGACCACCTCGTCGAACGCCTGGTGCGTTTTGAACCTCAGGCTCATAGGACCGGCACCCTCCCGTCTTTGCCCGGCTCGGCGAAAACGTCGTAATCGGTGACCGCGACCCGGGGCTGCTGGTAGCGGAGCCTCCGGTCGGCGATCTTATCCCGGAGGAGCAAAAGCCCCTGCAAGAGCGCTTCCGGGCGCGGCGGGCAGCCGGGAACGTACACGTCCACGGGGACGATCTTGTCGACCCCCTCGACCACCGAGTAGCCCTGCCGGAAGGGCCCACCCTGGTTGGCGCAGGCCCCCATGCTCACCACCCACTTGGGCTCGGCCAACTGCTCATAGAGGCGCTTGACCCGGCTCGCGATCTTCTTGTTGACCGTGCCCGAGATGATCATCAAATCGGCCTGGCGCGGGCTGTTGCGAAAGAACATGCCCAAACGATCGGCGTCGACCTTGGGCGTCCAGGCCGCCATCATCTCGATGGCGCAGCAGGCGATGCCAAAGGTGAGCGGCCAGAGACTCCGGCTCCGCGCCAGGTTGATCACGTCATCGAGCGTCCCCACGATGATGTTTTGGGGACGAGCTTCGCTGCCTAATAGACCCACTTCAGCACCCCCCTCATCCAGGCGTAGGCGAGCCCGCCGACCAGCATCAAGACGAAGAACGTCACCTCGATCAGGCCCAGCCAGCCCAGCTTGTCAAACGCCGGGGCCCAGGGAAAGAGCAACGCCGCTTCAACGTCGAAGATCAGGAAGAGCAGCGCATAGAGGTAATAGTGCACGCTCACCCTGACCTCGGTCGAACCGATCGTCACTTCGCCGGACTCGTAGGTCTCGAGCTTGGCGCCGGTCTTCGGCCGCACGCCCACCAAGAGCCTCGACAAAAAGAGCGTGGCGTAGACGATGAACATTCCCAGGACCGCGAAAGCCGCCACCATCAAAGCTGCACGCAGCTCGGCTCCGAAATCCACCTACCCGACCCCCTTTCGTTTCTCGCACTCACTTCCCAGGGGCGAATGCGCGTGCCAAAGGGAAACCGCGCCCCTGGCCCCACATCACCCCCGTATCTTAGCCGAACATGAGGATACGCTCTCTCACAGTCCCACATTTCCCAGACGTACAATAAACCCATAAGCATGCGCCGCGTCCTCGCCGCCAGCGTTCTCCTCGCCGCCACCATCGCCCTCGCCTCGCCTCGCGTAGGGTTGCACGAGGGGTTCACGCGCCTGGTCTTCGACCTGCCGCTCGGAACCACCTACCAAATCTCCGATCAGGGCCGTATTTTTGAGATCCGAATCGACCGTGTTCGCCTCGAGGCGAACACGGTCGAGGTCGAAAGCCCCGAGGTCGCCGCCTACCGGGTCATCCCCACCATCGCCGGCACCGTGGTGCAGGTCTACGTCGCCGAGGGCGTCAAGGAAAAGGACTTCGTCCTCGAGGGCCTCGACAAAAAGAGCTTCCGGCTGGTGGTCGACTTCATCGGAAAAGCCCCGGCCAAAGCTCGCGCCGAGCCCAAAGGGCCGGACCCCCCAAAACCGGTGGTGGTCCTTGACCCGGGGCACGGCGGCCCCGATCCGGGGGCGGTCGGCTACGTGGTGGAAAAAGCGGTCACCCTGGACATCGCCCTCCGGGTGAAAAAGCTCCTCGAGGCCAGCGGGATCAAGGTCGTGCTGACCCGGGACCGCGACACCGATCTGGCTCCGGCAGGCCTCAAGGACCTCTGGCAACGAAAGATCACCGACCTGAGAAAACGCGCGGCCATGGCCGACACCAAGAAGACGCTCTTCGTCTCCATCCACGTCAACTCTGCGCCGAAGCCCGCCATGGGCATCGAGACCTACTTCCTCGGCCGCGCCATCGACGCCGAGGCGCAGGCGCTGGCGGTGTGGGAAAACGGTGGCGGCGAGGTCGGCCGCCAGCTCACCCGGGAGACCGAAACCGCCGCCGACAAAGCGCTCAAAGACCTCCTGGCCCAGGCCAACCTGGGCTTTTCGCAAAAGCTCGCGGAAAAGCTGCAAAAAAGCCTCACCTCTGAGACCGGATCTCCGGACCGGGGCGTGCAGTCAGCCCCCCTCTTCGTGCTCCGCACCGCCCGCATCCCGGCGGTGCTCGTCGAGGTGGGGTTTGCCAACCACCCCACGGAAGGGCGGCGCCTGGCCGCATCCAGCTACCGTCAAAAAGTCGCCGAGGGCATCGCCCGGGGCATCCTGGCCTTTCTCTCTTCCGGCGCCTACGCCTACACCAAACCCGCGCCTTAAGCCGCTTTCCCGGTAGAATCTCGCCATGCCGAAAGGCCGCGTCTACGCCATTCTCGCGATCGGCGTGCTGGCGGTGAGCGCCGCCGCCATCTTCATCCGTCTGGCCTACGGTGCCCTGGGCGAGGCGGGTCTCGGGGCCTCGATGCTGATCGCCGCCGGGCGGCTGCTCCTGGCCTCGGCGATGCTGCTGCCCTTCGCCGCCCAGAGCCTCAAAAAGCCACAGCGTCGGGCCGTCTACCTCCTGGCTGCTGGAGCTGGGGTCTTTTTGGCCCTCCATTTTGGCTTTTGGATCGCGAGCCTCGCCTACACCTCGATCGCCGCCAGCGTGACCATCGTCACCACCAACCCCATCTGGGTCGCCGGGATCGAGTGGCTCTTCTTTGGTCGCCGGCCGCACCGGAAAACCCTATTCGGGATCGCGCTGGCCGTCGCCGGGGGCGTTCTGATCGGCCTGAGCGACGCCGGAAGCGGCGGCCTCGGGAACCGGCCGCTCCTCGGCGACCTCCTCGCCCTCTTTGGCGCCTGGGCGGTGAGCCTCTACCTCATCCTGGGACGCGAGGCCCAAAAGGCGCTCGGAACCACCGGCTACGTGGCGGTGGCCTATCCCTCGGCGGCCCTCGTCCTCCTGCCCCTTCCCTGGCTCTTCGGCACCGGCTACCTGGGCCATGCCCAGCAGTTTTACCTCTGGATCTTCCTCATGGCGCTGGTCCCCCAGCTCATCGGCCACACCAGCCTCAACTACGCGGTGCGCTTCCTCGGACCCACCCTGGTCACGCTCTTCGTGCTCTTTGAACCGGTGGTCTCGAGCCTGCTCGGCTTCGTCATCTTCAACGAGGTACCGGCCCCGGGCGTCTTCGCCGGGGCCGCGGTGATGCTCGCCGGCGTCGGGCTGGCTCTCGGTGGCCACCGGTCCTGACCTGCGATAATGGCCCCGTGCGCGACCTGGAAGAGCTCCGACGCACCCTTTTTGGCCTCGAGGGCCGTGGCTACAAAGCCTACAAACGCCTTCTCGGCCCCTGGCAGCTGGGGCCGGTCACCCTATTTTTCGACCACGTGCAAGGCGACCCCTTTGCCACCCCCTCCAAGGTTCGTCTCAGGATTCCCCGCGCCGTCCACTCGATTCCAGAAGCGCTGTGGTCGAGCGAGCCCCGAAAGACAGGCCTTTTGGACTATCTGCTCCGAGTCTTTCACCGCGCGGCGCGCGAAATCCCCCCGAGTGGGGGCACCGGCCACTCAGGCAGGGTGTTCGTTGACGCGCCGGGCGCCGAGATCCTCCTCCGCTCCGGGGCTGAGATCACCGGGGCGTACCTCGAGCTACGATTCCGGGTGGGCCTCCCGGCCCGGGGGCGGAGCATCATGGGCCGGGCCGCGGCCAAGCTCCTTACCGAGGCCATCCCAAAAGCCGCGGCCGCCGTTCACTGGTCCCACCTCGACCAAGACCTCGCCTGGCGCTTTGCCAAGCTCGCAGAGGACCACGCCCACCTGCAACAGCTGCTGGCGCAAAAGGGGCTGGTGGCCTTCGTGCGGGACGGCAGCATCCTCCCCCGGCGAAGCGGCATCGCCCAGGAGCCCCTCGAGGGAGCCGTTCCCTTCGCCGCCCCGCCCGAGCTCCGGGTCAGCCTGCCGACCCTTCACCACGGCGAGGTGGTGGGGATGGGCATCCCCGAAGGGGTCACCATCATCACCGGCGGCGGATTCCACGGCAAGACCACGTTGCTCGAGGCCCTCGAGCAGGGCGTCTACCCCCACGCCCCGGGCGATGGACGGGAGTGGGTGGTGACCCGGGCCGAGGCCCTCAAGGTGCGCAGCGAAGACGGCCGCTCGATCAGCGGCGTTGACCTCGGCCCCTTTATCCGCGACCTCCCGGGGGGAAAGCGAACCGACTTCTTCCAGACCCAGGACGCCTCGGGTTCGACCTCGCTGGCGGCGGCGATCCTCGAGGGCCTCGAGGCCGGCGCCCGGGTGCTCCTGATCGACGAGGACACCTCGGCCACCAACCTCCTCACCCGCGATGCCCGCATGCAGCGCCTGGTCGAGCGGGAAACGATCACCCCCTTGCTCGATCGGGTCCGCGAGCTCTTTGAGCGCCTCGGCGTTTCCACGGTGATGGTGGTCGGCGGCAACGGCGACTACCTCGACGTGGCCGACCGGGTCATCCTGATGGAGGCCTACCGGCCCCACGACGTCACCGAGCGCGCCCGAAAGATCGCCAGCGAACTCCCCTCGCGCCGGTCGCCGTCGGCCCCGGAGCACCCCATCCGCGTCACCCCTCGCTGCCCGCTGCCCGAGTCCTTCGACCCCCAGCGGGGCGGGCGGGAAAAGATTAAGACGCGGGGGCTTCGGGAAATTCTCTTCGGCCACCAGACCATCGACCTCACCGGCCTTGAGCAGCTCGTTGACGACAGCCAGGCCCGGGCCATCGGGGCGATGCTCAAAAAGATGCAGCGCCTGGCCGACGGGCGAACGCCACTCAGGGAACTCGCCGAAAGGCTCGTGGAAGAAGCCAGGGCCCGGGGGCTCTACGCGCTCGAAGCTTCCCCCGAACTCGCCCTTCCCCGGGCCCTCGAGGTCGCTGGCGCGGTCAACCGCCTGCGGAGCCTGAAGGTTAAACCCTGTAAAGGGAATTAAGGAAGCCGGACCTCAACCCCATCACCGGGCCTCACCCGCCGACGCAGCACGCCAGGCGCGCTCACGATCCGCGGGCCAGTCTTCCGCGGAAAGGCGAGTTTGAATCTTGTCCGCGAGCAGCCCTTTGAGCGAGCGGCGGTGGGGTGGTGGCAAAAAGTAGATCTCTACGTGGTCATCGACCAGGCGCTGCACCGCGATCCAGCCCGGTTTCACACCAAGCTTTTCGCGGATCTCTTTGGCAATCACCACTTGCCCTTTCGGGCTTACCGTGTACGGCATGGTCAAACGCCCCCTTGCCCAGTATCACCGGCACGCGTTCAGGGGTAAACCGGGAGACGCTTTACAAGTCGGAAAGCCCGACCAGGGCCTTCAAAAAGGACTATTCCTCGACCATTCGCCACGGAAGCTTTCTGGGAACGAGCACCAAGGTGAGCAGGGTGTAGGCCACCAGGATCAGCGCGGACTTGATCAGCCCCACCTGGTCCCCGTTCAACGCCGCGTGCAAAGCCGAAGCCGCGTGGGTGGTGGGCCAGAGATTCGAAAGGAGGCGCAGCCAGTCTGGCAGCAAGGCGGCGGGGTAGTAAACCGGAGAGAAAAACACGACGACGACCTGCAAAATCTGCGTCGCGAGCAACGCCACCACGGCCGAGGGGCTAAAAAAGCCGATGACCGCACCGAAGCCCGCCATGGCCAAACCCGCGAGCAGCAAGACAGGGGCCGCAACCAGGGGCAGACGGACGTCCAGGAAGAACCAGGCCAGGATCCAGATCGCAGCCGCCGACGGCAGCGCTAGCAGGGTGCCGCGAGCTGCCAACGCCAGGATGTAGGTCAGCTTGGAAACGGGAAGGGAGGCGAAGTACTCGAAGACACCGGCCTCCTTCATGTGGGCGACGTTCTGTCCCAGCGTCAGCATGCCAGACAGGGCCATCCCGAAGACCAGGCTGCCAACCACCAAATAACTCAGATCCACGGACCCGCGCCGCCCCACGAGGATGGCCAGGAAGATGAGATAAGCAAAGGCCACGAACGAGGTGTGGACCAGCTGCCAGTACCAGGTATCCCGGAGAATATAGAGCTCCCCGCGGAGCAACCACAAAAAGTCCCGCACCGCCTTCACCGTTTTCCCTCCAGGTTTGAGCTCGCCTGCTCCGTCAAATGGATGTAGACGTCGTCCATGGTCGGGCTGGCCACTTTAACCTCATCCACGAGCCCTTCGCGCGCCAGTGAGGCGGCGGCCTCGAGCAACCGGCCCAACTCATCGGCACGCGGCCGGAAGACCCAAAGCAGGGGCGTTTTTCTTTCCTTTTCTTGTATGCGATTCAGAAACGCTTCCGCTTTCGGGGCCGCGCCCTCTTTCACCCTCACTTCGACCACCATCCGGCGGGAAACGAGCCGCTTGAGCTCTACCGGCGTGCCCAGCGCGACCGCACGGCCGCGATCGATAAACATCACCCGATCGAGGTAACCCTCGGCCTCAGCCAGGATATGGCTGGTGACGACCACGGTCAGACCACGCTCCCGGCGCATTTCCTCGAGGAACGCCCAAACCCGCCTCCGGTTCCTGGGGTCAAGGTTGCTCGTCGGTTCGTCGAGCAACACCCCCCGGGGTTCGCCCATGAACGCGGTGAGGAGCGTCAATACCCGCTGCTGTCCCCCGCTCAGGCGGCTAAAGCGTTTCGAGGCCTGATCGAGGAGGTCAAAGCGCTCCAGGAGTTCCTTGGCCAGGTTCTCGGCGACCCGGAGGGGCAGCCCCCGCAGCACCCCGGCGTGCAGCAAGACTTCGGCGGCCCGGTAATACCTGAACACGGGAACCCGCTGGCCAACCGTGCTGACCGTTTTCGAAACCAGATCCGGAAACTCGACGATATTCCGCCCACCGAGCAGAACCGAGCCCGAGCTGGGCCGCAACAGCCCGGCGAGCTGACGGACGAATGTCGTCTTCCCGGCGCCGTTGGGCCCGAAGATGCCGAGGATCTCCCCTTCGTAAATATCTACGGTAATCCCGTCGTTGGCCAGAACATTCCCGCGCCGGTACCGCTTACTGAGGCCGCGAACCTCGTACAACGCCCGCCGTTCCATAACAACCCTTCTACGATTCGCGCTGGGGGTACCACTCTTGAGCCAAAAGCCCCCACACGTCGAGGTCTACCCACTTCCCCTTTTTCCAAATTACCGATCGTCTCACGCCCTCGTGGGTAAAACCGGCCTTCTTGAAAAGGCGATTGGCGATCGTGTTGTCCGCAAGAACAAGCGCTTCAATGCGGTGCAAATTCAACCCCTCGAACGCGTAGGCAACGAGCAGGCGAAGCGCCTCGAGACCCCGTCCTTGCGAGCGGTATTTTCGCTCACCAATGAAGATTGAAACGAAGGCATAGCGATTTTTCCAATCGATGGGCCTGAGCGCAACCTCGCCTATGGGTTCATGAGTTTCATTATTCAAAATGATGAAAAACCGCGCGTCGTTCGCACTGCGCGAGCGCGAAAGCCAGCTTTCCATCTCCTCCAGGCTTTGGGGCCGCGGATCCCCGAAAAACGCCGTGCCGATCACATCTTCCTGCAGCATCCAGGCGATGATGCGCGGCACATGCTCACGCTCAACAGGCAACAGACGAACCTGATCACCAACGAACACTGTCACGCTCCACAGAAACAGGAGGCTCAGGGTCCAGTGGTCGACCCCGAGCCTCCTGAACGAAAAGCCTCACGCCAAAGCCCTTCCAGCTCAAGCCGCATCGGCGCCAACCGCCTGTCCGCTCAGGACAGCCTCCAAAGCCGCCTTGCGCGTCTGGCAAGGCGTGCATTCGCCACACGGCTCCTGAGAACTGCGGACACAACTCCACGTCAAGTCCACGGGCACCCCGAGTCGAAGCGCATCCCGGACGACCTCAACCTTCGACATCCCAGCCAGCGGCATCGACAACTCGACGCCGAGAGGTTTCAGGAAAGCACCGAGTCGCTCCAGATAACCCTTAAGGCCCGGAAATTCGTCCAGGTCATCACGCACGATGCCCAGGTAAATCTTTTCCACACTCTGGCGACTCGCCAAAACGGCAAGATTGGTGAGCGTCTCGCAAGGATCTGTCCACCCCGCCTTTTGTTTCTCCGGCACCGGGTAAGCTTGCTCCCAGGGTGCGAACGTCCTGCCCAGGAATTCGATCTCTGGGATCTCTGTCACGTAAAACGGTACCCCGAGCCTTTCCGCGATCGTTTGAGCAGACCTTTTCTCGCGTTCCGTCGCTGGGAGCCTGAGGTCGAGATACGTGGCCACCAGACCGTCTCGTCCATACGTAGCCAGCCGATGGAGCAAAACCGCAGAATCGAGGCCGCCGCTCAGCATCGCCAGCCTTTCCACGATTTCACCTCCGATTTTCAATTAACGCCAGGAGAGGCAAAAAAAAGGAGGTATCTTACAATTTGTCCAAGGTTTAAGTGTCCCCCCTGCCCTCGAGGCCACCGGGGCGTCAAGCGC
>CAZXOY010000013.1:0-39656 GCA_964642655.1 uncultured bacterium
TCGGTCGGGCTGTCGTCGCAGTAGGGGGGTTGCCCCACCGAACTGCTGCCAGAGCTGGCGAGCGCCATCCCCATGACCGGGGCCGCGCCGATGTACATCACCGCGCTGTTTTGAGGAACCCGTACTTCGATTTGCTCACTGACCTCTGCACGCATCTGGGACACAGACGTCACCGCCAAGGCAAAGCCCAGCAAGAACAGTAAGGCCCAGATGCTACCTCGTGCCATTTGACCACCTCCCTTTCCTAGCCACATCCGAATATTAGTCCCCGGTGAGTAAAACCGGCCTTCACGGCCAAAGACCCGCAGCCAACGTCCACTCGGGCTGTGGTAGGCTGGGCGTTAAGGTCAAGCGGCCAGTCGCGGGCACCCTTTCACGCCAGCTTCACGCCAGCCTTTACGCGCCGTCACCGCAAAGCCCGAGGAGTTCATTCATGCAGGAAGCAACGCTTCATTTATACGGTCAGGCCCGCCTCGAAAACCGAGGAAACCCGGTTTCGCTCGGAAAGAAATCGCTCGCCATCCTTTACTATCTGGCCATCGAAGGGCCGACCCCCCGGCGCAGGCTGGCGCGCCTGCTTTGGAACCACAACGCCGCCCTCCAAAACCTGAGGGTCGAGCTGGCCAAGATCCGCCGCGCCCTCGACGACCCTTACTGGGCTCGCGGCGACGATGTGCTGGTGCTGCCGGCCCGGGTCCGCCTCGAAGAAGATGGCGAAGGGCTGCCCTTGGAGGGCCTGGAAAACCTCGAGGTCCCCTGGGACAGCTGGCTCGGCGCGCTTCGCTCGCGTCTTTTCGCCGCGCAACCCTACGGCTTCCTCGAGGACCTCCCCGAACCCTCGCTCCTCATCATCGAAGCCCCGACCGGCGCCGACGTCAGCACGCTCATTCACCGCATCGCCGCCGCGCGCGGCCTGGAGATCCGGAAAACTCCGCCCCAAAGGCAACGAGCGCTCTATCTGCTCCAGCGCGAGGTGGACATCGAGGCCTGCCTCGACTGCGGCGGGCTTTTGGTCTACGTGCGCTCCCACTTCGGGGAAGACCCGAAAAGCCTCCTGACCCTCCGGGCCAGCTACCCCCCAAAGCGCACCCGCTACGTCCACTACCCCCGGCTCACGTTCGAGGAAGCCAAGAATCGCGCGGAGCACATGAGTTTTTCCGAACAAGCCCGGTTTTTCCTGGCCACCGGCGGGGTCGAGCGCCACTTCGCTGAAGCGGCCGGGTCCGGCCGCCCCTACCCCCGCAGCCTGGTCGCCAGCTACCACCTCGAGGCCCGCCGCCTCTCGCACCCGGCGCGAAGCTGTCTTGAGCGGCTGGCCATCCACCCCGGACCCATCGGCGACTGGTTGGTCGACGCCGTTGAAGCCGAAGACCACCTCGACGAACTGATCGTCCGCCGCTGGCTCAAGATGAGCCCGGAAGGCCTGCGCTTTTCCGATCCCGTCGCCCGGCGGGCCCTGGCTTCCGGGCTCCCCCAGGATCTCAAGACTCGGCTCCACCGGCGGATCGCCCAGGCCGCCCGCAACCAGGGCGAGGGCCTGGCCGAGGCGTACCACCGAATCTCGGGCGGGCTGCCGCTCGAGGGCACCTCGCTGCCCAAACTCGATCTTTGGGCCGAGCTCAGCCTCAAGGCCTTCCGGGGGCAAAAGCCAGACCAGCGCCACGCGCCGGCACCCGAGCCCCTCGAGGTGGGCGCGGAGATGCTCTCCCCCGAACCCATCGCCCGCGGCCCCGGAACCGAGATCGGCCGCCGGGGTATCTGGTTCATCCGCGACCTTCACCAGTCCGAACCCAGCCAGGTCCACCTCGAGGCCTTCGAAAATGAACCCGTGGTTTTGCGTTTACGGCTCAACGCCTACCTTGAAAACCCGCTCTACGTCGGGCTCGACGGTCAGAGCCTGCCCCTTGAACTGAGCGCCGGCCACACCCGGGTCCACTTCGCTCCCGTGACCGGTCCTTACCGGGAAGGCAATATCCTGGTCCTTCCCCTCGGAAACGGGGACTACTGGTTCGACCTCGCCCCCGACCTGCCCCTTACCCTGCAAAGCCGGGCCGCGGCCGGGGTCATCGGGGTCGAGCTGAGCTTCCACCGGGTGACCTCAAGAGTGCTCACCCGGCAGAGCGCGGCCCCAAGGGTCACCGGGTGGAGGATCGGATCAGACGCAAAAACTCCCCGCGGGTCTTGGCATCGGTCTTAAACACCCCCCGCATCGCGCTCGCGGTGGCGGTTGAGTGCTGCTTTTCCACCCCTCGCATCATCATGCAAAGGTGAACGCCCTCGACGACCACCCCGACCCCCTCGGGCTCGGTGACCGAAGCCACCGCCTCGGCGATCTGAACCGCGAGGCGCTCTTGAATCTGCAAGCGCCGGGCGTACATATCGACGATTCGGGCGAACTTGGAAAGACCGAGGACCTTCTTCCGGGGAATGTAACCGATGTGCACCTGCCCGAAAAAGGGCAGCAGGTGGTGCTCGCACAGCGAGTAGAACTCGATGCCCTTGACCACCACCATCTCGGATCCCTCGGCCTCAAAGAGCGCACCGTTGACCGCCTCGGCGAGGTTTTGCCGGTAGCCTCTGGTCAAAAAGGCCCAGGCCCGGGCCACGCGCTGGGGGGTGTCCTTGAGCCCTTGGCGAGACGGGTCCTCGCCGATCAAGCGCAGCCAGGCCTCGACCAAGGTGCTCATGCGATCGATATCGAGATCCGTTTCAAACACCAATCCGGTGTCTTCCAGCTCGAGTGTTTTTTCAACCCTTTCCATACCGCCTCCGAATCGTCTCAAGCCCGCGCGCGCTCACGGCGCCTATGCCCAAAGCCTAGCAGCGAAGGCGGGGGCCATTGGTTGCCTAGGAGACGAAGCCGGCATCAGAGGTTCCACCCTCCTGAGACCTCCAGCACCTGCCCGGTGAGGTAGCCCGAGTCTTTGCGGACGAAAAAGAGCACCGCCCGGGCCACTTCCGAAAGCGTCGCCGGCCGGCCCATGGGCAGCTCATCGAGGGGCTTGGTCACCGAATTCTCGGCCACCCCCGGGCTCACGACGTTGACCGTAATGCCCTCGCCCGCCAAACGCCGGGCCAGGGCCTTGGCGTAGAGCACCACCCCGGTCTTGGCCACGAAATACGGGGTGATATGCGTCTTCGAGGTGATCTGCCCGCTCCCGGCATACCCCAGGAAGATGACCCGACCCCACCCCCGCTGGCGCAGGTAGGGCAGCGCCGCCTGGGTCACGAAGAACGCCGAGTTCAGGTTGGAATCGAGGATGGCGAGCCATTCCTTCGGGCTCACCGCCTCGATGGGCTTATAGAGGTAATCCCCCACGTTGTTGACCACCACCTCAAGCCCACCAAGACCCTGTCCGGCCGCCCGGACCACCGCCTCAGCCTCGAACGCGTCGGTGAGATCGCCACGAACGGCGAGGGCCTTTCGACCCAGCCGCCGGATCTCCGCCACGACCGATCGGGCCTCGTCGAGGCTTTTCCGGTAGTGCACCGCCACGTCACAGCCCGCCCGGGCGAGCTCGAGGGCGATCGCCCGCCCGATGCCCCTTGCTGCCCCGGTCACCAGGGCTCGCACGTTACGAAGCTCACTCACCAGAAACCTCCAGGTATGTTTCGAGCAAACGCTTGGTGTAAACGTTGAGCGGGTAGTCGAGCCCCGCCCGGGGCTCGACCCAGGCCCAGCGTACGATCTCCTCGTTGGGGCGAACCGTCTCCTCCGCGGTCCGCGCCAGGTAGTTGAGGAGGATGAAGTGCGCCGGTTTGTGAAAAGCCGGATCAAGGATCATCTCCTGCACCAGGACCAGTCGCAGATCCGAGAGCACAAGTCCCACTTCCTCCTCAAACTCACGTAAAAGCGCGTCCTCCATGGACTCGCCCCATTCGATCTTGCCCCCGGGGACGCCCCAAAGCCCCCGCCACTTCGTTGTCTCGACCAACAGCACGCGGCCCGAAGGCCCGGTCACCAACGCCGCGACCGTGGGAATCGGATGCGCCATATGTGGCCAAGATACAACGCGAAAACGAAAACCGCCTCGGCGATGACCAGCCCCACATACGCCGGACTCCACCCCAAAAACGCCAGCAGCGCCAGCGCCGTGTGCTGGCTGGAAAGCCCGAGGTTGGCGAGGAGTTGCCGCAACCAAGGGGGTGGGTCGCCGAAAAAAAAGACCCGGCGAAAGAAAGCATCCTGGGGCCCGAACACCGAACGGTAGAAGGCCTCGAGCCAGGTTGCCCACGGCTCGGAACCCCGCGACGGGGGGAGCTGACCGGCGCTATTTAGGACGTAGTCGGCAGAGAGCAAAAGCGTGAGCAGGGCCAAGGCTATAAGCGCCTCGAAAAGCGCCCCGGCCCGGAGACCCAAGGCGACGAATAGGCCGACGTTCGTGAAAAAATCGACCTCGGTATCCAGGTAGCGCCCGAGCTGGGTGGCCTGTCCCCGCACCCGGGCCAGCTGGCCGTCGGCGTTATCGAGCGTGGTGCGCACCAAGAGCAACACCGCAGCGAGGTCGTCGCTCCCGGCCAGGAGCATGAACGCGGCGCCCAGACCGATCGCCCCCTGCACCAGCACCAGGTGCTCTGGCCGCACCGGGCTCCGGTGAAGGGCGACGACCACAAGGTGCGCCAATGGCCGGTAGAAATAAACGGCCACGAGCTCGACCCCGCGTCGTGGCTTCAAACTCCTACGGTACACGGCGCCACCAGCCCGAAGGACACCTCGTCCCACCCACCCCGGCCACGGCGGTCCGGCTCGGATAGACGTACATCCACGCCGGCACCCGCCGCCCGGCGAGCTGGACCCAGACCCGCACCCGTTCGTATTCCTCGCCGACCGCCTCGAAGGTATCGAGGCGGGCCAGCGCGAACTCGAGGTCGCGATAATAGTGCAGCTCTCCCCAAACCCGGCCCCGCCCGGCCTTGACCGCCGCCGGATAGCCAAGCGCCAGGTCATAGAGGATGAACCCGTCGACGTACCCCGGCACACTCTTTCGCCAACCGGCCGAGCGCGCCACGGCGAAGGACCGCGCCCCCTTTCGGAGGGTCCCGTAGACGAAAACGCCAACTGGATCCGGCTCAGGCGGTCTCCTCAAAGCGATACCCCTTGGGGACCACCACCACGCCCGCGGGCGTGATCGTGAACCCCCGTTCCCGGTCGGCCTCGAGGTCATAGCCAATCTCGGTTCCCGGCGGAATCCGCACGCCCTTGTCCACGATCACCCGGCGCAACCGGGCCTTCCGACCGACCTCCACCCCGTCGAAGAGCACCGAGCGCTCGACCAGGCTCCAGGAGTTGACCTTCACCCCGCGAAAGAGCACCGACTCCCGGACCGTCCCGCCGCTCACCACCACGCCTCCGGCGATCAGCGAATTCACGGCCTGCCCCACCCGCCCCGCCTCCTCGCGAACGAACTTCGCCGGCGGGCTGAAGAGGTTCGCGGTACGGAGGGGCCAGTCGGGGTTATAGAGGTCGAAGGAGGGCCGTTCGGTCACCAAATCCATGCTGGCCTCGAAATAGGCATCCAGGGTCCCCACGTCGCGCCAGTAGGTGTTTTGCCCTTCACCGGGGATGGGGTTTTGGAAAAAGTCATAGGCGAAGAGAGCGTAGCCTTCGGCCAGGGCTTTGGGCAGGACGTCCTTGCCGAAATCATGCGTGCTCTCGTCGTCCTCGGCATCCTCCAGCAATAACGACCGCAGCGCCTCGGTCTTAAAGAGGTAATTGCCCATCGACACCAGCGCCCGGGAAGGATCGGTGGGCATCGGCTTCGGGTGTTCCGGCTTCTCCTCGAACGAGAGAACCCGCCCCCGCTCGTCCACCTCGATGACGCCGAAACGGCTGGCTTCCTCGATGGGCACCGGGTAGGCGGCGAGGGTCACGTCGGCCCCGGTATCGAGGTGGAACTCCACCATGTGCCGGACATTCATCTTGTAGATGTGATCCCCGCCGAAAACCGCCACCACTTCCGGCGAGTGGTTTTCCACCAGGTGCAGGTTTTGGTAAATGGCGTCGGCCGTGCCCCGGTACCAGACCGGCCCGAGCTCCTCGTAGAGGTACATCTGGGCTGGAACCAGCACGATGAAATGGTCGTCGAGGAACGCCCCGAGGCGCCAGTAACGCTGG
The DNA here is from genome assembly GCA_964642655.1 of uncultured bacterium. Lineage (GTDB taxonomy): Bacteria > Deinococcota > Deinococci > Deinococcales > Marinithermaceae > WFXV01. Next base: position 6,116 of record CAZXOY010000013.1, read on the forward strand.
ATGTGCTCGGTCAGGGACTGGGCCTTGTACTGGATGAGGACGTAGATCGAATAGATGCCGGAGTTGACCAGGTTGTTGAGGACGAAGTCCACGATGCGGTACATGGCCCCGAACGGCACCGCGGGTTTGGCCCGCTTGGCGGTGAGCGGGTAGAGCCGCGTTCCCCTGCCGCCAGCCAGCACCATCGCCAGCACATCGATTCGCCTCGGCATGGCTTCAGGCTAAAGTAAGGGACGTGCGCCGTGCAAACGCCGAGGCGATCCGGCTCCAAATCCCGATGCCGCAAAGCCCCGAGCCAAACCCCGACCCCCTCTTCGGCCAGCCCGAGGCCAAGGCGGCCTTAAAGGCCGGTTTTTTGCTGGGCCACCCGGTGCTGCTCGAGGCCCCTGAATCGTTCCTGATCGGTGCGCGCCTCGAGGCCTTCTTCGCTCCCCTCCTTAAGTCGCTCCCCGAAGACCCCCCGCTGGTCCTCGAGCCCGATTCGGGCGGGTGGCGTCTGGCCGACCGGCCTGGAGAGAAAGCCGCGAGGGTGCTGCACCGGGGCGGACGGCCCGGCTTCCTCTACGAACCCTATCCCACCTTCAGTCGTATCTTCGGGGATTTCGCCTACCGCGAAGGGCCTCATGGTCCGTGTGCCAGCCCGGCGGACTTCCACCCCGGCACTCTCCTTAGGGTGGGGAGCGGGGTGGCGGTGCTCGAGGCGAAACCCATCGCCCAAAACGCCACCCTTCGCGACGCCCTCGTGGAGGCGATTCGCCTGCGGGCCTTTAAACCCCGGGCCCCAAACCCCTGCCCCGGGCCCTTGCCACCCGAGATTCCGCTTCGCGCCCGGGTTGTCCTGGTCGGCGACGGCGAGGACCTCGAGACCATCGCCGCCAGCCTCAAGCGATTCGAGTGGGCCCGCTTGCGCGTCGATCTTCCCCTTTCGCCCCGCACGCTGGCCTGGCTCTGGGGAACGCTCTCGCGATTTTTCGGCCCCGTGACCCGCGACGATATCCAGGCGCTGGCGCGCCACCTGGCGCGAAAAGCGGGGCACGCCGAGCGGCTCAGCAGCGAGATCGGCGAGGCGGTTCGGCTCCTCGAAATCGCCGGCAAGTCCCGCCAACCGCTGCCAAAGGTCATCGCCAATGAGCGACGCCGTCAGGCCCTGAGCCAAAAGCGCTACCTCAAAGAGGTCGTCGAGGGTCAGTGGCGGCTTCAGCTCAACGGACACCGCATCGGCGAGGCCCTCGGGGCCCTGGTCATCGAGGAAGGCGACGCCCCCTACGGCCAACCGGTCAGAATCACCGCCACCGTGGCCCCGGGCCGGGACGGGATCATCTCCATCGAGCGCGAGAGCCAGCTCGCCGGCCCCCTTTTTTCCAAAGCCGTGCTCACGCTGAGCGGTTACCTTCGCGGGCACTACGCCGACGTCGGGGCGCTCTCGGCCACCATCAGCCTGGTCTTCGAACAACTCGGCGAAGAGATCGACGGCGACTCCGCCGGCCTGGCCGAGCTGCTGGCGGTGCTCAGCGCCGCCTCGGGCCTCCCCTTACGGCAAGACGTGGTGATCACCGGCGCCATCGACCAAAAGGGGAACGTCCTGCCGGTCGGCGGCATCATCGAGAAAGTCGAGGGGGTCTTCGCGACCGCGAACGCCCTGGGGACGAGCGGCGCCGGCATCGTCATCCCGCTCGCCAATCGGAAACACCTCGTGGCCTCACCCGCCCTGGTCCGAGCGGTGGAAAGGGCGCGCTTTCACATCTACCTGGCCCAAAGCGTCGACGAGGTCATCGCCTTCATGACCGGGAAACCGCCCGGGCTCGTCCACCAGCGGGTCCGGGAGACCTTTCGCCACTACCTCAAGCTGGAGTCCGGGGGGGCCTAGGGAAAAGGGCTTCTCATTTTCCCCGGTTAGGATAGGAACGATGAAACGACTGGTCAAACTGCTCCCGCTCCTTGCCCTGCTGCTGGCCGTCGCCGCGGCGCAAAAGCCAGCCACGGACCCGTTCGACCCGCTGTTTTGGTCCGGAGCCGATCTGGCCGCGGTGAAAAGCGCCATTCCCGCTGATCTCGTCAACAAAACCGATCGTTTCGGCCGTACCCCCTTGCATTACGCCGCCGCCCTCAACCCGAGGCCCGAGGTGATCGAGTTCCTGGTCAAAGAGGGCGCCGAAATCGACAAGAAGGACCTGCTCGGCTACACCCCGCTCATGTACGCCGCGGCCTTCAACGAAAACCCCGAGGTCGTCAGCGTGCTGGTCAAGCTCGGGGCCTCGCTCAAGGCCAAGGACCTCGAGGGCCGCAGCGCCATCCACCTGGCGGCGCTCAACAGCAAATCGCCCAAGGTCATCCTGACGCTCATCGAGCTGGGCGCCGATCCCACAGCGAAGGACATCTACGGCAAAACCGCACTCGACTACGCCCTGGAAAACCCCGACCTCAAATCCAGCGAGGCGATCGGGGCCCTGCAAAAAGCCCCCAAGGGCCAGTGAAGCGATCCGACCATGGCCCAAACCTCGCGGCGAATCCTGAGCCCGGCGAACCGGACGGTGAAGGCGCTGGCCAGGCTCAAGCGGCGCCGCGCACGCGAACAAAGCGGGGAAATCCTCATCGAGGGGGCGCGCGAGATCTCGCGCGCCCTAACGCGGGTTGCCCCCCTCGCCTTCCTGGTCTGGGAAGAGAAGATCACACCCGAGGAAGCGCGCGTTTTGCAAACCCACCCCGACATCCCGCGCATCCTGCTCTCGGAAGCGGCCTTTCAAAAGATCGCCTACCGCGAAAACCCCAGCGGGCTCATCCTCCACGCCCGGGTGGAAACGCCGCGGCTCGAGGCGCTCTCTCCGGGCCCATTGGTCCTGGTCGCGGTGGGCATCGAAAAACCAGGCAACCTGGGGGCCATGATGCGGACCGCCGATGCCTGCGGGGCCGGCTTGATCGCGGCCGAAACCAACGTGGACCCCTACAACCCCAACGTGATCCGGGCCAGCACCGGGGTGGTCTTTACCCTCCCCTGGGCCCTGGCCAGCCGCGAGGCGGCGCTGCGCTGGCTCCGGGCCAGGGGCTACACCCTGGTGGCGAGCTCACCGCACGCGCGCACCGCTTACTGGGCGGTCGATTTCACCGGACCCACCGCGATCATCGTCGGCCCCGAGCACACCGGGCTCGATGAAGCCTGGCTGCATGCGGCTCGGATCCAGGTCACCATTCCCATGTACGGCCAGGCCGACAGCCTCAACGCCTCGGTGAGCGCTGCCCTCTTGCTCTACGAAGCCCTGCGTCAACGAAACTCAAATCTTTACCCGCCAGCTTGACAATGCAAGCGGGCACGCCCCATAATTGCATCTGGAGCTTGGCACTTGAGGCATGAGAGTGCCAACGCCAGTGTAAGGAGGGGTAAGCATGGCAACGCAGGTACAGATCAAGATCAAACCGCTCGGGGATCGGGTGGTGGTGAAACCCATCGAGGAAGAAGAGGTCACCAAGAGCGGTATCGTGCTCCCCGACACCGCCAAGGAAAAGCCCCAAAAGGGCGAGGTGCTCGCGGTCGGTACGGGCAAGCTCCTCGACAACGGCGAGCGGGTGCCGCTCGAGGTCAAGGTGGGTGACGTCGTGGTCTACGCCAAGTACGGCGGCACCGAGATCGAACTCGACGGCGAAGAGTACGTGGTCCTCTCGGAGCGCGACCTGCTCGCGGTCATCGAGAAGTAGGAGGTGAGGGAAAATGGCGAAGATTCTCGTTTTTGACGAAGAGGCCCGTCGGGCACTCGAGCGCGGCGTCAACGCCGTGGCCAATGCGGTGAAGGTGACCCTGGGCCCCCGTGGCCGCAACGTGGTCCTGGAGAAGAAGTTCGGCGCCCCCACCATCACCAAGGACGGGGTGACCGTCGCCAAGGAAGTCGAGCTCGAAGACCACCTCGAGAACATCGGCGTCCAGCTCCTCAAGGAGGTGGCGAGCAAGACCAACGACGTGGCCGGTGACGGCACCACCACCGCGACCGTCCTGGCGCAGGCCATCGTCCGCGAGGGCCTGAAGAACGTCGCTGCCGGCGCCAACCCCCTCGCCCTCAAGCGCGGCATCGAGAAAGCCGTCGAGGCCGCGGTCGAGAAGATCAAGTCGATGGCCATCTCGGTCGAGGACCGCAAGGCCATCGAGGAGGTCGCCACCATCTCCGCTAACGACCCTGAGATCGGCAAACTGATCGCCGACGCGATGGAGAAGGTGGGCAAGGAGGGCATCATCACCGTCGAGGAGTCCAAGGGCCTCGAGACCGAGCTCGAGTTCGTCGAGGGCTACCAGTTCGACCGGGGCTACGTCTCCCCCTACTTCATCAGCAACCCCGAGAGCATGGAGGCGGTCCTCGAAAACCCCTACATCCTCATCGTCGAGAAGAAGGTCAGCAACGTCCGCGAACTCCTGCCCATCCTCGAGCAGGCGGCCCAGACCGGGCGTCCCCTGCTGGTCATCGCCGAGGACGTCGAGGGTGAGGCTCTGGCCACGCTGGTGGTCAACAAGCTGCGCGGCACCCTGAACATCGCCGCGGTGAAGGCCCCCGGCTTCGGCGATCGTCGCAAGGAGATGCTCAAGGACATCGCCGCCGTGACCGGTGGCCAGGTCATCAGCGAGGAGCTCGGCATCAAGCTCGAAAACGCCACCATCTCGATGCTGGGTCAGGCCGAGCGCGTCCGCATCACCAAGGACGAGACCACGATCGTCGGCGGTAAGGGCAAGAAGGAAGACATCGAGGCCCGCATCGCCCAGATCAAGAAGGAGCTCGAGGTCACCGACTCCGAGTACGCCAAGGAGAAGCTCCAGGAGCGGCTGGCGAAACTCGCCGGCGGCGTGGCGGTGATCCGGGTCGGTGCGGCCACCGAGACCGAGCTCAAGGAGAAGAAGCACCGCTTCGAGGACGCCCTGAACGCCACCCGGGCCGCGGTGGAGGAAGGCGTGGTTCCCGGCGGCGGCACCACCTTCCTGCGCGCCATCAAGCAGGTTGACGAGGTCATCGCGGGCCTCGAGGGCGACGAGGCGACCGGGGCCAAGATCGTGCGCCGGGCGTTGGAGGAGCCGACCCGGCAGATCGCCGAGAACGCCGGCTTCGAGGGCTCGGTCGTGGTCAGCCAGATCCTGGCCAAGACCGACAACGAGCGCCTCGGCTTCAACGCCGCCACCGGCGAATACGTCGACATGATCGACGCCGGCATCATCGACCCGGCCAAGGTCACCCGCAGCGCGTTGCAAAACGCCGCTTCCATCGGCTCGATGGTGCTCACCACCGAGGCCGTGGTGGCCGAAAAGCCGGAGAAGAAAGAAGCGGCGCCTGCCGGTGCCAACACCCCCGACATGGACTTCTAACGCCCGATCGAGGGCGAACCGGGGCCCGGGCTGTTCCGGGCCCCGGTTCACTCTTAACCCAGACCAAAAGAGCCGGACCGATCGGGTCCGGCGAGCGCATTCACGGACCGGCCAAAGCCCGAGTGAACCCCTAGCCTCCGACGTTCAGCCGCAGCCTCACGAAGCGGGGCAGTTGAAAGAGGGTTTGGTGGCGCTCGGGGTCGTAGTACTCAAGGTCGAGCGCCGCGGCCCGGACCTGGTCCACCCGCTCAAAATCGACCCCGCCCTTGACCCCCACCAGGAAGGCCCAGGGCGAGGCGTAACCGATCACCGGGAAACTGTAGGCCCAGACCCGGTCGAACACCTCGCGCATCCGCCGATGGGCACCCAAGAGCTCGTCGGTAAAGAGGTAGACGCTTCCCGCCTGGGTGACGAAAATCCCATCGCGTTTGAGGGCGGCGTAGGCTTTTTGGTAAAAGTCGTGAGAAAAGAGTGCCTCAGCCGGCCCCACCGGGTCGGTCGAGTCAACGATGATGGCGTCGAACGCCCCCTCACTCCGTTCGAGATAATCGGCCCCGCTCTCGACGCGCAGGCTGGCCCGGGGCTCGCGATCGGCGAAGAGCCTCTCCAAAAGCCCTGGGGCCACCCGCAGGTGGGCCTTGGAGACCGAGAGCACCTCGGGATCGAGCTCCACCATCACCGCCCGCGAAACCTCGGGGTGGCGGAGAACCTCCCGCAGCGTTCCCCCATCGCCTCCGCCAATGACCAACACGTCGCGGGGATCGGGGTGTGCGAGCAACGCCGGGTGCACCAGCGGTTCGTGGTAGCTCCTCTCCCCTTCCTCGACCAGCTGAACCGTTCCATCGATGACCAGCATCCGCCCAAAGCCCGTGGTCTCGTAGACTTCGATCTTTTGGTAAGGGCTCGTCTTCTCCACGAGCTTAGCGCGGACTTCGAACCCCACACCGTAACCCCTCGGGTACCACTCGATGAACGCCACCGCCGCCTCCTCGCCTCTCGGACCCGCGCCCACGCGCCCTTCAGTAGGGGAACATCACCACCGCGGCCACCGCGGCCGCGGGCTTTTCGGCCACCCGGGTCGAGGCCACCGCAACCCGGACGTCCTGCAGTGGCCATCCGCGCTGGGCAAAGCCTTCCCGAACCATGGCCTCGACCACCTCACGGGCCGCCGCTTCCGTAACCTCGCCGCTGTATTCGTAGATCAGCCCGCCCGCGCCATCGGGACGGAGCCCAACGCCCAGGGCCGCCGTGACCTGGACCCCCGGGGTCTCCGACGCCGCGTGGGCGTACACCGTCGGCAGGAGCATGCCGATGGGGATACGCTCGGGCAAACGCTCAACCCACTCGACGTGCGCGGGGATGACGCTTGAGAGCTTGACCAGGTTGACGTTGCCAATCCCCATGGCCAAAAGCGCGTTATCAAAGGCGTTGAGGGGGGTTCCGCCCTCAGCGCTCGCAGACAAAAGCACCGCTTTCCTAGGTGTCGTCCAACTCAATGCCGTCCCCCTTCCTCGGCCCGGATCGCGCCAGGGCCAAGCCCCGAGTCTACTGCCTTTGGTCGGAATGTGCCAGCCCGGGGAGCCAACCCGCGGCCAGGGCCTTGAGGCCGATGGCGCGGTAGACCAGCTGCGCGGCGGTCATCTCGGCAAAGAACATCCCGTTCGGGGAAAGCTCAACGAAATCCATCCCCACCACTTCCTTTTCCGAAAAGACGGCCTCGAGCAGGCCAAGAACCTCGGGGTAGCGCAGTCCACCGGGCAATGGGGTCCCCACCGAAGGCATCTCCGAAGGATCGAGGACGTCGAAATCGAAGCTGATGTAAACCCGGTCGGGGAGGGCCGCGAGAACCGCCTCGATCGGCAGTCCCTCTTTTTGGATCCGGTGCGCGGGGAAGAGCGCGATCTCGTTTTCCCCGATAAAACGGTGGGACGCGTACGATACCGCACGCTGGCCGACCTGAACGATCGGGACGCCAAGCTCAAACACCCGACGCATGACCGAGGCGTGGGAGAGGTGAGAGCCCTGCCATTCCGGGTAGAGATCGTCGTGGGCGTCAAGATGGAGCACGCCGAACGCCGGCCAGTGCGAAAGATGCGCCCGCACCAGAGGCAGCGTGATCGAATGGTCGCCCCCAAGGGCGACCAGGAATTTGCCAAGTTCGAGGTAATGGTTGGCCGCATGCTCGATCTCCTCGTGCGAGCGCCTCGCATCCCCGGCAATGATCGGAACCTCCGGTGCAGCGTGGATTCCAGCCCCCGAGGGATCGATCCCCAAAGCGATGTCAAAAAGTTCGAGTTCCTTGCTGGCGGCAAGGATCGCCTCCGGCCCCCGCCGCGCCCCGGGGAGCCAGGACAGCGAAAGGTCGTAAGGAACGGGGAGCACAACGACCCGGGCCTCATCAACTGGGACTTGAAACTCGCCAAAGGCCATCACAAGAACACAGCATATCGTTGTTCAGCTGCCTCGACCTTCCATCGCGCACTCAGGCGCTCGGGCCCGACGATTGCCGCTCCAAATCCTGAACCAGCTGAACGATCGAGGCCGGCGACATGGGCTTTCCGATGAAATACCCCTGGGCCAGGTCACACCCTTCCCGCTTGCACCACGACAGCTGGTGCTCGGTCTCGACTCCCTCGGCCAGCGCCTTCAGCCCCAGCTCGTGAGCCAGGGTGGTGATGGTGCGGGCGATGGCCTCGCTCGCCAGGTGGCTACCGATTTCCCGCACAAACCCCTTGTCGATCTTGAGCTCATCCAGGGGAAGTTCCCTCAAGTAGCGGAGTGAGGAATAGTCGGTCCCGAAGTCATCGACCGCGATTTTGACTCCGAGCTCCCGGAGTTCTCGCAAAACCGGCGCCGCGTGGTGGGGGTTCGCGAGGACGCGCTCGGTGATCTCCAGCGTGAGGAGGTCGGGCGGCAACCCGTAGCGTTGGAGCAGCTGCATGAGCAACTCGGGCAGGTCGAGCTTCCAAAAGCTCGGCGGCGAGAGGTTCACAGCGATTCCGATCCGCAACCCCTCCCGGTGCCACAGCGCCGCTTGGCGGATCGCTTTTTCCAAAGCATAGCGGTCGATCTCAGTGATCAACCGCGTCTTTTCCGCCAGGGGGATGAAGACGTTCGGGGATATATTCCCCCTCCGGGGATGCGTCCAGCGCAGGAGCGCCTCCACCCGGACCAGGTCGTTTTTGCGCATGTCGAGAATCGGCTGGTAGTGGAGCACGAGCTCGTTGCGATGAATGGCCTCGCGCAACGCGCTCGCCAGGTCAAGGCGCTCGGGGCTCGGCAGCGCCTCGCGAGGATCGAAGATGCAAAACGGCTCCCCTTCGCCTTTCGCCCGGTACATGGCGGCATCGGCCTTCCGAATCAGCTCCTCGAGGTCGCTGCCGTGACTGGGAAAAAGGGCGATGCCGACGCTGGCGTGGAGGGAAAACCGGTGACGTCCGTTGGTAAAGGGAATTTCGAGGAGCTCGTTGATCCGCTCGGCGACCCGCTCGGCCTCGCGACGACCGGCGTTTGGCAGCAATAAGATGAACTCGTCGCCCCCCACCCTCGCCAATACATCGCTCTCCCGCGTCGCCTGGCGAAGTCGGTTGGCCACCGTCCTGAGCACCTCGTCCCCAACCTCGTGCCCCAGAGCATTGTTGACCTCGCCGAAGTTGTCGAGATCCAGGAAGAGCAAGGCCACTGGGAAACGCTGACGGCGAGCCAAGGCCAAGATCTTCGGTGCTTCGACCTCCAAAACTCGGCGGTTGCCAAGGCCGGTGAGGGGGTCGTGGAACGCGAGGTTTTGGATCCGCTCGGCGTAGGTGAGCTTGCGAATGGCGCTCCCCAAAACACTGGCTACGGTCTCGATAAAGGTCATCTCATTGGGGCCAAAGGTCTTGGGGTGCCGGTAACCGACGATCAAAACGCCCCAGGGGCGACCTTCCCCCGGTATCGGAGCCAACACGGCCGCTTTCACATCGGCGTCGCACCAGATCGAATCCAAGCCTGACGCTTCCGCTTGGCAGAGGTCTGACAGGCTCACGGTCTTCCCGCTGGAAAACGCCCGGCCAATTTCCGACTTGGAAACCGAAAGCGTGGGCTTTGTCTGTCCACTGGCTGAAAGACCGGTTCCCTCCTCCATCACTAAAAGTTCATCGCGGGGATCGTAGCGACCGATCGCGGTGTGACTGGCCTGGAGGACTCGCTGAATGACGGAGATCGTCTTTTGGAAAAGGCGCGTGAGCTCGTTGGAATCGACCGCGAGGGTCGCGAGGTCAAAGAGCGCCACGTGCTGCTCCACCAACCGCCGCAGCGACTGGTTGGCCTCGACCTGGTCGGTGACATCGAGGAGGTAGCCGAGGAGCACTGGTTTTTCATCCTCTTCCTGATCGATGAGCCGCCCCTCGGAATAAAACCAGCGATACTGACCCTTGGCATGGCGGAGACGATAGGTAAGGGCAACCTCACCGGCCTCGAGGAGCCGGGCGGTGGCGCGCCGGAAGGCATCCCGGTCCTCGGGGTGGATGTGCTGGGCCTGCTCGGAAGGCACGCCCCCGAGGAGCTCTTCAGGCTGGTAGCCCAGGATGCGCTCCGCGTTTGGGCTGATGTAGGTGAGGCGGAACTCAGGCCCCTCGCGCCGAAACATCACCACCGGTCCCGAACGGATCAGGGTTTCAAGCTGGGCCAGGGCCAAGTGGAGCTCGCGGTGAACCTCGGCCAGCTCGGTGTTTTGCGCGCGAGCCACGTCCAAGAGGCGACGGACCCATCCGGCGACCACGCCGGCGGCGAGCGTGATGATCAACCCCGGCGACTCCCCCAGAACGAACTGGGAGAGCGTGAAGGGATCGTGCACCCTCGAGTTGAGGAAAAAGTGGAGGGGGATGTTGAGGATCCCCGCCCCGGCCCCCAGGTGAGGCCCCAAAAACCAGCCCACGAGCCCGACCCAAACCAGCGAAAGCGCGGTCTCGCCACCTTCGGCATTGTGGTGAACAACCGGGAAGAACACCAAGTAGCCGATGAAGCTAAGCCAAAACAAGATCCAAGCGTAGCCTCGGATTCTACCTCGCTGGGTCAGGTGCTCTTTCGCATACATTCCTCAAGCTCCCAAGCGCTCCCCATGCAGCCGCCTTCGCCTGCGCTTGCGCTTTTTCTCACCAAGCCTATCCGAGGCGAGCACCAGCCCAGTAGGGTCATAGGACCCACTTCTTTCATCTTTCGCTCATGCAGCTCAAACACCGCCCTCGCCACCGGGTCAATCAGCGAGAAGGCCGGTGGTAGGGATGTCCGGCCAAAAGCGTTTGGACCCGGTAGAGCTGTTCGAACAACACCAAAAGGGCGAGCTCGTGCTGGAGCGTGAACCGGGACAGGGCCAAAATCCAGTCGGCTCGAGAAAAAATCGCGTCGCTGTGACCTTCGGCACCCCCAATCAAAAAAGCGACCCGCTTTTTCCCAGCGTTCATCCACGACCAGTAGCGCTGAGCGAAGGCCTCGGTCGTCGGCAGATCTCCCCGCTCGTCAAGAACGATCCGAAACGCACCCTGACTCTGGCGCAACATCGCGGACTCGTCCCCAACGGCGACAAGGGAAATTTTTGCATACCTCCGCAGCCTTTTTGTATATTCATCGACACCCTCCCGAACGAAACGCAGCCGGGGCTTGCCGATCGTGAAAACCTCCACTTTCACTGATCCACCTCCCCTCCCCAGGTATAATGTCTCTCGTAGGAGCGGTCCGTGAGTAGGAAGGCGACGATGATCATCACGGAAACCGCTGCCCCGGCCCCGGTGCAGCGCACCGGGGTCTTTGTTCCCGGGTGCAACCCACCCCGGAACATGGGCTCATCCTGACCAAGGGTGGGCTTCCTGAGTGCGGCAACCCCGGCTCAGGGGAAAGGGGAAAGGCATGATACAGGACACATGGATGTTCCAACCGTTTACCGAAGAGCCGATACGGCTCATCGATGAAAAAGGCAACTGGATCGGGGACTTCGAGCTCGACCTATCGGAGGACACCCTCCTCACCCTCTACCGCAACATGGTCGCGGGCCGGCTCCTCGATGAGCGTTATATCGTCCTTCTCCGAACTGGGAAAACCAGCTTTGTTGCCCCGGCCGCGGGCCACGAAGCTGCCCAGGTCGGTATGGCCGCGGCCATCCGGCCCGGCTTTGACTGGGTCTTCCCCTACTATCGCGATAAAACCCTCCTCCTCTCCCTGGGGTACCCCGCCGAGCAACTCTTTGCTCAGATGGCAGGGACGGTGCTCGATCCCAACAAGGGCCGTCAGATGCCAGAACACCCCGGCCACAAGGATCTCAATGTCTTCACCGTGGCCTCCCCCATCGCTTCCCACGTCGTCCCCGCAGTCGGAGCGGCTTTGAGCATGAAGTTCCAGGGGACGGGGCAGGTGGTCCTCACCACGTTCGGCGACGGGGCGACCAGCGAAGGCGACTGGCACGCGGGCTTGAATTTCGCCGGTGTGCAGGGCGCACCCATCGTCTTCGCAGCCGAGAACAACCGTTACGCGATCAGCGTCGACTTCTCAAAGCAATCGGCCTCAGCGAGGATTGCGGATAAAGCCCACGCGTACGGCATGCCCGGATACGTGGTAGACGGCATGGACGTTCTGGCCAGCTACTACGTCATGCGTGAAGCGGTGAGCCGAGCACGCGAAGGGCTGGGCCCGGCGCTGGTCGAACTCCTGGTCTACCGCTACGGGCCGCACTCCTCAGCGGACGACGACAGCGTCTATCGACCGAAGGAAGAGGTCGAGGCCTGGAAGAAGAGGGACCCCATCACGCGCTTTGAACGCTTCCTGGAAAAACGGAAGCTCTGGACCCCCGAATTCGGCGAACAGGTGCGGGATGAAGAGCGGAAAAAGCTCGAAGCGGCCGAGGAGAAAGCCCTCTCTGCCCAAGCCGTTCCGCCCGAGTGGATGTTCGACGACGTGTACGCCGAGCGCCCCTGGCACCTCGAGGAACAAAAGCGCATCCTGCTCGAAGAACTCTAAGGAGGGACCATGGCCACGATGACCATCGTTCAAGCTGTCAAACGTGCCCTTGACGAAGAAATGGCCCGCGACGAACGGGTGGTGGTGTTGGGCGAGGACGTGGGCAAGCGCGGCGGCGTGTTCCTCGCGACCGAGGGGCTCTATCAGAAATACGGCCCTGACCGCGTCATCGACACCCCCCTCTCGGAAGCCGCCATCATCGGGGCGGCGGTTGGCATGGCCGTTCACGGTCTGCGACCGGTCGCCGAGATCCAGTTTGCCGACTACGTCTTCCCTGGCTTCGACCAGCTGGTGAGCCAGGCGGCAAAAATCCGCTACCGCTCTGGCGGACAGTTCCAGGCCCCGATGGTGGTGCGCATGCCCTCCGGCGGCGGGGTCAAGGGTGGTCACCACCACTCCCAGTCCCCGGAAGCCCACTTCGCCCATACCGCGGGGCTGAAGGTCGTGGTCCCCTCGACCCCCTACGACGCCCTGGGGCTTTTAAAGACCGCGATCCGCGACGACGACCCCGTCGTCTTCATGGAGCCCAAGCGGCTTTACCGGTCCATCAAAGAAGAAGTTCCAGATGAAGAGTACACGCTCCCCTTTGGCGAGGCGGCGATCCGCAGGTCTGGGAACGACCTGACCATGATCACTTACGGCGGGCCAACGGTCGAAAGCCTCAAAGCCGCTGAGGAGCTGGAAAAAGCTGGTGTCCAGGCAGAGGTGATCGATCTCCGAACCCTCGTGCCCTGGGACAAGGAAACCGTCCTCAACTCGGTGGCCAAGACCGGGCGCGCCCTGGTCATCGCCGAAGCGCCGCGTATGGCGAGTTTTGCGAGCGAGGTTGCGGCCACCATCGCCGAAGAACTGCTCGACCAGCTCCTCGCCCCGCCGATCCGCGTCACCGGTTTCGACACCCCCTATCCCTACATTCCCGACCGGCTCTACATGCCGACGGTGACTCGAATTCTCAACGCCGCCAAAAAAGCGCTCGAATACTGAGGAGGGAAAATGCCCAAGGAAGTCCTGCTCCCCGAACTGGCCGAGTCGATCGTCGAAGGGGAAATTCTCAAATGGCTGGTTGAAGAAGGCGATGAGATCAAAAAGGACCAGCCCATCGTTGAGGTCATGACTGACAAGGTCACGGTCGAGCTCCCGAGCCCCTACGAGGGGACGCTGCTCAAAAAACTGGTGCAGGAGGGCGATGTGGTCCCGGTTCACGCACCGATCGCCCTGATCCAGGAAGCCGGGGAATCGCCTGGGGAGGCGGCGCCCCCGGCAGAACAACCCCAATCAGGGTCCGAAGAAGAGGGTGAACGGGTGCTCTTCAAACCCGAGAGTGGGGACCTGGAGGTGAAAAATCCCTTCGCCACCAAGGAGCCTGCAGCCGCCTCGGCACCGGTGGCGATCGCCGAGCCCGAGGTACGCGCCGGCACCAACGCTTATGGCCGCGTGCTGGCGGTGCCCGCGGCCCGGAAACTGGCCCGGGAACTGGGAATCGACATCCGCGAGGTCCCCGGTTCGGGCCCGGCGGGTCGGGTGCGGGTCGAGGATGTCAAGAAATTCGCTGAGGGGAGAAAAGCCGCACCCGAGTCCAAAGCCTCGCCTGTGGCCACCGGTTTCCCACCCCCGGTGCAGTACAAAACGCCCGCCGGCTACGAAGACCGCGAGACGCGCCAGCCCCTTCGCGGCCTCAGACGGGCCATCGCCCAGCAGATGGTCGCGAGTCACCTCTACACCGTGCGCACGCTGACCGTCGACGAAGTCGACATGACCGATCTGGTAGCGCTCAGGGAGCGACTGAAACCCCAGGCTGAGGCCCAGGGCGTCAAGCTGAGTTACCTCCCCTTCATCTTCAAAGCCATCGTCCTCGGCCTGAAGAAATTCCCCCAGCTCAACAGCTCTCTGGACGAGAGCAGGCAAGAGGTCGTTCTCAAGCACTACTTCAACTTCGGCATGGCGGTGGCCACCGAGCAGGGCCTCGTGGTCCCGGTCATCAAGGACGTTGACCAAAAACCGATCATCGACCTGGCGCGAGAGGTGCGGGAGCTTGCGGAAAAGGCGAGAAGCGGGAAGCTGGCCCCCGAGGACATCACCGGCTCGACCTTCTCGATCACCAACATCGGCTCGATCGGAGCGCTTTTTAGCTTCCCCATCATCAACGTGCCTGACGCCGCGATTCTAGGGGTGCACACCATCCAGGACCGGCCGGTGGTGAGAAACGGCGAGATCGTCGTCCGCAAGATGATGTACCTCTCGCTCTCCTTCGACCACCGGCTGGTGGACGGCGCCGAAGCGGCGATGTTCGTTCGAGAAATCATCAAGTACCTCGAAGACCCTGAACTCATGCTCCTCGAGGCGCTCTAGTCCGTGGAGGAACGATGGAAAATTACGATCTGATCGTCATCGGCACCGGCCCCGGGGGTTATCACGCCGCTTTGCGCGCCGCCCAGCTCGGGTTAAAGGTCCTGGCCATCGAGAAGGGCGAAGTGGGCGGGGTGTGCTTGAACGTCGGGTGCATTCCCACCAAAGCCCTGTTGCACGCCGCCCAGGTGCTCAAGGAAAGCGAAGGCGCGAGCGCTTTTGGGCTCGCGCTCGAGAAAAAAGCTCTGGATTTGGAAAAACTCGGCGCCTGGCGCGACGCGGTGGTCAAGAAGCTCACCGGAGGCGTGGAGTTCCTCTTTAAGAGCTCCGGAGTCAAACTCAAGCGGGGCACCGCCAAGCTCGTGGGTCCGAACGAGGTAGCAGTCGGAGATTCGCGGTTCTCGGCCAAGCACATCCTCCTGGCCACCGGGAGTAGGCCGGCCGAACTCCCGGGTTTTCCTTTCGATGAGCAACGGGTGGTGAGCTCGACCGGTGCGTTGAAGCTGGAAAACGGCGTCCCCAAACGCTTCCTGGCCATCGGCGCCGGGGCGATTGGGCTTGAGTTCGCGGCGATCTACCGAGCGTTCGGGGCCGAAGTCACCGTGGTCGAGTTCATGGATCAGATCCTTCCCGGGAGCGATTCTGAAGTCGCCGGTATGCTGGCCAGGGCCCTCAAAAAACAGGGCGTCAAGATCAAGACCGGGACCAAGGCCACCGGATTCGAGGAAAAGAAGGATGGCCTCCACGTAACCCTGGAAGCGGTGAGCGGGGGCAAGACCGAAACCCTGGTGGTCGACAAGATCTTGGTCGCCGTCGGTCGGAAGCCCAACTCCGAATCGCTCGGCCTCTCGGCGGCCGGCATTCAACCGGACGAAAAGGGCTTCATTCCGGTCAACGATCGCATGCAGACCAGCCACCCGAGCATTTACGCCATCGGGGACCTCACCAAACCGCCCTTGCTCGCCCACAAAGCCATGCGCGAGGGCATCGTGGCCGCCGAGGTCATCGCCGGACACAAAGCCGCCTTCGATCAGATGATTCCTGCCGTTGTCTACACCTTCCCCGAGTTCGCCTCGGTCGGGCTCAGCGAAGAGGCCGCCCGGGCTCAGGGCATCGAGATCAAGGTCGGCAAATTCCCCTTTACTGCCAACGGACGGGCGCTGACCCTCCAGGAAACCTCGGGTTTGGTCAAGATCATTTCCGACGCCGAGAGCGACGTCGTCCTCGGGGTCCACATCGTCGGCCCCGGAGCTTCGGAAATGATCTCGGAGGCCACCCTGGCCCTGGAGATGGGCGCGCTCACCACCGACATCGAGCTGTCCATTCACCCGCACCCCACGCTCTCGGAATCGCTGATGGAAGCCGCCGCCAACGTGCACAAAGCCGCGATTCACATCGTCAACAAGTAGCTCCAGCGCTTCCGGGCGGCGCGCCCCGGCCGGGGCGCGCCGCCCGCTCGATCCGGCAACCATGAGGACAAAGGTGGTTTCCTTCCATGCAATAATGATGATGTGGGGAACAACCGCCAGGGATTCACGCTCATCGAGCTGCTCGTCGTGATTGCCATCCTCGGTATTCTTCTCGCCTATGTCACCTTTCCTCGCAAAGAAGGCGTCGAGACCAACCGGCTGGCGAACGACGCCGTCAACCTCCTCCAGCGGGGACGCTACGAAGCCATTAAGCAAAACGGCTACACCTTCATTCGAATCAACAGCGACAGCCTTGAACTCTATCTGGACTCGAATGCCGATGGGGCGCTGCAGGCCGACACCGACCGTCGCCTCGAACGCCTGGCGACCGGCAGCTATCAAACGCCGCTGACGCTCAATTCCAACTACCCATCCGGCATCCTCCGCTGGAACCCTCGAGGGCTCCCGGAAAAGGAAAACGGCGCTCTCGGGGCCGGACGTATCACCATCCAAGCCCAAAACATCGCCAAGAGCATCTGCATCAGCGCCGCCGGTCGAATCCGCATCGCTGACGGAGGGAGCTGCTCATGAAATCCACCAAAGGTCTGACCCTGATCGAGATCGTCTTCGCCCTGTTCATCTTCGTCGTCGCTGTCCTCGGCGCCGTGGCACTGCAACGAACAACGCTCCAGAGCACCTACGAAGCCCGCGCCGTCAAGCGGGCCACGGCCATCCTCGAAAATAAAATCGAGCAGATCCGGGCGCTTCCCTCGCAGGTCAATGACCTCTGCCAGACCGGCGAGGGCACCGCCGGTTTTACCCTCGACTGCACACCCACCCCCTGTACGCTCCAAAGCGACGGCGCCGTGCAGTGCTCATCCAGCGTGAGCAAACCCGACCTCTATCGAATCGAACTCTCGATCTCCGGGCCGGGACTGCGCCAAACGATCACGGCCACGACCTATGTCAGCGCAGGGAACTAGCATGAAGCGATCGGCCGGTTTCACCCTGATTGAGCTGGTGGTGGCCACGGCAGTCTTCGCGCTGCTCGGGATCTTCCTGGTCATGGCCATCACCTCCGCCAACAAGGCACGCAGCCTGCAAAAAGCGCTCAGCGCCCTCGAGCAGGACACCGGCGTCGCTGCCGAGCTGCTCCGAACCGACCTCGCCCGGGCTGGGTTCCGTGGAGATTTGACCGACGACACCTTCGGTTGCCTGGACCTGGGTCAGAGTTCAGCTCAATGCCAGTGGACCAACAGTGAAAAGGCCCAGGCCCTGGACTGGATCTGGAACAACTGGCAGCAGCTCCGCGACGGGAGCGCAAGCCTTCCCACGCTCGAGGTCACCTCGGGCAAAGGCGGGAGCGACGAGCTCAGCATCCGCTTTCTTTCACCGATTAAGCAAAAGCCGGCGGGATCGAGTGCAAAGAAGCGCTACCCCGCGATCTACAAGGACGCCGGTGGCTGGCCCTACCTCCACTACGGCCTCCAGGTGATCCGCTATAAGCTGGGAACGAGCAGCGGAAGCACGGGCTACACCCTCAAGCGAGAAGTCGACGAGTACGTATGCCCGCAAAACGCCGGGGTCGACGTGACGCAAGACCCCGCCCCCGCCGTGGACTGCACCCGAACCACCAACGGCAGCGCCCAACCGATCATTCTCCTCGAGGCCGAAGACTTCCAAGTCTTCTTCCTCAACAAAAATGGAAGCTGGCAAAACACCCGTCCCCCAGCCGGCGATACCGTGGCCGTGGGGATTTATCTGCGCACGGTCTATCCCGGCGCCGTCGGGCCCGAACGCTGCGGGCCCTGGCCCTCGAAGAACGCCAAGGCCCTGCTCCCCGACACGCCCTCGGCGCTCGGCATCGCCAGCACCACCTATACCGGTCGCGCGTGCAAACAACCGAGAACGGAACGGGTGTTAACGGTATCTTTGTCCAACCCCCAAACCTGGTAAACTAGTAATGAATTTAAGGAGGGCCAAATGCAGGGCAAGAGTGGAAACAGTGGGGTTGCGCTGATCGCGGCGCTGGGGGCAGCGGCGGTCATATTGGTCTTCGGGTTTGCATCGCTCTACATGGCGCGGACGAACAACCAGATCGCCCGCAACGTAAACCTACACACTCAAGCGCGGTTGGCGGCCGAAGGTGGCCTCGACCTGGCGATCACCGCGCTCAAAAAGGGCGTCACACCCCCGAGCACGCTCGAACTCGGGGACTACGCCATCGCCATTTCCCTCAGCAACGAAGGCGACCTCACCGTTGTCACCGCCAAAGCCAGCGGCCCCCAAAACAGCAGCTACACCGGCCAGGTGGTCCTTTCCAGTAAGGCTACGCAAGACGATTACCTCCCCCTCCTGGTGAGTGAGGGCGAAACCGACCTCTCCGGAAGCGCCAAGTTCCAGGGTGGGCTCTGGGCCAACGCCGGCTGGAGCTTCCGCACCGATGACGTCACCTTCGCCACGCCAACCGGCTCGCTGCTTGCGCACGCCGACTCCCGGGTCTACGCCGGCAAAGGCCTCGGTGATTACACCTGCAGCGTCAGCGGAACCGCGGCAGATCTGTACTGCCAAAACGGCGAACCGGTCAAAAAACGTCTCATCGATCCCGTGAGCGTCCCCACACCGCCCTACGACGCCATCGGCACCTGGGTCGCAGGGCTCATCGCAACCCCGACCCTGCCGGATTCGCCCCAAACCAGCGGCCCCGACTTTGCGACGCTCTGCCCGGGTGACGACGAGGAACTCTCGAGCTTGCCCGCGCTCTTTGGAAGCCCCGGCGAGAAAGAGAAAGGCGACGATAAGGATAAAGAGAAGAAGGGCGATGACGACAAGCCCAAGATGAAAGAGAAATCCGAGACGCTCACGATTACCGCCGACAACGTCGCCGACTATAACGGCAAAACCACCTGCGCGAAATCGATCGTGCTCGACACCCGTAAAGGTGACTTCACCGTGGACGGGGCGACGCTCCTCGCCACTGACCATATCGTCCTCGAGGGGCCGGGGGCGCTGACTCTGAAAGATAGCGTCGTCGCCAGCCGCGAAGGCAAGATCTGCTCGGGGGGCGACGACTGCGAGGATGACGACCACCACATGGAAGGCGAGAAGGGCGAAGGTGATCACCACGAGTCGAGCGAAGCCCCGCTCTCGCTCTTGAAATTCGAGGGCAACGTGACCCTTTATGCCCCCGAGGCGATCGACCTCAAGCTCAAGGACGTTCTGGTCAGCGCTGGGAGCGAGACCATTCTCTGGGCCAAGGGC
Organism: uncultured bacterium; assembly: GCA_964642655.1. Classification (GTDB taxonomy): domain Bacteria; phylum Deinococcota; class Deinococci; order Deinococcales; family Marinithermaceae; genus WFXV01. The sequence goes on from CAZXOY010000013.1 coordinate 25,454, forward strand.
GGCAGCGAAGAGGAGAAGGAAAAATCGGATGACGATGACAAAAAGCACGAGCACGGCATGGAGAAACACGGCGACGATGAAGAGTCATCCCACGCCGGCGACATTCGAATCGACCTGAGCGGTGAGGGTACCTTCGGCGTCCACGGCCAGCTCCACCTCACCGCCTCCAAAGGCAAGGTTCTGCTCAAGGACATCAAGGTCGCCGACATCGAAAGCGGCGCCAAGCTCCTGGCCAAGGCCGGGAAATCGATCGACCTGGCCTTTACCGGCAAGAGCGTGGTCACGATCGACGGTGAACTTCATCTGACGGCCGACGACCAGGTCCAGATCGAAAGGGCCAAAGGCCTGGTCCTCGCAAGCACCGCCAAGCTCCTGGCCAAGGCCGGGCACGACGTCCGCATTGACCTGGGCGGCGACAGCGATCTGACCGCTGCCGGCGAGATCCACCTCACCGCCGGCGAAGACGTTCGTTTCGAGGAATTCAAAACCCTGAACATCCAAAGCGGTGCCAAGCTCCTGGCCAAGGCTGGAAAGGACGCCGTGTTCTCCTTCGAAGGGAAAGGCGCCCTGACCCTTGACGGTGAAATGGGGCTTCTCGCCGAGAAGGACGTCACGTTCAACGACCTCAAGACGCTTTCGGAAGACGGTGGGGTGTTCAGGGCGAAGGCCGGTGAGGATATTCAGCTTTCCGGGTCAGATTCGGTCGACCTCGCCCAAAGCACGCTGTGGGCGGGCGGAAAGATCGACCTCCGTGGCAAGTCGGGCCTCACCCTGAGCGGAGCCTCAATCACCGCCAAGGGAACCCTCACCCTGAACGACGAAGCCTCTGAACCGATTCGCATCGCCTGCAACAGTTCAAGCGTGGAAACGGCACTGGTGGCCAAGGCGATGAATCTCCGGGGACGCCTCGAGGGCAACGACGCGAGCAGCCCGGCCTGCGGGTTCTTCTGGGCCGGGGGCAACATCGAGGTCGACCAGCTGCAACAGTTCAAGGGCACCATGCTGAGCGAGGGGAACATCGACGTCACCTTCGCAGGGGGCGGTGCGACCCTCACCGCCATCAATCCCGACCTGGAATTGAACAGCGCGCTCGTCAGCATGCTCGTGGGTCGCGGTGACATCAACCTCGCCGACTTTAAGCTGCCGAGCCTGCCCGCCTACGCGGTTTTGAGCCGGAAATAAGTCAGCTTTCAACATGCCGTTGCCGAAGGCCGGGGCCCTTCGCCCCGGCCTTCGGCCTGCCCCGGCTGGGTGCCTAAAGCAGCTTCCCCGGGTTTACGAGCCCGGCACTGTCCCAGCGCCGCTTGATCGCGCGCATGGCCTCGAGGGTTTCCGGGTCGACGGCCTCGCGCATGAAGGCACGCTTCATCAGGCCGACGCCGTGTTCACCGGTGATCACCCCACCAACCGAGAGCGCTACCCGGGCGATCTCGTGCGCGAGCTCATGCACACGGCCCACGTCATCCTCCGGTCCGTAGAGGATGTTGGGGTGGAGGTTCCCATCCCCGATGTGGCCGAACTGCACCAGCGGAAAGCCGGCAGCATCCCCCAGATCGCGAATGCGGTGGACAACCTCCACCAGCTTCGATCGCGGCACTGCGATATCCTCGTTGAGCTTGAGGGGCCGAATCCTTCCCAGCGCGGGGCTGATGCCCCGGCGAGCCTGCCAAAGACGGGCCGCTTCTTCCGGGCTCTTGGCCCGCTTCACCCGCCCCCGGTGTGCAGCAAAAGCCTCGGCCACGATCTCGAGTTCCTCCTCCACCACCTCGAGGTCATCCCCGTCGGTATCAACCAGGAGCATGGCGCCGGCCTCCACGTCGAGACCGTAACCGAAGGCGGCCTCGACCGCCTGGAGGCACCCCTGGTCCATGAACTCGAGCTTCGCCGGGACCACCCCCTGCCGGATCGCCTCGAAGGCGGCTGCGGCTGCGTCTTCCACCGTGGGGAAGGTGGCGCTTAACGTCCGCACGTACCGCGGCACCGGCTCAAGCCGCAACACCGCCTCGGTGAAGACCGCAAGCGTCCCCTCGCTGCCGATCAAGAGCCCCGCCAGGTCATGGCTCGCCCTTCCCAGCCGGTGGACCTCCCCGGTCGCGCTCACCACTTCGACTTCCAGAACGTAGTCGCCGGTGACGCCCTTTTTGAAGCACTGGGGCCCCCCGGCGTTTTCCGCCAGGTTACCCCCAATGGTGCTCATCTGGTAGCTCGCGGGGTCCGGGGGGTAATAAAGACCGTACCGCCTCGCCGCTTCACTCACCGCGGCGGTCACCACCCCCGGGCCGGCGACCGCGAGCCTCCGATCGGGATCGATGGAGAGACGTGTCATTCGGTTCGTCGCCAGCACCACCCCCTCCGCCGTCGGCACCGCACCCCCGGAAAGGCCGCTGGCCCCACCGCGGACGAAAACGGGCAGCCCTTCGGCATGGGCAAAGCGCATCGTCTCCACCACGTCCTCCCGATCCTCGGCGAGTACGACCACGAGCGGGATCTCGCCGCTGGTGATGGCGTCGTAGCGGTAGAGAACCCGCTGGGCGAGGTCGGTGATCACCTTGGCTTCGCCAATCCGCCGGGCCAAACGTCGTACGTTGGGCATCTCCAGTAGTCTAGCGCTATGAAGCACTGGCTGGTGAAGTCAGAACCCGGTGAATACTCGATCGACGATTTCGCACAGGAAAAACGCGCCATCTGGGATGGGGTCCGGAACCATTTGGCCAAACGGCACCTCATGGCCATGCAGCCGGGCGATCTGGTCCTCTTTTATCACTCGGGCGTCAAACCCCCGGGGGTGATTGGCCTGGCCCGGGTCAGCCAGGCCCAGATCCCGGACCCCACGCAGTTCGACCCCGGCTCGAAGTACTTCGACCCCAAAGCGACCCCAGAGGCGCCACGCTGGATCACGGTTGAGCTCGAGCACCTCGAAACCTTCCCCCGCATGGTCCCGATCACCGAGCTACGCGAGCGCTTTTCCCCCCAGTCGCTGATCCTTTTGCGCCGGGGCAACCGCCTCTCGGTCATGCCGGTGCCAGAGGAGATCTTTGGCGAGATCCTCCGCATGGCCGGCTCGCGCTATTTCGAAGATGGCGACTAGGCGAACGCCGGCGCCGTTTTCAACATACCGACGCGAGATGGGCGGTCGTTCGCGCTTTCCCCGGGCCCTCTCCGTCGCTAAATACTTGCTCGGTCATCAGCGGCCTTTCGAAGGCCCTCCCAGACCACTTGCGAAAGGTGTTTGACCTCGACGCTGGGCCCAAACCTGCGAGCGCCGAGACCGAGCTGCAACAGACAGCCGGGGTTTTCCACCGTGAGGACCTCGGCTCCGGTCTCGGCAACGCGGGCCATCTTCTTCTCCAGGATTCGCATCGAGGTTTCGGTGTGGGTCAGGTTATACACCCCGGCCGAGCCGCAACACTCGGTGCTGCCGGCGAGGGGCGCGAAATCGGCCACCCGGTCCAGGATGAACTCGGGCGCCTCCTTCACCCCCTGGGCGTGACAGGCGTGACAGGCGTGCTGGTGGGTGGTCGGGAAGGGGAAACGGATGCTTTCCGGCAGGCCCGCCGCCTCGAGGAACTCTGAAAAGAGGCGGACGCGCTTTGAAACCCGTTCGGCCTTATCCCGGTATTCCGGGTCGTCGGCAAAATGACGGGCGTACTTTTTGAGCTCCGCCGCACACGCCGCGCAATCGGTCACGATGAAATCGGCATCGAGCTCGGCGTAGTGGTCGATGTTGCGCTTGGCCAGCCGTTCGAACCCCTCCAGGTCCCCCTCTTCGATGTGCGGCGCCCCGCAGCAAGTGGTCTCACGGGGAATCACCACCTCATACCCGACGGCGCGGATCACCTCCACCGTCGCCCGGCTGGCTTCGGAAAACACCAGGTTCATCACGCAGCCGAGAAAAAATGCCACCCGGCCACGCGTTTCCCCTTCGGGAGAAAGTTTTTTGGGCCCGAAAAGCCTTAAAGCCGGCGCCACCCTTTCCGGCAGCAGCGACTCGGCAAAAGCCAGTCTGGAAAGGCCAAGCCGTTCAAGGAGCCTCGACCGCCGAAGCCAGCGCTGCAACCCCGAGCGCTGGTATAAAACGATCAGCACGTTGGCCAGATCGATGAGCAAGGGGGAGTAGAAAAAGGAAAGGGCGAGGGCCGTAAGACGGTCCTTGGGACGCCCCCCCTGGAGCGCCACCCGGGCATCGAGCGCCGCCTCCCCGGGTTTGACGCCGTTCGGGCACACGCTCTGGCAGGCCCGGCAGTCCAGGCAGTCGTAGGCGGCCTCGAGGACCAGCTTTGCCTCGGACTCGGGCACCAGGCCCTGGGCGTAATCGGCATAGAGCAGGACCCGCCCTCGAGGCCCCTGGATCTCGCTGCGGAAAATCTGGTAGGTGGGGCAGACCGAGGTGCAGAGCCCGCAACGCACGCAAAGCTCGGCATCGGCGACGAGTTTGTCCAGATCGAGCCCCATAGATCGAGCTTATACCAGCCCGCTAGACGACGCGGCCATGGCAGTGCTTGTACTTCTTCCCGCTGCCACACCAGCAAGGGTCGTTGGGCTTCAGCTTTTTATCCTTCTTGACCGGCTGCCGGCGACGCGGGGTCTCCTCGGAAGCATTCGCCGCGGCCTGGGCGGCGGGCTTTTTGGGTACGGGCACGTAAACCTGGGGTTTCGGCGGTTCGGCCTCCACCTTAAGCCGGAAGAAGAACTTGGTGGCCTCGGACTTGATGAAGACGATCATGTCGTTGAAAAGCCGTGTGGCCTCGAACTTGTACTCCTGGAAGGGATCCTTTTGCGCATACGAGCGCAGCCCAATGCCCTGGCGCAGAACATCGAGGTTATGGAGGTGTTCCTTCCAGGCGTTGTCGACGATGGAGAGGATCACGAAGCGCTCGACGGCGCGCATGACCTCGGATCCGAGCTCGGCCTCGCGCTTCTCGTAGGCCTCGAGGGCAAAATCCACGACCGCCTGCACCCCATCTTCGGCCTTCTGGGCGCGCAGGGCCTCGAAATCAAAGCCCTCGAAGGCGGGGATGAAGTCCACCAGGGCCGCCTTGAGCGAGGCGAGGTCCCAGTCCTCGGGGTGGATCTCGGCATTCAGATAATTCTCGGCCAAAGCGGCGATGGTGTCCTCCACCATGGCCAGCGCCGCTTCTTTCACCTCCTCGTCCTTGCCCAGGAGCACTTTGCGACGCTGCTCGTAGATGACCTCGCGCTGCCGCGCCATCACGTCGTCAAACTGCAAAAGCTGCTTGCGGATGGCGAAGTTGCGGTCCTCAACGCGCTTTTGCGCTCGCTCGATGGCGCTGGCCACCATCTTGTGCTCGATCGGCTCGCTGTCGTCGAAACCCATGCGATCGAGCATGCGAATCACCCGCTCCGAGGCAAAAAGCCGCATCAGTTCGTCGTCGAAGGAAACGTAGAACCTCGAGGACCCCGGATCGCCCTGCCGGCCCGAACGGCCCCGCAGCTGGTTGTCGATACGGCGCGACTCGTGCCGCTCAGTCCCCAGGATGTGAAGCCCGCCCAGCTCCTTGACCAGCTGCTCATCGGCCTCGCACGCCTGTTTGATCTTCTTGACTTCTTCGATCAGCGCATCGTCGATGCCGAGCTCGCCGGCCAGGGCACGAGCCTCGTCGTCCTTGCCCATCATGAGCTTTTTAATGAAGAGCTCGACCTTCCACTCGTAACGGTCGAACCCGTGCTTTTGCAAAAGGTCGGCGGCGAGGTACTCGGGGTTGCCCCCCAGCTTGATGTCGGTACCGCGGCCGGCCATGTTGGTGGCGATGGTCACCGTTTTCGAGCGACCAGCCTGGGCCACGATCTCCGCTTCCCGCTCGTGATACTTAGCGTTCAAGACCTGGTGAGGGATCCCCTTGCGGATGACCTCGAGGGTGTGGGTGGCACGCTTGAGGTGCTCCCAGGCCTCCAGGAGCGCGCCCTTGGCCCCCTCGAAGAGCGGTTCGAACTGGGCCAGCTGGTCGTCGCGGAGGTTCGCCGGCCGCGTCAGCAACTTTTTCAACCGGTCCCATTCCTCGCCCTGTTTGCCTTTGATCGCCTTTTTCAAGGCCTCGGCGCGCATCTCAAGCCGGGGCAGGTAATGACGGGGCTCTTTCAGCATCGCCGAAAGGCGCTCGGATTTCTCGATGCTGATCGTACCCACCAGCACCGGCTGACCGCGTTCGTATTTCTCGGCGATCTCCTCGACCACGGCCAAAAACTTCCCCCGCTCGGTGCGGTACACGAGGTCGGGGTAATCCTGGCGAATGACCGGCTTATTGGTCGGCACGACGATCACGTCCATGCCGTAGATTTCCTGAAACTCCTTTTCCTCGGTCTTGGCGGTGCCGGTCATGCCCGCGGTTTTGTCGTAGAGGCGGAAGAAGTTCTGGTAGGTGATCGTGGCCAGGGTCTGGTTTTCGCGTTCGATCTTGACCCCCTCCTTGGCCTCGATCGCCTGGTGCAAACCCTCGCCGAAGCGACGGCCGGGCATGAGGCGCCCGGTGAACTCGTCGACGATGATGACCTGCCCATCCTGGACGATGTAGTCCTGATCCCGGTGGTAGAGCTCCTTGGCCCGGATCGCCTGGATGAGCATGTGGGCGATCTCCATGTTCTCAGGGCTGAAAAGGCCCTGCACCCCGAGCATCTTCTCCGCCCGTTCGATCCCCCGCTCGGTGAGCTGAACGTGGCGCTGCTTCTCATCGATGGTGTAATCGCCAGTGGGTTCCTTGTCCTTCTCTCCGGGCTCGGGCATCTCCCCGCGCTCGAGCTTCCCAGCGATCTCGGCCAGGCGGTAGTAGAGGTCGGTGGCCTTCTCGGCGGGGCCGGAGATGATCAGCGGCGTCCGGGCCTCGTCGATCAGGATCGAGTCCACTTCGTCAACGATGGCGTAGTGCAGGGGATGATCGTGGCGCAACACCAGCTGGTCGGGGCTGAGCGACATGTTGTCGCGGAGGTAGTCGAACCCGAGTTCAGAGTTGGTCACGTAGGTCACGTCGGCCAGGTAGGCCTCGCGCCGCTCGGGCGGCGTGGCGTCGTGCTGGATCGAGGCCACCTTCAGGCCGAGTCCCCGGTAGACCGGGCCCATCCATTCGGCGTCACGGCGGGCCAGGTAATCGTTCACCGTCACCAGGTGAACCCCCTTGCCGGTGAGCGCGTTCAAGGCCACCGCCAGGGTGGCGACCAGGGTCTTCCCCTCACCGGTCTTCATCTCGGCGATTCGCCCCTCGTGGAGCACCGCGCCGCCGATCAGCTGCACGTCGTAGTGACGCATGCCCAGGTAGCGCTTGGCCGATTCTCGGGTCAGCGCGAACACCCGCGGCAAGAGTTCATCCAGCGACTTGCCGCCCTCCTGGTGCTCGCGACGCAAGCGCGCGTATTCGGCCGCCAGATCCTCGATCTTTTCCACCTCGGCCTCGAGGGCGTTGGTGGGTTCGACGACCGTCTTGTAGTAGCGCTGCACCTCTCGCTCGTTGTTGTCAAAGATTTTCTTGAGAATTCCAAGCATAAGCTTCCCCTATTGTACGCTCAAAGGTGAGAGTCTTCGGCATCCAAGGGAAGGTAGGGCACGGCTTCCAGTGCCCAGGGGCTCGGCGTCGGGTTCCGCTGCCAGCGCAGCGCCGCCGCCAACGCCACCATGGCCCCGTTGTCGGTGGCCAGCTCGGGCGGGGGAAAAAAGAGACGGAGCCCGGTCTCCGAAAACCGCTTCCGCAAAAGCCGGTTCGCGGCCACGCCCCCCGCCACCACCACCGCCTTCCGACCAAGCTGGCGTGCGGCCCGCAAAACGGTGGTCACCAGGCTCTCGACCACCACCCGCTGGAACGAAGCGGCGATATCCGCCTTGGCATACCCCTTCTCAACGAAACGCGCCGCCGCCGTCTTGAGGCCGGAAAAGCTGAAATCAAAGCCGGGCTGACCCTTGAGGGGGAGGGTAAAGGGGACCGCATGGGGATCGCCCTGCTCGGCCAAAGCCGCGAGCGCCGGTCCCCCCGGATAACCGAGCCCCAACAACCGGGCGACCTTGTCGAACGCTTCCCCGGCGGCATCGTCGCGCGTGGCGCCCAGGAGAAGGTAACGACCGGTTTCGGGGACGTCGAAGAGGTGGGTGTGCCCTCCGGAGGCTAAGAGCGCCAGATAAGGCGGTTCGAGGTCGGCCTCGGCCCGGGCCGCGGCCAGGTGGGCCTCGAGGTGGTGCACACCGAGCCAGGGTATGCCGAGGCCGAAGGCCAGCCCCTTGGCATAGCTGAGCCCCACCAGCAGCGGCCCGACCAGCCCGGGCCCCCGGGTCGCCGCCACCAGGTCGAGGTCACCCACACCGATCCCAGCCTGGCGCAGGGCCTCGCTAACCACCCGATCGATAACGCGGGTATGCTCGCGAGAAGCGAACTCCGGCACCACCCCGCCAAAGCGGGCATGCATCTCGCTTTGGGAAGCCACGACGTTCGCGAGCACGCGCGTACCGCTCACCACTCCGACGCCGGTATCGTCGCAGGAGGTGTCAATGCCAAGAATCACCACGCCAGACCCACCTTAACAAAAAGTGCTAAGCTTAAAAGTTGCGGCCGCGGCAGCGGGCGTCAAGGAGTATCGATGAACATGCCGGCGACCAACCGCCAATTTCGGGCCATCCCCACGCCATACGGCAGCGTATACGCCCGGGCCGGGATTCGCGGCTACGCCGACCGCCGCTACGAACTCCTGGCGGAGACCATCGAGGCCGAAGGCCGGGTGCTCGACCTCAACCCGGGGATCGGGCTCGTGGCCCTGCGGGTGGCCGGGGGCGGCCTCGAGGTCACCCTGGTCGAATCCAGCCGGGCCAACCTCCTCGCCCTCGAGCGAACGCAAAAAGACCAGCCCCGCTGGCAACTCGTGCCGGGACTCCCCTGGGACGTCGAAACGGGCGCATTTTCCACCGTGGCCCTGGTCCTGCCCGCCGAACGCGGCAGCCGGTTCGTCCAGGCGGCGCTGGCCTCGGCGGGAAGGGCACTGGTCGCCGGCGGGCGTCTTTGGATCGCGGGCGAAAAGAAGAAGGGGTTCGAACAATATTTCAAGTGGGCCAAGCGCGAACTCGGGTACGGGCTGGTGGTTCGGCGAGAGGGACCGCTTCGAATCGCGGTTTTGGAAAAGGAGCGCGAACCCGACCTCCCGCCGCTCTGGCACCGCTTTGAAGCCAGGCTGCGTGACCAGAACTTCATCTTCCACACCCTCCCCGGCGTTTTCTCGGAGCACCGGGTCGACCCCGCCAGCCAGCTGCTCCTGGAAAGCCTCCCCGAGCTCACGCCCGGGACCCGAGTGCTCGACCTCGGCGCGGGTTACGGGGCGCTCACCCTCCCGCTCGCGGCCAAGGGCGCCCACGTGCTGGGGCTCGAGGACGACCTGGCCGCCGTGCGCTCCGCCCACCAAAGCCTTAGGGCCAACGCGTTGCAGGCGGAAATTTACCACTCCGACGTCGACGAGGCCTTGAAAAACGCGGGAGAATTTGATATGGTGGTTACGAACCCCCCGTTTCACGTGGGGGGAAGCGTCATTCTCGATGTGGCGCGCGCCTTTATCGAAGCGGCCTACCGGCATACGCGTAAGGGCGGAAGGTTCTACCTGGTGGCGAACCCGTTCTTAAAGTACGAAGCGCTGATGGACGCGGTGTTTGGGAACCACCGCGTTCTCCGTGTGGCGCGCTACAAGGTGCTGGTATCGGAGCGCTAAGGAGGCCTATGGCGAAGAAAAAGGAAAGCACGGCGACGCTGGAGAGCAAGGTCCTGGAAAACCAGACGGTGCAGCGGCTTTTGAAAAAGGGCCGGAAATCGGGCAGCCTCTCGGAAGAGGAAGTCCGCATGGCCATGGAAGAAGCCCTCCCCGAAATGGGCGAGGAAGCCTTCGAAGAATCCTACGAAGAGGTCCTCGATTACCTCGAGGGCGAAGGCGTTGACGTCGTCCCCGAGGACCCCGACGTCGAGGTCTCAGACGACGTCGTCGAGGAAGACGACGAAAGCCTTCCCACCCGGGTGTCCACCTCGGACCCGGTACGCCAGTATCTCCACGAAATCGGCCAGGTCCCGCTGCTCACGCTCGAGGAAGAGGTGGACCTCGCCCGCCGGGTCGAGGAAGGCGAGGCGGCGATCCAGAAGCTGGCCGAGTTCACCGGCTTGGACGCCGACACCATTCGCGAGGTCATCCGGGCCCAGATCCGGCACGGGGGACGCGTGCCGCACATCCCCGGTGTCGACAAAAAGGTCGACGACGCCATCATCCAGGAGGTCGACGCCAAGCTCCGCAGCCTGCCCAAAGAACAAAAGCGTTACCTCCATATCGCCCGCGACGGAGAACTCTCCCGCCAGCACCTGATCGAAGCTAACCTCCGCCTCGTGGTCTCGATCGCCAAGAAGTATACCGGTCGGGGCCTATCGTTTTTGGACCTCATCCAGGAAGGCAACCAAGGGCTCATCCGCGCGGTCGAGAAGTTCGAATACCGCCGCCGTTTCAAGTTCTCGACCTACGCCACCTGGTGGATTCGTCAGGCCATCAACCGGGCCATCGCCGACCAGGCGCGGACCATCCGGATCCCGGTCCATATGGTGGAGACGATCAACAAACTCACCCGCACCGCCCGCCAGCTGCAACAGGAGCTCGGTCGCGAGCCCAGCTACGCCGAGATCGCCGACGCCATGGGGCCCGGATGGGATGCGAAAAAGGTCGAGGAAACCTTCAAAATCGCCCAGGAGCCGGTCTCGCTCGAAACCCCGATCGGCGACGAAAAGGACTCCTTCTACGGCGACTTCATCCCCGACGAACACCTCCCCTCCCCGGTGGACACCGCCGCCCAGAGCTTGCTCTCGGAAGAACTGGAAAAGGCTCTTTCCAAGCTCAGCGAGCGCGAGGCCATGGTCTTGAAGCTGCGTAAGGGCCTCATCGACGGGCGGGAGCACACCCTCGAGGAGGTCGGCGCCTACTTCGGGGTCACGCGGGAGCGGATCCGTCAGATCGAGAACAAGGCGCTGCGCAAGCTCAAGTACCACGAGTCGAGGACCCGAAAGCTCCGGGACTTTCTTGACTGAGTACCCCGTCGTGGCTTTTGCCACGACGGGGCCCAAAAACGGGTACGACCGCCAATCCGGCATCGGTACGTTGAAACGTTCGTGCGCGCACTTAAGCCCTGACTGGTGGTGACATGCGGGTTTTCGACGCCAAGAAAACCGCGGCCCTCCTCCCCTACCGTGAGCTGGCCGAGGCCGTTGTCTCGGTACTCAAGGCCTACGAGGAAGGGCAAATCTTCGCCCCGCCGCGGACCCAGCACCGGCTTCCACGCGGCGGGGCACTCCTCTTCATGGCCGCCTGGGCCGACGACATCGGGATCGTGAAGCGGGTCGGCGTGCACCCCGGGCAGGCGGAAACGGTCCAGGCCGAACTCACCGTGTTCGACGCGGAAAGCGGCGTGCCGCGTCTGCTGCTCGAAGGCAAGACGCTCACCGCGAGACGCACCGCTGCCCTCACGCTCGCCGCGGCAATGCATCTGGCACCGGCACCCAAAGGTCCGCTGCTGCTCGTTGGCGCGGGGCGCCAGGCCCGGGCCCACCTGGAAGCACTGGCCGGCCAACTCGGAACCCGCAAGGTATGGATTGCCTCGCGCGGTCGCGAGCGAGCGGAAAAGCTGCTGGCCCGCGCCAGGGAACTGGGGCTTGAAGGTGCGATCGTAAACCAGCCCGAGGAGGTGCTCCCCGAGGCCCGCCTGATCGTCACCGCGACCACGAGCGAGGTGCCTTTGTTCGAAGATCGCGTCGCCCCGGACGCCTTCGTGGCCGCGATCGGCGCCTTTACCCCAGAGGCCGCCGAGCTACCGCCAGAGCTCGTCCGCCGGGCCTACGTCGTCGTCGATACCCTCGAGGGCGCCCGAGAGGAAGCGGGGGACCTGATCAAGGCCGGCGTCGACTGGGAGCGCGTGGTCCCCCTGAAAACCGCCCTGTCCCGGAAGACGCCCCAAGGCCCGGTCGTCTTCAAAAGCGTGGGCCACGCCATCTTTGACCTGGCCGCGGCAAGGGTGGCGCTCCAGCGCCTCGGCGCCGGGGCTTAAGGCCCGATCGCCCGGAAGGCCAGGCGGATCCGCCCGGTGGTGGTCAGCGTCGCCGTCGCCACCACCGCCACCTCCGGGTTCTCTCCCTGGAGCGTGGCCAAAAAGGCATTGAGCTCGCGGTCGGGAATCCGCCCCTCCTCGAGGTGCGGTTCCGGAACCCCCAGCGCCCTCAGCCGGGCCTCAGCCGCCCGCCGAAGCTGGACCAGGGCCTGGAGCGCCTGGCCCCGGTCCCGCGGCAGACGGGTGCGCGCCACCACCGCGCCGGTCTCAAACAGGATGCGGGTGGGCACGAAGGCCACGTCCACCGCGAGCCGCCCGTCGGGCGTTACCCCCGTGACCTGCACCATGATCAGCCCGGGGGCGCGCCAGGTCTCGGTCACCACCTTGACCGGGGCAAGATCGGGTAACCCCATCAGCTTGGCCATCGCCGCCGCCTGGGTGAGCGCTCGCGAAAGCTCATCCTGGGGCTTTTCCCCCGGATTCAGGAACGCTTCAGCCAAGACCCGGCCCTCGAGCGCCTGGGAAAGCCCCTTTTCCAACTCGCCGCCCCGGCGCTTTAACTCGCTGACCTGACCCTTGAGCCGGGCGGCCTCGAGGCGGCTCCGCTCCAGCAGCTGGGTGAGCTGTTCGTTCTCGCTGCGCAGCTCCCGGTTCCTCGATTCCAGCTGGCGGCGAAGGGCGTCGAGTTCGGTGAGATCGGCCTGGAGCGTTTGCGCCTGACGGCGGAGGGAGTTCACTTCCTTGCTGAGCGTTTCCTGCTCGGACTTCAAGGCGGCGAGGGCCTTCATGGCCTCGCTCGCCCGGCGCTCCGCCTCGCGCCTCGCGGCATCGAGGTTTTTGACCTCGAGGGCCAAACGCGCCTGTTCGTCCTGGAGATGGGCAAGCTCGGCCTCGGTGGCTCTGGCCTTCGATTCCAGGTCTGCGAGGGCTTTTTCGCGGTCGGCCAGCTGTGCCTCCACCTTGGCGAGTTTTTCCTTGAGCGCCGCCCGGGTCGCCTCGACTTCCGCCAGTCGCTTTTGCGCCAGTTCAAGCCGCTGCGTGAGGTCGCGCTCGCGAGTTCGCAGCCGTTCCTCCTCGGCAAAGGCGCGGGCAGCCTGGGCCTTCAAGTTTTCGACCTGTTCGGTCAGCCGGTCGCGCTCGGTAAGCAACTGGTCGCGCTCGAGGCGGACTTTTTGCGCCTCCAAAATCGTCTCCCTCGCGTCTTTGGCCAAGAAGAAAAAGGCGAAAAAGACCACCACGGCGATAATCATGCCGCTGACCACCGCCACCACCAGGCCGGTGGTCCGGGGCCTGAGACCAAAAAGCCGCACGTGCTTCCGGCCCACCCGGCGCCCGACGACGTCCCCGGCGTAGGCGATCAGCCCGCCGAGCGCGACCAGCGCCAAAAGGATGGGCCAGAGACTCATCGCTAAAGCTCAAACTCGTCGCCGAGGTAGTAGTTCTTGGCCCCAGTATCCCGGGCGAACTCCTCGGGCGTTCCGTGAAAAACCACTTGACCGTCGTACATCAGGTAGACCCTGTCGGTGATCGCGAGGGTTTCCCGTACCGAGTGGTCGGTGATGAAAATCCCCACCCCGCGCCGTGCCCTCAGCTCTTCAATCAAGCGCTGGATCTCGCGCACGCTCTTGGGATCGACGCCGGTAAAGGGCTCGTCCAGGAGGATGAAGTCGGGGTCGGTCGTGAGGGCCCGGGCAATCTCCAACCGGCGCCGCTCCCCACCCGAGAGCATGTAGGCGTACTTATCTTTGTGGCGGGTGAGCCCGAATTCGTCCAGGAGGGCCATGGCCGCCTCCAAGCGCTGTTTTTTTGGGAGCGGTCGGTACTCGAGGATCGCGAGCAGGTTTTCGAGCACCGTCATCCGGCGGAAGGCCGAAGGTTCCTGGGGCAGATACCCAAGCCCCATCCGGGCCCGCCGGTACATGGGCATCCGGGTCACATCGACGCCCTTGAGCTCGATCCGACCGGCGTTGGGGCGCACGAACCCCACGACCATGTAAAACGTCGTCGTCTTCCCCGCCCCGTTGGGGCCGAAAAGCGCCACGATCTCGCCCCGGCCAAGCTCCAGGTCAACGCCGCGCACCACCTGCCGCTTACCGTAACGCTTGCGCAGACCCCGGGCGACCAACCGCGCCCGCCGGGCCCCCTCGACCAAGT
>CAZXOY010000014.1:0-38130 GCA_964642655.1 uncultured bacterium
GACCGCCAGGTCGGCCAGGCGTCCCTGGCACCCGAACTCAGCTTAGGGGGCCGGCGGCGCGGACTTCGGGGTCTACCTCACCTTCGTAGCGGCGGAAGTTTTCCCTGAACATGGCGGCGAGCTTTTTCGCGCTCGCATCGTAGGCGTTCGGGTCTTCCCAGGTCGCCCGCGGGTCCAAGACCTCGCTGGGAACGCCCGGGACCTGGGTCGGGACCTCGAGGCCGAACACGGGGTCCTTCCGGTAGGGGACGTTCTCGAGCGCGCCCTCGAGCGCGGCTTTGAGCATGAGTCGGGTGTACTTGAGCTCGATGCGGTGCCCCACCCCGTAGGGGCCTCCGGTCCACCCGGTGTTGATGAGCCACACCTGGGGTTTGTGGGCCTTGATCTTCTCGCCCAGCAGCTTGGCGTAGACCGAGGGGGCGAGGGGGAGGAAGGGCTCGCCGAAGGCCGCGGAGAAGGTGGCCACCGGTTCGGTGATACCGCGTTCGGTCCCGGCGACCTTGGCGGTGTAGCCGGAGAGGAAGTAATACATGGCCTGTTCGGCGGTCAGCTTGGCGATGGGCGGCAGCACCCCGAAGGCGTCGGCGGAGAGGAAGAAGATGTTTTTGGGGTGGTCGCCCCGGCCCGAGGGTTCGCGGTTTTTGATGTGGGCCAGGGGGTAGGCGCTGCGGGTGTTCTCGGTCTTGGACGCGTCGCTCCACTCGACCCGCCGGCTTTCGGGGTTTAAGACCACGTTCTCGAGGATGGTCTCGAACTGGTTGGTGGCTTCCCAGATCAGCGGCTCCTTTTCCTCGGCGAGGTCGATGACCTTGGCGTAGCTCCCGCCTTCGAAGTTGAAGACGCCAAAATCACCCCATCCGTGTTCGTCGTCGCCGATGAGCCGTCGGTCGGGGTCGGCGGAAAGGGTTGTTTTGCCCGTTCCCGAGAGGCCGAAAAAGAGGGCGGTGTCGCCTTTGGCCCCCACATTCGCCGAGCAGTGCATGCTGAGCACGCCGGATTTGGGCATCAGGTAGTTGAGGAAGCTGAACACCGCCTTTTTAATCTCCCCCGCGTAGGCGGTTCCGCCGATCAGGATGAGCCGCTTTTTGAGATCCAGGATGACGAAGACCTGGCTACGGGTGCCGTCGCGTTCGGGGACGGCCTTATACGAGGGGGCGTGAAGGACGGTGATGCCGGGGACGAAAGGCTCGATGACGTCGGCTTGGAAAAAGACCCGGGGCAGGATGAAGAGGTTGCGGGCAAAGAGCGCGTGCCAGGGGCTTTCGGTGATCACCCGAACCCCGAGGTTGTGGTTGGGATCGTGCCCGGCGTAGAGATCCTGCACGTAGAGTTCCCGGGCGGAGAGGTGCTCGGCCACCCGGCTGGCCAGCCGCTCAAAGGCCTCGACCTCGAAAGGATGGTTGACCTCACCCCACCAGACCTCGCTTTCCACCGAGGCGTCTCGCACGATGTATTTATCTTTCGGGCTGCGCCCGGTGTAGGGGGTGGTGTCGACCACCAGCGGGCCTTTGTGGGCCAGCTGTCCGAGCCCTTTTTTGAGCGTTTCTTCGACGAGCACCGGAGTGGTAGCGTCCCACACGACGCGCTTTTGGGGTTTTATACCGTAGATGGTCAGGTCTCGCATACTGGTCTCCCTCATCCGTCCTGACGGTCCGGTTTCACCTCGAGCACCCCTTTTTCGGCCTCGAATCCAAAGCGTTTATGACTGCCGTCGCAAAAGGGTTTGCTCTCGGAGCGACCGCACCGACACAGGGCCATTTTGTCACGTTCCAGCGTTCTTTCCTCGCCGTTGATCACGTAACGGGTACCGGCCTTGACGTCGATGACCAGGGGACCGTTTTCCCGGAACCTAAGCCTCATCGATCTCCTCCCTGAGCTTTTCGTACCCCGCATGCCCCATGAGGGCGTAGGTGTATCGCTTGGCGAGTTCGACCCCGGGCTGGTCGAAGGCGTTGATGCCCAGGAGTTCTCCGAAGATCGCGGTTTGCCACATAAAAAACTGCAGGAGTTCGCCGAGCGAGGCTTCATCGACGCGGTCGATCCAGATGGTGAGGCTGGGGCGCCCGGCTTTGGCCAGCGCCAGGGGCGTGGCGGTGGCTTCGGCATCGAGCAGGGCGCCCAGGCGCTTGCCGAAGAGAAAGCTGAGCGACGAAAGGCCGGATGCCCCGGGGATTTCGAGGTCATGATCGTGGTGGCGCAGGCGGACGAAGGAGACCACCTTGTCGAAGGGGCCTTCCTGGAGGAGCTGGAGCAGGCTGTGCTGGTCGGTGGCCCCGAGCGCGGGAAGCGGGGTGGGGCCGACGTGGACCCGGCTCCCGTTTTTGTCGTAGGCCTTGCCGAGCGATTCGGCGTGGAGCTGGACGAACCAGGCGGGAACGAGCGCCATCCGCGTGGAGTAGGGCATGAGGACGTGGATGGGCTTTTTGCGGTAACGGTAGAGGAGAAAAAGGGCCAGGGCGCTCTTGGCGGCCGCCTCGAGGCCTTTGGTGTTCGCCCGGCGCGCGCCCATGAGGAGGTCCTCGAGCTGGAGACCGGCGAAGGCGAGGGGGAGGAGGCCCACGGCCGAGAAGACCGAAAAACGCCCGCCGACGTCGGGGGGAATGTCGAAACTGGCCAGGCCTTCGCTGGCTGCGTAGGCGCGCAGGGGGCCGTTTTGCGGGTCGGTGACCGCGACCAGGTGGTCGGTGACGCGCCGGCCCAGATGGCGCTCGAGCCAGTCGCGGAAAATGAGGAACGCGGCCATGGTCTCGGCGGTCTTGCCCGATTTGCTGATGGCCACCACCAGCGTGGTCGCCGGGTCGAGGCGATCGAGCAACCGGGCGATGGGTGCGGGCTCGACGTTATCGACGAAATAGAGCCGTGCAGGGGGATTTTGCGGGGTGAGCGCGTGGGCCAGGGCCTTGGCACCCAGCGCCGATCCCCCGATGCCGAGGACGACCAGGTCGCGAACCCAGGACCGCGCTTCCTGAAAACGGCGGATGCGCCTCGCCCCCTCGGTGTCCTCGGGGAGCCGGATCCAGCCCAGCATGGCCGTGGGGTCACCGGCCCGTTCGCGGATGGCCTCGACCGCCCGCCGTAAGGTTTCCCGGTGGGCCTCGAACTCGGCCTTAAGTTCGAGGCCGCTCTCGGGGCCCACGCGGCTGGCGCTGAGCAGTGAAAATTCGACCTCGAGCACGCCTTCACTCTACTCCCAAGCCGGGCTAAGATGGGTGCGGGCGCCGGGATGGCGGAACCGGTAGACGCAACGGACTTAAAATCCGTTGGGGGAGGTTCCCCCGTGCGGGTTCGAGTCCCGCTCCCGGCACCAGTGACCCCCGGAAGGGCCAAGGCCTCCGGGGGTTTGGTCATTTGCACCAGGGGTCGGCCGGGCGCGCGCCTATCATGCCGGTTATGGAACCGGCGTATGAAACTGAAATCTCGCTCGAGGAGCTCTGGGCGCGCCTGCGGCCGGCGTTGCCCGTTGCCTTCGGGCTGGCGGTGATCGCCGCCGCGCTGGCTTATTTTGTGGTCTCGCGAGAGCCCCCGACCTACGAGGCGGTGGCCCGCGTGATCGTGGTGCAGCCCTACACCACCCCGGCGATCGCCACCACCTCGGTGAACGTACCCCCGCTCGACCCCGACGCCTACCGGGAGGTCGCCCTGAGCCTGCCCGTGCTGCGCCAGGCGATGGGGGAGAGCCGTGACTTCGACGCGCTCAAAAAGCGGCTCCGGGTACGGGTGGTCAAGGGACAGCGTTCCTCGGTGCTCAGCCTGGCCGTTCGCCACCAGGACCCCAAGACGGCGGCGGCCTGGGCCAACGCCTGGGCGGCAGCGCTCAAGGCTTGGGAAGACGATCGGGCCAAAGGGAACTTCGCCCGTGACGAGGCCTCGCTGGCCTCGAGGCTCGAAGTGGTTGACAACGAGCTGGCCCAGGCCATCCGCGATGGCGATCAGACCCGGATCCAGGCGCTCGAGCGCCTGAAGGCCGATATCCTCCGCGACCTCGATCTGGTGCGGGCGCTTCGCATCAGCGCCACCGGGAATCTGCAGATCCTGGAACGGGCCGAGATCCCAAAGCGTCCGGTCGCGCCGAGGCCAAAGCTGATCGCCTTGCTGGTGGCCTTCCTGGTCATCTTCCTGGTGATCGCCATCGTGTTTTTGCGTGAAGCGCTCGATCCCCGCCTGCGCTCGAGCGAGGAGGCGGCCAGGATGTATCGCCTGCCGGTGCTCGGCGAGTTTCCCAAGATGCCCCCCGGGGTGAGCCGCGAGCTGCCGAAAGAGGCGGCGAGCTTTTTGAGAGCGAACGTGGATCACGCCCTGGTCGGCGAGGACCCCAAGGTGATCCTGGTGACCAGTGCCGATGCGAGCGAGGGGAAGTCGAGCGTGGCGCTCAGCCTGGCCAAGGCCTACGCCCGGGCCGAGCGACCGGCGCTTCTCATCGACGCCGACCTCCGAAAATCCGTTCTCGACCGCGAGCTTTCGGTGAAGGAGGCCAAGGGCTTGGTGGATTACTTCGAGGATCCCTTCGCCCCCATCGAGCCGGTGACGGTGGAGGCCAACCTGGACTTCATCCCCGCCGGTCGGGTTCCGGAAAACCCCAGCGAACTCCTCTCCGAGCACTGGAAGGCGTTCCTGGCCCGCCTGCTGGAGGCGCGCCGCTACGCGGTCATCGTCATCGACTCGGCCCCGCTCCTGCCCGTCGCCGACACCTTGGTTCTTGCCCCCCACGCCTCGGGGACGTTGCTGGTGGCCGGGGTGGGCCAGACGATGAAGCGGCGCCTGCAGATGGCGCTCGAGCTCTTAGAGCGTATCGGGGTGAAGGTGCTCGGATTCTCGGTGACCCTGGTGCGCACGGGCTGGCTTTTCGCCTTGGGGAAGGACCGCTATGGCTATGGCTACGGGTACGGCTACGGATACGGCCGGGCCTCGAGGGGCAAAGGGGAAAACGCCGGCGTCCAGGGTTCGGCCCACTGATAAACCACCCCGCCGTGGCATTCGCCACGGCGGCCCCCCCAAAAAACGCATCCCACCGTCAATCTCGCATCGGTTCGTGGGCGCTCGCCGGGCCACTCGCCCAAGGGCCAGGGGCTTTTCGCGCTGGCCCTTTTTTCTCCGTCCGTGGTAGACTCTTTCGGATGGACCGAATCGTCATCAAGGGCGCGCGTGAGCATAACCTCAAAAACGTCAGCCTGACCCTGCCTCGAGGGAAGTTCATCGTCATTACCGGGGTGAGCGGCTCAGGCAAGAGCACCCTCGCCTTTGACACCATTTATGCCGAGGGGCAGCGCCGCTATGTGGAGAGCCTCTCGGCCTACGCACGACAGTTCCTCGGGGTCATGGACAAGCCCGACGTCGAGAGCATCGAAGGGCTTTCCCCCGCGATCTCGATCGATCAGAAAACCACTTCCCACAATCCCCGTTCCACCGTGGGCACGGTCACCGAGATCCACGACTACCTGCGCCTGCTCTTCTCGCGCGCCGGCGTGGCCCACTGCCCGAAGTGCGGCCGCCGCATCGAGCGCTCCTCGGCCACCGAGATCACCGACCAGCTCATGCAACGGCCCGAGGGCACCAAGGCGGTGTTGATGGCGCCGCTGGTCCGGGGGCGCAAGGGGGAGTACCAGACCCTGTTCAAGCAACTGGTCAAGGAAGGCTACGCCCGGGTTCGGGTCGACGGGACGATCTACCGCCTGGAGGAGGCGCTTGAGCTCCGGCTTGAGCGCTACGAGAAACACGACGTCGACCTGGTCGTGGATCGGGTGATCCTCATCCCGAGCGAGCGGGGCCGGGTGGCGGAGTCGGTCGAGCTCGCGCTCTTGCGCGGTGACGGGCTTTTGCGGGTGCTTTTCCCGGAAAGCGGCGAGGAAGTGCTCTTTTCGGAAAAGTTCGCCTGCCCGGAGCACGGGGCGGTGCTGGAGGAGCTCGAGCCCCGCGTCTTTTCCTTCAACTCGCCCTACGGCGCCTGTTCGGCCTGTTCGGGGCTGGGCTTTAAGATGGAGTTCGACCCGGCGCTGGTCGTGAACCCCGAGAAATCGCTCGCCGAGGGCGCGATCGTACCCTGGTCAAAGGGTCGGGAGACGGGGCGCGGTTTTCTCTGGGACAAGCTCAGGGCGCTCGCCGAACACCTTGGCTTTGATCTCTACACACCGTTTCGCGAGCTGAGCGAGGCCCAGCAAAGGGCCGTGCTCTATGGTTTGCCTGAGCCGTTCGAGGTGGTCTTCCGCCGCGGCGGACGGATTACCGGCCGTATGCAGGTGCGTTTTGAAGGGGTGATCCCCTGGCTCCAAAAGCGTTACGAGGAGACCGATTCCGAGGGGGTGCGTGAGGCCCTCGAGGGCTACATGGCCCTGCACGCGTGCCAGGTGTGCAAGGGTACCCGTTATAAGCCCGAGGTTTTGGCGGTGACGGTGGCCGGGAAGAATATCGCCGAGGTCAGCGCCATGAGCGTCCGCGACGCGCTGCGCTTTTTCGAGACCGTTGAAGACGATCTCGATCCCTTTCAAAAACGAATTGCGGCGCCGATTCTGCGCGAGGTTCGCTCCCGGCTCGGGTTCCTGGCCGACGTCGGGCTTGATTACCTCTCGCTCGACCGCGCGGCCAACACCCTCTCTGGCGGCGAGGCCCAGCGAATCCGCCTGGCGACCCAGGTGGGCTCGGGACTCACCGGCGTGCTCTACGTCCTCGACGAGCCCTCGATTGGCCTGCACCCCCGCGACAACCAGCGCCTCATCGCCACCTTGAAAAAACTGCGCGACCTCGGCAACACCCTGATCGTGGTCGAGCACGATGAAGAGACGATCCGCGAAGCCGACTGGGTGGTCGATATGGGGCCGGGCGCCGGCGTGCACGGGGGGCAGGTGGTCGCCGAGGGCACGCCGGATGAGGTGGCGGGCGACCCCAAGAGTCTTACCGGGGCCTACCTGCGGGGGGAAAAGCGCATCGAGGTGCCCGAGGCCCGACGCAGGGGCTCTGGGAAGCGTTTGGTCATCCGGGGGGCGAGGGAGCACAACCTCAAGGGCATCGACGTGGCCATCCCCCTGGGGATGTTCGTGGCCGTCACCGGGCCGTCGGGTTCCGGGAAGAGCACCTTGATCCACGAGATCCTCTACGCCAGGCTGGCCCGGGAGTTGATGCGGGCCAAGACCATCCCCGGGGCGCACGACGCCATCGAAGGGATTCACCACCTGGATAAGGTGATCGAGATCGATCAGTCGCCGATCGGCCGCACCCCGCGCTCGAACCCCGCCACCTACACCGGCGTTTTCGACGAGATCCGGTCGCTGTTCGCCAAGACCGCCGAGGCCAGGAAACGCGGGTACAACCCGGGCCGCTTCTCCTTCAACGTCAAGGGAGGGCGGTGCGAGGCCTGTCGTGGTGACGGCACGGTCAAGATCGAGATGCTGTTTTTGCCCGACGTTTACGTCCCTTGCGAGGTCTGCAAGGGCAAGCGCTACAATAAAGAGACTCTCGAGGTCAAACTCCGAGGCAAGAACATCGCCGACGTGCTCGACATGACGGTCGAGGAAGCGCTGGCCTTTTTCAAAAGCGTTCCCGCGATCACCCGCAAACTGCAGCTCATGGTCGATGTGGGCCTCGGCTACATGAAGCTCGGTCAGCCTTCGCCGACGCTTTCCGGTGGCGAGGCCCAGCGCATCAAGCTGGCCACCGAGCTGGGTAAGAAAGCCACCGGCAAGACGCTCTACATCCTCGATGAGCCCACCACCGGGCTCCACTTCGACGACGTCAAAAAGCTGCTCGAGGTCCTGCACCGCCTGGTCGACGCCGGCAATACGGTGGTGGTGATCGAGCACAACCTCGACGTCATCAAGACCGCCGACTGGATCATCGACCTGGGCCCCGAAGGGGGCGAGCGTGGCGGCCGGGTGGTGGCCGAGGGAACCCCGGAGCGGGTCGCGGCCAACGCCAACAGCCCCACCGGCGCCTTTTTGCGCCGGATCCCCGCCATCGCCGAGAAGCTGCAGGTGGCGGCGGACTGAGGGCCAGCCGCTCGCGGTTGTTGGCGCCCGGCCCGGACGTTTGCCCCGAGGGCGCATTAACGCGGGGTTAACGTGCCCTGTTTATACTTGGGCCGTGGATGAGGAAATTACCCTGAGAGATCTGTACTTGGCCCTGCGCCGCCAGGCGGCGTGGATCTGGGGGCTCACGCTGGGCGCGCTGGCTCTGGCGGTGGCCGTGAGTCTCTTGATGCCCCCGACCTACGAGAGCCGGGCCCTGGTGGGGATCAGCCTGCAAAAGAGCACCCTCGGCGAGCTGGGCCTTTCGGTGGACAGCCTGGCCTCGGGTTTCGCCGACGAGGTCAAGGCCGGGTCGGGCGAGGTGGCCGCGCGGTTCGCTCCCGAAGAACGTGGGGGTCTGAGCGCGCGGTACGACGCCAAGAAAAAGCTGCTGACCTTAAGCGCCAAGGGGCGTTCGGCCGAAGAGGCGAAGGACCGGGCCGAACGTCTGCTCGCCGCCTTCCGCGACTACGTCGGCGGCCGGGCGTATGAGCGCCTGGATCACCTCCTCGGCGCCCAGGTAGAAGCGGCTCGGTCCTCGCTCAAGACCGCCGAGGCGCGCCGGTCGATCTTGCTCAAAGCCCTTGGCGTGGTGCAGGGCCCGTCGCCCCTCGATGACTCGGTGCGGGCCCTGCTCGAACAGAGCGGCGTGCCGGCGGCGGTGGCCCGCTCGGGCGATATCGCCGACGCCTACCTCCGCCTCAAGCTGGCGGAGCAGGACGCGACGCTCGCCGGCTTGCAAAGCCGTCTTGAGTTCCTCGAGGGCCTCCGCAAGGACGAGTCCCGGCTCCGGGCCATGGCCGGCGAGTCCGCCCAGGTGATCGCCTTCGCCAGACCCGGGCTCCCCAGGGACCCGGTGTCGCCCAGGCCGCTCCTATACGCCGCGCTCGCCGCCGTACTGGGTCTGATGGCCGGGGTCTTCGTGGCGCTGATCCGCGAAGCGCTGCGCGATCCGGAGCGGGAGGCGGGCGCGCGGGGTCCCCTCGCGGCAAAGGGGCAGAGCCCGGCCTCGTAGCCATGGACGACCTCTTGGCCCGGGCCAGGCGGATTCTGATCAAGGTCGGATCCGCGGTTCTGGCGGGGGATGACGGTCTTCGGCCAGACGTGTTTCGGCGTCTGGCCGAAGGTTTGCTGGCACTGGCAGATCGGGGCGTCGAGGTGGTCGTGGTCTCTTCCGGGGCGATTGCCGCCGGGCGGGCCAAGCTCGGCTTGCCGGCGGCGCGGACGCTGCCCGAGCTCCAGGCCGCGGCGGCCGTGGGCCAGGCCGAGCTCATCCGGGCCTGGGAGACGGCGCTGGCGCCGAAGGCCGTGGCCCAGATTCTCCTCGATGCCTCGGACCTCGCCGATCGCAAACGCTACCTCAACGCCCGGAACACGATCGAGCGGTTGCTGGCGTGGGGGGTGGTGCCGGTCGTCAACGAGAACGACACGGTCATGACCGAGGAGATCCAGTTCGGTGACAACGACCAGCTGGCGGTCTTGCTCGCCGGTGCCCTCGAGGCCGATGCGGTCCTCCTTTTTTCCGACGTCGACGCGCTGTATGACCGTGATCCCCGGACCCATCCCCAGGCCCGGCCGGTTCGCGAGCTGAGTGACGTGACGGCCGAGGTTTTCGCCATGGCTGGGAGAGCTCCGGGCCGGGCCGGCCGGGGCGGGATGCGTTCCAAGCTGCTCGCGGCCAAACGGGCGCTGGACGCGGGGATCCCGCTTTGGCTCCTCCCTGGGCACGACGGCCAGGTCTGGACGAGGGTGTTCCGGGGCGAGGCGGTCGGGACGCGCTTTCTTCCCCGCGGCAAGCGCTACGGGGGCCGCAAGCGCTGGCTCGCCCACCTGCCGGTGGTCGAGGGCGAGATCGTGGTCGACGCCGGGGCGGCGCGGGCGCTGCGGGAGGCGGGGGCGAGCCTTTTGGCAGTGGGCGTCCTGGAGGTTCGGGGCAACTTCCCGGCCGGGGCCCCGGTGCGGGTCGTTGATCCCGAGGGAGCATTGGTGGGGATGGGGCTGGTCGCGCTCGGATCGGAGACCTTGAGCCGGGTGAAGGGGATGCAAAGCGAAGCGGTCCGGGAGATGCTCGGGCCAGGGGCGCCGGTGGAGGTCATTCACCGCGACCGCTTCGCCCTGGCGATGCGTTAGGCCTCGGGGTATAAGGTGGAACATGGAAGCGATGCTGCGCGAACTCGCCCTCTCGGCCAAGGCGGCGGCCCGCCGCTTGGCCTACGCCGGCGGCGAGGCCAAGCGGCGGGCGCTCTTGACCATGGCCGGCCTCCTCACGCAGGAGGCCGGGGCTCTGCTCGAGGCCAACGCCGAGGATTTGCGCCTGGCCCGGCAGGCCGGTTTGGGGGGCGCCAAGTACGACCGGCTCCGGCTCGACTCAAGGACTCTCGAGGACCTCACGGCCGGTCTCAGGCAGCTCGCCGATGCCCCCGAGGTGGTGGGGGAGATCAGCGAGCTTCGCACACTGGCCAACGGACTGCAGGTCGGCCGGATGCGGGTTCCGCTCGGTTTGATCGGTTTCATCTACGAGTCCCGTCCTGGGGCCACGGTTGAGGCTGCGGGGCTGGCCATCAAGTCGGGCAACGCGATCCTGCTCCGAGGAGGACGGGAAGCGTTTCAGACCAACCAGGCGCTGGTCCAGCTTTGGCGAAGGGCCCTGGCCGAGGCCGGCTTGCCGGAGGCGGCGGTGAGCATGGTCCCGACCACCGATCGCGAGGCGGTGCTGGCCATGCTCGGCATGGAAGGCATCATCGACGTGGTGATCCCCCGCGGCGGCGATGCCCTGATCCGGCTGGTCAGCGAGAACGCCCGAATGCCGGTGCTCTACCACGCCAAGGGGGTCAACCACCTCTACGTCGACGAGTACGCCGACCTCGAGATGGCCCGCAAGCTCACGATCAATGGGAAGGTGCAAAGGCCTGGGGTGTGCAACGCGCTGGAGACCCTGCTGGTCCATCGCCGGGTGGCGGAAGCGTTCTTACCCCCCCTCGCCGATGCGCTCGCGGCAAAGGGTGTCGAGCTTCGGGGCGACGTTGAGGCGCGGCGCCTGGTTCCGGCGATGAAGGAAGCCAGCGAGGAAGACTGGGGGGCGGAATACCTCGACCTCATCCTCTCGGTCCGGGTCGTGGCCAGCATGGACGAGGCGCTTTCCCACATTGCCCGCTACGGCACCCACCACACCGAGGTCATTGTCACCGAGCACTATCCGAACGCGATGCGGTTTTTGCGGGAGGTGGATGCAAGCTTGGTGCTCGTCAACGCCAGCCCCCGCCTCAACGATGGCTTCCAGCTCGGCCTTGGCGCCGAGATCGGTATCAGCACCACCAAGCTCCATGCCTATGGGCCCATGGGGGTGCGTGAGCTCACCACCACCAAATGGGTGGGCCTTGGCTCGGGGCAGATCCGGGACTGAGTGCCCCGCCGCGGTCTTTTGTCACGGCAGGGGCTTAAGCCGGTTCTGGATCGATCTGGTGAAAGGCTCGAGGGCGCCCGCCTAGGCCTCGGCTACGCCGCCCTGGGGCTCGATGCTGCCTTCTTCGACCGCGTGGGCCTCCATGAGGTTTTCGTCGATGTAGATGGGGGCGTCGACGCGCAGCGCCAGGGCGATGGCATCGGAGGGGCGGGCGTCGATTTCGTATTCGATCCCCCGGTGCTCGATGACGAGCCTGGCGAAGAAGGTGTTGTCCCGGAGTTCGGTGATCTCCACCCTGAGGAGTTTTCCCCCCAGCATGTCGAGCACCGAGAGCAGGAGATCCGGCGTCAGGGGTCGCGGCGGCGCCTCTTTGGCCAGGGCGATGGCGATGTGCTGGCCCTCGAGGGCCCCGATCCATATCGGCAGCAGCTTGCCGTTTTCCGCCCGGAGCAGCACCACCACGCCCCCGGTGTTCGGGTCAACCCCCAGGTTTTCGACTTTTGCCTTAAGCATGGTTCCATTATAGGTTTGGTGGCTTAGACTTAAGGCATGAGGACTTACCCTGTCGAAATTGCGGGGGTACAGCGAGAACTTCCCATCGTCAAGGTCGGCGATCAAGTGGCCGTCGCGCTTCTCAACCTCCTCGGGGATTCCGAGCTCACTGAAGCGGCGGCCCGGGCTCTTTCCGAACGGATCCCCGAGCAGGCCGAGGTGCTGGTTACCCCGGAGGTCAAGGCCGTGCCCCTGGCCCACGCCCTCTCGGTGCGCACCGGCCTGCCCTACGTGGTGGCGCGAAAGACGGTCAAGCCCTACATGATCCGTCCGGTGACCCGGGAGGTGGTTTCGATCACCACCGGAAAGCCGCAACTTTTGGTCCTCGACGGCGCCGACGTCGAGCGCATCCGCGGAAAACATGTGGTCATCGTGGACGATGTGGTCTCGACCGGAAGCACCTTAAAGGGCCTCAAGGAACTCATCGAGAGCGTGGGTGGCAAGGTCGTCGGGGTCCTTGCCGTCTTCACCGAGGGCGCCCCCCGCGACGATGTGATTGCGATCGGCCACCTGCCCCTTTTCCAACCCGAGGGGTAGGCTGGATTAAGATGACCATCATGGAAACCTATCCCATCACCGTAGGCAACGTCACCCGGCACGTTCCCCTGGTGGAGACCCTGCCGGGCATGCGCATTCCCCTGGTCGAGTTCCTCGGCGACGTGGAGCTGGTGCGTGAGGCGGCGCGCTTGCTCGAGCCCCACCTGCCCGAGGAGACCGAGGTGTTGCTCACCACCGAGTGCTCCCCGGTCACCCTGACGCACACCCTGGCCGAGTTGCGGGACCTCCCCTATGTCGTGGCCAGGCGTCGGCGCCGGGCTTACATGGATGACCCCCTGATCCAGGAGGTTCCCTCGCTGACCCTGGGTTCGAGCGATACGCTCTGGCTTGACCGCCGCTGGGCCGAGCGCATCATGAACCGCAAGGTCGCGATCGTCACCGACGTGGTGAGCACCGGGGGAACCATCAAGGCCCTCGACCGCCTGACCTACCGGGCCGGCGGGCACGTGATCGCCCGGCTCTCGGTTTTTCAGCAGGGACAGCGCGAGTTCAACGGGGAAGCGTTCGCTCTGTATAACCTGCCCATCCTTTAGGCCGCAATAAAGGCGAACGCCTGCGCGTTCGCCTTTATTGCCAGCCACCCAGGATGTGCACGTGGACGTGGAAGACCTCTTGCCCTCCTTTTTCCCCCACGTTCACCACCACTCGGTAGCCCGCAAGGCCCAGCGTCTCCCTGGCCACGCGGTTGACGGTGCGGAAGAGAGCGCCGAGCGCGCGCTCACCGGTTTCATCGTCGGGGAAGTCGCTGAGCTTGGGGACGTGGGTCTTGGGGACGACCAAAACGTGCGTCGGGGCCTTGGGGTGGATGTCGTGGAAGGCGATGTAATCCCGGTCCTCGTAGACCTTCTTGGCGGGGAGTTCTCCGGCAACGATCTTGCAGAAGACGCACTCCATGGGGCTTACCTTACCGCAAGCCGCTCCCTTTCCGTGGCCATTTGGCCGATGAGCTCGTAGCCCCGTACCGATTCGACCCGGGCCCGGATCACTTCACCGGGCTCGGCACGGCCCCGGATGCGGGCTTCGTAGTAGTCGGGGGTGTGACCTTTGAGTTCTTCCCCCTCGACTTGCTCGACGAGGACCTCGACCAGGCCCCCCAGCTTGGGGCGGATCCGGGTCTCGGCCAGGCGGTGGGCCAGCTCGATCAGGGCCCGGGTGCGGGCCTTTCGCACCTGGATGGGGACCTGGGGCATGCGGGCGGCGCGGGTGCCGGGCCTGGGGGTGTAGGTGAAGACGTGGGTGCGGGCGGGCTGGATGGCCTTGAGCACCTGCACCGTGGCCTCGAAGTCGGCTTCGGTCTCGGTGGGCAGGCCGGCGATGACGTCGGTGGTCAGGGCGAAGTCGGGAATCCGGTCGTAGGCCAGCTGGACGATGCGCCGGTACTCGCTGAGGCTGTAGCGGCGGTTCATGAGCATGAGCAGCCGCTCGGAACCGGTTTGCAGCGAGAGGTGGAGGTGGGGTCGGGCACGGGGTGCCAGGCGGGCCAGGGTGTTAATGAGGGCCTCGTCGGTGTCCTCGGGTTCGATCGAGGAGAGCCGCACGTAGGCTCCGAGGTGGACGAGGTCTTCGACCAGGCCGGAAAGCCCCTGGGGATGGCCGTTGTAAGAACCGAGCCTGACGCCGGTAAGCACCAGCTCGCGCACGCCTTGGGCCAGGAGCGCCTCGGCTTCTTTGATGGCGTCTGCGGCCGGGCGGGATCGCTCACGACCCCGGAGCTTGGGGATGATGCAGTAGGCGCAGCCGGCGTTGCACCCGTCCTGCACCTTGAGGAACGCCCTCACCGAACTTTGCAGTAAGACGCGCGATCCGCTCCCCCAAAGCTCGTTGACCGGCGTGGTCAGGGGGTCGGCGGTGAGGCCGAGCCGCTCCATCACCAAACGCGGCAGCGCGCCCTTGGCACCGTTTTGCACCACCAGATCGGCGCCGATCCGCCTGGCCAGCGCCTCGTCGCGATCGACGAAGCAACCGGTGACGACGAGGAGGGCGTTCGGGTTTTCCCGCCGTGCCCGGCGGATCTCGGCCCGGGTTTTGGCCTCGGCGGTGGTGGTCACGGCGCAGGTGTTGATGAGTACGAGGTCGGCCGCTTCGGTCACCAGTTCCGGGCCCAGCGGGGCGAGCGCCCCGAGGAGGGTTTCGCTCTCGGCCTGGTTGACCTTGCAGCCCAGCGTTTTCACGGCCACGCGCATCGGGCCCATTCTGGCACGTTTGAAGGGGGGCGAGCGTGGTTTTGCACACGCATGGCAGGGCCGGGCGTTGGGGCGTAGCATAGGGAACGTGATTGAGATCAGCGACATCTTCTCCGCCTGGAAGAGGATTCGGCCTCATTTGCACCTAACCCCGGTGCTGACCTCGGAAAAGCTCGATGCCGTCACGAAAAAGCGTATTTTCCTCAAAGCGGAGTCGTTGCAAAAGACGGGCAGCTTTAAAGCCCGGGGTGCGCTCAACAAGGCGCTTTTGCTCGAATCGCCAAGAGGGCTGGTGGCGGCTTCATCCGGGAATCACGCCCAGGGGGTGGCGTTCGCCGCCGGTATCCTCGGGGTGCCGGCGGCGATCGTGGTTCCCGAGGATACGGTGCCGGTGAAGAAGTCGGCCATCCGGGGCTACGGCGCCGAGCTGATCGATCAGGGGGTCACGGTCGAGAACCGGGAGGCGATCGCTCGCCAGGTTGCCGCCGCGCGGGGGTGGGCCTTCATCCATCCCTTCGACGACGAGGCGGTGATGGCAGGCCAGGGGACGGTGGGGCTTGAGCTTTTGCATCAGATGCCCGATTTGGAGGCGGTGCTGGTGCCGGTCGGTGGCGGGGGCTTGATCGCGGGGATCGCGACCGCCGTGAAGGCGCTCGCCCCCGGGGTGAAGGTGATCGGTGTTGAGCCGGGGGAAGCGGCGGACGCGGTGATGAGTTTTGCCCGGGGGACGCTGGTCCGCCTTGACCGGGCGCCGGAGACGGTCGCCGACGGGGTGCGCACCATGTGCCTGGGGGAAAAGCCTTTCGCGGTGATCAAGGCCCGGGTCGACGCCATGCTCTCGGTGAGCGAAGCGGCCATCTTGGAGGCCCAGCGCCTGATCCTCTCGCGGGCCAAGCTGGTGGCCGAGCCGACCGGCGCTTTACCGCTGGCGGCGGTGCTCGAACACGCCGAGACGCTCCCCGAGCGGCTCGGGCTGGTCATTTCGGGCGGAAACTGGCTGCCGCAGTGAGTTTTCCCGTGGGCCCCCAAGCGGTATGATACCGGCGATGGGCCAAAGGCACCCGGCTTGGATCTTCTTGTTGTTGCTCCTGGCGGCGTGCGCGCCAGTCCCTTCGGGGCCCGGGCCGGCGGAAGGTCGAGTCGAGGGGCCGGTGGGGTTTTATCCCAGCACCACCGGCCTTGTTTGGTCCTACCTGCCCTCGGGCGTGTCGCTGGACGCCCCGGGTTACACCTTGCGCGCGGAGGGCCCGGCGAGCTTCGCCGGCGCCTCGGCGCTCCGTTTTCGTTTCTCCGGCCGCGGTCAGGAACGGATTTATTACCGCCAGATCTCCGACCGCCTCGGGGTCCGGCTGCTCGGCTATGAGGAGACCGTGACCTCGAGCCGCGTCCGCTTCGACCCGCCGTTTTTGGAATACCCGCCGGCCGGGTTGCTCGCTGCGGGGTATCGATGGGGGGGAAAGACGACGGTGGAGAGCGTCTTCGTGCTCCCCCAGGGAACCGTGACCCAGGCCAGGGTGCCGCTCGTATACACGTTTGAGGTGGTCGGGCGGCGGACGGTCGAGGTGCCGGCCGGTCGCTTCGAGGCGTATCTGATTCGTTTCAACGCCGAGAGCGATCAGGGCGCGATCGAGTCCGAGATCTGGTTCGTGCCCCATGTGGGCGAGGTCAGAACGCGGGAAGGCCTGGTCCTGCTCAAAAAGAACTTCTAGGAGGCGTCTGACGTGCTCGAAGGCATCGAAGGTCCCCAGGATTTGAAGCGGCTCACCGAACGCGAGCTTTCCGAGCTGGTCGAGGAACTCCGCAGCGAGATTATCCGGGTCACCGCCCAAACCGGAGGGCACCTGGCTTCCTCGCTGGGTGCGGTGGAGCTGATCGTGGCCCTTCACCGGGTGTTCGATTCACCGAGGGACAAGATCCTCTTCGACGTCGGGCATCAGGCCTACGCCCACAAGTTGCTCACCGGCCGCCGGGACCGGTTCCACACCCTGCGTCAGGAAGGGGGGATTTCGGGGTTTACCAAGGTGAGCGAGTCGCCCCACGACGCGATCACCGTGGGCCACGCCTCGACCTCGCTGGCCAACGCCCTCGGCATGGCCTTGGCCCGGGACGCAAAGGGAGAGGATTACAAGATCGTGGCCGTGATCGGGGATGGCGCGCTCACCGGCGGCATGGCCCTGGCGGCGCTCAACAAGATCGGCGAACTCGGCAAGGACATCCTGATCATCCTCAACGACAACGAGATGTCGATCAGCCCCAACGTGGGGGCATTGAACCGCTATTTCCGGAGCCTGCAGGTCCAGCGCTGGGTGCAGGGCGCCGAAGCCACGGGCAGGAAGGTGCTCGAGCGTATCTCGCCCAAGCTCTACGGGCTTGCCGACCGGGCCAAGGAAGCGGCCAAGCTGCTGGTGCACCAGGAGAATCCTTTTTACGCCTGGCGGCTGCGCTACGTGGGGCCGGTCGATGGCCACGACCTTCGCGGGCTCATCTATTTGCTGGAGCACCTCAAGGCCCTCGAGGGCCCGACGATCCTCCACATCGTGACCAAGAAGGGTTACGGCTACAAGGTGGCCGAGGAAGACCCGGTGAAGTGGCACGGCGTCGGCCCCTTCGACCCCCAAGCCCCCCAGGGCTCGAAGAAGAAGGGCTATTCCTGGTCGCTGGCCTTTGGCGATGCCCTGGTCGAGCTCGCCCAGACCGACGAGCGCATCTACGCTATCACCCCGGCCATGCGCGAGGGCTCCGGCCTCACCGAGTTCGCCGAGCGCTTCCCCGAGCGCTACATCGACGTGGGGATCGCCGAGGACGTGGCGGTCACCACCGGGGCTGGTCTCGCGCTTTCGGGGATGCGGCCGGTGGTGGCGATCTACTCGACCTTCTTGCAGCGTGCCGTGGACCAGGTGATCCACGACGTGGCGATCGAGAACCTCAACGTGGTCTTTGCGATTGACCGGGCCGGGCTCGTTGGCGCCGACGGTCCCACCCACCACGGCGTCTTCGATATCTCGATCCTCCGCGCGATCCCGAACCTCAAAATTCTCGCCCCCAAGGACGCCGCCGAGCTTCGCGCCATGCTCAAGGCGGCGCTCGAGGTCGGAGGGCCGGTTGCGATCCGCTATCCGAGGGGCCAGACCGAACCGGTCGAGGCCGGGCTCTGGCCCGAGATCGAGTGGGGGCGCTGGGAGATCGTGAAGGAAGGGGACGAGGTGGCGATCCTGGCCTTTGGTAAGACGCTTGGCTATGCCCTCGAGGCGGCGGGGGACGACCCCCGGGTGGCGGTGGTCAACGCTCGCTTCATCAAGCCGCTCGACGAGGCGATGCTCCGCGCCCTGGCCGCCCGGGGGATGCGGATTCTGACCGTAGAGGACCACCAGCTCTGCGGCGGGTTCGGTTCGGCGGTGCTCGAGGCCCTCGAGGCCATGGGCCGCCCGCTGCCGGTGAAACGGCTCGGCTTGCCCGATCGCTTCACCGGGCAGGGGAAGATCGAGCGCCTCCACCAAAAGGCGGGGATCGACGCAGCGGGAATCCGCAGCGCCCTGGCCGAGCTGGGGGTCAAGCCCGCGCTCACCTTCGGGGAGTGAGGGGATGCGACGGTTTTTGGCCTGGGTTTTCGTGCTGGCCCTTTTGCCTGCCCTCGCGGGGCGGGTGGCCATTCCCCAGTTCGGGGTCTTGGAAAACCGGGGCCTGGTGCCGCTTTCAAAGGCCGAGAGCCAGGATTTGGCTCGGCTCGCTCGCCTCTTGCCGGCGGCCCTCACCACCCGACTGGTTCAATCGGGGCGCGAGGTCGAGTTGCTCGACGTCTTCGTGGACGAAGCCGGGGTGGCGGATCTCCTGAAAGCGGGGTATGACGAAGCGCTTTTGGGCTCGGTGACCCGGCTCGAGGGCAGCGTGGTGGTTTCCCTGCGTCGCTACCGCCTCCGGGATGGCAAGGCCGTGCTCGCGGGCGCGGCCGCGGTGCCGGTCCGCGGCGTCTCCGAGGCCCTGACCGCGGCCGATCAGCTGCTGGAGCGCGTGTACGCCCCGGGCGAGGGGATCTTCCCCGCCCAGATCACCCACGTGCTCGTCGTCCCCAGCACCTTCCGCATTCCCCTGGGCGGGGTACGGACGCTCAAGGTGTTGGCGCTGGATGCCCAGGGACGGGTGATCCCCGGGGTTCGCTTCGTCTACCAGGTCGAAAACCCCTCGGTCGCCCGGGTGAGCGAGGACGGCACCGTGGTTGGGGTCGGGCCCGGCGACACCAAGATCCAGGTCCAGGCCGTAGGCTTCCCCGGCGCGGGCCAGGTGCGCGGCGAGGCCACGCTCACGGTCGCGCCCCCGGCCTTCGGTCTTCGCTTTTCCGGGATCGTCGCCGGTGACCGGGGCCCATTCCCGTCGTGGCTGCGCATCGGCATCCGCCTCTCGTCGGCCAGCGGCTTCACCGGTTTTGGAACCGTGCTCACCGCCAAGGACGTGACCCAGGCCCCCGACAACCCGCTCGGGTATCTGGCCTCGTTCTTCGCCGGGGTGGTGACCGGGGGTCAGCTCACCGCCTCGCTCGACTTCGATCTCGGCAATACCCTGCTCTTTCACCTCGAGGCCTACCAGCGCAACAACCGCAGCTACTTCGGGGCCGGCCTGGGCTTTGCCACCCCCACCGCGCCCAGCGGGGTGCAGGGCGTGAGCCTGCGGCTGGTCCTCGGCAGCTACCTGCTCGGGACCACCTTTCCCGTCGAGGCCTCAGGGGAAGCGATCTTCCCCACCGCCGGCGGGGGCTCGCCGACGCTGCGGCTGGCGGTGGGCTTTGGACTCGACCTCTACCCCTGATCGCCGAGCAGACGGGGGAGGTTTTCCTCGAAAGGCGGGTAAATGACGCCGCGTTCGGTAATGATGGCGGTGATGAGTTCGGCGGGGGTGACGTCGAAGGCGGGGTTATAGACCGGGCTGCCTTCGGGAACGAGCCGCTGGTCGCCGCAGTGGGTGATCTCCCTGGCGTCGCGCTCCTCGATGGGGATGGCCTCGCCGCTCGGCGTGGCCAGATCGACGGTGCTGGTGGGCGCGGCGACGTAGAAGGGGATGCCGTGATGCTTGGCGGCGATGGCGAGCGCGTAGGTGCCGATCTTGTTGGCGGTGTCACCGTTCTTTGCAATCCGGTCGGCGCCGACCACCACCAAATCGATGCCGAACTTCTTCATCACGTGAGCAGCGGCCCCGTCGACGATCACGGTGTGGGGAATGCCGAGCTCCCTGAGCTCCCAGGCGGAAAGGCGGGCCCCTTGCAAG
This sequence comes from uncultured bacterium, assembly GCA_964642655.1. Taxonomy (GTDB): domain Bacteria; phylum Deinococcota; class Deinococci; order Deinococcales; family Marinithermaceae; genus WFXV01. Next base: position 19,947 of record CAZXOY010000014.1, read on the forward strand.
CGCGGCCGGGTTTCGTCCAGAAAGGCGTGCACCTTTTTCCCGGCCTCGTGGGCGATGCGGATGATGCCGAGCGCGGTGCCGTAGTCGACGGTGGCCAGGGCGCCGGTGTTGCAGTGATGGAGAATCCTGGCCCCTTCGGGAATGAGGGGGAGCGCGTTTTGGCCGATGGCCTGATTCGCGGCCACGTCCTCTTCGGCGATGCGCCTCGCCTCCTCGAGGAGACGCGCGGCGAGCGCCTCGGGCGTTTCGGCAAAGCCTTCCCAGATCTTTTTCATGCGGTCGAGGGCCCAAAAGAGGTTGACCGCGGTGGGTCGGGCCTTGCGAAGCCGCTCGTCGGCGGCGGCGAGATCTTCCCCCCGGCGTGCGGCCAGGGCGATGCCGAAGGCGGCGGCGGCCCCGATGGCCGGCGCGCCGCGCACCACCATCTCGCGGATGGCCCAGGCCACGTCTTCCGAGCTTGCAAGCTCCAGGTAGATCGTTTCATCTGGGAGCCGGCGCTGGTCGAGGAGAACGAGCCGGTCGTTTTTCCAGGCGATGGTCCGGAATGCGCTCATGGTTTTGCCTCCTTGGAGAGCCGGTGCTGCCACACCTGGAGGGTGGCGTAGAGCGTTTTGAGCGTGGGGGCCGCGATTTGGTGGCGCTCGGCCAGACGGACGACGTCGCCCACCAGAGCCTCGAGTTCGAGGGGCCGCCCCGCCTCGAGATCCTGGTGCATGCTGGTGGTCACCTCATCCCAGTCCCGGGCTTGGGTCAGGGCCTCGACGACGTCTTCTTCTGAAAGGCGGGCGCCCTCGGCCCTGGCGACCTGCAGGGTTTCCCGCATCGCCGCTTCGGTGAGGGCATGGCCCGCGGGGTCTTTGAGCAGCAAACCGATGGGGAGCCGAACCAGGGCGGTGATGGGGTTCAGGGAAGCGTTCCAGAGCAGCTTGCGCCAGAGCTCGGTCTTGATGTCGGGGCTGAGTTCGGTGGGGATGCCGTGGCGGCTGAGCGTTTTCTGCACCCGATCGGCAAGGGGGGCCTGTGCCGGCTCGAGCGGCCCCATGACGATCCGTCCGGCGGCGGTGTGCTCGATCACGCCGGGGGACTTGACCCGGGCGCCGACGTAGCAAAGCCCCCCCAGGACCTGGGATTTCGGGAAGTATTCGGCGAGCACCCCTTCGGCGGTGACCCCGTTTTGCAGCGAGAGCACCGCCCCGCCCTGGGCCAGGCTCTCGCGCCACAATGAAGCCACCGCCCGGGTGGCCGGGTTTTTCACCGCGATCAGGATGAAATCAAAGCGCTCGCCGCTCGGGGCCTCGAGCACTCTGGCGGCGACGCGGAAGACGCCGTGGACCTTGCTCTCGACCAAAAGCCCGTGTTGGCGCATGGCGCTCGCGTGCTCGCCCCGGGCCACGAAGGTCACGTCGGCCCCGTTTTGGGCCAGCCGCGCCCCGAAATAGCCGCCGACGCCCCCGCTGCCCACGATCAGAATACGCACCGCCATCACCTCGCGTGGTCGACGGCCCGGGTTTCCCGGACCACGGTGACCTGCACTTCACCGGGATAATCCATGTCGCGTTCGATGCGCCGGGCGATCTCGCGGGCCAGCAGGGTGGCCTTGGCGTCGGTGACCTTCTCCGGCTGGACGATCACCCGAACCTCCCGGCCCGCCTGCACGGCGAAGGCCTGCTGCACGCCGGGGAAGCTGGTGGCGATCTTCTCCAGCCCCTCGAGGCGCTTGATGTAGTCCTCGAGCGACTCCCGCCGCGCCCCCGGGCGGGCGGCGCTCACCGCATCGGCGGCGGCCACCAGGACGGCGTAAGGGGTCTCGGCGTTTTCCGGGTCGTGGTGGTGGGCGATGGCGTCGAGGACCTCCCTGCCCTCGCCGAAGCGCTTGGCCAGGGCGATTCCGATCTCGACGTGCGAGCCCTCGATCTCCCGGTCCACGCTCTTGCCCACGTCGTGCAAAAGGCCGGCCCGGCGGGCGAGCGTCGGGTCGAAACCGAGCTCGGCGGCCAGGATGCCGGCCACGTGCGCGACCTGGATCGAGTGGGCGAGCACGTTCTGCCCGTAGGAGGTGCGGAAGTGCATGCGACCGAGGAGTTGGATGAGGCCCGGCTTGAGCCCCATGACCCCGGCCTCGAGGGCCGCCTCTTCCCCGCGCTCGTAGAGGAAGTGCTTCATCTCCTCCTTGGCCTTTTCCACCACCTCCTCGATGCGGGTGGGGTTGATCCGCCCGTCGGCGACGAGCTCTTCGAGCGCCATGCGGGCGATCTCGCGCCGCAGGGGGTTGAAGGAGGAGAGGATGACCGCTTCCGGGGTGTCGTCGATGATCAGGTCGACCCCGGTCAGGGCCTCAAAAGCCCGGATGTTCCGGCCCTCGCGCCCGATGATGCGGCCCTTCATCGCGTCCGAGGGGATGGGAACCACGCTGACCGCGAGCTGGCTCGCGGTTTCCGAGGCCTGGCGCTGGATGGCCTGGGCCAGGATCTCGGCGGCGCGCTTTTTGGCCTCGAGGCGGACCTTTTCCACCGCGGCCTTGACCTTGAGCGCCCGTTCTTCCTCGAGTTCAGCCTCGAGCTGGACGAACAGGCGCCGCTCGGCCTCCTCGCGGGTGAGACCGGCCACCTCCTCGAGCTTGAGCTCGATCTCCCGCTCCCGCTCTGCCAGGGCGTCCTCCCGGGCTTTGAGGGTCTGTTCCCGTTCGGCGAGCTTTTCCTCGAGTTCATCGAGGCGCAGCGCCCGGGCATCCAGCTGCTCGCCGCGTCGCGACAGGCGCTCGTCGAGCTTTTTGAGCTCTTCCCGCTCCCGGCGAATCTCCTCCCAGGCCGACTCCAGCCGCTCGCGGTCCCGGCGGAGCTCTTCGCGTTCGCGTTCGAGGTCTTTCCGCTCTCGTTCGAGCTCGGCCAGGATCCGTTCGCGTTCGCGCTCGATCGCGTCGCGAAGCCGCTCCCGCTCCCGTTCGAGCTCGGCCTCGAGCCGCGAGCGCTCTTCGCGCAGCCGGGCTTCGATCTCGGCTAGACGCTCTTTGACCTCGCCTTCGGCACGCTCGCGGAGCTCCTTGGCCTCGGTCCGCGCGGCCTCGAGGATTTCCTTGGCTTCACGACGGGCAGCCTCGACGAGGGCGCGCGCTTCATTCTCGGCCTCTCGCTTGATGGCCTCGAGCTCCTCCGGGCTCGGCCCCGCCGGCGCGGCCGGGCGGCGCGCCAGGTAGACCAGGGTTCCGGTGAGGAGCAAAATCGAAAAGACGAGCAGGATTTCGATGACCGACATACGCGCTCCTCTTAGGCTTCCCCGGTCTGCTCTTTTGCGCCCTCGAGCACCATTCCGGCCCGGGTCAGAACCTTCTGACGGATTTCATCGGCGAGGTCGGGGTGTTCCTCGAGGTAGGCGGCGGCCTTTTCCTTGCCCTGGCCGAGCCGGATGTCGCCGTAAGAGAGCCACGAGCCGGCCTTCTCGATGATCTCCTGGTCGATGGCGACGGTGATCAGGTCGGTGAGCGGGTCGATGCCGCGGCCGTAGTAGAGCTCGAGCTCGACCTCCTTGAAGGGGGGCGCGAGTTTGTTCTTCGTGACCTTGATCTTGACCCGGTTGCCGATGGCCACATCCTTTTTCTTAATCGGCTGGCCCACTTTGCGCACGTCCAGCCGGACGGAGGCGTAGAATTTGAGCGCTCGGCCGCCGGGGGTCACCTCGGGGTTGCCGTACATGACCCCGACCTTTTCCCGGAGCTGGTTGATGAAGATGGCGGCGGTATTGGATTTGGCGAGCACCGCGGTCAGCTTGCGCAGCGCCTGGCTCATGAGCCGGGCCTGAAGCCCCACGTGGGCATCGCCCATCTCGCCCTCGATCTCGGCTTGGGGCACCAGCGCCGCCACCGAGTCCACCACGATCACGTCGACGGCCCCGGAGCGAACCAAAAGCTCGACGATCTCCAGCGCCTGCTCGCCGGTGTCGGGCTGGCTGATCAAGAGGTCATCGACATTCACACCCAGGGCTCGGGCGTAGGTGGGGTCGAGGGCGTGCTCGGCGTCGATGAAGGCGGCCACGCCCCCCGACTTTTGGGCCTGGGCCACCACCTGCAGCGCCAGCGTGGTTTTGCCGCCCGACTCGGGGCCGTAGATCTCGATGATGCGGCCTCGAGGCAGCCCCCCGATGCCGAGCGCCAGGTCGAGGGCCAGGCTCCCGGTGGGGATGACGTCGACCTTTTGCCGGGGCGCCTGCCCGAGTCGCATGATGGCGCCGGTGCCGAAGCGCTTTTCAATCTGCTTGAGGGTATTTTGCAGGATCTTGGTTTTTTCCGTGTTTTGTTCCACTTTGCATTCACGCTCCTTTGAGTGGGAAGGTTTCGAGTTCGGAATAGATCGGCCCTCTGGGCGTGAGCCGGGACGAAACCAGCGAGAACGATTCCACTGGGTAGGTGAGGTCGAAGACGTGGGGTGGAACCCGGGGGGCCGGTCCTTTTTTTCGGGCCAGGGTCACGTGCGCCTTGAAGGGTTTGCCGTCGTTGAACTCGGGGAGGATTTCGCGCAGGCGTCTCGCCAGATGCTCATACCCTTCGCCCTCGACCTTGGCGAACCACACCCGGGGGCTTCCCTCGTTGGGAAAGTGGCCGGTCCCCCGGATCCTGGCGACGAAGGGCTCGATCTCCTGACCGAGCGTGCGCCCCACACCCTTGAGGTGGCCGACGAGGTCGGGTTCGACTTCGCCGAGAAACAGCAGGGTGAGGTGCATTTGGTGGGGCGGTGTCGGTTTCCACCGCCCTTTGAGGGCCTCCTGAGCCCTGGCGAGTTCGCGGGCGATCTCCTTGGGGATGAACGATGCGTAAAAGAGCCTCATGGCATGCTCCAGAAAAAGGCGAAAGCCGCGTAAGCCGCCCGTTGCCGGATGACCTCCCGGCCCTGATCGGGGAAAAGATAGGCGCGAGCGCGCTTCCCGCTTGGGCCTGCGACGGCCACGAAGACCCTCCCCACCGGCTGACCCTCGAGGGGCTCGGGCCCAGCGACCCCGGTGACCGAGAGGCCATAGGTCGCGCCCAGACGGACCCGGGCCGCTTCGGCCATGGCCAGGGCGGCGGCCTCACTGACGGTCCCGTGTTCGCGGAGCACCGCCTCGGACACGCCAAAGTGGGCCTTCGCCCCCACGCTGTAAGATACCATGCCCCCCAAAAACACCGCCGAAGCTCCGGGAACGTCGGTGATGAGCTTGGCGACCAGACCGCCGGTGACCGACTCCATGACGGCCAGGGTGTGGCCTTCGTGTTTGAGTCGCCGGTAGACGAGGCCGGGCAGGGTGTCTTTGTCCCGGCCCCAGATGGTTTTTTTGAGGCGTTTAAGCACCGTTTCCGAGGCCCGTTGCACCTCGTTTTCCCGGCCCCAAACCACGACTCGGACGCCGTCGAGCTTGGCGTAGGTGGCGACTTCGAAGCCGTCGTGGGGTCCGAGCAAATCGCCGAGGAGGTCCGCGATCTCCGATTCACCGACGCCGAAGGTTTTAAAGGTGCGTTTGACGGTTGCTTTCGAGGGAAGCCCGAGCCGGGGCACGAGTTGTTGCCACATGGGGCGCCACTCGTGGGGCGGCCCGGGAAGGGCGACGGCGGTGGGGTGCCCCGGCAGCCAAAAGCCGGGCGCGGTTCCCCGGGGGTTGGGGAGCCAGCGAGCCCCCTGGGGTTTTTTCGCTTGTTTTTTGTTTAAAGGAAGCATGGTCTTTCCCATTTTGGTAAAGAAGGCTTCGATGTGCTTGAGCATCGTTTCGTCGAGGATGAGCGGGCGCTCCAGCGCCTCGGCCCAGGCCTCGCGCGTGAGATCGTCTGGGGTGGGGCCGAGGCCGCCGGTGGTGATCACGAGGTCGTACCGATCGAGGCTTTCCTTGAGGATCTGGACCAGCGCTCCGGCTTCGTCGGCCACCCGGTGGGTGGTGACCACCGAAACCCCGTGGTCGGAAAGACTCGCCGCGATCGCGGCGGTGTTGGTGTCGAGGGTGTCCCCGACAATGAGCTCGCTCCCTACGCCGATGACCGTGGCCTTCACGCTCCCTAACTTATATCAGCCGCGAATCCCCGGCCTTCGGGTCCCGGGCACGGATACACTGGACGGGGTGTGGAATGCCCGCCGCGGCGCGGGCGGGGAGTGCGGGGAGGTTGACGATGGAGATCGAACTCAATACTCGTTTTCTGGAAACGCTTTTGCAGGCGGTGGGTCCAAGTGGCTTTGAGCAGGCGGCGGCCAAGGTTTGGCGCGCCGAAGCCGAGGGCTTCGCCGATCGGGTGTGGGGTGATGCCGCCGGCAATACCTACGCCCAGCTCAACCCGGGTGGCAGCCCCCGGCTGATGCTCGCCGGGCATGTCGATGAGATCGGGGTGATCGTGACCCACATCGATGAGAACGGCCTCGTCTACCTGGCAGGGCTCGGCGGCTGGGATCCCGAGGTGCTCGTGGGCCAGCGGGTGCGCTTTCTCGGCCGGTCGGGGCAGGTCCTCGGCGTGGTCGGGAAAAAGGCGATCCATTTGCAAAAAAAGGAAGACCGGGAAAAAGCGGTTCGCCTCGAGGACCTCTGGGTCGACATCGGTACCGACAGTCGTGAGGCGACCCTTGAGCGCCTCGAGGTGGGCTCGGTGGGAGTGATCGATCAACCCCCGCGCTACCTCGATGGGCGGCGGTTGGTCTCGAGGGCCATCGATGACCGCATCGGGGCCTTTGTGGTGCTCGAGGCGCTGCGGCACCTGGCAGCCCGGGGGGTCGAGGCCGAGGTGACCGCGGTGGCGACGGTGCAGGAGGAGATGAGCTTTGCCGGGGCCATGACCTCGGCCTTTCACCTCCGGCCCGAGCAGGCGATTGTGGTCGACGTGACCCACTGCACCCGTCAGCCGGGCGTGGAGAAGAAGAAGGCTGGGCAGGCCGAGCTCGGCAAGGGGGCCGATCTCTCGGTGGGGCCGTATGTTCATCCCGAGCTCTTTGCCCGGCTGCGGGCGCTGGCCGAGGCCCAGGGGATCCCCTACACCGTGAGCGCGCACGCCGCGCGCACGGCCACCGACGCCGACGCGGTGGCGCTCTCCCGCGAGGGGGTGCCCACGGCGGTGATCAGCGTGCCCAACCGTTACATGCACTCGCCCTCGGAGATGATCGACCTGGGCGACGTCGAGGCCGTGGTTTCGCTCATCGTGGCCTACGCGTCGTCGGCGCGGCCCATCGCGGGCCGGTAGGGAGGTGGGGGTGCTCACCCTCAAAGCCGTGCAGGCGGAGGTCGACGCCTGGATTTCCCAGTTCGAGACCGGCTACTTTCCCCCGCTGCTCCAGCTCGCCCGGCTCACCGAGGAGCTCGGCGAACTGGCGCGGGTTCTCTCGCACCGCGAAGGCAAGACCCCGAAGCCCGGCGAGCCCATGGGGGCGCTGGAAGAGGAGATCGGTGACCTCCTCTTCGTCCTGGCCTCGCTGGCCAACAGCCAGGGGGTGGACCTCGAGGCGGCCTTCGAAAAGACCATGGCCAAGGTCCGGCAGCGCGATCGCGACCGCTGGAAACGGCGGCGGGGGTAATCACTTTTCGCCGCACCTTGACAATATGTAAGATCCGACCTTTAATAATGTAAAAGGTCGGATCATATTCAAGGAGGTGCGGTGATACTCGAAGCCAGGAATCTCAAAAAGCGTTACCGGAGCCGGGGCCGGGTGGTGGAGGCGGTGCGCGGGGTGAGCCTCACGCTGGCGCGGGGCGAGGTGCTGGCCTTTTTGGGGCCGAACGGCGCCGGCAAGACCACCACCATCAAGATGATCTCCGGGCTCATCGTTCCCGATGCCGGCGAGGTGCGGATCGAGGGTGAAAACCCCCACGCCAACCCCCGTGTTTTGGCGCGGGTGGGGTCGGTCCTCGAGGGCAACCGCAATCTCTACTGGCGCCTCACGCCGATCGAGAACCTCGAATATTTCGGGGTGCTCAAAGGGCTTGCGCCGGCCGAGGCTCGCCGGCGCGGGCTCGCTTTGCTCGAGCGCTTCGGCTTGCTCGAGAAAAAGGGGGCATTGGTCCAGCAACTCTCCCGGGGCATGCAGCAAAAGCTCGCCATCGCAGTGGCCCTCGTCCACACGCCGGCATTGCTCTTGCTCGACGAGCCCACGCTCGGCCTCGACGTCGAGGCCGCGGCTTCGGTCCAGGCCCTGATCCGGGAGATCGCCGCCGAGGGCCAGGCGATTTTGCTCACCACCCACCAGCTCGACGTGGCCGAGGCGCTCTCGGACCGGGTGGCGATCATCCAAAAGGGTCGCATCGTGGCCGAGGAACGGACCGAGGCCCTCATCGAGCGTTTCTCCGGTGACTTCTACGAGATCGAGCTGGCCGAGGCGGTTGATCCCGCGCGGGCGGGTCGGCTTTCCGAACTCGGGGCCTGGGTCGAGGACGGGGTGGTGCGCTATCGGGGAGAGGCGCAGGGGCTCTGGGCGGTCCTCGAGGTGCTCCGGGGCCTGACCCTGGTTCGCGTCGAGCGCGACAAGGCCGACCTAACCGAGGTCTTTTTGAAGCTGATCGCGGAGGGAAGCGATGTGGGCGCTGTTTCTCAATGAATTTAAGCTGGCCTGGATTAACTTCAAGCGCTATCCCAGCGAGTCGCTTTCGGGCGTGTTCTCGTTGTTGCTCATCTTCTACGGCCTTTTTCTCGGTGCCAGCTACATGGCCGGGGGGCAGATCTACGGTGATCGCCTCGAGGGCATCGTGGTGGGCTACATTATCTGGACGCTCTTGCTCTTCGTCGTTGGTCAGATGGGCTGGTCGCTCATGCAGGAGGCCCAGGCGGGCACGCTGGAGCAGGTTTTCCTGACCGCCTACGGGCCGGTGATCGTCTACCTGGCGCGCAGCGTGGCCGGTTTGCTGCTCAACCTGGTGCTCATTGCCGTGACCTTGGGGGCGATGCTGCTCCTCACCGGGACCCGGCTCAACCTCACCCCAGAGGTCGCGCTGCCGGCGATCGCGGTGATCTTCGGCGCCTACGGCATCGGCTTCGCCGTCGGGGCGCTCGCCCTTGTGTATAAGCGCGTTCAACAGCTGCTCAGCGTTTTACAGTTCGTCCTTCTCTTTTTGGTCATGGTCCCGGTGGAGGACCTGCCGCCGCTCTTCCAGCGGATCGGATTTTTCCTCCCCATGACGCCAGGGACCGGTCTCTTGCGGCGCATGATGGCCCAGGACCAGCCGCTCGACTTCGGTTTTCTGGCCGTGGCCCTTTTGAACGGGGCGGTGTACTTCGCCCTCGGCGTGTGGGCGTTCGCGGTCGCGGTGCGTTTGGTGAAGCGCCGGGGGGCGCTCGGAGGCTACTAAGGACCCCGCCGTGGCTCGTATCCCGGCGAGCCTTCCAGGAAAGGTGGACGAGTGCCAGTCTTGTGGCGGCAAGGTGGGGCGTTGGGCTTAATCGTCGCCGAGCGGCCAGGGGGCGCTGACCAGCGCGGCGTAGATCCTGGCCGCTCGGATCAGCTCCTCAGCCTTCACCCATTCGGCCTCGGTGTGCGCGAGTTCGGGATCGCCGGGGCCGAGGCCGGCGGTGGGGATGCCGGCGGCAGCGGTGTAGCGGCCGTCGGTTGCGAAAAACCACAGCCCGGGCGCGCCGGCTTCGCCGAGCACCTGGCGGCGGGCCTGGCTGAGGGCGAGGACCAGGGGGTGGTCGGGCTCGGTGACGAAGCCGGGGGTGTTCTCGACCTCGCCCGCGGCCCAGGGCTCGGGGACGACGAACCGGGCCGGGAGGTCCCGGAGCAACTCCGAAAGCCATGACCGCATTTCATCGGGGTGTTCTCCGACCGTTCGCCAGTCGAGGATCAGCGTGACCTTGCTCGGGGTGCGGTTTTGGCTCTCGGTGTCGGCATGGAGCAGCGTGGGTGTGATCTGCGCCGCGCCGAGCAGGGGGTGGGTCGCCACGCGGGCGCTCGCCAGACGGGTGAGGAACCTGGCCAGCGCGAAGTTGGGGTTATCCTCGGGCCGCCCCAGCGCGGCGTGGTGAGCCCGCCCCAGGAACTCCACCTTGACCCTGGCGACCCCCCGGTGACCGTGCATCACCTTCAGCTTCGAAGGTTCCGCCACCACCGCGGCGCCGAAGCGCGCCCCCAGTGTCCGCACGAGGTGGTGGGCCCCGCGGCCGCCGAGTTCTTCCTCGACCACGCTGGCCACGTATAGGGTCCGGCTGGGGCGGGCGTTGAGCCACTTTGCGCAGTACACCGTGGCCGCGAGCGGACCCTTGATGTCCACCGCACCCCGGCCCCAAAGCCGGCCCGTTTCGTCGAGGTGGCCAGAAAACGGCCCGTGGGGCCAGGCGTCAAGGTCGCCTGGGTCCACGTGGTCGAGGTGGGTGAGCAGCAACCAACCTGGCCCTTCTTCCTCGCCGTAGATCACGCCGATGGCGTTGCCGGCTTCGTCGATGTAGGCCTCGTCGTAGCCGAGTTTTTGCATCTCGGCCACCACGCGCCTGGCTAAGGCGCCCTCGTTTTTCGAGGGGCTCGGGGTTTGAATGAGCGCCTTTGCGAAGGCCACCACTTCGTCCATAAATCGTTACCTCCGAAAGGACCTGCGTCTTGGGTCGAAGGCGTCGCGGAGCCAGTCGCCGATGAGGTTGGTGGTGAGGACGAGCGCCATGAGGGCCAGGCCGGGAAGGGCCGTGGTCCACCACACACCGGAGAAAAGGTAGTCCATGCCCCGCTTCACCATCAGCCCGATCGAGGGGGTTTCGATGGACACCCCGACTCCGAGGAAGGAGAGGGTGGCCTCGAGGAGGATTACTCGCGGCACGTCGACCGAGACCTGCACCAAAACCACCGAGAGCACGTTCGGCAAGAGGTGCAGGAACATCAACCGGGGGGTGTTGATGCCCAGGGCTTCGGCGGCGAGCACGTACTCTCTGGCGCGCTCGGACAGCACCGCCCCCCGCACCAGCCGGGCGTACTCCGCCCAACCCACCACGCCGATGACCAGGATGAGCTTCAAAAGCCCCGATCCCCAAAGGGCCAGCACCACCAGGGCAATGAGGAAGGTGGGGATCGAGAGCTGGATGTCGACCAGCCGCATCACCAGCTCGCCGAACCGCCGGCTGTAGCCCGCGAAGAGCCCGAGCGGAACCCCGATGGCGACGCTGATCAGCACCGCCAGGAACCCCACCGAAAGGCTCACCCTGAGCCCGTAGAGGATGTTGGAAAGAATGTCGCGGCCCTGTTCGTCGGTGCCCAAGGGAAAGGCGGCTTCGCCCCCCTCGAGCCAGGCCGGGGGGAGGTGCTGGCGCATGAGGTCGCCCTCGAGGGGATCGTGCGGCGCGATCCAGGGCGCGAGGATCGCGACCAGAACAAAGATCGCGAGAACGGCGAGGGAAAACCACGGCAGCTTACGCATAGCGCACCCTCGGGTCGATCAAGCCGTAGAAGACGTCGACGACGAAGTTGACCACGGCGAAGATCACTGCGGTGAGGATCACGAACGCCAGGATCACCGGCCGGTCTTCGGTAAAAAGCGCGTTCAGAGCCAGCCGGTTCATCCCCGGCCAGGCGAAGATCCACTCGGTGACCACAGCGCCAGCCATGAGGTGGCCAAACTGCAGCCCGACCAGGGTGACGAAGGGGATCAGCGCGTTTCTGAGCGCGTGCTTATATACCACGATTCGCTCGGCGAGCCCTTTGGCCCTTGCGGTGCGGATGTAGTCCTGGGAGAGCACGTCGAGCATAGTGGAGCGGATCATGCGTAAAAAGAGGGCGATGCGGTAGAAGGAGAGCGTGAATCCGGGGAGGATGTAATTCTTCCAGCTCCCGGCCCCGGCCGATGGCAGCCACCCCAGGGTCACCGAGAAGATCAGGATAAACATGATCCCGAGCCAAAAAGTGGGCGCCGAGATGCCAAGGACCGAGAAGAAGCGCAGCCCCCGGTCGATCCACGAGTCGGCCCTGACCGCGGCCAAAATCCCGGCCGGAAGACCGAAGAGGATGGCGATTGCGAGCGCCACCGTGACCAGTGCCAGCGTGGCCGGAAATCGGGAGGCGAGCAAGGCCAGAGCTGGCTCGCCCGAGGTCCAAGAGATTCCGAGGTCCCCCCGGGCCAGGTTTTTCATGTAGATCGCGTACTGAACGGCCAGCGGCTGGTCGAGGCCGTAGGCTCGGCGAAGCGCCTCCACCTGGGCCTGGGTCATGTCTTCCGGGGCCAAAAGCTCCATGGGATCGCCGGAGAGCTGGAGGGCCAGAAAGACGAGGGTGGCCACCCCCCACACCGCAAAGACCATCTGCAGAAAGCGAACGACGAAATAGCGCATGTCCGTGCTTCAATGTAAGCGATTCGGGCGCCCCGGCTGGGCGCCCGCGTGCCGGTGGTTATTCGGGTCGTATGTCGAAAGCCCTCAGGTACTCGTCAGGCCGGGGCTGGTAGTTGAGCCCTTTACGCATTCCGGCGATGACGTTCTCGTAGTGCAGGGGAATGTAGGCCACGTCCTCAACCATGGCGATGCGCATCGCTTTCTTGAGCAGCGCATCCCGCTGCGTTTTGTCAAAGGTCTTGGCCGCCTCCTCGATCAGGCGATCCACCTCGGGGTTCTTGTAGCGCATGCGGTTGAAGCGTCCGTAGAGGCCCGAGGCATCCTTGGAATGGAAGAGCGAGAGGGCGGTGTTGATGGAGTCCATCGACCCCCACCCGGCCATGTACATGGTGAAGTGGCCCTTGGTCATGTTGGGGAAGAAGACCTTCTTCGGTACCGCGTTGACCTCGGCCTTGATTCCGATTTTCCGCAGCATGCTGGCCAAGGCCTGGGCGATCTGAGCGTCGTTTAAGTAGCGGTCGTTGGGGGCGTCGATCCGGAGCTTGAAGGTGACCCGGCCGCCGTCTCTGGTGGGGAGCTCCAGCCAGCCATCATTGTTGGTGTCGCCGTAGCCGAGGTCTTCGAGGATCTTCCGCGCCGCCTTGGGGTCGTAAGCGAAGCGGCGAATGCTGGGATCGTAGCCCTCGTGGACCGGAGCCAGGAACTGCTCGGCCACCGTCGCCGCGCCGCCCATGATCTTTTTGACGATGGCCGCTTCGTCAATGGCCATGGCGATCGCTTTTCGTGCCCGGGGATCGAGGAAGGGGTTCTTGGCGCCGTCGGGAAGTCCCTCGGAGCCGTACTCGCGCCAGTAGTCGAGGGCGATGTAGATGATCCGGATGCCGGGCGTTTGCTTGACCGTGGCCGAGCCCGAGCGCTCGACGCGGGCGAAGTCCTGGGGGAGGACCTTTTCCACCACGTCAGCCTCTCCCGAAAGCAGGGCCGCCACCCGAGTCGCGCCGTTTGGGATGTTGACCAGTTTGACCTTTTGAAAGGCTGGTTTCGGCCCCCAGTAATCTTCGAAGGCCTCGAGGTTCAGGTGGTCGCCGTTGAGCCAGGAGACGAACTTGTAGGGTCCGGTTCCGATGGGATGCTTTTGAAACCCGGTCTCACCCACGCGTTCGAGGTAGGCCTTGGGCACCACCGCAGCGTGGTCGAGGTGGGCGGGCAAAAGGGGATCGGGGACCTTGGTCTTGATGAGCACCGTGGTTGGGTCAAGCGCCTTGGCCTCGACGATCTTGCCTACGTACCCCTTCATCTGCGACTTCTCGTGGGTCGCCGCCCGCATGATGGAAAATGCCACGTCTTCGGCGGTCATGAGGCTTCCGTCGTGGAACTTGACCCCGCTCTTTAAATAGAGCTTCCAGGTATTCTCGTCGATCTGCTCGATGCTTTTGGCCAGGACCGGCACCACCTGGCCGTCGGGGCTGTAGAAGAAGGGGGTCTCGAAAATGTGCTGCTGCCAGGAGAGGGTGGTGGTTTCGTTGCGCATGTGGGGGTCGAGGGTTACGGCCCCGCCCTGGTAGGCGATGACCAGGGTTTTTTGCGCTAAAGCTGCGCCGGCAATAAGGGTCAGGATCACCAACAGTCTTCTCATACCGCCTCGCCTCCTTTCGCTTCCGGGTCATTTTACCCAGAGGGCGAGGGCCCGGGAAAAGAGCCAGAGCCGGATTCGGGAGGGGAAGGCCCGAAGCAGGCGGAGCGGCCAGGCCAGGCGCCGGGGAAAGGCGATTTCGAAGCTGCCGGCCTCAAGCCCCTGCACGATCCTGCGGGCGGCCTCCCTGGGGGAGAGCATGAAGGGTTTGGGAAGCCGGTTGCCGGCCACGAGCGGGGTTTGGACGAAGCCCGGGTTGATGAGGTGAAGATCGATGCCCTCCTTTTGCAGCTCGTGCCACAGCGCCTCGGTGTAGTAGATGAGCGCGGCCTTGCTCGTTCCGTAGCCGACGGTCCCCGGGAGCCCGAGATATCCGGCCAGCGAGGCCACGACGGCGATCGTGCCGCCACCGGATTCGCGCATCCGGGGCCGGAGCGCGTCCACGGCCGCGGCCACCCCGAGGAGGTTGACCTCGAGGTGGCGGGCGAGGTTTTCATAGGTGTCGTCGGGTTTTCGGGGAAACGAGGCGCCGGCGTTGAGAATGGCGAGGTCGACCGAACCGTGGGTTTCCCAGATTTGCGCCACCGCGTCGCGGACCGCCTCCCGGTCGGTGACGTCGAGGGGCAGGGGCGTGCTCCCCGTGGCCCGTGCGGCCTCGCCCAGGCGCTCGGGGTCGCGGGCGCTGATGATCACCTCGCTGCCAGCTTCGCTGTAGGCCCGGGCCAGGGCCAGCCCGATGCCACTTGAGCCGCCGGTGATCCAAACGCGAGTGAATCGTGAGGGCATACTTCAGCTTAAGCGCTGTTGGGGTTAAAGCAGGCTTTAGTCCAGCACCTCAAACCCCAGCGCCTCGGCGCGTTCGACGAAGTAGGCGATGTTCTCGCTCTTGGTCTCGCCACCGAGGCTCTTGCGCTCAAACGCGCCCTCGGCGGCGAGGATCATGGTCTCGGCCAGGCAGGCGGGCACCAGGTCGGGGCCCCCGAAGTGCAGGTTCAGGGTCGAGTGAGCCTCTCCGGGGAGCCGGACCACGCCGCCGGGGATCACCCGCACGCCGGGAAGACGCTTCACGTCGGGGTGGACGTCGGGGGGCACGCCCTCGTCGTAGATCCAGGCCCCTTCCTTGACGTGTTCGGGGAAAATAACCGGCTCGGGGTCACTGGTGGCGGAAAAGACCAGGTCGGCTTCCTTGATGGCGGCCATCTCGGTCGTGGCCACCACCTCGGTGTTGGCGCCCTTGCGCTTGAGGTTTTTCCTCAGGCTCTCCGCGACCTTTTGAAGGCGCTCCCGGTTGCGGGCCACCAGAATCACCTTGCCGAAAAGGGGGGCGATTTGGCGGGCGATGCCAAAGGCCACCACCCCGGTGGCGCCCACGATGGCGGCGGTGGCGCGTTCGGGATCCTTGCCCTCGCGCCGGAAACGCTCGAGGATCCGCGGAATCGCCGCCCGCACCGTTCCCGCGGTCAAGGCGCCGCCGTTGGTGATCTCGATTTCGGGGACCGCCTCCTGGACCTGCTTGCCCTTTTCGCCGACCACGCTCCAAAAGGCCCCGAGGCCGAAGACGGTGGCGCCGAGCTCGCTTGCGAGCCGCGCCCCCTGGATGGCCCTTTGCACTGCGAGCTCGGGCTTGCCCACGATCTGATGAGGGAGGAGCGGCGCCGAGATGAGGAGGCAGAGGATCTCGCGGCCGTCGGAGGTCTTGACCCCCCGGATCTCGCCCACCTTCATGGGGCGGAAACGCTCCGCCAGGCGCTCGATCCAGGATTTTTTGATGAGTCCGGCGTTCACCAGGGGGCGGAGCCAGCGAAAGCGGGGGGATTGCCAGAAGTCCTCGAGGGTAAGGGGGTGGATCATAAAGGCCGAGACCACCTGCTGTTCGCTGGGAAGGGGCAGCGGCTGGCCCAGCTTGGGCTCGGTGCCCTCGAGGATTCGCCCCAGGTTTTCCTTGTATCGCCAAAGGGCCAGGGCGAAGAGCACCCAGGCCAGGGCCCGGGTGTAGGGGTCGTAGCCACTCGCCACCAGTGCCAGGGCCAGCGGCAGCGTGAGCGCGGCCAGACTGGCGTAACCGCTCACCGCATAGACCACGAGCGCCGCAGCCAGGGGGACCAGGGTGTGGAGGTAGGCGATGCCGGAGACCGAGAGCCCAGCGAGGATACCGAGGAGGATGGCGGCGCCCCTTGCCCGAAGCGGCCAGCCCTGGGGCATGAAGGGCAGCGGGTACAGGTGGCCGAGGTAGGCCAGGACCGCAGCGCCCATTGCCCAGGGGGCGCCGAAATTTTGCAGGAGGTAGACAGCGACGTAGCCTTTGATGAAGTCGGCGAGCGAGGCGAGCACCAGGGTTTTGGCGCCGACTTTCTTGAGGGCGCTCTCAAGGCCCAGGTTGTACACCGAAGCGGCGCGAACGTCGATGCCTGCCAGGCGCCGCGTGATCCAAAAACCCAGGGGCAGCGCCCCGATGACGTACGCCAGCATCAGAAGGAGGACGCCCAGCGCTTCCACGCCGACTACCTTACCAGGAAGGAAAGCCCCTTGAGTACGCCGGCGCTGGCCAGGGCCACCAGCACGCCGGCGGCCACCACCCCGGCGACGATGGCGGGGAAAGCGTAGCGTCGCTTGAGGCCCAGGATGACCGCCAGGATGCTGCCCGTCCAGGCCCCGGTGCCGGGCAGGGGAATGGCGACGAAGAGAAAGAGCCCGATGGCGCCGTATCGCTGCACCTGGTCCTCGCCCTTGAGGCGAACGCGGGCCTCGAGCTTCTCCCAGAGCCGGGCCAGGGCCGGGATCCTGGTCGCGAATTCGATCGCCCAGGGAAGACCAAAGAGCAGCGCGGGGATCACCAGGATATTGCCGGCGAGCGCCCAGAGGAAGGCTTCCCAGACGGAGAGTCCGAGGGCTACGCCCAGAGGAATGGCGCCGCGGAGCTCGACCACCGGGGCCATGGCCAGGAGGAAGACGTAGAGCCCTTGCACGAGGAACGAGTATAAAGCGAAATGGACGCGCCCAAAGGGCGCGCCCGGCGGATACGCTTTGGGTTAGGAACGCGCGGAGCGGGAAATCTCTACCAGCTTGGCGAAGACTTCCGGGTTCCGCACGGCGATATCGGCCAGGACCTTGCGGTTCAGGGTCACGCCGGCCAGCTTGAGGCCGTGCATGAACTCCGAGTAGCGCATGCCGTTTTGCCGCGCGGCGGCGTTGATGCGGGTGATCCAGAGCTTGCGGTACTCGCGCTTTTTCTTTTTCCGGTCGGCGTAAGAATGTTCGGCGGCGTTGAGGAGGGTTTCTTTTGCACGGCGGTACGAGATCGAGCGAAGCCCCCAAAAGCCCTTGGCCCGCTTCAGGAGTTTCTTGTGGCGGCGGCGACGGACGACGCCGGTTTTGACCCGTGGCATCCGCTACCTCCCGGCGTAGGGGAGAAGGATCCTAAATTTGCGCGCTTCTCCCTCGAAGAGGACGAACTTCTTGCCCTTTTGCCGAATCTTCTTGCCCGACTTCTTGTAGTTCAGGTGGCGTTTGCCCGGCCGCATGGCCATAACCTTGCCTCGGGCGGTAACCTTAACCCGCCCTTTGGCGCCCTTATGGGTCTTCATCTTTGGCATGCCAAACCTCCTCCAGCTGGCGAAGCGCCCCGCAGGGACTTTTGGGCTTCGACCAGCCTTTCCTTTATAGCATCATGCCTTGTTTTTGGCTAGGGGAGCGAGGACCATGTTCATATCCCGGCCCGCGAGCTGGGGAGGCATTTCAACGGCGGCGAGTTCCTTGAGATCTTCAGCGACCCGGTCGAGGATCTTCTTGCCGAGCTCCGGGTGCGCCATCTCCCGACCCCGGAACATGATGGTGACCTTGACCTTGTGGCCGTCCTCGAGGAAGCGCCGAACGTGTTTGAGCTTGGTCAGGTAGTCGTGCTCGCTGACCTTGACCCGGAACTTGATGGCCTTGATTTCCTGGCGCTTTTGCTTTTTCCGCCGTTCCTTCTCCGCTTGTTGCTGCTCGTAGCGCCACTTGCCGTAGTCGAGGATGCGGGCCACGGGGGGTTTGGCGGTGGGGCTGACCAGAACGAGATCGAGGCCCTTTTCACGCGCGATATTCAGGGCCTCGCGGGTATCCACGACGCCGAGCTGGCTGCCGTCTTCGTCGATCAGGCGCACCTGGCGAACGCGGATCTCTTCGTTGATTCTATGTTCCCTTATTAACCATCACCTCCGTAAGCGTTCATAAAACGCTCAGAAACTGCCGACCATAAGTCTACCGGAGGGCCATGGGGCACGCAAGCCGGTGTACCCTTGGTCGTGTTACGGATCGTACTCTACCAGCCCGAGATCCCG
>CAZXOY010000015.1:0-35570 GCA_964642655.1 uncultured bacterium
GATGGCGGCGGGTGCCTTGGTCCAAAAGAGGGCGATGTGGTTGGTGAGGGCGTCGGGTTTGTCGGTATCAAAAATGAGCGTCTTATGGTGTTCCTCGGATTGGCTAAGGAAATTGAATGCGCGGGAGGCAGTTTCTGAGCAGTCAAAGCACAATCCTGTGTGCGTTTTTTCGTGAGGCGATGCACTTGCGTAATAAGAGGGGAACGATGCTTTGTTGAAGGAATGGAGGGGAGCGACCGTGCCCAGTAGTTTGACTTGGAGGGGTAGAAGGCGCATAAGTGGTTTTTCTTCTCCGCAAATCGAGCATATACCTGTTAGTGGAGGGAGCTTGCCACCTTTTGTTGAGGCCATCCGTTCAAGTTTTACGTGCCAGAAAGTGCGGACACTAGGATGGCGTATTAAGAGGGGGTCCATGTGATGGGGTGGATCTCCGGCGGAAAATGTGACGACATCACCAGGCTTTACTTTGCCAAAGTCTCCTTTAATACGGCGATTTTTCAAATGTTCGATGAGTAATCGAAGGATGTCCTGGAGATCAAGATCAGTAGACAGACCCTTCCATGCGGCCAACTCTTCGAGTAAAGCGATGAAGGCTTCGTGCTTGGGCGGGGGGTAGGTTGCAAGGCCGCTTTTATCAATTCCTAGAGCGTAAACGGCCTTGTCGGCGAGGAGTAAGGGGGTGACGCCTGACGTCCTCCCCCCATAGTAAGGGCGCGGCTCACCTATGGAGGATGGGGTGACTAGAACTCCATCTTCAGTTACGCGTCCTAGCCACTTAATGGGCTCTTTCGGTTTGTAATATCCCGGCGGCGGGAGATCACCTCGCTGCTCGAGCCCCCTGCCCAGTTCAACGAGCGCCCTAAACATCTTCCCCCTCCAGCCGGCGCAGCTTCAGGTAGAGATCCTGGGGCACCCAAAGCCAGCCGTTTTCAAGCCGGGCTTCGAAGAAGAGCGGTTGGGCGTAGCCTTTGACCGCCCTGGCTTTGCCAGGACGTTTGAAGCCCAGCTCTTTTCGCTTTTTGTCCTCGACGAAGGCGATGTCAAAGAGCATGGTGCCGATTTCAAGATCGAGCGGGGGCGGGGTTTCTCCGCCCGGCGGGGCGAAGAACGCGGCGAACTCTCGGGTGCCGAGGTAGGGGGTGTGGTGGTACTGGCCGCGCTCCACCCGGCGGCGGAACTGGTCGGTGTACTTGAAGACGGGTTCGGTGGCGTGCGGCCGGAGGTGGATTTCAGCCTCGATGAGGTAGGCAACGTCTCTCAAAATCAGGCTTGTGCGCTGCTGGCGGTCGTGCTCGACCGTGATGGGGTTTCGCCCCTGGCGGGAGCCGATCTCGTTGCGGAGAATGGCCGTCTGCTTGCCCGGCTTCAGTACGCCGATGCGCCGGATCTGGTAGCGCATCTCGGGTTTCCAGAAGATGGCCTCGAGCACCCCGCGGGCGGCGCTCGGCGTGATCACGGGGTAGCTCACCCGCTCGACCTTGAACTCGGGGCGGGAAAAGAGCGCGTATTCGCCCCATACCTTGACCTGAACTCTGCCTAACCTTTCCACATACCCCACCTCCTAGATCACCAGATCGGCCGGATCGGCAAAGGCCTCGCTCACGCCCCGAACCCGGTCGTACCCGCAAGTCCATTCATAGAGATTTTCGCTCACCTGCCTGAGGCAGGCCCGCTTTTTCGTCACATCGTGCCGGTAAAGGTTCACCAGGTAAGGTTGCAGACGCTGCCAGGTGTGGCGGCTGGGGCTGGCGAGAAACTTACTCAGACGCTCTGGACCTTCATCGTAAGGGACGACCACGGGCACGGTGTCTTCTTCGATGAGGCGGTACCGGGCGGCCACCTCCGGGTAGTTGAATTCCTGGCGCAGGCGCTGGATTTGCTTTTGGTCCAGGTCGACGATCTCGAAAAGGCGCTGGAAGTAAGCGCGGAAGATTTGGGGCTCGTGCAGGGCCTCGGGGCCAAAGCGCTCGAGGAGCACCTGCGCCTCGCCAAGGCCGCTTCGGTAAGCCCCGCCCGGGGTTTTGCCTTCGGCGGGGTTAAAGATCACCACCCGGCCCCTCTTCGGCAGCAGACCCTCGCGGTTACACCGCCCCGCCGCCTGCACGATGCGGTCGAGCGGGCCCACCGCCCGCCAAACTTCGGGGAAGTCGATATCCACGCCCGCTTCCACCACCTGGGTGCTGACGAGGCGCACGGGCTTCCCTGCCTGGAGACGTTCTTTTACCTCGGTGAGCACCTCTCGCCGGTGGGCCCCACAGAGCAGGGTGGAAAGGTGAAACGCCGCCGGGTCGTCCCCGAGCGCGTCGAGGAGCGCCAGCGCGTCCTTTCGCGTGTTCAGCACCACCATGACCTGGGGCTTGGCCCGGATCTCCTCGGCGATCTCCGCCCACGAGAGCGGGTCCTTGACGTACGCGTAGCTCACCCGCTGGAGGGCGGCGAAGTGACGCGGGTAGTCGGGGATGATTTCCCTGATCTCGACGCCTTTAAACTCAGGCACCCGTTCTGAGAGTTCGAACGTGGGCTGGGTGGCGGTGGCGAAGACGACCGTTGCGCCGTAACGCTCGACCAGCTGCCGGAGCACATCAAGCGTGGGGCGGAAAAGATGAGGGGGCAGGGTCTGGACTTCGTCGATGAGGATGACCGAGCGGGCCAGGTTGTGGAGCTTGCGAGCCCGGGAGGGGTTGTTGGTAAACAGGCTTTCGAAAAGCTGCACGGTGGTGGTGACGACGAGGGGGTGATCCCAGTTTTCGCTCGCAAGCCGGAGCTTGAGGCGCCCCTCGTCGGTCTCCTCGTCGTCGGGCACTTCCAGAGCCGAGTGATGCTCGAGGACCGCCCCCTCCCCGAGGATTTTTCGGTATTCGCTCGCCGTTTGGTCGATGATCGAGGTGTAAGGAATGGCGACGATCACTCGGCGGAGTCCGTGGGTCAGGGCGTGTTTCAGCGCGAACCCGAGTCCGGTTCGGGTTTTCCCCCCGCCCGTGGGCACCGTGAGTCGGAAAAAGCCCCGGGGAAGGGAGGCGGCCTCGAGCGCCTGGTGGTAGACCTCGCGGCGAACGCGGTTGACCGGCGTATCTTTGGCTTCGGCGAGCAGTTCCTCCTGGTTCACCTCGAAGGTTTTCCAAAGCGCGCCCAGGTCCGGGCGCGCGGTTCGCAACCTCGCCCGTTCGGGTTCAAAATGGGCCTCGGTGTCGAGCCGGTCGGCGTCCACCAGGGCCGAGAAGATGAGACGTAGGAAGAGCTCGAGGGCAAGGTTTGAAGAGCTGGATAACCGGACCCCGGGGAGATCGGGCTTCAAGGCCCGAAGCGCCTGAATGACTTCTTCGCGTTCCGGGGCCTCGAAAACCGATTGGTATTCGATGGCGGCTTCGCCCGGACTCTTGAGCCCTGCGTGGTGGCCGAGCACTGGCAATGAGAGTAGGGGGAAACTGCACTCTTTGCGCAGTTGACAAAAAAGCAGCGCGCCCCAGATGGCGTGGGGGGTTTTGGTCGCCGGGTCACCCCGTTCTCTGGCCAGAAGATAGCGCTGGAACGCCTGCCGGGCCTTGCCCAGGTCGTGGAAGTAACCGAGCCAGTAAGCGAGCTCTGCCGCGCCCGGCCCCAACGCTTCGGCGAAGGACCGGGCCAGTCTGGCCACCGCCTCGAGGTGTGCCTTGAGGTCGTGGCGCTCGTCACGCGCATTCTTGCTGTGCGCCCACATGCGTTTTCAGTTTATGGCCCGCACCGAAGGCCCCTGGGTTATCCTGGGCGGGATGCAGACGGTGCGCATGCTCCTGGTTGCCGGAGGGCGCTCGGCGGAGCACGAGGTTTCGCTGATGTCGGCTGCGGGGGTCCTCGAGGCCAGCCCCTTTCCCACCGACCTGGCGGTGATCGCCAAGGACGGACGCTGGCTCCTCGGAGAGGCGGCGGCCCGGGCCCTCGAGGCCGGCACCGCCGAGAGCGGAAATGAACCCTTTCCGCCCCCGGTTCGCTGGCACGACTACGACGTGGTTTTCCCGATTTTGCACGGTCCCTGGGGTGAGGACGGCACCATTCAGGGGTTTTTCGAGATGCTGGGGCTTCCATACGTCGGGGCCGGCGTTGCGGCGAGCGCGGCGTGCATGGACAAGGACTTCACCAAGCGCCTGCTGGCGGCGGCGGGGCTTCCCGTGGTCCCCTGGCGGGTGATTCGACGGGGAGAAGAGGCCACGGTTCCATTCGACCCGCCGTTTTTCGTCAAACCCGCGAATACCGGCAGTTCGGTGGGGATCAGTCGGGTTGAGCGGGCGAGCGACCTGGACCGCGCCCTGGCGGAGGCCTTCCGTTTCGATGCCAAGGCCGTGGTGGAGCCGGCGATCGAGGGGGTGCGCGAACTCGAGGTCGGCGTTTTGGGCAACGACGATCCCAGGGCCTCGGTGGTGGGGGAGATCCGCTACCAGGCGGCCTTTTACGACTACGAGACCAAGTACACCGCCGGCCGGGCCGAACTCGTGATTCCCGCCCCCCTGGATCCGGGCACCCGGGCCTCGGTTCAGGAGTTCGCGGTGCGGGCCTATCGCTCGCTCGGCGTACGCGGGATGGCCCGGGTCGATTTCTTCCTCGCCGGGAACGGCGAGATCTACCTGAACGAGCTCAACACCATCCCCGGCTTTACCCCGACGAGCATGTTCCCGCGGCTTTGGGCCGCGGCCGGTCTCGGCTACCCCGAGCTCATCGAGGCGCTGGTGCGCTATGCCTTAGAGCCATGAAGGCCGGCTGGTTCTTCGCGCTCAAACCCACCCTTTACGGCCTGGCCTTTTACGGGGTGGACCGCTTTTTGGTCATGGGGTGGGAAGGCCTTGTGGCGCCGTTTTCCCTGGTTTTGCGGGCGCTGCCGGCGTTGGTGCTCTTTTGGCGCTGGCCGCGCGAGGCGCTCGGCGATGACGGCGTCTTTCTTTTCTACGGTGCCTATGCCGGGGCGGTTTTGGAGCCGAGCGGCTGGCTGGGGGCGCTTTGGGGGTTGCTCTTGGCCGCTTTCGCCCGCATCCTGGCCAAAACCGTCAAGCCGCGGCTTTCGGGCGACTTGGCGAGGCTCTTCCTGACCTTGGCCTACGTCGCGGTGGCGGTGGCCGTGGCGACGGTGGCACTTTTGTGGTTCGGCTGGCCGAGCGGCTGGCTCTTGCCCCTCGTGCTTCTGCTCTCGGAGGATCTCGGCCCGGTCGGGTTCCGCGCTTAAGCGGGCGCCTGGCGGCCGTTCGCGATTTTTGGGGGCCCCGCCGTGGCAAGTGCCACGGCGGGGTGCTTAGATCGAGCCGAAGGCGAAGGCGAGGAGCAGAAGGTTCAGGATCACGATGATGGTCGCTGCCGTCCAGGCCAGGACCTTGATCAGCGGCGGGTTTGCGAGCTCCCCCATGAGCTTGGGATCCGAGGTGAAGCGCACCAGCGGGATGATGGAGAAGGGCAGCTGCATCGAGAGAATGACCTGACTGAGCACCAGCAGGCTGAGCGGCCGGGCGGCGAGCAGGATCGCCACCGCCGCCGGCAGCATGGTCGCCAGCCGCAAAATCAGGCGGATCCGGACCGGGTTGACGCGTCTGAGCCCCATGAACCCCTCGAAAACCACCTGCCCGGCGAGGGTGCCGGTGGTGGAGCTGGAGATGCCCGAGGCCAGGAGGGCCACGCCAAAGGTCAGCGCGGCCGCCTTGCCGAGCAAGGGCGTGAGCGTGAGGTAGGCCTGGTCGATGTCGGTCACCAAGAGGCCCCGATTGTGAAACACCGCCGAGGCCATGATGAGGATCGCGGAGTTCACGAGCCAGGCCGCTCCCAGGGCGCTCACGGTGTCGACCACGCTCCAGTAGTAGATGCGCTCGCGGCGTTCGTGGTTGTTGACCAGTCGGGTTTTCACCCGCGCCGAGTGGAGGTAGAGGTTGTGGGGCATTACCGTGGCGCCGAGGATGCCGATGGCGATGAAGAGGGCGGTGGCGTCGAAGATGGTGGCGTTGGGGACGAAGGCGTTGTAGATCACGGCGCCGATGGCGGGTTTGGCCAGGAAGATTTCCACCACGTAGGCGAGGCCGATGATGGCCACGAAACCGAGGATGGTGAGCTCGACCCAGCGGAAGCCGAAACGCTCGAGCCAGAGGATGAAGAGGACGTCGAAGATGGTGAGGAACAGGGCGATAACGAGCGGGATGCCAAAGAGCAGGTTGAGGGCCAGGGCCACGCCGAGGAACTCGGCCAGGTCGGTGGCCATCATGGCCAGGATGGCGGTGAGGAAGAGGAAGCGCGCGGTTCGGCGCGGGTAGCGCTCGCGCATGAGCTGGGCCAGGTCGCGCCCGGTGGCGATCCCGAGCTTGGCGGCGAGCATCTGCATGAGCACGGCGATGGCCGAGGAGAGCGTGACCACCCAAAGGAGCGCATAGCCATAGCGACTTCCGGCTTCGAGGCTGGTGGCCCAGTTGCCTGGGTCCATGTAGCCCACCGAGACCAAAAAGGCCGGGCCCAAGTAGAACCAGAAGGGTTTCTTGAACGAGACGCGTTCGGTCATAAGGCCTCCACCTCGAGGCGATCGGCGAGTTCTCCCGGCAGGAGGTAGCGGGCGTTCCCGATTTGAATGCGGTGACCGAGGGCGCTCTTTTCCAGCACCACCACCTCCGCCTCCGGTGTCAGCCCCAGGCGGGCAAAGAGCGCCAACGCGTCCGGGTCCTGGGCCAAAACCCGGATCAGGCGCGCCGGCGTGCCCGCCGGGACCTCGCTGAGCCGCACGCCCGGGGCGTGGGGCAGCTCGAGGTCGGGGGTGGGGATGGGGTCGCCGTGTGGGTCGCGTTCGGGATGGCCGAGGCGCTCGGCGATCTTGGCCTCGAAGGCCTCGGAGATGTGATGTTCGAGGCGGTCGGCCTCCTCGTGGACCTCGTCCCAGCGGAAGCCGAGCTCGCGGGTGAGGAAGGCTTCGAGCAGCCGGTGGTGGCGGATGATCTCCAGCGCCACCCGGGTGCCCGACTGGGTGAGGACCAGTGCCTTATAAGGCTGGTATTCGATGAGTCCGAGATGGGCCAGTTTGCGTAGCATCCCGGTGACCGACGCCGGCCGCACCCCAAGCCTCCGGGCGAGCGCTTGGGGCGTGACCGCCCCTTCCTCGCTGAGGATGTAGATCTGCTTGAGGTAATCCTCCTGGGCCTGGGTGAGCGGCGTTTTCGCGCGGTCTAATTCCATCTGGCAATATTATTTAGGCTAACCTAAAAATAGTCAAGCCCGCCGGTGGTATCCTGGGAATACGGTATGGGCATCTTCGAGAAACTGTCCGCATTAGAAGAAGAACACCGCCGCCTCGAGGCCGAACTCTCGCGTCCCGACGTGGCCTCGGATCCGGCCGAGTTCCGCCGGATCTCGCGGCGCTACGCCGAGCTCGGCGAGGTCATGGAGGCCTTCCAGGCCTACAAGAAGGTGCTCTCGGAGCTCGAGGAGGCCAAAGAGATGCTCTCCGACCCCGAGCTCGGGGAGCTCGCAGCGAGCGAGGTCGAGGCGCTGGAGTCAAAACGGGAGGCCCTCGAGGTCAGGCTCAAAAAACTCCTCCTTCCCAGGGATCCCTCCGACGACAGGAACGCCATCGTCGAGATTCGCGCCGGTACCGGTGGCGAGGAAGCGGCGCTTTTTGCCCGCGACCTCTTCGAGATGTACCGGCGCTACGCCGAACGCCTCGGGTACCGTTTGGAGGTGATGGACTCCCACCCCACCGACCTGGGCGGGTTTTCCAAGATCGCGTTTCGCCTCGAGGGCCCTGGCGCCTACGGGGTTTTTAAATACGAATCGGGGGTGCACCGGGTTCAGCGGGTTCCGGAGACCGAGACCCAGGGGCGCATTCACACCTCGACTGCCACGGTGGCGGTGTTGCCCGAGGCCGAGCCGGAGGACCTGGAGATCAAGCCCGACGAAATCCGCATCGACGTCATGCGGGCGAGCGGCCCCGGGGGTCAGGGGGTGAACACCACCGACAGCGCGGTGCGCGTGGTGCACCTGCCCACCGGGATCATCGTGACCTGTCAGGACTCGCGGAGCCAGATCAAAAACCGCGAGCGGGCGCTGACCATCCTCCGCAGCCGGCTTTTGGAGATGAAACGCGCCGAGGAGGAGAAAAAGCTCCGCGAGGCGCGCCTGGCGCAGATCGGCACCGGGGAGCGCAGCGAGAAGATCCGCACCTACAACTTCCCCCAGTCCCGGGTGACCGATCACCGCATCCACTACACCACCCGCAACCTCGAGGCCGTGCTCTCGGGCGAGCTCGAACCGCTCCACGCGGCCCTGCGCGAGGCCGAGCAGGAGCGAATGCTGGCGGCCATGGCCGGGGGAGCTTAGGGTGATTGGTCGGGCCGGGGGGTGGTGATGGGCCTCAGACGCGAGCTCCTGGTCGCCGCGGGGGTTTTGGTGGATACCCGCGGGCGCGTCCTGCTGGTGGCCAACGACTGGGGCCGGAGGGGCCGGGTGCGCTACACCCTCCCCGGCGGCATGGTTGAGCCGGGCGAGACCGCGATCAAGGCGGTGGTGCGCGAGGTCCGGGAGGAGACCGGGCTCAGGGTCGTCGAGGTCGAGCACCTGGCCTACGTGGTCCAGGTCGAGGACCGGCGAAAAAGGGAGCGCACCATCGCCATGGCCTTCAAGGCACGTTGGGAAGGTCTTTTAAACCCCCACGACCCCGACGGGCACGTGGTCGAGGCCCGGTTTTTCACGGTGGAGGAGCTCAAAGAGCGGCTCGGCTCGCACCTGCCGTTGCTCGAGCCCCTGCTTTACTACCTCGAGCGCGGGGAGCCGGGGCGCTACCATGCCTATACCGGGTGGAACGTGGCCGGGGAGCGCATCTAGGCGCGAGGGGTGAGCGATGGACGAGATCGCATCGTTGCTGGCAGAGGGCAAGCTCGAGGCCGCCTACGCCCGGGCGATTGCCCAAGGGGATCCGCGAAGCGGGGCGATCCAGGCCCTCATGGATGTGCGGCGGGCCATCTACCGCAAGGATTACCGGGGGGTGATCGCCTACCTCGAACGGCCGCTCGAGGTGGCCCCGCCCGACCTCCTCGAGGGCGTGAAGGATTTGGACGCCGGGCGCTACGAGCCGTGGCTCGACCATCCTTTCCTCGGGGCCGAGGCCTGGGTGCAAAAGGGCGTCGAGGCGGCGATGGCCGGGGATAAGGAGGCGGCGGCTGCCGCCTTTGCCGAGGCGCTGCGTCGCGACCCCAAGCACCCCCGGGCTTGGGTGAACCAGGCTAACCTCCACCTCGAGGCCGGCGATGTGGAGCGCGCGATCGAAGCGTATAAGAAAGCCCTCGAGATCGATCCCGAGCTCGCCGACGCCCACTACAACCTGGCGGCGGCCTACAAGAAAAAGGGCGACCTCGACCGCATGGTCCGCCACCTCAAGCGCTCCCAGCGCCTGAAACTCTACCCCCCCCGGCTGGGGCAGTCGGGCCCGGCGGGGCGGCCGCCCGTCTACCTCCGCTTTTGGTTCTGGGCGGCGCTGGTCATCGTTATCTACTTGCTCACCAAAGGCGCATTTTAAGATGGGCCCATGTGGCGGGTCTACGTGCCGGCCAGCGTGGCCAACCTGGGCAGCGGCTTCGACGCGCTGGGCCTTGGCCTTTCGCTCTACCTCGAGCTCGAGGGCGGGCCGGCGGAGGAAGACGGTTTTCTCTATTTCGGCGAGGGTGAGGTCGATTCCGGCGCCGACAGTCTGGTGCACCGGGCCTGGCAACGGGCCTGGGAGGACGAGCTGGGCCAGGCGGCGCCGCCGCTTTTTGTGCGGGTCTTCAACCCCATTCCCCTTTCCAAGGGCCTCGGTTCCAGCGCCGCCGCCGCGGTCGGGGGCGCGGCGCTCGCCGATCTGGCGAGCGGTGGCGGGCTCGGCCGCGAAGGGGTGTTCCGCGTCGCCGCCGGCCTCGAGGGCCATCCCGACAACGCCGGCGCCTCGACCTTTGGTGGTCTGGTGGCCGGGGTGATGGACCCGCCGCGGGCGGTGTCGCTGGCGGTGCCGGCAGAGCTTCGGGTGGTCGTGGCCGTCCCCGAGCGGGCGCTGCCCACCCAAGAGGCACGGGCCGCGCTGCCGGAAACGGTCGACCGGGCCGATGCCGTCTTCAACCTTTCCCGGGCGGCGCTCTGGCCGGCGGCGCTCGCAGCCGGACGCCTCGACCTCTTGCGGGAGGCGGCGCGGGACCGGCTTCACCAGGCGCAAAGGGCCCACCTCATGCCGGGGGCGGAGGCGGCCATGGCGCTCGCCTACCGTGCGGGGGCGCTCGCCGCGTTCATCGCCGGCGCCGGGCCGGCGGTGGCGGCCCTGGTTGAAGAGGGCCGGGCGACGCCGGTGGCGGAGGCGCTTTCCAGGTATGCTGAGGGTGGCCAAATCTACGTACTGTCCATCTCGGAGGGCTACCGGTGGAAGGCGATCTGAGCACCGTTCCTTTAATGGATACCCTGGAGCTTTTGCACGGTGAGGCCAAGAGCGGCCGCCTTTTGATCCGCGCCGATGTGCCCCTTTTCCTCAGGTTCCGCCATGGCGAGATCGTCGGTGGCGGCATTTTGGACTGGGAGGGCTTCGAGGCCATCGCCACCTTCGACCTGGCGTCGCGGGAGGGCCGTTTTCGTTTCGTCGCCGGTGAGGAAGAGGGCACGCCGCTCTTCCCCTTTCGCACCCTGGTGGCCGAGTGGGCCCGGCTCAGCGACGAGTGGCGTCGTTTCCGGACCCAGGTAGACGCGCCGAGCCGGGTTTTGGAGGCCCCCAGGGCCAGCGGCACCTACGCGGTCTTTTCGCCGCGGCTCTCGGTGCGGGGGGCGGCGAAGCGCTGGGGGGTGCCGCTGATCATCGCCATGGAGCGGGTGTGGCGCGGGGTTTTGGAGGGCGAGCTGGTGCCGCTGGCCTTCTACCGCTGGTTCACGATGAAGGTCCGGCATCCCCTGGCCGGCCGCCGGCGCTTGCGGCACCCGTTCGCCGACGTGGTGAGCCGGCTCGACGGTCGCCGCACGCTGGGTGAGCTGATTCAAGACGGTCTCCCGCTCGATCGCGTCCGGGCGTTCTTGATCGAGGAGATCCGGGCCGGAAAGCTCAAGCCCCCCGGACGCGGGGCCCTGCTCCGCGACTTGACCTGGGAAAACGGTTGAGCCTCGACTCAAAACGTATAACTACTGGCCGCTCGGGCTGTGTTCCGCAAGATATTGCAAAGGGCGCCGCTGGGTTCGGGGCACCTCCGGGGCGGGGCACGTGAGCTGGCTTTCTAAGTTTATTCGGTATAATCACGGAGTATGGCAGGGCTCCGCGAACGCCAGAAGCAGCGCAGGAAGGAACGCATCTACCGCTCGGCGATCGAACTCTTTAAGGCCCAGGGGTTTGAGGCCACCACCGCGAGCGACATCGCGAAAAAAAGCCACGTGTCGCGGGGGACCTTTTTTAATTACTACCCCTACAAGGAGGCGGTGCTCCTCGATTACGGGGCCGAGCTCATGGACGTGGCCTGGCAAAAGGCCGGGGAAGCCCTGGCCAAAGGCCAGCCGCCCCTCGAGGTCCTGCGCGGCTTTTGGCGGCGTTTGGCGGAGCTCTCCGAGGCCGAGCTCGGGGCTGAGCTCCTCTCCCACCTGGCCTACGAGCTCGTCAACCCCGACCCCGAGCGGGCCCAGCGGGCCTACCGGGCCCTGCCCCTGGCCGAGCGGGTGGCGGTGATCCTGAAGCCTCTGGTCGAGGAAGGCCGGATCCGCGCCGATATGAGCCTGGAGCGGGTGGCGGCCTCGATCGCCGACACCTTTCTCCTGGCGGCGCTGCGCTGGGCGGCCTACGGCGTTGGGGGCAGCCTCAGGGAGGAGACCGAGAAGTTCCTCACCGTGGCGCTCGAAGGGGTCCTCGCCCGCTGATTGGCGAGGGCGGGGTTTGAACATGCCGACGCAAGATCGGCACTGGTTTACCTTTGCCTTCGGGACCCTCGCCGTGGCGAAAGCCACGGTGAGCGGCTCAGTCAAAGAGCCCGGTTGAAGCTTCGGGGGCGGGGAGACCCATGTGCGTCCAGGCCGCCTTGGTGGCCATCCGGCCCCGGGGGGTGCGCTTGATCAGGCCTTGCTGAATGAGGAAGGGCTCGACCACCTCTTCCAGGGTCAGGCTATCCTCGGCCATGGCCGTGGCCAGGGTGTCGAGGCCGACCGGCCCCCCGGCGAATTTGCTGAGCAGGACCTCGAGGTACTCGCGATCCTTGGGATCGAGGCCCAGGGTATCGAGGCCCAGCGCGTCGAGGGCGGCTTCGGCCCGGGCCCGGGTGATGTGATCCTCGCCCGCGACCTGGGCGAAGTCGCGGACCCGGCGGAAGAGCCTTTTCGCGATGCGCATCGTCCCCCGGCTGCGCTTGCCGATGGCGAGGGCCGCCTCGGGGTCGATGCCCACCCCGAGGAGCTGCGCGTCGCGGGTGATGCCTTGCGCGAGCTCTTCGGGGCTGTAGAACTCGAGGTGCTCGGTGATGCCAAACCGACTCCTCAAAGGGCCGGAGAGCAGGCCCGGCCGGGTGGTGGCCCCGATCAGGGTAAACCGCGGCAGGTCGAGCCGGATGGTGCGCGCCGCCGGCCCCTGGCCGAGGACGATGTCGATCTTGAAATCCTCCATCGCCGGGTAGAGGTGCTCCTCGGCGGTTTTGGAGAGCCGGTGGATCTCGTCGATGAAGAGGATGTCGCCCTCCTCGAGGCTGTTGGTGAGGATGGCGGCCAGATCGCCCGGTTTTTCGATCGCCGGCCCCGAGGTCACCCGGATGTTGACCCCGAGCTCGTAAGCGATGACGTGGGCCAGGGTGGTCTTGCCGAGCCCGGGCGGGCCGGCGAGCAGGAGGTGGTCCAGCGGCTCGCCCCGCTCCATGGCCGCCTTGAGGTAGACCTGGAGCTTCTTCTTGAGGCGTACCTGGCCGACGTAGTCGGAAAGCCGCTTGGGCCGTAGACCGGGTTCGTCCAACACGGGGGTATTCTAACGCCAAGCGGTGACTCTTTTGGCGCGCCGCGTCGCTTTTGGAGCCGTGAGATTGCGACTCGTCTACCTCGACCAGAACTACGCCTCGAGGATCTCGAAGTTCCTCCTCGGCCTGCCGCACAACGGGGCCTTTGGCGTGTTGTGGGCGGCGCTCCAGGAAGCGGCCGACCGAGGGGCGTGGCTGGCGCCGCCGTCGCCGTTTCACGTCCTGGAACTGCACGGCGGCTACCTGCTGCCCACCTTCAAGGCGATCTTTTCCCGCCTGTCCGGGGGCTTTTGGGTTCGCCCCTGGCAGGACGTGGTGCGGTGCCAGGCCGAACGGGGAGGGGTGGCCCTGGAGGACTTCCTGACCGATCGCGGCCACTGGGACCGGCCGGCCGACCTCTGGCCGCTTTGGGACCTTTTGGACCTCGAGCTTGAGGGGTCGTTTTACCGGCGGGCGGAGCGCGTGGCCGGGTTCGTCTCCGACCGGCTCGGCCTGGGGGAGAGGGGCGTGTCGCTGCCGTTCGTGCGAATTCTCTCGCGGCTTTTGGCCTTTCGCTCGCTGGAGCGCACCCGGCACGAGCGCCTGAGCGATCTGGTCGATGTGCTAATGGCGGCGACGACGTGGCCATATGTGGACATCCTGGCCACCGACCGCTACCTCAAGGAGGCGCTGCGCCGGGTCGGATATGGCGAGGGGGTGTTCTCGGGCCGGTCGCGAGACGTGCTCGATCTGGCCGAGAAGCTTAGGATGGAGTCGTGAAGCGTTTGACTGTGAAAGCGTTCCGAGCAAAAAAGGGCGAGCGGATCGTAATGGTGACGGCCTACGACTACGTGGGGGCCAAGCTCGCCGAGCAGGCTGGGGTTGACGCGATTTTGGTTGGGGATTCCCTGGGGACCGTGGTCCTCGGCTACGGCGAGACGGTGCCGGTGACCCTCGAAGAGGTGGTTCACCACGCGAAGGCGGTGCGCCGGGGCGCTCCGGAGACCTTCGTGATCGGCGACCTGCCCTTTTTGAGCTACGCGACGCCCGAACGCGCGCTCGCGGCCGCCGAACGGCTGATGAAAGAGGCCCGGGTCGACGCGGTCAAGCTCGAGGGCGGCGAGGAGGTCCTCGAGGTGGTCCGCACCCTGGTGCGCGCCGGGGTGCCGGTCATGGGCCACCTGGGGCTCACGCCCCAGACCGCGAGCCAAAAGGGCGGCTACAAAGCTCAGGGCAAGACGCTGGAAGAAGCGAGGAAGATGCTTTTGGATGCCAGCGCCCTGGTGGAGGCCGGCATTTTTGCCCTGGTTCTGGAAATGGTCCCCTCGGCCCTCGCCGGGCTCGTGACCGAGCGGGTTCCGGTGCCCACGATCGGCATCGGGTCCGGCGCCGGCACCGACGGCCAGGTGCTGGTCTTCCACGACCTCCTCGGCCTTTTTGAGGACTTCAAGCCCCGCTTCGTCAAGCGCTACCTCGAGGGCGCCGAGCTCTTCCGCGCCGCGCTGAAAAGCTACGCCGAGGACGTGCGATCGGGGCGTTTCCCGGGTGAGGAGCACGCCTACAGCGTGAAGCCCGAGGTCATCGAAAAGCTCAAGGAAACGCTATAATCGGGGATTGTGGCGCTGAAGTTTACCGCCGACGGTCTTCGCCTTGACCAAGCGGTGGCCCGGTATGCCGAGGTCTCGCGCACCAAGGCCCGCGACTGGATCGAGGGCGGCTTTGTCAGCGTGGCCGGGGAAGTGGTGAAAAAGCCCTCCTACCGGCTGCGGGGCGAGGTGGTCCTGGTCGAGCGCCCGCCCGAACCGCCGCCGCAGGTGACGCCCGAGCCTTTGGGGCTTGAGGTCCTCTACGAAGACGAGGACCTGATCGTGGTCAACAAGCCCGCCGGCATGCTCACCCACCCGGCGCCCGGCGAGAGCCACGGCACCCTGGTGGGGGCCCTCCTGGCCTATTTTGGCCACGGTCCCCTCGAGGCCCCGCGCCCCGAACTCGCCCGGCCCGGCATCGTGCACCGGCTCGACCGGGAGACCTCCGGCGCCATCGTGGTGGCCAAGAACGAGGCCGCCCAGCGCCACCTCTCGGCGGCGTTTAAAAACCGCTTCGTCTACAAACGCTACCTGGCGATCACCCAGGGCGTGCCCCGGGAGATGACGCTCATCGCCCCGATCGGGCGCCACCCCACGTTGCGCCACAAGATGCACGTCGGGGGGGTGAATCCGCGCTACGCCGAGACCGACTTCACCGTCCTCGCCCGCAGCGGGGGTTTTGCCCTGGTCGAGGCCAGGCCCCACACCGGCCGCACCCACCAGATCCGGGTGCACCTCAAGCACCTGGGGGCCCCCATCCTCTCGGACGAGCTCTATGGCAGGCGGCACCCGAGCCTTTCCCGCCAGGCTCTCCACGCCTACGAGCTCCGCCTGCCCCACCCCCGCTCGGGGCTCTTCCTGACCTTCGTCGCCCCGGTCCCGAGCGACATGCGCCAGGCCTGGGAAGCGCTCGGCGGCGTTTGGCCGGAGGGGCTCCGGCTGGCATAAAAACCCCTCCGGCTGTGGGCCTGGCTCAAATCCGCATGCTGCCGGAGGGGTGCCGATTCAGGCCTTCTTGAGTTCGGGGAAGTCCTCCTCGAAGAATTCGAGCGGGGCCTTTTCCCGCTTTTCCTTTTCCCGGATCCGCAGCTGCACCCGGCGGATCTTCCCCGAGATGGTCTTGGGGAGCTCGGCGAACTCCAGGCGGCGGATGCGCTTGTAGGGCGCCACCCGCTGGCGGACGTAGGCGAAGATGGAACGCGCCACCTCACGGCTGGGTTCAAACCCAGGGGCCAGCACCACGTAGGCCTTGGGCACGCTCAGCCGGATGGGGTCGGGCGATGGGACCACCGCCGCCTCGGCCACCGCTTCGTGCTCGATGAGCACGCTCTCGAGCTCGAAGGGGCTGATGCGGTAGTCGGAGCTCTTAAACACGTCGTCGGCCCGGCCGATGTACCAGAAATAGCCGTCCTCGTCGCGCCGGGCCACGTCGCCGGTGCGGTAGTAGCCGCCCGACATCACCGCCTGGGTGCGCTCGGGGTCGTCGAGGTAGCCGCGCATGAGCCCGGCCGGTCGGGCCTCGAGCTTGATCGCGATCTCGCCCTCATCGGCTTCCCGGCCGTCGGGATCGAGGAGGACCACCTGGTAGCCGGGGAGCGGCCGTCCCATGGAGCCGGGTTTGATGGGTTGGCCGGGAGTGTTCCCCACCTGAGCCGTGGTCTCGGTCTGGCCGTAGCCGTCGCGGATGGTAAGCCCCCAGGCCTCCTCGACCGCGGCGATGACCTCGGGGTTTAAGGGCTCGCCGGCGCTCACCAGCTCGCGAAGCTGGGTCTTGTAGGCCTTGAGGTCTTCCAGTACGAACATGCGCCACACCGTGGGCGGGGCGCAGAGGGTATTGACCCCGTGTTTTTCGATCGCCCTCAGGACCGAGGCGGCGTCAAAGCGCTGGTAGCGGTAGATGAAGACCGTGGCCTCGGCGTTCCAGGGGGCGAAGAAGTTGCTCCAGGCGTGCTTGGCCCAGCCCGGGGAGCTGATGTTGAGGTGCACGTCGCCGGGCCTGAGCCCGAGCCAGTACATCGTCGAGAGGTGGCCCACCGGGTAGCTGGTGTGGGTGTGGGCCACCAGCTTGGGTTTGGAGGTGGTGCCGGAAGTGAAGTAGAGCAGCAAGAGGTCGTCGGCGCGGGTTTCGCCCTCGGGGGTGAAGTCGGCCTCGGCCCCGAAGGCTTCGTCGAACGCGGTCCAGCCCGGGTGGGCGCCGCCGACCGAGATCTTGACCGCTCCTTCGGCCAAACCGGAAAAGCGCTCGGTGAGCGCGTGTTCGGTGACCACCGCCTTGACCTTCCCCCGTTCCAGACGGTCCTTGAGGTCGTCGCCGGTGAGCAGGGTCGTGGCCGGGATCACCACCGCGCCGAGCTTCATCGCCGCCAGCATGGTTTCCCAGAGCTCGGGAACGTTGCCCAGCATGAGCAGGATCCGGTCGCCCCGCCCGATCCCCCGGGCGCGGAGGAAGTTCGCCACCTGGTTCGATCGCGCCTTGAGTTCGGAAAAACTGCGTTTTTCTTCCCGGCCGTCCTCGTCAACGATCCAAAGGGCGGTGTGGTCGTTGCCCTCGGCGATGCGGTCGAAGTAATCGAGGGCCCAGTTAAAGGTCTCAAATTGGGGCCAGGCAAATCCTTCCCTGGCCGCTCGGTAATCTTCCCGTTTTTCGATCAAAAAGTCCCTTGCCTCTACGAACGCACTGAAACGATCCATCGTCACCTCCTCAGCTCGGTTTGGCAACACGAGCCTACGCCTTCGGGCTTTGGGACATTTGCCCCAGGTTCGATGTTATTCGGCGCTTTGCAGGAGGGCGGTGACGTATGCGTAGACCACGATGTAGAAGAGGAAGAGGGCACCCGTGCCGGCGAGGAGCAGGCCGCGATCGCGTTCCTCGCTGAGAGCGATCCGTTCGGCTTCATCGCGGCAGCGCCGGAGTTTCCTCTGGCATTCTCCAATAATGCGGAGCCCGCTGGCAAAAAGCCACAGCGACAGTCCCAAGAGCCCGGCGCCGAGAGCGGCGAAGAGCACCCGGAGCATGGTTTTGATCATAGGACATTTGTCCCGTTAGCGTTGTGCCGTATGGGGCATTGGGGGTTCGAGGCGGATCTCGGGGGGGATGGCCTTGAGGGCTGCGAGGAGCCCCTCGGGCGTGGTGACGGTTTCGGTCAGGGCCCGCCGCCAGCGACGGGCGCCAGGGACGCCGCGAAAGAGGGGGATGAGGTGGCGCAGGACGGCCGCCGCGGGGGCGCCGTCGGCGAGGGCGTTTTCCAGGTAGGCGGCCATGGCCTCGACCACCCCCTGCCGGGTGGGTCTTCGGGGAAGGCCGAAGATTTGGGCGTCGACGGCGGCGAAACGCCAGGGGTCCTCGGTGGCGGCGCGCCCCACCATGACCCCGTCCACGGCCTCGAGGTGCCGAGCGACCGCCTCGAGGTCCTGGATGCCCCCGTTGGTCAGAATGGTGAGCTCGGGATGCTCGCGCTTGAGGCGGTGGACCAAGTCGTGGCGGAGCGGCGGGACCTCGCGGTTTTTCCGGGTATCGAGCGAGAGCAGCGCCTTGCGGGCGTGGACGATGAAGGTGGTCACCACCCCATCACCGGCCACCGTTTCCACAAAGCGGGCCAGCGGCGCGTACCCCTCGTCGGTATCGAGGCCCAGCCGGTGTTTGACCGAGATCCGGACCCCGGTTTCTTCATAGACGGCCCGGGCGATTTCCGCCACCCGTTCCGGCGTTCGCATCAAGACCGCGCCGATCCCGGCGTTCTGACTTTTCTCCGAGGGGCAACCGACGTTGAGGTTGACTTCGTCAAAGGTGTAGGCCAGTGCTTTCTTGACCGCCCTGGCGGCGCGCGCGGGGTCGGATGAGGCGATCTGCAGCGCCAGCGGGTGTTCCTCGTCGCGGTGGCCGAGCAGTGTTTCGGCGTCGCCGTGGAGGATGGCGAGGTCGAAGACCATCTCGGTGTAGAGCAACGCCCCGGCGCTGATCTGGCGGAAGAAATAGCGAAAATGCCGATCGGTTCGCTCCAGCATCGGCGCCACGGCGAAGGCGTGGCTGGGGATCTTCGGGTGTTTTTTCATCGGGTTTGCAGGATTTCCTCGGGCCGGGTGGGGGTGGGTTCCCGGAAGGCGATCTGCTCCCACTCGCCCTCCTCGATGACCTCGAGGTCCGGCCAGCGCTCGCGCAGCCAGGCGATCGTCCCCTGGACCAGGTCCTCGGGGGTGCTGGCCGCGGAGGTGATGCCCACGCGCCTGACCCCTTCGAACCAGGCCTCGCGAAGATCGGTTGGTGCGTCGATTCGCACGGCGCGGGTGAGGCTGGAGGCGAGCTCATAAAGGCGCAGGCCGTTGGAGGAGTGGCGGCTTGAGAGCACGAGGAAGAGATCGACCATGGGGGCGATGCGCTTGACCTCGTCCTGGCGGTTCTTGGTGGCGTAACAGAGGTCGGACCGGGGCGGGGTGACGAGCTTTGGAAAGCGCTTTTTGAGGATGGCGATGGTTTTATCCGTGTCGTCGACGCTGAGGGTGGTCTGGGTGAGCACCACGACCTTTTCCGGATCGGGAACCTCGACGGTGTGGGGGTCGGCGAGGCGGGGATCCTTGCCCACCTGGGTGTGCACCGCCACCAGGATGGTGTGCTCGGGGGCCTCGCCGAGGGTCCCCCTGACCTCCTGGTGGTCGGCCGAGTCACCGATCAAGAGAATGGTGTAGCCCATCCGGGCGTAGCGGCGCGCCTCGGTGTGGACCTTGGTCACCAGGGGGCAGGTGGCGTCGATCTGCACCAGGCCCATTCTGGCGGCCTTTTCCCGGACGGCGGGGGGAATGCCGTGGGCGGAAAAAACGATGGTGCCGGCGAGCCGGTGCCGCTTTTTTAGAGCCTCGATCTCATCGAGGTCCTCGACGAAGTGGACGCGGTGCGTCTTTTCCAGCCGCTCGACCACCGTTTCGTTGTGGACGATCTGGTGGTAGATGACGAGGTCACCGTCGAAAGTCTTCGCGGCCTTTTCGACCGCCCGGATCGCCATGACCACTCCGGCGCAAAAGCCCCGGGGCTTTGCCAGGTAGACGCGCTCGACCACGGGCAGAGCATACCAGCTCAGGTCGGGGGGAGAATGTGCCGGTGGCGGGGATCAGGGCGGGGGTTCGATCGTGAGCTCGTGTCGAATCGCCGCCAGCGCCCAGCCGCTGCCGAGCCCGCCGCTGATGGCACCGCTGGCGATTGCGGAGAGCGACTCGTAGCCGAGCCGGTCGGCCAGAATGCCGACCGCGACGCCGAGCACGATGGCGGCGAAGAGCCGGAGCCCCGCCCTCGCCCACCCCGAGCTCTGGACCCGGACCGAACTCGGGAGAGCGATGCTGGTGTTGGCCCGGTTCATGAGGGCTCTGAGCACCTCCGGATCTTCCCGCCAGTCGGCGAGCCCGGCTTCCGGAAGAGCCTGGCGAAGGGCTTCCCACACCCTTTCCCAGCCCCCAAGGCGGAACGAGAGCCACCAGCGTTCGTCGCCGAAATCGAGCTCGAGGCCCAGCTCGCGGTAGCTGGGGAAAAGGCGCGGGGCGCGCCAGCGAAGCCGGAGGCTTTGGATCTCGCCGAGGGGGCGGCGGCGCTCGCCGAGGAACACCCGGCCGTCCTCGAGGCCATAGGGCCGGGCCCAGCGGAAGGCCTCGAGCCAGCCGAGCAGCGCCGCTGTGAAAAAGAGCGTGCCCAGGATGCCCCAGATCCGGTCGCCGTCGGTCTCGGCGCTCACGAGCAGCCAGAGGCTGCCCCCCAAAAAGGCGAGGAAGAGGAGGACGATCAGAACATCGGTTGGTTTCCAGGCCCGGTTATCGCTGCGGATGGCGGTCGGCATGGTCAGGCTCCTTGAGTCGGGCGAGGCTTTGGAAGTCGTAAACGAGGCGGCTCAGGGTGAGGACGAGGATGAGCACCCCGACGCCGGCCCAGTCGGGGAGGTTTCGCATGGGGAGGATTGCGCGCGTGACGGCGAAGTAAACTGCCGCGCCGGTGCCGAGTCCGATGAGGAGGCCCCGGAGCGGTCTTTGGGGCCGTTCGATGATTTCGGGGGGCGTGTGGACGCCGAGTCGCATCCCCCAAGCCAGGGCCCGGCGGAGGGTGCGGTGGCGCCGCCAGTCGCCGAGGCCGAGGTCGGGGCGGGCCCGGTCGAGTCCGTCCCAGACCGTCTCCCAGTTGCGCAGACTGAACGGCATCCACCAGCGCGTATCGCCAAAGTCGAGCAGGAGTCCCAGGAAGGGACCTATTTGGAATGAGAAGTAGACGGTTTTGAGCTCTGCGCGTTTGATCTCGGCGAGGGGGCGGCAGTCGCCGTCCCGGCAGAGCCGGGTTTCGGTGAGGCGGTAGGTGCGCTCTTGGCTCAGCAGGCGGGCGGTTCCGATCAGGAAGTCGGCGATGAGGATGGCCGCGAGACCGATGATGAGGGCCAGATCCCAGGCCCCGCGCAGGAGCGTGATCCCCAGGCCCAGAGCGATGGCCAGGATGGCGCCGAGGGTCGTCCTTCGGTGCAGGCGAATCCTTTGCCGTCGCTTTTCGGGCTCGGCTCTGGCGATGTCCCGCGACATCGGGATCATTCTAGAGCGCCTGGTAGCGCCCGCCGGGTGCGGATGCCACCATGTCGAGCAGTTCGAGCTGGGTGAGCAGGCCGAGTACCTTATCCGGGGGGAACCCGGTGGCGGCGGCGAGGTCGTCGGGGAGCGCGCCTCCGCGTTCTTTGAGTGCGGCGTAGATCCGGGCGAGGTCGCCCTCGAGGGCCACCTCTTTCTTTTGACGCCGGAGCGCGAGCGCGTCGAGCAGGTCTTCGGGGGAGAGCAGGGGCGGGGCTCCGTCCTTAATCAGCAGGTTGGCACCGCGCGAGGCTATGTCGGTCGGGCGTCCGGGCACCGCGAACACCTCGCGCCCGAGCTCGAGGGCGTGACGGGCGGTGATGAGGGCGCCCGAGCGTTCGGGGGCCTCGACCACCACCACCGCGCGGGCCAGGGCGGCGATGAGGCGGTTGCGGCGGGGGAAGTACTCGGGCCTTGGACCCTCGCCGGGCGGGAACTCGCTCACCAGCACGCTCTTTTCGGCCAGGGGGCGGTGTTCGGGCGGGTAGATGCGGTCGATCGCGCTCCCGAGCACCGCCACCGAGCGGCCGCCGGCTTCGATCGCCCCCTCGTGGGCGGCCCGGTCGATGCCCCGCGCCAGGCCCGAGACCACCGCCGCCCCGGCGTCGACCAGCGCCCGGGCCAGCTGCCGGGCAAAGGCCCTGGCCCAGGGGCTGGCCCGGCGGGTCCCGACCAGGGCCACCGCGGTTTCCCAGGCGGGGAGCGTTCCTTTGAGGAAGACGGGCGCCGGCGGGTCCTCGAGGTGCAAAAGACCCTCGGGGTAGCCCCCGTCCCAGGGGCCGAGGACCCGAAGGCCGAGCTTTTGGCTTTGCCGGCAAAGGGCCTCGGCCCGGCCGCTTTCGAGGACGTCCCGGTAGCGATCGGCGACCGCTTCCCCGAGAATTCGGGCGACGGCCTCGAGGGTGGGGGCGTCGGCGGCCTCCATCACCCGCTTCAGGCGCCTGGGGCCGACGCCGGGGGTCAGGGCCAGGGCGAGCCACGACATCGCTTGCACTTTAGCGAAGGTCCTATACTGTCGGTGTGAGCGATGACAAGACCTACTCGGGGTTCGTGGCCATCGTAGGCAAGCCGAACGTGGGCAAGTCGACGCTGCTCAATAACCTGCTCGGGGTGAAGGTGGCGCCCATTACCCCCCGCCCCCAGACCACCCGCAAGCAGGTGCGCGGTATCCTCACCGAGGGCAACCGCCAGGCGGTCTTCGTCGACACGCCCGGGTTGCACCGCCCCGAGGACGCGCTCGGCGACTACATCAACGATCAGGTCTACGAGGCCCTTTCCGACGTCAACCTCATCCTCTGGCTGGTGGACCTCCGGCACCCGCCCACCGATGAGGACCGCATGGTGGCCGAGGCGTTGCGTCCGCTCCTCGGCAAGGTTCCCATCTACCTGATTGGGAACAAAAAGGACGCGGCCAAGTATCCCGAGGCGGCGATCGAGGCCTACCACGAGCTTTTGCCCGGGATCGAGGCGGTCCGGAGCATCAGCGCCATGGACGCGCGCGATGTCGCCGAACTCAAGGCCGAGGTGCTGGCCCAGCTCCCCGAAGGGCCCTTTTATTACCCGGAAGACTTCGTCCGTTCCGACCAGCCGTTTGAGGTGTGGATCGCCGAGGTGATCCGCGAAGAGGCCATGAAGCGCCTCTACGAGGAGGTGCCTTACGCCATCGCGGTCAAGGTCGACGAGGTGGCCGAGCGCGAAAACGGCGTGCTCTACATCCACGCCGTGATTTACACCGAGCGCGAGGCCCACCGCCCGATCCTGATCGGCAAGCGGGGGCGCAAACTCAAGGAGATCGGCCAGGCGGCCCGCAAGCAGCTCGAGATCTTCCTGAACCGGAAGGTTTTCCTGGAGCTCGAGGTCAAGGTCTACAAGAACTGGCGGAAGGACCGGGAGGCACTTCGGGAGCTCGGCTACGAATAAACCCCGGTTTTCCTATAGGCTTAGACCATGCCTTGGCTCGTACCACGCCCAGTGGACCTCGCAGCGGAGAAGACCCTCGACCGCTTCCTCGGCGGTTTGTCGGAGCGGCTTTCCGACCCGGGGGTGGACCGCAACGAGTTGGTGCGGGGGGTGCTCGCCGAGCTCGTCTACGGTCGCCCCTATGAAGATCTCGCGGAATCGGCTCCGCTGGCCGCGCTCGCCCTCGATCCGCGAAACATCACCTTCGAGGCAGAGTACTATGCGGTAACCGATCGGCAAAAGTTCGCCCAGGTCAAACCTCTGCTCTGGCTTTGGAAAGCGGCCGATCAGACGCCCCTCGGGCAGAGCATTCACGCCGGCGTCCGGTTGCGGGCGACGCTCGCGCCCTTCATTTTCAAACGGGTGGGGAAAAACCCGAAGTTCTTCCAGAACGTCGAGTTCAGCGTGGGCTATAACCTCGAGCTCGGGGATAACGTGGTGGTGCACCGGCACGTCCTGCTCGACGACATCGGGGGGATTACGCTGGGCGATGGCGTCTCGATCGCCGACTACGCCAACATCTACAGCCACACCCACCACGTCCTGGAGCAGGCCGACGTCACCCTGCGCCACACCATCCTGGGGAATGGGGTGCGCATCACCTACCACGCGACGGTGCTGGCCGGGGTCCGGATCGGCGACGACGCCATGGTGGCCACCATGGCGGTGGTGACCCGGGACGTTCCACCACACGCCATCGTCATGGGGGTGCCGGCGCGAATCACCCGGGTGAAGCTGCGGCCGGAGTGCCCCTACTGCCAAAAGGGAACCCCGCACCCCTCCGAGCTGGTGCCGCGGCTGCCCGACCGCAAGGGGAATCCCGATTTTCCCGAACACCTGCCCCCGGGTTTTGGGGTCAAAGCGCCTGAAGGGCGCTAAGGAAGTCTTGGTAGAAGATCGAGGAGCGCCGCGTGGTCCTGGTGGCGAGCGGTTGGCTTGGCGCCGCCCGGCTTGATCTGGTTTTTGTTGCCGTAGAGCACGGCGTAGTGGTAACCGGCGGCGAAGGCCCCTTCGATGTCGGACCTGGGGATATCGCCGGTGTGGAGCGCGTCTTCCGGGGGGACGCCGAGGGCCTCGAGGGCTGTGGTGAAGGCCTCGCGGTGGGGTTTGACCTGGCCGGTTTCGTCGGAGAAGCTGTAGGCCGCAAAGTGCCGGTCAAACCCCATGCGGGCGAGGAGTTCGCGGAGCACCCGGCCGGGGGTTAATCCGGTGTCGGACACGATCGCGAGGGGGTAGCGCCCGGCGAGCTCGGGGATCGCCTCCAGGGTTCCCGGCAGCGGTTGGAGGTCGCCCTCGAGGGCGGCGTCCTCGAGCCGACGGGCGGTGATCGCCACCAGCCCCTGGTCGAAAGGGATGCCGAGCAGCTTGAAGATGTAGCCGACGCGCTCGAAGTTGGGCATGGCCTCGCCGGCTTCCCACGCGGTGCGGAAGGCCTGCGCCGCGGCGCGGTAGGCCTCCCGCACCGCGCTCTCATCGGCGGGCACGCCGGCCTCGG
Organism: uncultured bacterium; assembly: GCA_964642655.1. GTDB lineage: Bacteria > Deinococcota > Deinococci > Deinococcales > Marinithermaceae > WFXV01. The sequence continues at coordinate 24,519 of CAZXOY010000015.1, forward strand.
AGGCCGCGTCGAGCAGGATCTCGTAGCGTTTCGGGAGGACGACTTCGAGAAAACGCGGGCCTTCGGTGAAAAGGGTTCCCCAAAAGTCAAAGGTCAGTGCACGGACCGCCATGGCGCCTCCTTTCGCTTTGCCTTGTCCCTAGCCTACAACAGACCGAGGCGCCGGTAGATCTCGTCGGTGTGGCGGAGGTAGAAGGCCGGGTCGAAGAGCTGAGAGAGCTCGGCCTCGCTTAGGGGGATCCCCGCTTCGCGCAGCGTTTCCAGAAACGGCCGTTCCTCCTGCCACGAGCGCATGGCGGCGCCTTGGACCAAGCGGTAGGCCTCGTCGCGCGCCATTCCCTTTTCCACCAGCGTCGAGAGAACCCTTTGGCTAAAGGGCAGGCCGTGGGTGCGCTCGAGGTTTTTGCGCACGTTGGCTTCGTGCACCACCAACCGCTTGAGGATCGAAGTGAGGCGGGTGACGAGGTAGTGGGCGAGCGTCGTCGAGTCGGGGAGGATCACCCGTTCGACCGAGGAGTGGCTGATGTCGCGTTCGTGCCAGAGGGCGACGTTTTCAAGCGCCGCCAGCAGGTTGCTGCGCAGGAGCCGGGCAAGCCCGCTCACGTTTTCCAGGCCCACCGGATTCTTCTTGTGCGGCATGGCCGATGAGCCCTTTTGCCCCGGGGCGAACCCTTCCTCGACCTCGAGGACCTCGGTGCGGGCCAGGTGGCGGAGCTCCACCGCGGCCCGCTCGAGGTTCGCGCCTAGGGTGGCCAGGGCGGAAAAGACCTCGGCGTGGCGGTCGCGCGGCGTGACCTGGGTGGTGACCGGATCCACGGCCAGCCCGAGCTTTTCCGCGACGTAGGCTTCGATCTGGGGCGGGATCATGGCGTAGCTGCCGACCGCCCCCGAGAGCTTGACCACCGCGATGGCATCTTGCGCCCGCTGGAGCCGGGCCCGGTCGCGGTCAAAGGCGGCGTAGAGCCCGGCGAACTTGAGGCCAAAGCTGGTGGGCTCGGCGTGGACGCCGTGGGTGCGCCCGATGGTGGGCAGGTCTTTATAGCGCAGCGCCAGGGCCTTGAGCGCCTCAAGGAGCTCCTCGAGCGCCTCGAGTACGAGCGCCAGCGCGTCCCGGCTGCGCCAGTTCTGGGCGGTGTCGACCACGTCGGAGCTGGTGAGGCCGTAGTGGAGGTAGCGCCGGACCGCCTCCGAACGGCTCCACTCGCCGAGCACGTCGACGAAGGCGGCGACGTCGTGGCGGGTCAGGCGTTCGCGCTCGCTCACCCGGGCGACGAACTCGGCGTCGAGCGGGCGCTTTCTGAGGGCGGCCTCGATCGCGGCGGCGGTGCCTGCCGGGACCTTTCCCAGCCGTTCCCAGGCCAAAAGGGCGAGCCGTTCCACTTCCGCCCAGCGCCGAAACTTCTCGAGCTCGGACCACAGCTCGGCCATTTCCGGGGTTTGGTAACGCGGGATCATCGGGGGTAGCATACATTGGGACGGTTGCGTGGAGGCCAGGCAGACGCTTGCCCAGGTTGAGTTCTTCACCGCGCTCGCGCCCGAGGCGCTTTCCCGCCTCGAACAGGCGAGCAGCCAGCGGCGCTTGCGCCGGGGCGATCTGCTCTTTTTGGAAGGCGATCCGGTCACCCACCTCTTTGTGGTGGAGAGGGGGTGGGTCAAGGTGTTCAAGTCGCACCCCGAGGGCCGGCGGCAGCTGGTGTTGCACCTCGAGGGCCCGGGGTCGCCGCTGGCTGAGGTGGCGGTGTTCCTCGAGCAGGCGCGCTACCCGGCCTCGGCCGAGGCGGTGGCGCCGGCCGAGGTCATCGCGCTGCCGAAGGACGTTTTTTTGGCGCTCATGGACGATACGCCCGCCCTTGCCCGCGCCGTGATCCGCTACCTGGCTCGCCGGCAGCGGCGGCTCATCGGACTTCTCACCCAGGTCGCCTTCCAGGACGTATTCGAGCGGCTGGTTGGCTACCTGCTCAAACGGCTCGAGCGCGAGGGCCAGGGGTTCGTTCTTCCCACCAACACCGAGCTCGCGGCCATGCTGGGCACGGTGCCTGAGCTCGTGAGCCGCAAGCTCTGGCAGCTCTACCGCGAGGGCATGATCCGCCTCGACGACCGCCGCGTCTACATTCCCAGCCCCGGCTACCTGAAGGTGAAGTTCAAGCTCCCTGCGCAAAGCGAGGATGCGTAAAAACCCCCGGCAGCGCCGGGGGTGCCCTTGGTCGGATGTCGGTGAACGGTTTTTAGTAGATGTCGTTGGCGGTGTTGTAGACGTTGAACTTCCCGGTGGGGGTGATGACCCACTCGCCTTCGATGCGTGCTTTTTCCTTCAGCGTCTTGGCGTCGTAGATGACGATGAAGGTGGGGGTGTTGACGTTGCCCCAGGCCGAGACCCAGAACTCGGTCCCGTCCTTGTTGAACTCGATGTGGACCATGCGCGCCTTTTTCTCAAGTGCTCCGGGGACCTGCCAGCACACGGGGTCCTTTTCGAGGTCATTCTTGTCCCAGGCGCAGAGGGTGGCGTTGGCCTTGGGGGTGGGCGCGACCGGGAAGTCGACGATGAGCCAGGGGCTCTTGGGGTGGGTCTTGATGAAGAGGTTGCCCGGATAGGGGGTCGTGATCATCTTGACCACCTTCCAGGCGTACTCGGGGTGATCCTTGGGGTCGGTGCCGATCACCGCGATCTTGTTGTCCTTAATGTGCCCGGTGGCCCAGACCGGACCGTATTTGGGGTGGACCCAGGTCGCGCCCCGGCCGGGGTGGGGCTTTTTGCCCACCGGAATGCTGGCCACGAACTCGCGGGTCTTGGCGTCGATGACCACGATCTTGTTCTCGGTGTTGGCCGCCACCAGGAAGTAGCGCTTGCTCATATCCCAGCCGCCGTCGTGGAGGTAGCGCTCGGTGTCGATGTTGACGATGCTGACCGGGCGACCCTTCTTCTCGATCTTGTCGTAGTCGACGAGCCAGGTTTCCCCGCCTTCCTTGATGTTCACGATCCACTCGGGGCTGAAGTGCGAGCTGACGATCGAGGCCACCCGGTTTTCCCGCAAGAACTCGCCCTGGCTCTTGACGTAGCCCTGGGTCGAGATCATCTTGAGCGGCTCCATCGTCTGCCCGTCGACGATCAGGAAAGCGCTTGGCCAGTAGCACCCGATGATGGCGTACTTGCCCTCGTAGCCGGGGTATTTGGAGGTGTCGATCGAACGGGCGTCGAGGCAGGCGCGCACCTCGGCCACGATGGTGGGCTCTTCCATCCAAAGGTCGATGATCTTGGCCCAGCCGTCGCGGCCAATGGTGTAGAAGTAGCGGCCGTCCTTCGACGAACGCAGGATGTGGGTGGCGTAGCCGGTGGGCAGGATCTTCACCAGCTCCTTGGTGTCGCCGTCGACGATGGCCACCTTCCCCACGTCGCGGAGGATGACCCCGAAGTAGTTCTGCCAGTTCCGCTTGGTTTCCGGCTTGGTGGGCCGCATCTTGACCGGGACCAGCACCCGCCAGGTGGCCTTGGCTTCCTGGAAGGTCCAGGGCGGCGGCTCGGGAACCGGGTTGAGCAGGAACTTGGCCATGAGATCGATCTCGTCGTCGGACAGGATGCCAAGCTTGCCCCAGGCCGGCATGCCCCCGTAGCCGTTGGTGATGATGGTTTTCAGAAAGTCAACCCCCTTGCCTTGTTTGAGCAAGGTCTCCGGCTCGAGGTTTTTCCCGGTCGCCCCTTTACGCAAAACGCCGTGGCATCCCGCGCATTGCTGGAAGTAGATCTCCTTGGCCTTGTTCGCCTCGTCTGGCGTCAGCTTGGGCACCTGGATATCGCCCTGGGCCAGGGCCCAGCTGCCCAGAAGGAGGACGAACAACCACTTAAACCACCGCATCATCTCACCACCGTTCCTTTCCGCCCGCCCGAATGATCCATGCCTCCCCGTGCCGAGACGCGGGGCCCAGGGCCCCTACTGGCCGCGCAGGGCCCGAACCGCGCCCGCGTCTACGGAACCGAATCCATTGCCCCAGGCGGTGCGGATATAGCTGGCGATGGCCGCCACCTGGGGGTCGTCGAGCTGGCTCCCGAAGGCCGGCATGCCGGTTCCGGGAATGCCGTCGAGGATTGTCTTGATCACGAAGGTCTCATCGGCCAGCTTGGGGTTTTGCGCCAGGGCGGGGAAGACGCCGGCAATGCCCTGGCCGTCGTTTTGGTGGCAGCTGGCGCAGCGCTGCTGGTAGAGCGCCTGGCCGTCGGCCGGCCCCGTCGCTTGCGCTGGTTGGCTCTTGGCGGCGGGGGACAAGGTGGAGACAACCCCGCCCGCGGCTAGAATCCCGGCGCTTGAGCCGTTGTCGCCGGCCCGGGAGAGCCACCAGGCGACGCCCACCACCAGCAAAAACAGCAGCGCCGGAAGCACCATGTGCTTGAAGGCGCTGGGCCGGATGAGCGCTTCCTTTTCCACTGGGTCGACGAGCTCGACCTCGAGGGGACTCTTCACCGCAGCCCGGGCCACGTGGCCCACGTAGACGGGGCCCTTTTGCTCGACGTCGAAGACGTACTCGTGGCGCTCGCTCGAGCCGTCTTCGAAGTAGACCACGGCGGAGAGCACGTGCTGTCCCTCACCCAGCACCTGGGGGTCGAGCCGCAGCGTGAATGGCGGCGCGTCGATGACCGCCAGGGCCGTCTCGCTGCCATCGAGGAAAACTTCTACCCGAGTGACCTCCATGGATTACCTCCCGAAATCGTGCACGTATTCATCGAGCTCGCTGTGGAAGCGGGTGACCACCCACCACATGGCCTGGGGAATGAAGAGGTAGACGAGGGCGGAAAAGGCGATGAGCTTGACCCAGAAGGGATCGAGGTACCCGGCCCGAATCATCCCCGCCGCGCTCAAAAGCTCGCCCAGGGCGAAGAGGTAGGAGAAGGTGGTCCAGCCGGGACGGCCAAAGAGCTTGCCCAGGGCGTAGAACATGGCGTAGAGCCCGGCCGAGAGGACGAAGAAGATGCCGTAGATCATGATGTCCCGGACCATGAGCGCGACCTCGTGGTTACTGAGCACGGCGCACCTCCTTGCCGAGTGCCCGGCCGGCGTAGATGGTGAGGAGGTCGTAGACCAGGATGAGGTAGGCGGCGAAGATCATGAGGCCGAAGAGGAAGCGCCAGACCAGGGTGTTGGTGTACCAGGGGTGGGTGTAGCTGGCGATGAACGCGGCCCATGTGCTGCCGAGTTCGGCCCGCTCGACCATGGTTTGCACGAACCCGGAGATGGTGAACGAGCCGGCGAGGCCGAAAATGCCGAGGATAAAGAGGGCGTACGCCCAGCCCCAGCTCCGGGTGTCGAGGGGGATCCGCACCACCTTGGCTGCGTTCTGGAAGGCGATGTAGACCAGGGTGAGCACGGTACCGACGTAGGCCCCGAAGAAGGCCAGGTGCCCGTGGGCGGCGGCGAGCTGGGTGCCGTGGGAGTAGAGGTTGATCTGGGGCAGCGTTTGCATGAAGCCCCACACGCCGGCGCCGATGAAGTTGCCGAAGGCCTGCAAGATGGCCCAGAAGAATGCGGGACGGTTCACCGCGTGGAGGCGGTGAGCGCCGGCGTCGTAGACGGCGTGGACCACCATGGCCACCAAGGGCAGGGGCTCGAGCGCCGAGAAGAAGCCGCCGAGACCGATCCAGTACTCAGGCGTGCCGATCCAGAAGTAGTGGTGGCCGAGCCCCAGGATCCCGGTGCCGAAGACCAGGGCCACCTCGAGGTAGAGCCAGGTTTCGACCAGCTTGCGCGGCGTGCCGAGCAGGTACATCAGGCTCCAGGCCATCAGCACGCCGACCAAAACCTCCCAGGTGGCCTCGACCCACAGGTGCACCACCCACCACCAGAGGTACTGGTCCATGGTGACGTTGACGGTGTAGTGGGCCCCGGCGGTGTAGAGGGCGCCGAGTGCCACCAGGTCGAAGATGAGCACGCCCAAAAGGCCGGTGATGCGGCGGCTGGCCAGGGTGGTGGCCACGACGTTATAGAGAAAGACCGCCACCCAGGCGATGATGGCGAGGTCCGCCCAGCGCGGGGCCTCGATATATTCCCGGCCCTCGTTGATGAACCACAGGGTGGCGGCGGTGCCGGGACCGGTTTGCACGAAGAGATAGACCAGAACCACCACGCCAACGCCGGCCACGATGATCCACCAGATCCACTTGGCGAGGCGGATGCCGACCACTTCGCGGCCGGTCTCGATGGGGAGGAACCAGTAGACCCCGCCCATCAGCCCCACCAAGAGCCAAACGATCATGGCGTTGACGTGGACGGTGCGGTTGGTCATGAACGAGAGCTTGCCGAAGAGGAAGTTGGGGTCGATGTACTGGTAGGCGGCGAGGAGCCCAAAGAGCAGCTGGGCCCCGAAGAGGATGAGGGCCACCGCAAAATAAGCCAGGGCCAGTTTTTGCGATTCGTAGAGTCCTTCGCCCTTTTTCATTGCAATCGAAGCCATGTCTCCCTCCTTACTGCTCGGCCTTCACCACGCCAAAGCGTGGCGGGAAGCCGTTGGTATCGATGGCGGACATCCACTTGAGGAAGGCCACCAGCGCCCGGGCCTCGTCCTCGTTGATGTGCAGGTTCGGCATGCGACGCTTGCCCTGGGGGTAGGCGGGGGGATTTTGCAGCCATTTGGCGATCGCTTCTTCCCGGGTCTTCACGCCGAGCATCGGCATGAGACGCTCAGCCCACCAGGGGTCCTGGTAGGCCCGGGTGAGGTCCGGCGCGTAGTAGGCCCCGTTGCCCAAAATGGTGTGGCACTCCATGCAGTTGCGCCCCTGGAGCGTCATCTTTCCCCGGTTGATCAGCTTGTAGGCCGCTTCGTTGCTCAGTTCCTGGCCAAAAAAACCGGTTTTCTCGCCGATCACCGGGACCTGGCGGCGTTTTTCGGGGTCCCACTTGAGGCCGATCTCGTAGTTGATCACGTCCCAGGCGGGCACCCGCCCGGCTCCGGGTCGGATCTTGCCCTGGGTGTCGAAGGTGAGCCACAAGAGGATGCCGGTCATCACCACGCTGCTGACCACGGCGGCGTTGCGCCAGAAGGTTGGTGACAACCAGCCGTAGCCGCGGCTCAGGACCAGGGTGACGACGGCGGAGATGAAGACAGCCGCGACGGCGATCTGAATCCAGCTATAGTCCATACCGACCTCCTTTCATTAAGGCTTTCTTAAAAGATGGCCGGGGGGGCGGGCCATGACCGCGGTCATGGGACATTTGGCATGAGAAAGATTAGAGTGAGGAATGCCCCCGGGGTGGCCGGGTCCCGGCGGCGGGTATCCTGGAGGGGTGAAGTTCGCGCACCTGCACCAGCACACCCAGTACTCGTTGCTGGATGGGGCGGCCAAGCTCAAAGACCTGCTGGCGTGGGTCAAAAAGGTCAGCCCAGAAAACCCGGCCTTGGCCATCACCGACCACGGGAACCTCTTCGGGGCCGTGGATTTCTACCGGCTGGCCCACCGCATGGGCGTCAAGCCGATCATCGGTTACGAGGCCTACGTGGCGGCCGAGAGCCGGTTCGATCGGAAGCGTCGCAAGGGCCTCGACGGCGGCTACTACCACCTGACCCTGATCGCCAAGAACTTCAAGGGGTATCAGAACCTGGTCAAGCTCGCGAGCCGGGCGTACCTCGAGGGCTTCTACGAAAAGCCCCGCATCGACCGCGAACTCCTCGCCGAGCATTCCGAGGGCCTGATCGTGCTTTCGGGCTGCCTGGGCAGCGAGATCAACCAGTTCATCCTGGCCGGCCGGGAGGACCTGGCCGAGGCGCGGCTCAACGAGTACCTTTCGATCTTCAAGGACGATTTCTTCATCGAAATTCAAAACCACGGCCTTAAGGAGCAGCAAAGGACCAACGCCGTGCTCAAGGAATTTGCCAGGAAGTACGGCATCGGGATGGTCGCCACCAACGACGGGCACTACGTGAGCCGCAAGGACGCCGAGGCCCACGAGGTGCTGCTCGCCATCCAATCGAAGTCCACCTGGGACGACGAGAACCGCTGGAAGTTCCCCTGCGACGAGTTTTACGTCAAAGACCCCGAGGAAATGCGCCAGGCGCTTCCCCCCGAGGAGTGGGGCGAGGAGATCTTCGACAACTCGGTCTGGATCGCCGAGATCGCGAGCGTCGAGCTGCCCCTCGACGACAAAAAGCGCTATCAGATTCCCCGCTACCCGCTGCCGGAGGGTCGCGACGAGGCCCAGTACTTGCGGGAACTCACCTTTTTGGGGCTGCTTGAGCGCTACCCCGATCGGATCACCGAGGATTTTTACCGTGAGATGCTGCGGGTCGCGGGCGTGCCCGTGCCCCACGGCGACGGGGCGGTGCTGGCCGAGGCCCTGGCGTTGCTCGACGGCGAGGCGAAAGAGAAGCTTTTGGCCGCGCTCCCGGATCCCAAGGAGGTGCGCGAGTGGGACGCCCCGGCGATCCTGGCCCGCGCCCTCTACGAGCTTAAGGTCATCGAGCGGATGGGCTTCCCGGGCTATTTCCTCATCGTTCAGGACTACATCAACTGGGCCAAACGCCAAAAGATCAGCGTGGGGCCGGGCCGGGGCAGCGCCGCCGGCAGCCTGGTGGCCTACGCCACGCGGATCACCAACATCGATCCCCTCGCCTTCAACCTCCTCTTCGAGCGCTTTTTGAACCCGGCGCGGGTCAGCATGCCCGACATCGACACCGACTTCTCCGACGTGCGCCGGGACGAGGTGATCGAGTACGTTCGCAAGCGCTACGGCGAGGATCGGGTCGCCCAGATCGCCACCTTCGGGACCATGGCCTCCAAGGCGGCGATCAAGGACGTGGCCCGGGTCTTCGGCATCCCCCACAAACGGGCGGAGGAGATCGCCAAGCTGGTGCCGGTCAAGTTCGGCCGCCCCATCCCCCTGCAGGAGGCGATCGAGACCGTTCCCGAACTCCGGGCGATGATGGATTCGGACCCCGAGGTCCGGAGGGTGCTCGAGGTCGCCATGCGCCTGGAAGGGCTCAACCGCCACGCCTCGGTGCACGCCGCCGGGGTGGTGATCGGGGCTGAACCCCTCACCGAGCTGGTTCCCCTGATGAAGGAAACCGGCGGCGGTGACAAGATCATCACCCAGTACGACATGAACGCGGTCGAGGCGCTGGGGCTTTTGAAGATGGACTTCCTCGGCCTCCGGACGCTCTCCTTTTTGGAAGAGGCGGCCCGCATCGTCAGGGAATCCCGTGGAATCGACCTCGACTACGACCGGATCCCGCTCGACGACGCGGCGACCTTTGAGCTCTTGGCCCGGGGCGAGACCAAGGGGGTGTTCCAGCTCGAGGGCTCGGGAATGACCGCCACCGTCAAGGCCTTCCGGCCCGAGCGGGTCCACGACCTCATCGCCATCCTCTCGCTCTACCGTCCGGGCCCGATGGACAACATCCCCACCTACATCCGCCGCAAGCAGGGCAAGGAGCCGGTTTCCTACGCCGAGTTCCCCCACGCCGAGAAGCACCTGGCCCCGATCCTGGAAGAGACCTACGGCATCCCGGTCTACCAGGAGCAGATCATGCAGATCGCCTCGGCGGTTGCCGGGTATTCGCTCGGCGAGGCCGACCTGCTCCGCCGGGCCATGGGCAAGAAGAAGGTCGAGGAGATGAAGCGCCACCGGGAGCGCTTCATCAAGGGGGCCGCCGAGCGGGGCATTCCCGAGGAGGAAGCGAGCCGGCTCTTTGACATGCTCGAGGCCTTCGCCAACTATGGCTTCAACAAGTGCCTGCCCGCCACGGCGCGGGTGGTCGATGTTCGGAGCGGTCGCCGGGTGACGATCGGCGAGATCGTGCGCGGCGAGGCGGGTGAGGTCTGGGTTCCTTCGCTGGACGAGAAGACCCTCAAGATCGTTCCCCGCCCGGTGGTGGCCGCGTTCCCGAGTGGGCGGCGTCCGGTGTTCCGGATCGTCACCGAAACCGGACGGACGCTCAGAGCCACCGCCAACCACCCCTTTTACACCCCGGAAGGGTGGCGCGATCTCGGGGCGATCCGGCCCGGGGATTACGTCGCCTTACCTCGGCGCGTGCCTTACCGGTCGCAAAATCGCATGCCATCGCATGAGCTCGCCCTTCTCGCCTACGCCATCGCCGAGGGCAACCTCAAGCACCCCTCGGGGTTTTACCTCTACAGCAAAGACCCCGAGCTGGTTCAGGCGTTCGTGGATGCCCTCGAGGCCTTCCCCAACACCCGGGCGGTGATCGACGAGAGCAAGCCGGCGACCTCCGTTTACGCCGCCTGCGAGAACCGGAGCGGGGTTTGCGGGGCGGTGGACTTCCTCAAACGGGCGGGGATTTTGGGTAAGGGAGCCGCGGAAAAGTTCGTGCCCGAGGATGTTTTCACGCTGTCACCGGAACAGATCGCCTTCTTTTTGGGAAGGCTTTGGAGCGGCGACGGGGGGATTCAACCCGAGACCCGGCTCATCCACTACGCCACCGCTTCCCGTCGCTTGGCCGAGGATGTGCAGCACCTCCTGCTCAGGCTCGGTTTGCAAACCCGGATCCACGAAAAGAGCTTTGCTTACCGGGGGGAAAGGCGAAAAGGCTACGCTGTACACCTGCTTGGCGGCTGGGAGGCCGTTGAGGCCTTTGCCGAGAAGATCGGTCCGCACCTCCAGGGCAAACGACGCCGCGATTTAGGCCGGCTGCTGGCTGAGGGTGCGCCACAAGGCGCGCGGGGCACCAAGGATATTCTCCCCAACGCGCTTTTGCCGCTCGTCCTGGCCGAGATCAAGGCTGCGGCCCGGGCGCGGGGGAAGGGGTATCACGCTTACCTGGCCGAGCACGGGATTTCGAGCGGGCTCTTCCGCCCCAACGCCACCAAACGGGACCTCGCCAGGAAGACGGTGGCCCATCTCGCCGGTTTAACCCAAAGCTTCCTGCTGGCGCGCCTTGCCGAGAGCGATCTCTACTGGGATCGGGTGGTGGCGGTGATTCCGGATGGCGAGGAAGCGGTCTACGATCTGACCGTCGAGGGCACGCACACCTTCGTCGCTGAAGACATGGTCGTGCACAACTCCCACGCCGCCGCTTACGCGATGATCGCCTACCAGACGGCCTACGTGAAGGCCC
>CAZXOY010000016.1:0-35174 GCA_964642655.1 uncultured bacterium
TCCCACGCCGCCGCTTACGCGATGATCGCCTACCAGACGGCCTACGTGAAGGCCCACTACCCGGTGGAGTTCATGGCCGCCCTCCTCACCGTTGAACGCAAGAACTCCGACAAGGTGGCCGAGTACATCCGCGACGCCCGGGCCATGGGGATTCCCGTGCTCCCGCCCGACATCAACAAGTCGGGCTTTGACTTCCGGGTGGTGGGTGAGGAGATCCTTTTCGGGCTCTCGGCGGTCAAGAACGTGGGCGAGGGGGCGGTCGAGGCCATTCTCGCCGAGCGCGAGCGGCGGGGGCCGTTTAAGTCGCTCGCCGACTTCTTGAAGCGGGTGGATCTGCACACCGTAAACCGCCGGGCGGTCGAGTCGCTGATCAAAGCCGGCGCCTTCGACGCCTTTGGCGAGCGCGGGGCGATGCTCGCCGGGCTCGATGCCCTGCTCAAATGGGCGGCCACCGAGCAGGAAAAAGCCGGCATGGGGCTCACCGGGCTCTTCGACGAGGCCGCCGAGCCCACCTTGCCCAAGGCGCCCCGGCTCGGCGAGGTCGAGCGGCTGAAGATGGAAAAGGAGGCGCTCGGCATCTACGTCACCGGGCATCCGCTCGCCCATTACGCGGGCCTGGTCGAGGCGGCGAGCGCCCGGATCGCCGATCTTCCCCGCTGGTACCGGGGGCAAAACGGCGGGCGTCGACGGGTGCGGGCCATTTTGACCGGGATGGTGGAGAACGTGGTGCGCAAGCCCACGAAGAACGGGGGCATGATGGCCCGGTTCAACCTGGCCGACGAGAGCGGGGCCATCGAGGTGGTCGTCTTCGGCCGCGGCTACGATCGGGTTTCGCCCCGGCTCAAGGAGGATACCCCGGTGGCGGTGGTCGCCAGCGTCGAGCCCGATGCCGAAGGGGAGAGCCTGCGGGTGATCGCCGAGGATCTCTTTTTGTGGGACGAGTTCGAGGGCCTGCCCAAGCGGCTTGAGCTCAGGCTGGACCTTGCCGACCTCGATGAAAAGCGCACCCTCGAGCTGCGCAGCCTCCTGGATGAACACCCGGGCCCCCACGGCGTCCAAATTCGCCTTTTCGGGCCGTCGGGGTGGGCGCTCTTTGAGGCCAGCGAGGTCCGGGTGGGGGAGGACGCGCTCGAGGCGGTCCTGGCCCTGGGGATCAAGGCCAGCTTCGTCCCCGACCGCGAGGCGCTCTTGGCCGGACACGACCGCGGTGGGGGTTCGGAGGCGATTCCGTTTTGAGGGGGGTCAGGCCTCGAGCGGGGCGGGGGCCTCGAGCGAGACCGCGGTGTCCTGCCAGGCGAGCTCGACCAGCTCGATGAGTTCGTGGACCGGAAGGTTGTGATTCTTGGCCAGCCTGGCCACCTGCTTACCCAGGGCGCGGACGTAGTGCCCCCCGCGCTCGGTTTCGTCTTCCTCCAAAAGGCTGATCAGCCAGGTCAGGAGCTCCTGGGCGTCGGACTCTGAAAGCCCCTGGGTCAGCGCTTCATCTTCCAAAAGTTCTTCAATGAGATTTTCTAACATAGAGCACCTCGTCTTTTTTGACCAGTCCCAGCCGGCGGGCCAGGGCCTCGAGTTCACCGGGGTCGTTCGCGTGGGCGAGCTCGGCGCGCAGGTCACGCACCTTGGCCCAGAGGGCCTCATTTTCCTGTTCGAGCCGCGCGACTTCCCGGGAGATTTGGTAATAGCGGTAGGTTTCGAAGAAGAAGAGCCCCGCGACCTCGAAAAGGCCGAGGGCGAAGAGCAGGTAGAGCAACCGGTGGCTCGGGCGGGCCCTCTCCACGCCATACACTATAATGTGGAATAGCTCGGTAAGTTGGATATACCGAACTGTTGGGGGGTGGCTATGCCCAAGGTTCAGGCTTCCGTCCGGCGCGACCATCGCGGACGCTTGCGCGGCGCCGGCCTGCGTCACACGGTGCCTCGGGAACGGATTCTGGCGTTCCTCGATCGCAAGAACGTCCATCCGACCCCGGAGGAGCTCTACCGCGGCCTCAGGAAGAAGGGGTACGACATCGGTCTTTCGACCGTCTACCTCAACCTCCAGGTTCTGAAGCGGGCGGGCTTGGTGTGGGACTTTAAGGACCCGCTGGGGATGACCCGCTACGACGGTTACACGCGCCCGCACCATCACCTGGTCTGCCTGGAGTGCGGCCGGGTTGAGGATATCTTGACCGACAAGCTTCCAGAACTGGCCTCCGAGGCGCTGGCACAGCGGCTGCCGGCGCCAGAAGGCTGGCGCGTGGTCGGAGCCCGGGTTCTCTTCACCGGCTACTGCCCTCGCTGTTCGTCGGGCAAGCAAGGCGCTTCAAAGCCTCGGGTGAAAACGCCCGCCAGGTGATCCGGTCAAAACCGGTGGACGCGGTGGCGGGGCACCCGGTGGAGGTGTCAATGGGAACCCACACGAAAGTTCCCATGGGCACCGTTGTCCCGCTGGGGGCGCGATCGGCGCGGAAGTACACCGCCACTCCACCCGCTCTGGGCGCGCCGTCGAGGAGGTCGATACGCCGCTGCACCAGGCCCTCCGGCGGCGGGAAGTCGCCGGTTGGCCGGCCGCGGAGCGCTTCCTCGACGAAGTCGCGCCAGATCGGGGGGTTGATCACCGAGCTCGAGGGCTCCTTGCCCCGCCAGCGGAGAGGTTCATTGTCGTCCCGGCCGATCCAGACCACGGCCACCAGCCCCTTGGTGGCGCCGGCGAACCAGAGGTCCCGGGCCTCGTTCGAGGTGCCGGTCTTGCCCCCGACCACCCGACCCGGGATTCGAGCCCGCCAGGCGAGGCTCGCCTTGCCAAAGGGATCGGGGTCGTAGACGTAGCCCTTCAGCATGTCCCAGCCCAGATAGGCGATGGTCTCGGAGAAGACCCGGTTCGCGTGGGGACGGGCCTGGTAGAGCACCCTGCCCTGCTCGTCTTCGACCCGGAGGATGAGAATGGGCTCGGGCATTCGTCCCTGGTTGATGAAGTTGGCATAGGCGGCGGCCATCTGCAGGGGGCTCGCACCCACCGCACCGATGGCGATCGCCAGGCTGGGATGTTTGGGAACCTCAAAGCCCAGGGCGCCGAGTTTGGCGGCGAGGCGGGGGATGCCGATCTTCGCGCCGGTGAGGACCGCGGGCACGTTCAGCGAGCGGTCGAGGGCGTAACGGATGGTAACCGGCCGGTTCAGGAAGGTGCCGGAGAAGTTCTTCGGCTTCCACACCCCTTCCGGCTGGGTGGGGTCGGGGAACTCGACCTCCTTGTCCCAAACCGGGCTGGCCTGGGACCAGCCGGCCTCGAGGGCGGTGGCGTAGACGAAGGGCTTGACCGCGGAGCCCGGGCTCCGCCGGATCTGGGTGGCCCGGTTGAACTCGCCCGGGGTCCCGGGCAGGGCGCCGAGCATCGCCAGGACCTCCCCGGTCTTGGGGTCCATCCCGACCAGGGCCAGCTGGGCGCCGTCGGGGAGCATCTTGTCGCGCACCGCCTTCGTGGCCGCGGCCTCGGCGGCCGCCTGCATGCCCAGGTCGAGCGTGGTGTAGACCCGGAGCCCGCCCTGACCGAAGACGCGGCCCGCCCCGAAGCGCTCGAGCAGGCGCTTGCGGACCTCGAGCACGAAGCGGGTGGCCACCTGGGCGCTCAGGTCGGGAAGGACCTGGGCGCTGGGGTCTTTGAGCTCGGCGCGAACCAGCGCGCCGTCCTTGCTGTATTCGGTGACCCAGCCACGCGGGGTGATGGGTTCGGAGAGCGCCGCTTTGGCTTCACCGGGGGTGATCCAACCCGCCTCGGCCATCTCCCGGATCAGGCGCCGGCTTCGGGCCAGGGTGCCTTTCAGATCCCGGTAGCGCGCGTTGGGGGCGGGGATGAGCGAGGCCAGATAGGCGCCTTCGGCGAGCGTGAGCTCGGCAGGATCCTTGCCGAAGTACGCTTCGCTGGCGGCGGCGATGCCGGTGAGGTTGCCGCCCCAGAAGGCGACGTTGAGGTACATCTCGAGGATCTCGCGCTTGGTATAACGCCGCTCAAGCTCGGTGGCCAAAAGAAATTCCTTGAATTTGCGTTCCAGCGTCCGCTGGGAGGCGAGCTGTTTGAGCAGGGTGTTCTTGATCACCTGGGTGGTGATGGTGCTGCCTCCTTGGAGGTCACCCTGGAGCGTCTTGTAAAGGGCGCCGAAGAAACGGACCCAGTCGATGCCGTGGTGGCGGAAAAAACGCCGGTCCTCGCTGGCGACGATGGCGGCAATGGCGGCGGGGGAAACCTGCGAGAGGCTCACCAGCTGCCGGCCCACGGTGCGCCCGTCTTCGACCGAGGCCAACGTGGCGATGGGGGTGCCGTCGCGGGCGTAGAGGGTGGTGGTCGAAGTGAGCCGGAGCGACTCGAAGGCCTCGAGGCTCGGCAGGTTCCGGCTCCAGTTCCAAACAACGGTGGCCACCCCAACGCCGAGACCCAAGAAGAGCGCCAGGAAACCAAAGGCGAGCAAACGGAGCCAACGCATGGGTTAGGAGTGCTGGGTGCGCATCTCGATGGTACGACGCGCGAAGCGGCGGAACTCGCCGCCGGTCAGGGGCTTGACCAAAATCTCGTCGATTCGGGCCATTTGTGCGGCGATCTTGGTCCTGCTGTCGCTGGAGCTGGCCAGATAGACCAGGGGAACGTCCTTGAGTCGCTTGACCCGCTTGACCCGCCAGGCGAGATCCAGCGGCGGCAGGCTGTCCCCCACCTCGTCGTCGAGGACGATGAGGTCAGGCGTGTGTTCCCGCAGGTAGGCCAGAGCCTCCTTTGCGTTGGCGAAGCTCTTTGGCTGGAACCCCTCGGCTTCAAGGGTTACCTCGATATAGGTGCGGAGCGTTGGGTTGGCGCTGACCACCAGGGCTTCCATCTACCCTTACTTTAACCCGAGGGCGCACGATCTACAAAAAAATGGCTGGGGCGCGTGGACTCGAACCACGACCGGCGGATCCAAAGTCCGCTGTCCTGCCATTAGACGACGCCCCAAAGCCTCCACCATATTAGGAAGGGCGCCTGGGACTGTCAATTGGCCTGGATGGCTGCCGCCATTCGTGAGAGAATGACCCCGTGGATCCGAGCGTGTGGGAAGATCTGGCCGAGCCTTTTCCCGATGAGGATGTGCAGTGGCGGGTGGAAGCGGTGTCGCGCGACAAGCGGCGGGCGCTCATCGTGCCCTACGTCGACGCCCGGGCGGTGCTGGATCGCCTGGATGCGGTGGCCGGACCGGCCAACTGGCACGACGCTTACGAGGTCTTGCGGGTCAGCCCCGAACCGGCGCTGGTTAAGGCGCGGCTCACCGTCTTCGGCGTGACCAAGGAGGACGTTGGCGAGGGCGACACCCTGAAAGCCGCCTTCTCCGATGCCCTCAAGCGGGCGGCGGTGAAGTTCGGCATCGGGCGGCACCTCTACCGGATGGAAAAGGTTTGGGTGGAGTATGACCCGGAGACCGGGCGCTTCACCCCGCCGGGGAAGGAGGGGCAGGCCGAGAAACGGGGGCCGAGGGAGCTCATCGACCGGCTCCTCGAACGGCTGCGCCGGGAGGGCAAGGGCAAGGAAGCGGCCCGCCTGGTCAGCAAGTACGGGGGATACGGCAAGACGCCCGAGGAGACCAAGCGGCTCTACGGCGAGTTGCGGGCGTTGCTCGAGCGGTCCCGGGGGTCATGAGTCAGGGCCAGGCCGACCCCCGAACGCTGCGAGGCCTAAAGGCGCTGCTTTCGCGGCAGGGCTTGAGGTTGAAAAAGGGGTTCGGGCAGCACTTCCTCGTCGACCCGAACCTCCTTGCGTTCATCGTTCGATCGGCCGGGGTCGGGCCCGGGGAGCGGGTGTACGAAGTGGGGCCCGGCGCCGGCGCCCTCACCCTCACCCTCGCCGAGGCGGGGGCAGACGTGGTGGCGGTGGAGAAGGATGTGCGACTCGCCCCCTTGCTCGATGCGGTCTTGCCCAAAGACCGGGTCGAAGTCGTGTTTGCCGATGCACTGGGCTTCCCCTGGGAAGAGGTGCCCGAGGGCAGCCTCTTCGTTTCCAACCTTCCTTACAACATCGCCACGCCTCTGCTCGTTCGGTTGCTGACCTCGAGGCGGTTTCGAAGGCTGGTGGTGATGGTTCAGCGCGAGGTGGCCCGGCGGATGATGGCCCGCCCCGGCGAGAAGGATTACGGAATTTTGTCGCTGCGGATCGCCCATCACGCGACGGTGGAAAAGCTCCGCGACGTGCCGCCGACCGTATTTTTCCCCCGCCCCGAGGTTACGTCCACCATCGTGCGGATCGAGCCCAAAGACGTTCCCGACGACCCCCCGCTCTTTCACCTGATCGAAGCTGCCTTCCGGGCTCGGCGCCGGACGCTGGTGAACAACCTCGAGGCCGCGGGCTACGACAAAACCCGGGTCCTCTCGGCCCTGGCCGCGCTGGGGCTCGATTCCAGGGTGCGGGGTGAGGCCCTTTCGCTCGCGCACTTCAAACGGTTGCGCTCGATCCTGGCTGGCGCCGAGCCTTCCCGATAGAACGCTCAATCGTTCCTCAGAAAACGCGTTATAGTGGGTTAAGCCAAAGGCAGGAGGCCGCGTAGATGCGCTTCTTTGTGATCGGTGATGTTTCAGTTGACCTGATTTACCTTGTGGACCGCTTGCCACAAGCGGGGGAGGAAGTGTCTGCGAAGCGGGCGCTCTACAAGCCCGGGGGTGCCGGGGCGACCCTGGCCGCGCAGCTGGCCAGCCTGGGTCACCGAAGTTTCCTCGCCTCGCGGGTGGGGACGGGGCCACTCAAGGAGGTGGCCCTCGAGGGTGTGAAGCGCGCCGGCGTGGACCTCAGGTACCTCCAGGAGGACCCCGAGCACGCGACGACCTCCATCTTGGTCTTCCTTTTCCCCGGCGGCGAGCGGAGCATGGTGGCGAGCATTGGCGCCAGCCGATACCTCGACGCCTCGCTTTTTAAGCCCAGGTTCCTGGACCAGACCGACGCTCTGGTGCTTTCGGCCTACGCGCTCGTGGGCGGACCGCAAAAGGCCTATACCCTCAAGGCCATCACCGCGGCCAAGCGCCGCAACATTCCGGTCTTCATCGACCTCGGAACCGGTGCGGTGCGGCAGGTGGGGCCGATGCTGGTCAGCAGCCTGAAATCGGCCGACTATCTGCTCATGAACCGGACCGAGCTGCGGGAGCTGACCGAGCTGGACTCGATCAGCGGGGGCCTTGAGCGGCTGCGGCAGGAGGGCATCGAGCGGGTGGTGGTCAAGGTCGGTCCCATGGGAGCGATTGTGGCCACGCCGGATGAGGAAGCCCTGGTGGAGCCTTTCGAAGTCGACCAGGTGGTCGACACCACCGGCGCCGGCGACGCCTTTACCGCCGCGTTTGCCCACGCGGTGATGGAGGGGCGTTCGTTGGTCGAGGCGGCGCGGCTGGGCAACGTCGCCGGCGCCCTGGCCACCACCGAGGTCGGCGCCCAGGGCCGTCTGGTGCGGCGGGAGGACCTCGAGGACGCCCTCGCCGGCACCGGTTGAGCCCTCGCGCGCGTTTTATTCGCCCGCTTCGTCGCCGAGAAAGGCCTCGAAGTAGCGCCGGGTGCGTTCGAGGAAGGCGAGCCCGGCGCGGCTTGATTTTTCGGGGTGGAACTGGGGGGCGATCAGGTTGCCCTCTCGGAACACCGCGGTGAAGGTGGTGCCGTGGTAGTCGGTGACGCCTTCGGAGCCGGGAAGGCGCGGGGCGTAGTAGGAATGTACGAAGTAGAAGAAGCGGCCGTCGAGGTCGGCGAACGGAGAGCCGGGGGTGAAGGCCACCTGGTTCCAGCCCATATGGGGGACCTTGCCCGCCCGGAAGCGGCGGACGCTTCCCGGCAAGATCCCGAGCCCGGGCACCGCCGGGGCTTCCTCGGAAGCCTCAAAGAGCAGCTGCAGGCCGACGCAGATGCCCAAAAAGGGCTTTTTGGCCTCGAGGTGGCGTCGTACCGCCTCCTCAAAGCCCGAGCGTTTGAAGGCCGCCATCACCTGGCCGAAGTGGCCCTGCCCGGGCAGCACGAGCAGGTCCTTGCCAGCGGCCCGGTTGGGGTCGGCGGAGACTTCGACGTCGAACCCGCTGGTCTCGAGGGCCTTGGCCACGCTGCGCAGGTTGCCCGATCCGTAGTCGATGAGCAGGGTCTTCATGGTGGGCTTAGATGAGTTCCTTGGTGCTCGGGAGGTCGTCGCGGGTCACCCGGGTCGCGCGATCGAGCGAGCGGGCCAGGGCCTTGAAGCTGGCCTCGATGACGTGGTGGGCCTCCTTGCCCTCGAGGACACGGAGGTGCAGGGTCAGGCGGCCGTGGTTGGCAAAACCGCGCAAGAATTCCCTGAGGTGAAAGACGTTCATGCCGCCGGGGGCGCCGAAGACCTCGAGGGCCTCGGGCCGAAAGCCCAGGTACGCCCGCCCCGAGAGATCGACGACCGCGTGCACCAGCGTTTCATCCATGGGCGCGAAGGCGTCGCCGTAGCGCTCGATTCCACCACGGCTCCCAAGCGCCCGGTCCAGGGCCATGCCGAGAGCGATGCCGACGTCTTCGACCAGGTGGTGGGCATCGACCTCGAGGTCGCCCCGGGCCTTGACCTGGAGCCAGAACCGGCCGTGGCGCTGCAGCTGGCGGAGCATGTGATCGAGGAAGGGCAGGCCGGTTTCGATCTCGCCCTGGGCCGGGCCATCGAGGCCGAACTCGAGGCGGATCTCGGTTTCCTGGGTGAGGCGCTCGACGCTAGCCTTCCGCATCAACGCCCTCCCCAAGCTCGAAGGCCGCCTTTAAAAAGGCGTCGTTTTCCACCGGGGTGCCGATGGTGACCCGGATGCAGCCCTCGAGGCCCGGCTGGTTGTCCATGCGCCGGACCAGGATGCCCCGGGCCAGGAGTCCTTTGAATGCGGCTTCGGCATCCGGGGTTCGGATGCAGAGGAAGTTGGTGTGGCTCTTGTAGGCCTTCCAGGAGGGATGGGTCTTGAGTTCGATGTAGACCCGCTCGCACTCGCGGCGGATCTTCTCGGCGGTTTCGGTGAGGTAGCCGGGGTTTTCCAGCACCACCTGGGCGGTGATCAGGGTGGGAGTGGGGACGCGGAAGGGGGGGAGGAGTTTTCGCACCTCCTTGGCCACCTCGGGGTGGGCGAGGAGGTAGCCGAGGCGAACCCCGGCCAGGCCCCAGGCTTTGGAGAACGTCCTGGAGATGACGACGTGGGGCATTTCCCGGGCTTCCCGTTTGAAATCCGCCGGGGCGAAGTGGTAGTAGGCCTCGTCGACCACCATCAGCCAGCCCCCCTTCCCGGCGGCTTCGGCGAGCGCGCGCACCGTTTCCGGGGACCAGAACCGGCCTGAGGGGGCGTGGGGGTTGGGGAAGAAGAAGACCCCCGCCTCCTCCGACGCGCTCAAATGGCGCTCGATCTCGGCCACGGGGAGCTCGAAGTCCTCGCCCAGGGGAATGCCTTCCCACGGGGTGCCGGTGATCCGGGCCGACCATTTGTAGAGGGAGAACGAGGGAACGACGTCCAGCACTTTCCGCGCCGCCAGGGCCAGCGCGGTCAGGAGCACGTTCGAGCCTCCGGCCACCACCACCCCCGAGGCCTCCCAGCCCTCGAAATCGGCGATGGCTTCGACCAGGCGCTCGGCGTTCATCTCGGGGTAGCGGTTGAGCGGGGTCTTTTGTAGCGCCTCGGCGATCTCGGCCTTGAGGGCTTCGGGAATGTCGTAGGGGCTCTCGTTCTGATCGAGCTTGATCGGTGCTTGGTGGTGGGTGTAGGGGTAGTCGGGAAGCTCGAGGACGTGCGGTTTGAAGGCCTTCACGATGAAGATTGTACCAAGTGGAAGCCCGGCGGTTCGGGATCCGGGCCCCTGCCGCGGCAGGGGCCCTCGAGGACAAACGGGGCGGAGGCGTGGCTTAGGCGTGGGCGACGGTTTCCGACTTCTTCGTGCGCCTGCGGCTTGGTTTCTTTTTCTCCCCCAGCACCTGGAGGCCGCCTACCAGCGAGAGCTCGAGCACCTCGTCGAGGGTTTCGACGAAGTGGAAGGTCATGTTCTTCTTCAGGTGGCGGGGGATGTCGTCGAGGTCGGAGGCGTTGTTCTTGGGCAGGATGACCTCGGCGATGCCCGCGCGTTTCGCGCCCAGGACCTTCTCCCTCACGCCCCCGATGGGGAGAACGCGGCCGGTGAGGGTGATCTCGCCGGTCATGGCGATGTCGTGTCGCACCGGGGTCTCGGTCAGCGCGCTGACCAGGGCGCTGGTGATGGCCACGCCGGCTGATGGACCTTCCTTGGGGATGGCGCCGGCGGGGACGTGGATGTGGATGTCGGACTTCTCAAACCGCTCCAGGGGAATCCCGAAGCGATCGGCATTCTTCTTGGCGTAGGTGAGGGCCGCCCGTGCCGATTCCTTCATGACGTCGCCCAGCTGGCCGGTGAGGATGAGCTGGCCCTTCCCGGGCATGACGCTGACCTCGACGAACATGATGTCACCACCGACCGGGGTGTAGTACATGCCGGTGGCCACGCCCACCTGTGGCCCGCGGGCCTCGGTCTCGGGCAGATAGCGGGGCGGGCCCAGGTATTTTTCCAGGTCCTTTTCGGTAATGCGGACCCGCTTCTTTCCTTCCTCGAGGATCCGTCGTGCGGCTTTTCGGAGCAGGGCGCCGATTTCACGTTCGAGGTTCCTGACCCCGGCCTCGCGGGTGTAGTGGGTGATGAGCCGGCGCAGGGCGGCGTCGGTGATCACCACCTGGCGTTCGGAAAGTCCGTTTTCCGCCAGCTGTCGTGGCAGGAGGAAGCGCTTTGCGATCTGGAGCTTTTCGTCCTCGATGTAGGAGGAGAACTCGATCAACTCCATCCGGTCGAAGAGGGGGGCGGGGATGAGCTGGGGGAAGTTGGCGGTGGCGATGAACATGACCTCGGAGAGGTCGAAAGGCACCCCCAGGTAGTGGTCGACGAACTCTTTGTTCTGGGCCGGGTCGAGGACCTCAAGCAGCGCCGCCGAGGGATCGCCCTGGAAGCTGGCGCCGAGCTTGTCCACCTCGTCGAGCAGGAAGACGGGGTTTTTGGTGCCGGCCTGGCGCAGCCCCTGGATGATCCGCCCGGGCATGGCGCCGATGTAGGTGCGGCGGTGGCCCCGGATGTCGGACTCGTCGCGGGCACCGCCCAGCGAGATGCGGACGTACTTCCGGCCGAGCGCCCGGGCGATGGACTTGGCGATACTGGTCTTGCCCACCCCGGGCGGGCCCACGAAGAGCAGGATCGGCCCCTTGTTGACCTCTTCCTTGGGGATTTCGCCCTTTTCAGCCCGCTCGGCTTTCAGCTTGCGGACGGCGAGGTATTCCAGCACCCGGTCTTTGACCTTCTCCAGACCGTAGTGATCGGCGTCGAGGATCTCCTTGGCCCGGTGGATGTCGAGGTTGTCTTCGGTGCGCTCGTTCCAGGGAAGATTGGTGATCCAGTCGAGGTAGGTGCGGATCACCGCGGCTTCGGCCGAGTCGGGGTGCATCCGGGCCAGGCGCCCGAGCTCGCGTTCGGCTTCTTTCTTGACCACCTCGGGGAGGCCCAGCGCCTCGATCTTCCTGCGCAGCTCCTCGACCTCTTCCTCGCCTTCCTCGCCGTGGAGCTCGCGCTGGATGGCCTTCATCTGCTCGCGCAGGAAGTACTCGCGCTGGTTTTTGTCGATCTCTTCCTTGACCTGCTGCTGGATGCGGCGCTGAGTCTCGATGAGTTCGAGCTCGGCGTCGAGCAGCACCAGGATGCGCTTCAGGCGCTCGGCCACCGAGGGCAGCTCGAGGATCTGCTGCTTGTCTTCCAGCTTGAAGTCCATGTGGAAGGCGATGTAGTCGGCGAGCTGGACCGGGTCCTCGAGGTTTTGGATGAACTGGGCGACGTCGGGCGAGACGTACTTGCCCTCCTTGAGCAGCTGGGCGAAACGGGCCTTGACCTCGCGGTAGAGGGCCTTGATCTCGATCTCCGGGCCCAGCACCTCCTTTAAGGGCTCGACCGAGGCCTCGAGGTAATCCCCGTGGACTTCGTAGCTCACCGCCCGGGCCCGAGCGTAGCACTGGACCAGAACCTGGACCGTGCCGTCGGGGTTTTTACGCATGCGCAGGATGTTGCACACGGTCCCGGTTTGGAAGAGATCCTCGGGCGCGGGGTCTTCGACGGTCTTATCCTTTTGCGCCACGATGAAAATGACCCGGTCGCGCCCGAGCGCTTCGTCGATGGCGCGGACGCTGATGGACCGGCCGGCGTCGATGGGCATGACCATGGTGGGGTAGATCACCGAGCCCCGGACCGGCACGACCGGGAGTTTGTCTGGAATGTTCATCGGGTCCCTCCTTTCGTTTTCTCGGCGTGGGTGCATGCTCTCCATGACTTTAGTGCACCTTTATCAATTTTAATGTATCCAAAGCTTGAATTCTAGGGCCGCCTGCGGAGGCGGCCTGCGAGGTCCGGGTTTTTCCGTTCCCGGTCAGGTCGAGGTGGTTTCGAAGAGCTCGGCCAGCTTGAGCGGGGTGTTGGTGGTGATCTGATCGACACCGGCCCGGAGCAGGCGCAAGAGCTTCTCTCTGGCCGCGGGTTCGTCGGCGTCGAGCGTCCACACGTCGACCGTAACGCCGGGGCGTATGCGGTGGAGGTGCTCGACGGGGTTATAGCCGTCCTCGAGGGCCTGCAGCACGAAGTCCTTGCGCAGGTAGAACTCCACCGCCCGGGGCACCAAGCCGGAGATGGCCTCGATGCGGTCGGCGAGGTAGTCGGGGGTGGGCAGGACGCGGCGGTAGCCGAGCGGGTGGTCGTCGAGGTAGCCGTAGGCATTCACCCGGATGGGCAGCCGCAGGAATTCGCCCACCGGGGCGTCGAGGTGAAAGGCGATGTCGAACCCGAGCGGCAGCTCGGGGGCGACGCGGGCCAGCATGCGCAGGTTCCAATCGGCCAGGCAGCCGACCACCACCTCGAGGTTGTCCTTTTCCAGAAGGGGGCGGAGGCTTTCGTGGAGCCAGGCGGCCTCGTCCCGGCCGAGGGGGACCGTTTCTTTGAGGTCCACCTGGACCTTTAACGGTCCGTCGAACTCGCTCAGGACGCCGACCACTTCCGAGAGCGTCGCCACCCGCTCGGCGCTGCCCCTGAGGTGCAGGCGCTTGATCTCGGTGTGGGTGGCGAGACGTACCGGCCCCACGCCGGTGGTCTCGCGCTCGAGGTGGGTGTCGTGGACCAGCACGTAGACCCCGTCCAGGGTGAGCCCGACGTCGAACTCGATGGCCTGGGCGCCGCCCTCGAGGACCTCGGCCAGCGCCGAGAGGGCGTTTGGGGGGTGGTGGCCGTTGCCGGTTTGGAAACGGTGGTACTTGAGGCGAACCGAGCGGTCCTTGTAGTGGAGGTGGCTGGGCAGTTTCATGGGTTTCTCCCGGGTCACGCAATCACCACTGAAACATACTTGATCTCCAAAAACGCCTCCAAGCCCCACTTTCCGCCCTCGCGCCCGAGGCCGGAAAGCTTCATCCCGCCAAATGGGGCGACGGGGGTCGAAGGAAGCCCGTCGTTGACCCCGACGATGCCGAATTCGAGGCCCTCGGCCATCCGCCAGGCCCGGCCGAGGTCGCGCGTCCAGACGTAGGCGGCGAGGCCGTAGGGCGAGGCGTTGGCCATGGCCAGGGCCTCTGACTCGCGTTCAAAGGGCAGGATCGGGGCCACGGGGCCGAAGGTCTCCTCCTGGAGGATCTTCGCCGAAAGGGGGACGCCAGCCAAGACCGCGGGCTCGACGAAGGTCCCCCGCCGCTTGCCGCCGCGAACCAGCCGCGCGCCCCTGGCCAGGGCGTCGCTGAGGTGGGCCTCGACCTTGGCCGCCGCCCCTTCGTTGACCAGGGGCCCGATCTCCGTGGCCTCGTCGAGGGGATCGCCGACCCTGAGACGCCCCACCGCCTCGGCGAACGCCTCGGCGAAGCGGTCGTGGATCGAGCGCTGCACGTAGATGCGGTTTGCCGCCACGCAAGACTGGCCGCCGTTTCGGAACTTGGCGGTGATCGCCGCCGCCACCGCCTTTTCCAAATCCGCGTCTTCGAAGACCACAAAGGGGGCGTGGCCGCCGAGCTCGAGGGCGATCCGCTTCATGGTCATGGCCGCCTGGGCATAGAGCTTCTGGCCCACCGCGGTGCTGCCGGTGAAGGTGAGCTTGCGAATGCGCGGGTCCTCGAGGAAGACCCGGCTGACCCCCACCGGATCGGTGGTGGGGAGCACCTGCAGGGTGGCGGGTGGACCCCCGGCCTCTTGCCAGAGCCGCGCCAGGTAGAGGGCGGTGAGCGGCGATTCCTCGGCCGGTTTGAGGGTGACCGTGCAGCCGGCGGCGAGGGCGGGGGCGGCTTTTCGCGTGACCATGGCCGCGGGGAAGTTCCACGGCGTGATGGCGTAGACGGGGCCGATGGGGGCTTTGATGACCATAAGCCGCTTTGCCGGGTCGGGGCTTGGGATCGTGGTGCCATAAATACGCTTGGCCTCCTCCGCGTACCACTCGACGAAGCCGGCGGCGTAGACGACCTCCTTGCGGCCTTCCCGGATCGGTTTGCCCATTTCGAGGGCCATGATCCGGGCCAGGGGTTCGGTGTGTTCGAGGATCAGATCGTACCAGCGCCGGAGCACGGCCCCCCGGGCGGCGGGGGTTTGTTTTCGCCATTGGGCGTCGGCCTGGATCTGGGCCTCGAGGGCTTTTCGAGCCGTATCGGCGTCGACGTCGGCGACCTCGGCCAGCGGCGCGCCGGTGTCGGGGCGCCGTAGGGTGAAGGTTTTGGGCGCTCGGGTCCAGCGCCCGTCGATGAAGGCTTCTTTGGGCGTGCTTTCGGGCAGCATGTCTACTCCCTGACTCCGTCTTCCCTGAGGGCGGCGAGCAGGTCCTCGAGGCTCGCCACCGCCCGGGCGATCCTTTTGTCCGCGGCCCCGTAATAAACCCAAAGCCGGCCGTCTTTGCACACCGCGCCGGTGGGGAAGACCACGTTTGGGATATCCCCTGAACGTTCGTATTCGACTTCCGGCGCCAGGATGGGGTACGGCAGCCGGGCGAGCACCCGGGAGGGGTCCTCGAGGGCAAGGAGCGCCGCCCCAGCGCGGTAGACTCGTGCGCGGTCGACCCCGTGGTAGAGAAGGAGCCAGCCTTCCTTGGTCGGGATCGGTGGCGGACCGGCGCCGACCTTGGCTGCTTCCCATTCGAAGCGGGGCTGCAAGATGGTGTGCTGCTCGGGGGCCCGGGTGTGACGGCGCCAGAAGTCGGGGTCGGGGTGGATGAGGGCCTGGAGAGAGGGCAGACGGGCGAGCTGAATGCTGGGCGGGATGCGGTGAAGCAAGGCCACCTGGCCCTGGATGAGGGTGGGGAAGACCACGGCGTCCTTGTCGTTGGTTCCGGGGACGATGACGCCGACTTTTTCAAAACGCAAAAGGTCACGGCTCAAGGCCAGGGCCACGCGGTCGCCCTGGCCGGAAAACGCCGGCTTTGAGAGCGCGGTGTAGGTCATGAGCCAAAGGGGGCCGTCTTCGGTCTCGATCTTGCTGAGGCGCGGATCCTCGACCCCGAAGCGGTCGTCCTCTGCGTCCGGCTCGAGCACTGGGGTCGGGTCGATGGAAAAGCGAATGCCATCGTCGCTGGTGGCGTGTCCGATGCGCGAGACGTAGTTGCGATAGCCGCGCTTTTCCGGCCACGGGGTATACCCCGGGGCGACGGCGCGAAAGAAGAGGTGGAGCTTTCCCCGCCCGTCCAGAACCGCGGCGGGATTAAAAACCGCCCCGCGAGCCCACGGTGGTGCCGCCTCAGGCGAAAGTACCGGATGCTCCGGGGCGCGTTGGAGTCTGAACATGGCTTTTCCGCGTCCCTAAGGGCCGACCCGGGTCCCCGTCCGGTCGAAGAAGTGGAGTTTTTCCGCCGGCAGGTGGAGGTGGACCTGCTGGTCGGGGGCGGGCTTGGCCTCCGCCGGCACCAGAACCTGCAGGCGAACGCCACCGCTTTCGACCATGACCAGCGCCTCCCGGCCCAGCGGCTCGACCACCAGCACCGTGGCCGGCGTCCCTTCGGCCCGCAGCTCGATGTCTTCGGGTCGGATGCCGAGCCAGCCCTGGCCCTGGGGATGGGGCCCCTCGAGCCCCTGCCGAAACCCGCCGGCCTCGAAGGCCCGTTCCTTGAACACGCCTTCGATCAGGTTCATCGGCGGGGCGCCAACGAAGCTCGCGACGAAGGTGTTCTTCGGTCTCGTGTAGAGCTCGTCGGGGGTGGCGAACTGCTGGAGCTCGCCGGTGCTGAAGACCGCCACCCGATCGGCCATGGCCAGCGCCTCGGCCTGGTCGTGGGTGACGAGGATCGCGGTTACGCCGAGGTCCCGTTGCAGCCTCCGGATCTCGGCCCGGGCGGAGAGGCGGATCTGGGCGTCGAGGTTCGAGAGCGGCTCATCCAGTAGCAAGAGCTGAGGTTCCTTGACCAGTGCCCGCGCCAGGGCGGCCCGTTGTTGCTGACCCCCAGAAACCTGGGCCGGTCGGCGGTCGAGGATGTGGCCGATCCCGAGGAGATCGGCGGTGGACTGGACCCGCGATTTGACCTCGGCGTCGGGGACTTTTTTCAGCCTGAGAGGGAAGGCGATGTTTTCGAAGAGGGTGAGGTGAGGGTATAGAGCATAGGACTGGAACACCATGCCCACGTCGCGATCTTTGGGGTGCAGGTGGTCGACGCGGCGCTCGCCGAAGTGGATCTCGCCGGTGGTGGGCCGGTAGATCCCGGCGATGAGCAAAAGGGTGGTGGTCTTGCCACACCCCGAGGGTCCGAGAAAGGCCACCAGTTCGCCGGCCTGGACCTCGAGGTCTAAGTCTTTGAGCGCCCAGACCTTGCCGAAGCGCTTGGAGAGTCCCCTGAGGGTGACGTCGGTGCCTTTGATCATCCCTTTACGCCTCCAGAGTAAATGTTGAGGAGATACTTCTGGCCGAGGAGGAAGAAAACGAACACCGGCAGGGCGTAAAAGAGCCCCACCGCGGCCATCATGCCGTAGTCGACGAAGGACTCACGCAAAAAGCTTTGCAAGTAAAGCGCCAGCGTCCAGCTCTTGCCCGAGACGATGAGGGTGTAGGGCAGGATGAACTCGCCCCAGGCCGAGAGCAGCGCAAACGTACCCAGGGCCAGGATGCCGGGGCGCACCAGCGGAAGGGCGACCTTGCGGAAAACCGTCCAGCGCGAGGCCCCGTCGACCAGCGCGGCCATCTCCATTTCCCAGGAGAGGTTGTCGAAAAAGCCTTTCATCAGCCAGATCCCGAGCGGGATCTCGAGCGAGGCCTTGACCAGGATCACCCCGAAGAGGGTGTCGAAGAGCCCGAGGAGGCGCAGGATGTAGTAGATCGCGATCAGCAGGCTGACGGCGGGAAAGGCGTGGAGGACGAGGATCATGCCCAGATACAGCCGCCGCCCGGGAAAGTTCATGCGGCTGATGGCATACGCGGCCATCGAGGCCACCAAAACCTCGATAAGCGCCACGGTGGCGGCGAAGAGGATCGAGTTCAAGAGCGCCACCCAGATCGGTGGGCGGCCGTTGATCGACCCCTCCCAGAGGAAGCGCCAGTTGCCGAAATTGATGTTGCCCACCGGAATCAACCCGTGCACCTGGTTGAAGAGCGCGGTGAGCAAAAGCCACAGCGTACCCACGCCGATGGGGAGGGTGATGAGGCCGAGGAGGATGAGGATGAGCCGCCAGGAAGGTGGTCGGATCGGCATCAGTTCACCTCCACTTTGGGCTCGACGACCAGGTTTTGGAAGTTGAAGATCTTGAGGTAAAAGAGCGAGACCAGAATGCCGATGAGCACCAAAACCGCGGCCATCGCCGCGCCGAGCCCGAACTCGACGTTGCCGAAGTAGTTGGAAAGCGCCAGGTGGTAGGCCCTGAGCGACCAGACCTCGGTGGTGTAAAAGCCAGGCCCGCCGTCGGTAAGGAGCAGGATGTATTCGAAGGAGGTGAGGAGGGAGAGGGTCTGGTAGGCGGTGACGAAGAGGATTGGCCAGGAGAGCAGGGGCAGGATCACTCGGCGCACGGTCTGCCAGGTGGTGGCGCCGTCAACCGCGGCGGCGTAGAAGAGTTCTCGGGAGATGGCCCGGATCGCCGAGGTGAAGATGAGCATACCGAAGCTCGCGCCCACCATGCCGTTGGCCAGGATGACGACGCTCCAGGGGGCGGCGGCGATCCAGTTCTTGGAAACGCCGAGCAGGTCGCTCACCAGGCCCATGGGCGCCTGGGTCAGCAGGCCCTGCCAGATGAACACGTAGACCACCGGGGGGAGGATTCGCGGCAGGAGCCAGAGGGCGCGGAACTGGTCGCCGATCTGGCTGGGCACCAGGCTCGTGAGCAAGGCCAGCACCAGCCCCATGCCGACGTTAAAGAGGAGGGTGAGGGCGACGTACTTTCCGGTGTTGGCCAGGATCTTTTTTAAAAAAGGATCCGCGAGCAGATCGCGATAGTTGCCAAGGCCCACCCAGCTTGGCTTGCTCAAGGTGGTGGTCGAGATGTCGGTGAACGACAGCAGCAGCGTGGCGACCACAGGGACCATAAAAAAGAGCACGATCAGTACGGTGGCGGGCGTCAGGAAAAAGGCCGGTATGGCGTACCTTCGCACGTGTCACCCCGTTTCCTTTTTTGCCCCACCCGCCCGGGCGGGTGGGGCCGACGTCGCGCCTGGGCCCGGGCCCTTGCTCTTTGGCTTAGCGGACGATCAGCTCGTCCTTAAGCGCGCGCTTCATCTCGGCCGCCACGACCTCAACCGCCTGATCGGGCGAGAGCCCGCCGGACTCGACCGCCGAGACCCCGCGGTAGAAGGCCTCCTGCCACTTGGGGAGGTCGGCGTGGAGCGGCTGGAAGGTGGTGTAGTTGAGGAGCGCGCTCACCTCGCGGGTGAAGCGGTCGTCGATGATGCTCGGCGTGCTCTTCAGGACCGGGAGGTGTCCCGAACCCACGGCGTGGCGGGCGTCGAGGTCGGGCGCGGTGACGAAGGCCAGGATGCGGGCGGCGATCTCCTTATTCTTCGAGCCAGACCAGATCATGTAGGCCTGCGGGCTGGACAGGGTGACCGGCTTGCCGCCCTTTTTGTAGCTGGGCTGGGGTGCAAAGCCGACGTTGGCCCACAGCCAGTCCTGGCCGCCCTTATCCTTCAGCCACTGCTGGGTCCACTCGGCCCAGTTCCAGGTGCCGCCGGACCAGAAGAGCACCTTGCCGTCGGTGATGTTTTGGTGCCAGTTGCGCCAGTTGCCATCGAGCATGTCGGCGCGGAGCACCCCGGCGTCGACGGCTTTTTTCAGCCAGCTGTAGTAGCGCTTGGCCGCGGCCTTTTCAAAGACGAGCTTGCCGCTTTGGCTGTCGTAGATCGTGCCGCCGAAAGCGCGGTACCACTCGATGAAGTCCGACCCGTTCTTGGGGCGGTGCCAGTAGCCGTAGCCCTTTTGCACCACGCCTTTGGCCACCGCCTCCTTGGCCACCGCCAGCAGGTCGTCCCAGGTGAACTCCCCGGCCTCGATCTTCTTGGGAAGGTCGCGGATTTGGCTTTCGCTCCAGCCGAGTTTTTTGAGCAGGCTCTTGTTGAAGTAGAGGGGGCGGGCCTCGGTGTCTTGCGGGATGCCGAAGACTTGACCCTTAAAGGTCACTGCGTTCCAAAGCGTGGGGATGACCTCGAGCTGGAAGACGGGGTAGCGGTTAACGTACTCGTCGAGGGGCGCGATGAAGCCCGCGGTGGCCCACACGCCGATGAGCGGTGCCGCCGAGGCCTGGACGATGTCGGGGGCCTGGCCGGACTGGAAGGCGAGCAGGACGCGCCGCAAGTAGTTGTCCCAGTCGGTGGTGTCGAAACTGGCCTCGAGTTTGACGCGGTAGTCGGCGTTTTCCTTTTCCAAAACCGCGTTTAAGCGATTGACCGCCTCCTCGAGGTTGGTCATGCGCGTGATCGAGGGGTCGTCGGGACCAACCGTCCAAGCCTTGATGACGATGGTCTTTTGTGCCAGAGACAGGCCGAAAACCGCCAGCAGTGCCACGAAAAGCCGCAATCCTCTCATACCTTCTCCTCCCTTTCCCTTCTTCCACTGTGCCTCGGGGTCTTCAGGGGAAGGTCAGCGACCATCGCCTGGAGACCCCGTTCGGCCAAGCTTGAAAGAAAGCTTTCGGGCGCACTGGCGTCGGTGATGAGAAGATCGACCTCATTCAGTTTAGCAAATCTGGCCAGTGTCGCCCGGTCCAGCTTGCTGCCGTCGGCGAGGACGAAACGGGATTTCGCCGAGCGCAGCATGGCCTGTTTGGTCTGGGCTTCGGTGGGGTTGGGGGTGGTGTAGCCCTTTTCCAAGGAAACGCCGGTCGCCCCGAGGAAGGCCTTGTCGGCCTGGAAGGCCTCGAGGGCAGCGACCGCCGTCGGTCCGATGAGGGCGCCGGAGTGGTGGCGGACCGTGCCCCCGGTGAGCAGGATCTCGAACGGTTCCCCAGAGAGCTCGAGGGCGATGGGGATGGAGTTGGTGATGACGAAGAGCCGCCGGAACCGCCCTTTGAGCGCCTTGGCCAGGGCCAGGGTGGTGGTGCCGGCGTCGAGGATGATGGCGTCGTTCTCGACGATCTGGGCCAGAGCGGCGAGCGCGATGGCCTCCTTGGCCTCGACGTTTTGGTGGCGCTTTTCCTCGAACGAGGGGTTGAAGAGCGAGCGCGGCAGGTAGACCGCACCGCCGTAGACGCGTTGCAAAAGCCCCTGGGCCTCGAGGGCGGTCAGGTCCTTGCGGATGGTGACCTCGCTGACCCCGAAGGCCTTGGCCAGGGTCTCGACCCGAACCGAGCCCTGGCGCTCGAGCAGCGCGAGGATTCGTCCCCGGCGTTCCTCAGTCCTCAACGCGGCCTCCAATCGGCAACTGGATGGGCCGGCCGGACCAGTCGTCACGCATCCAGGCCCATTCGGGATCGTCGACCACCGCGGTGGTACGCTCGTCGCCGGCCAGGAAATTGAGGTAGTAGACGTTCGAACCGGGGGCCGCGGCCACCGGGTGGTAGCCCTGGGGCACCAGGACCGCTTCCCCGTCGCGCACCAGCACCACCTCGTCGATGTGCTCGTTGTAGATACGCTGGATGGCCCATCCCGCTTCGGGCTGGAAGCGGTAGTAGTAGACCTCCTCGAGGTAGGGCGAGTCCAGGCCGCCGTCGTGGCGGTGGGGCGGCCAGGAGGACCAGTTGCCGCTCGGGGTGTAGACCTCAAAGAGCAAGAGCCGCTCCGCGGGCAGGGGCGGGGCCAGGATGTGGCTGATCTGCCGGGTTGCGTTGGCGCCGCCGCGAATCTCCACCGGGATCTCGGCCGGTTCAATGATGCGCGGGGGCAGCTTTCCCTCGGCCGGGGCGCTGCCCACGGCGAAGTCGAAGGCGTCCTTTGCCCGAACGTGGACCCTGACCCCGGGCGGGGCGTAGACGACCCGGGGGAGCTCGGAGAAGACGCTGTTGCGCGCGAGCGTTTCGGTGATTCCGTCGAGCTCGATTTCGGCTTGGCCGGCGATCGGCACCAGCGCGATTTCGCGATCGGGTTCGTGAATTTCAAATGTGTCGTCCGGGTAGAGCGTGATTGCCTTGAAGGTCAGGTAGCGCCAGCCGGCGTTTTTGGGCGTGACCTCGATGGAAACGGGACCGGGTCCTGGGGTGCGTAAGAGTGTCATCGAATCTCCTCCAGTTTCACGGGACGGTTTTCCTTGAGGCTTCGGGTCGCGGCCAGGGCGATGACGAGGCTTTCCAGTGCGTCTTTGGGGCCGGGTGAGGGCGGGCGGCCGGCAAGGACTGAGCGCACGAAGGCCTGGAGTTCGGCCCGGTAGGCGGTCTCGAAGCGATCCATGAAGAAGTCGTAGTGATCGGCGCTTACCCCGCTTTCCTGGAACGCCCAGGTGGGGGTCTTGGGCACCGCGTCGACGACGACCTTGCCTTTTTCGCCGAAGACTTCGGTTCGGATGTCGTAACCGTAGCTCGCTCGGCGGCTGTTCTCGACGACCCCCTGGGCCCCCGAAGTGAACTTGAGGACGGTCAGGGCGGTGTCCACGTCGCCGATCTCGCCGATTTTGGGGTCGACGCGCACCGCTCCAAAAGCGACCACCTCCTCCACCTCGCCGACCAGAAACCGGGCCAGGTCGAAGTCGTGGATGGCCATGTCGAGGAAAAGCCCCCCGCTGCCCTCGAGGTAGGCGATGGGCGGCGGCGCGGGGTCGCGGCCCACGGCCCGGAACTGATCGACCTGGCCCACCGCTCCGGCCTCGATGAGCGCTTTGGCGCGAAGGTAGCCGGGGTCGTAGCGGCGCTGGAAGCCGATTTGGAAGGGAACCCCGCTTGCCTCGACCACCTCGAGGGCCCGCCGGGTGGTCTCGAGCGTCAAGGCCACCGGTTTTTCCGAGAAGACCGCTTTTTTCGCTCCGGCCGCAGCCTCGATCAACTCGGCGTGGGTGGCGGTGGGGGTGACGATGACCACCGCTTCGACGGCGGGATCGGCGATGGCCTCCTGGGCGTCGGCATAGGCCCGCTCGGCTTTGGCGTAGGCCTTGGCCTTTTCGCGAGCGTCGGGGCGGGGGTCGGCCACGGCCACCACCCGGGCCTCGGGAATTCCGGCCAGGGCTTTGGCGTGTTCAAGTCCCATGCGCCCCGCGCCGAGCAGGGCGACGCCGAGCTGTTTCATGATTCCACCTCCTTGCGAACGCGTTCGGCGATCCTTTGCGCTGAGAGCCCGTAGCGGTCGAGGAGCCAGTCGTTGGGGGCGCTCTCGCCCCAGCGGTCCTCGATGCCGATGCGAACGACCCGTTTGGGGTCCGCGGCCGAGAGCACCTCGCTCACAAGTCCCCCCAGGCCGCCGTAGATCGAGTGTTCTTCGGCGGTGACCACGAGCGGGTAGGGACGGAGCTTTTCCAAAAGCTCGTCCTCATCGAGAGGCTTGAGCGAGCCCAGGTGGAAAACCCCGGCCTCGATGCCTTCTTCGGCGAGTCGCTTTGCCGCCCCCAGCAGCCGGGTGCTCTGGGGACCGGTGCCCACCAGGGCCACCTCGCGCCCCTGCCTTAGCTCGAGCACCCGCCCCACTTCGAAGCGGTGGGTGGCCTCGAGGACCACCGGGCTGGGGTCGCGGGTGAGCCGCAAGTAAACCGGACCTTCGTATTCAGTCGCCCAGTGCATCATGGCCCGGGTCTCTACCGCGTCGATGGGGGCGAGCACCACCATATCGGGCATGGCGCGCATGATCGCCAGGTCCTCGACGTCCTGGTGGGTTTTTCCGGTGTAGCCGGTGAGGAGCCCGGAGTAGGCGGCCCCGATCTTGACGTTGGCGCGGGTCTGGGCCACGAGCATCCGCAAGGGATCGAGGGCGCGGTGGGTGAAGAAGACGGTGAACGAGGAGAGCCAGGGGATGAAGCCGGTGTGGGCGAGCCCGGCCGCCACCCCCAGCATGTTCTGCTCGGCGATTCCCATCTCGAGGAACCGATCGGGAAAGGCGGCCTCGAACTGGTCGGCTTTGGTGGAGTTGGCCAGGTCGCCGTCGAGGACGAGGAGGCGCGGGTATTTTTCCCCCAGCTCGACCAGGGTTTCGCCGAAGGCTTCGCGCAGCGCTTTCATCGCGGCACCTCCGATTCGTCAAGGCCGAGGGCCTCGAGGGCCCTTTGCAAGTCCTCGCTGCTCGGGACTTTCGAGTGCCAGGCGTACTTGCCCTCGGTAAAGGGAAGGCCCTTCCCCTTCACCGTGTGGGCGATGATGGCGGTGGGCCTTTGTGCCGGCGCCGCTTTGCGGGCGATCTCGCAGGCGCCGAGAATTTGTTCGAAGTCGTGGCCGTCGATCTCGAGGACCCGCCAGCCGAAGGCCTCGAAGATCCGGGCCGGGGGAAGGGCGTCCCAGGGGTCCCTCCGGTCGCCCCGCCCCTCGCCCCGCCATCCGTACTGCTGCAACCCGTTGAAGTCGAGGATCGCGGTGAGGTTATCGAGCCGGTAGCGGCTGGCCACATGCGCGGCTTCCCAGACCATGCCCTCCTGGATCTCGCCGTCGCCGAGCAAGACCCAGGTGTGGAAGTCTTTCTTCGCCAGTTTGGCCCCGAGGGCATACCCCACGCCCGCCGAGAGCCCCTGGCCGAGCGACCCGCTGGAGATGTCGAGCCCCGGCAGCCGGGTCATGTCGGGGTGGCCCTGGAGCCTTGAATTCCCCTTGTCGAAGGTGGCGAGTTCAGAGACCGGGAAATATCCGCGCAGGGCCATGACGGTGTAAAGCCCCACCGCGGCGTGGCCTTTCGAAAGGATGAAGCGGTCGCGTTCGTCCCAGTCGGGTCTTTCGGGGTCGATGCGCATGACCTTGAAGAAGAGGCTGATGAGGATTTCAACCGCCGAAAGCGGCCCGCCCACGTGGCCCGCCCCGCTTTGGTGTACGGTTTTCAGGATCAGATAGCGGGTGATCTTGGCCAGCCTTTCGAGCTCGGTTCGGTCGTCGGATTCCAGGATCACGCTGTCACCTCCAGCTTGGCGAGCACGGCGTCGGTGACCTCGCGGGTGGTGGCCGTGCCCCCGAGGTCGGGGGTGAGGACCCGTCCCTCGGCGGTGACGGCTTCCACCGCGGCCATGAGCGCCCTGGCGGCCTCGGCCTCGCCGAGGAACTCGAGCATCAAGGCTCCGGCCCAGAAGGTCGCCAGAGGGTTGGCGATGCCCTGGCCCGCGATGTCGGGCGCCGAGCCGTGAACCGGTTCGAACATCGAGGGGAAGCGCCGCTCGGGGTTGAGGTTGGCGCTGGCGGGAAGGCCGAGGCTGCCCTGCAGCGCCCCGGCGAGGTCGGTCAGGAGGTCCCCGAGGAGGTTGGTGGCGACGATGACGTCGAAGCGGGTGGGATCCTTGATCATGGCGGCGGCCAGGGCATCGGCGTGCATCCGGGTCACGGTGACGTCGGGGAACGCCTGGGCGATCTCCATCGCCACCTCGTCCCAAAAGACGAGGGCGTGTTGCAGCGCGTTGGATTTGGTGGCCACGGTGAGATGCCCCCTTCGCGCCCGGGCTCGTTCGAAGGCATAGCGCATCACCCGTTCGGTGCCTTTGCGGGTGAAGATCGCCGTTTGCACCGCGACTTCATCCCGGACCCGCCCCCCAGCACCGGCGTATTCGCCCTCGGAGTTCTCACGGATCACCTCGAAGTCGAAGGGGGGATCCCCTTTGAGCGGCGTGGGCAGGCCGCGCAGGGCGCGCGCGGGCCTCAGGTTGACGTACTGATCGAAGCGCTGGCGGATGGGGATCAAGAGGCCCCGCAGGGTGATGTGGTCGGGCACCTTCCCGGGATCGCCCACCGCGCCGAGGTAGATCGCGTCGTGCTCGGCGAGGCGGGCAAAGCCCGCCTCGGGAATCATCACCCCGTGGGCCAGGTAATACGCCGACCCGTAGGGATACTCGGTGAAGGCGACCTCGAAGCCGAAGCGCCTGGCCAGGGCTTCGATCACCCGCACGCCCTCGGGGATGACCTCCTGGCCAATGCCATCGCCGGGGATAAGCGCGATGCTATGCGCCATTGCTGACCTCCTCGAGGAGCGATTGCAGCCAGAGCCGGTTTTCGCGGGCGGTTTGGGTGGGGTCGGTGGGGGTGGTGTCTTGCTCGATCACCACCCAGCCCTCAAAGCCCGCGGCCTTGAGCTGGCGGATTGATTCCCGGAGCGGAACCATGCCCCGGCCCAGGGGGGCGAAGATGTAGTGCTTCAGCGCTTCGTCAAACCCCCAGCCCCGGGCCTTGGCCTGCCCCAGGACCCCGGGGTCGACATCCTTCAGATGCAGGTAGCGCACGCGGCTTGCGTAACGCTTGAGCAGGGCCAGAAGATCGCCGCCACCGTAGACCAGGTGGCCGGTGTCGAGGCACCAGCCCACGAGATGGGGGTCGGTTTCCTCGAGCAGGCGGACGATCTCGGGGCCGGTTTCCACGTAGGTGCCGACGTGGTTGTGGAAGACGAGCTCGGTGTCCATGGCCTTGAGTTTTTCGCCGAGCGCGTTGAGTCCGGCGGTGAGGCTTTTCCAGCCCGCCTCGGAGAGGAAGTGCTCCGGCCCGGCATGACCGGCGACGGCGCGCCGGGTGTCGTCGCCGGCGTCGGCGACCACCAGGTGCCGGGCGCCGAGGGACCGGAGGAAGGCAGCCTTTTCCAGGGCGCGGGCGATCTCGGCCTCGCGTTTTTGGGGGTTCCGGAGCTCAAGGCCCACGAACGCCCCCACCATCGCCAGGCCACGCCCGGTGAGGTCGCGCTTTAAGCGTTCGACGTCTTCGGGGAGGCTTCTGGACCACTCGGTGGCGGTGTAGCCGGCCTGTTTGATCTCGTCGAGGATCTGGGGGTAGGGCACCCAGGGCCGGTAGAGCGGCACGTCTTCGTTGTTCCAGTTGATGGGTGAGGTGGCGATCTTCATCTTGCCTCCGTGGGTGGGAAAACGCGGCGCTGCTTCCTCTGCCGGGCCTCGTATTCGGCCCTGGCCCGCCGCACGCTTTCGAAAGCGCTCTCCTGGGGGACGGGAACGTCCCACCAGCCTTCGAAGTTCGGGACGCGCTCTTCGGGGTCGACGATGGCCTCGATGAGGGTCACCTGCCGGCTGGTTTTGGCCGCCTCGAGGGCGGCCTCGAGCGAGGCCGCGTCGCGCACTTTGAAGGCCTTGGCGCCCAAGGCCCTGGCGTGGGCGGCGAAGTCGACCGCCACCACTTCGCCGTCGAGCAGTCCGGTTTCTGGGTTGCGCTTGCGGAGCTCGTTGCCAAAGGAGGGGCTGCCGACCGAGCGCTGGAGCCCGTGGATCGACTGGAAGCCGAAGTTGTTGACCAGGAGGATGGTGAAGGGGATGCCCTCGGCCACGGCGGTGACGATCTCCGAGTTCATCATGAGGTAGCTGCCGTCGCCGACCATCACCAGCACGTCGCGCTCGGGCTCGGCCATCTTGACCCCGAGCCCGGCGGCGATCTCGTAGCCCATGGTCGAGTAGCCGTACTCCAGGTGGTAGCCGAGGGGGTCTTCGGTGCGCCAGAGCTTGAGGAGGTCGCCAGGCAGGCTCCCCGCGGCGGCGACGACCGTGGCTTTGGGGCCGAAGACACGGTTGGCGATGCCGATGACCTGGGCCTGGCTCAGGCGTTCCCCGCCCGGCGCGGTCAGGCGCTCCACCTCGGCGTCCCAAAGCGCTTTGAGCTTTTGCACCTCGCGGCGGTACTCGGGCCCGGTGCCGGGGTAGTCTTGGGCCTCGAGGGCTGCCTTGAGCGCGAGCAGGGCCTCGCGGGCGTCGGCCACGATGGCGAGCCCCGAGAGCTTCGTCGCGTCGAAGGGGGCCACGTTGATGCCGATCACCTTGAGATCCGGGTTTTCAAAGGCGGTCTTGGAAGCGGTGGCGAAGTCGCCGAGCCGGGTCCCCACCGCGATGATCAGGTCGGCGGTTTTGGCCAGACGGTTGGCGGCGAGCCCGCCGTTGGCGCCAACCGGCCCGACGTTCATCGGGTGGTTCCAGGGCAGGGCGCCCTTGCCGGCCTGGGTTTCAGCGACCGGGATGCCAAAGGCCTCGGCGAAGGCCTTGAGGGCGGCCTCGGCCTCGGCGTAGCGCGTGCCCCCGCCGGTGACGATGAGGGGGCGTTTGGCCCGCCGGATGAGCGCCGCCGCCGACCCGATCCGCGCCGCTTCGGGGGGCGGCCGGCGCAGGTGCCAGACCCGGGGCAGGAAAAACGCCTGGGGCCAGTCGTAGGCCTCGGCCTGCACGTCTTCGGGCAGGGCCAGCGTCACCGCCCCGGTCTCGACGGGGTCGGTGAGCACCCGCATGGCCTCGGGGAGGGCGGCGAGCAGTTGCTCGGGGCGGCTGATGCGGTCGAAGAAGCGGCTCACCGCGCGGAAGGCGTCGTTGACGCTGGCGTCGTGCGAGATCGGGTGCTCGAGTTGCTGCAAAACGGGGTCGGGGATGCGGTTTGCGAAGTAATCGGAGGGAAGGAGCAACACCGGCAGCCGGTTGACGGTCGCCGTTGCCGCCCCGGTGAGCATGTTGGTCGCGCCCGGTCCGATCGAGGTGGTGACCGCCTGGACCCGGAGCCGCCGGTGGTGCTTGGCGTAGGCCACGGCCGCGTGTACCGCAGCCTGCTCGTTTTGGGGCCGCAGGTAGCGGAGGCGCTGGGGCGCCTCGGCCAGGGCGATCCCGAGCCCCGCCACCTGGCCGTGGCCGAAGATGCCCCAGACGTCCTCGAGGAGTCGGGTGGTGTGTCCGTCACGCTCGACGTATTGCGCTGCCAGGAATCGGACCAGCGCCTGTGCCACCGTGAGTCGTTCGCTGTTCATGGGTTCCTCCCTTGGTTGCGGGCGATTTCCTCGAGCTCGACCTCGAGGCTGGCCAGCTCCTCGCCGCCAGCCATCATTTGCAGGACTTCCTCCCGGCTCGTTTCCTCCTTTCGGAAGGTGCCGTAGCTTTGCCCTCGGTTCAGCAGGGTGAACACGTCGCCGACGGCCCAGGCGTGGTGCACGTTGTGGGTAATGAAGACCACGCCGACGCCCCTTCGTTTGGCCTCGATCACGTAGCGGAGGACGACCGCCGCCTCCTTGACGCCGAGGGCGCTCGTGGGCTCGTCGAGGATCAGGACCCTGGCCCCGAAGTGGACGGCCCGGGCGATGGCCACCGATTGGCGCTCGCCGCCGGAGAGGGTGCCGACCGCCTGGTGCACGTCGCGGACGTCGATGCCGATCTTTTTGAGTTCCTCGGTGGCGATTTTTTCGGCGGTGGTGAGGTCGAAGCGACGAAAAGGCCCGAAACCCACCGTGGGTTCGCGTCCGAGGAAGAAATTCCGCACGATGCTCATGAGGGGGATCATGGCCAGGTCCTGGTAGACGGTGGCGATGCCGAGGTCCATGGCCTGACGCGGGCTTTCGAAGCGGACCGGGCGGCCTTCGACGAAGAGCTCGCCCTCGTCAGGCGGGAACACGCCGGAGAGGATCTTGATGAGGGTGCTCTTTCCGGCGCCGTTGTCGCCGAGGAGACAGTGCACCTCGCCGGCGTGGACTTTCAGCGAGATGTCTTTGAGCGCCACCACCGGCCCGAAGTACTTGCTGATGTTTTTGGCCTCGATGAGCGGCGTCATTTCGGAGCCTCCAGGGCCTTTTTCCTCAGGAGGTCGTTCAGGAGCACCGCGGCGAGGAGCAGGCTGCCCAAGAAGACCTTGAACCAGTCGGTGTTGATGCCGGTGAAGAAGATGCCCTGTTTGACCATCCCGAGCAGCAGCGCGCCGAGACTGCCCCCGATCACCGAGCCGTAGCCCCCGGTGAGGAGGTTGCCCCCGATGACCGCGGCGGCGATGGCCTCGAGCTCCTTGAGTTCACCCCGCAATACATCGGCGCTGCCGGTGTCGAGGACCTGAATGACCGCGAGCAGTGCCGCGCTCATCGCGGTGGCCATGAAGAGGATGATCTTCACGCGGGCCACCGGGACGCCCACCGCGTGGGAGGCCCTGGCGTCGCCGCCAACGCCGAAGATCCAGTTGCCAAAGGGGGTTTTGGTCAGGATGAAGCTGGCGAGCAGGGTGATGAGGATCCACCACCAGACCGAGATCGGGATTCCCAGGGGGTCGCCGGAGAAAATCGCCGCCAGGGGATCCCCTTGGGCGTAGCTGTGGAGGCCGGAGACCCGGGTCCGGCTGGTGATCATGCGTGTGAAGCCAAGCGTGGCGCCCCGGAGGATGAAGAGCGAGGCCAGGGTCACGATGAACGAGGGGAGTCCCGTGCGCATGACCAGGTAGCCGTTGGCATAACCGACGAGCGCGGCCAGGACGAAGGCGAGGAGAATCCCAGCCCACATCGGCCATCCCCATATGGCAACCGGGATGGCCATCGCCATCCCGGCGGCGCCGATCATCGAGCCCACCGACAGATCGAACTCTCCGGCGATCATGAGCAGGCTGACCGATGCGGCCAGGAGACCGAGCTGGGCGGCGACCTCGAGGTAGTTGAGGGTGCCGCGAGCGCTTAAAAACCCCCGGTCGCCGGCCACCACCGCGAAAAAGGCGAAGACCAGGATCACCCCGGCCAGGGAGCCGAATTCGGGGCGGGCCATCAGGGCGCGCACCGGGCTGACTTTCCGCAGGCGGGTGTCGTGTTCCATGAGCGTTTCGAGGTGGGAAGCGGGGCGGGGGATCCCCCGCCCCGGGGCCTGTTTAGCGAATGCCCTTCTTCGAAAGGTCGATCACCTGGGCCGCGTTCTTGGGGGTGACGAAACCCGGACCGGTGAGGACCACGTCGTTGGCCGGGAAGAGCCCGTAGCGGATGTAGTTGGTGAGGAAGACGATGGGCAAATACCCTTGCAGGAACTGCTGCTGGTCGATAGCGAACGCCATTTTGCCCTCGCTCAGAGCCTTGAGTACCGCTGGGGAGAGGTCGAAGGTGCCAAAGGTGACCGAGCCGATCTTGCCGGCTTCTTCCAACGCCTGCAGCGTGGGCTCGGCGCCAACCGGGCCGAGGGTCAGGATCCCCTGGATGTCGGGGTTGCGCTGGAGGTAAGAGAGAATCGCGTTTCGCACCTCGGTGAAGTCGGTGGGGACCGAGAGCACGTCGACGCTGGCGCCGGGGCCAAGACCGTCCTTGAAGCCCTGGCAACGCTGGTCGAGCGCGACGTTCCCGACCTCGTGGTTGACGCAGACGGCCTTCTTCACCCCCATGGCACGCATCTTTTCTCCGCCGCCCTTACCGGCGATGTACTCCTCCTGGCCAACGTGCATCATGACCCCGAACTTTTTGAACACGTCGGCGCCCGAGTTGATGGAGATCACCGGGATGCCGGCTTCGACGGCGGCCTTGATGTGGGGTCCGAGGGCGTCAGCGTCGGGGATCGAGACCACGAGCCCGTCGGGCTTCGAAGCGATCGCGGCGTCGATCAGCTGGCCCATCTGCACCATGTCGAAGGTTTCGGGGGCGCGGTATTCGACCTTGACGCCGAGCTCCTTGGCCGCGAGGTCCACGCCGTTTTTGACCACGGACCAGAATGGATCCGCCGCCTGCCCGTGCGTCACGACGACGATCCGCTGGGCCGCGGCCATGCCGAAGAGACCCGCCAAAAGAAGTGCCACCAGGAACTTGCGCATACTCCCCTCCTTTGTGATGCCGGGATTCAGGATACCCCCTTGGCTTACGGTTCGTCAACCAAGTCGGGCCGAAAAGCGGCAAAACAAAACCAGATGGCTTTCGGTTCCGAAAACTGTGCGGGGTATAATCTCGCTAAACCATGCGTGTGGCACTGTTCGTGACCTGTCTCGTGGATCAGTTCTTCGCTCAAGCGGGGGTGGCCAGCGTCCGCCTCTTGCGTTCGCTCGGGGTCGAGGTGGAGTTTCCCCGCGGGCAGACCTGCTGCGGCCAGCCCGCCTTTAACGCCGGACATTGGCACGAGGCCCGGGCGATGGCCCTGCATACCCTCGAGGTCTTCGAGGATTACGACTACGTGGTGCTGCCGTCGGGCTCCTGCGCCTCGATGCTGCGGGTTCACTACCCCGAGCTCTTCAAAGGGCGGGGGCCGGCTTCGCGAAAGGCCATGGCCCTTTCGGCCCGCACCTACGAGCTCAGCCAGTTCATCGTACGGGTGCTGGGCGTGGAGGCCCTGGGGCAGGGGCTTTTGGGCCGGCGTCTGGCCTACCACTACGGCTGCCATGCCCTGCGGGAGCTTGGGGTGGAGGACGAGCCGGTCAGGCTTTTGAAGAACGCCGGCGCGGAGATCGTCCCTTGGGCTGAGGATCGCGAGTGTTGCGGTTTTGGCGGTCTTTTCTCGGTCAAGATGCCGGTGGTGAGCGTGGCCATGGCCGACCGCAAGCTCGACGGCCTGCCCGAGGCCGAGGCGGTGGTGAGCACCGACGCCGGGTGTTTGATGCACTTGGCCGGGCGCATGGCACGCCGGGGCATGCGGATGCCGGTGCGCCACCTGGCCGAGCTGCTTTGGGAAGCGCGCCAGGGCCAAGAAGGCGCGGGGCAAACGGAGGCGGCGAGCCATGCCTGAGAAGATCGAACTTCGGGTCAGCGACTTCCCACGCGCCTCGGCCAGCCTCATCGAGGACCATCCCGAGGTGCGGGAAT
Organism: uncultured bacterium; assembly: GCA_964642655.1. Classification (GTDB taxonomy): domain Bacteria; phylum Deinococcota; class Deinococci; order Deinococcales; family Marinithermaceae; genus WFXV01. The sequence goes on from CAZXOY010000016.1 coordinate 31,982, forward strand.
CGGTCTACCGGGCAACGCTGCATTTCGACCAAAACCGGGCCAAGGCCTACGCCGAGGTCCCCGCCGAGGCCTGGCGCGACTACGCCCGCGACGTGAAGGCGCACCTCCTTTCCCGTCTCGCCGATTACCTCGAGGCGGCCGAGGCCCGGCTCAAGGAAAACGGTGCCGAGGTGCTTTGGGCCGACGGCCCGGAGGACGCGCACCGCATCCTGGCCGAGATCGTCGAGCGCCACGGCGTTCGCCGGGTGGTCAAGGCCAAGAGCATGCTCACCGAGGAGCTCGGGGTCAACGCCTTCCTCGAGGCTCGGGGCCTCGAGGTCTACGAGACCGACCTCGGCGAGTTCATCATCCAGCTGGCGGGCGAGCCGCCGTCGCACATCGTCGGTCCGGCCATCCACAAGAGCTTGGACCAGGTGCGAAGGCTTTTCCACGTGCATCTGGGAACGCCCCCCGACGCCGAGCCCGAGGTGCTGGCTAGGGCAGCGCGCGAGTTCTTGCGGGAGCGGTTTTTGACGGCCGAGCTCGGCATTTCCGGGGCCAACTTCCTGGTGGCTGAAACCGGCACCATCGCCCTGGTCGAGAACGAGGGAAACATCCGCCTCACCACCAGCGTGCCCAAGGTCCACGTTGCTTTTGTCGGTATTGAAAAGCTCCTGCCCCGTTTCGACGACCTGGCGATCTTCCTGCAACTTTTGGCCCGGGCGGCGACCGGCCAGCCGATCGGCACCTTCGTCAGCCTGATCCAGGGGCCGAAGAAGGATGATCCCGATGGCCCCGAGGCGCTCTACGTGGTGCTTGTCGACAACGGGCGGACCGCGGCCCTCGCCGACGATGAGGCTTGGGAGGTTCTCCGCTGCATCCGCTGCGGAGCCTGCCTCAACGTGTGTCCGGTCTACCGTCAAATGGGCGGGCATCCCTACGGCTTTGTCTACTCGGGTCCGATCGGCGAGATCCTGGCGCCGCATTTCCTCGGCGTTGAGGGCGCCTATCCTCTCTATAACGCCAGCACGCTCTGTGGGGCCTGCGGGGAGGTGTGCCCGGTGAAGATCCCAATCCCAAAGCTCATCCTGACCTGGCGGCATCGTGCGGTGGATTCGGGGCTTGCGGCGCCGGCCGAGCCGCAGCTCATCAAGGCCTACGCCGAGACCATGCGCAGGCCCGGTGCTTACCGTTTGGCCTCAAAAGCCCTCCGGCTTTTGCCTTCGGCCCTGGCCAGCGAGCGTCTGCCGGTGGTTCGGGCCTGGACCCGTTACCGGGCCGGCCTGACCCCGAGCCCGAGACCCTTCCACGAGCTCTGGGAGGAACTCGAAGATGAGCGTAAGAACGCGAATCCTTGAACGCATCAGGACCGCCCTCGCCGACCGTCCGGCGCTGCAGCTGCCCGACGTGCCCGAGCCGGCAGAGGTGGCGTGGGAAGAGGCGTACCAGAATTTCGCCCTCCGCCTGGAACGTGCCGGGGCCGAGGTGGTGCGGTTTGGCAGCCCGCAAGAGGCACGGGGCTGGCTATCCGAGTTCGCAAAGCCCTTCGACCGGGCCTGGGTGAGCCCGCGGGTACCCGAGCGGCTCCGGCCGGATTTGCCGGAGGCGGAGCCCGAGGTCGCGGAGCTCGGCGTGAGCTACGCCATCGCCGCGGTGGCGGAGACGGGCAGCGTGGTGTTGGCCTCGAGGGAAGGCCGTCGCGGACAGCTGCTCGTGCCCACCCAGTTGGTGTGGGTCGAGGCCGGGGTGCTCTACCCCACGCTCCTTGCCGCCCTGCGGGCGGTGAGGGGCGAAGGCGTGGCAGCGCTCGGGTTGCACTCGGGGCCCAGCAAGTCGGCCGATATCGGCCAGATCATGGTCAAGGGCGTGCACGGGCCGGGGCGGCTGGTGGTGGGGGTGCTGGCTTTTCCCGCCCGCAGGCTGGACTGGGGGCGCGTCGAGCGCCTGGCGGGAAAGCGCCTCCTCACCAAGAGTGGAAAACCCTTCACGGTGGTGAGGGTGACCGAAAAAAGCGTGAGCGTTCGGCCGGAGGGCAGCGGCAACACCTACACGATCGCTCGCAGCAATCTGGAAAGAGCGGCGCGGTTCGTTGCCGAGGGTGGCGAGCTCAAGGGTCCGACTGACTATAAGGCCCATATTGCCGATCAGGGACCGGCCTATGCCTGGGTCATTTTGAAGGAAATCGGCGTGCTTGGGTGATCACGGTCAGCTGCGAATCCCGGGGCTCGGCGACGAGCGTACAATAGCCCCATGCGTGCGATCGTGACAGGAGGGGCCGGTTTCATCGGCAGCCATCTCGTCGATGCCTTGCTCGACCGGGGTTTTGAGGTGATGGCCATCGACGATCTGTCGAGCGGGCGGCGGGAAAACGTCGCCCCCCAGGCCGAGTTCGTGGCCCTCGATATCCGGGACCGGAGGGCCGTCTTCGAGGTTTTTAAGGCGTTCCGGCCCGACTTCGTGTTCCACCAGGCGGCCCAGGCCTCGGTCTCGGTCAGCGTTCGCGAGCCCTACTTGGATGCCGAGGTCAACCTGATGGGCGGGCTGAATGTGCTCGAGGCCGCGCGTGAGGCCGGCGTCCAGCGCTTCGTCTTCGCTTCGACCGGCGGGGCGATCTACGGCGAGGTCCCCGAGGAAGAGCGGGCGACGGAGGACTGGCCGGCGCGCCCTAAAAGCCCTTATGCCGCCGATAAAGCCGGGTTCGAGTATCACCTCGAGGCCTTCTGGCAAAACTTCCAGCTGCCTTACACCAGCCTGCGCTACGCCAATGTCTACGGTCCACGGCAAAACCCCCATGGCGAGGCAGGCGTGGTGGCGATTTTTTCGCACCGCTTGCTCCGCGGTGAGCCGGTCGTGCTTTTTGCCCGCGAGGAGGTCGGGGATTCGGGGGGCGTTCGCGACTACATCCACGTGAGCGACGTGGTGGCGGCGAACCTCCTGGCGATCGATAGGGGGCTTGATGGGGTGTATAACGTGGGCACCGGCGAGGGGCACACCACCGAGGAGGTCCTCTGGACCATCGCGCAGGTCCTCGAGGTCAAGCCGGAGATCCGCTTCGCCCCGCCCCGCCCCGGCGATTTGCAAAGGAGCGTGCTCGATGCCGCGAAGCTGGAGCGCGCCGGCTGGCGCCCCCGGCTTTCGTTCGAAGAAGGCATGCGTCAGACCGCACTGTGGTTCCAGGCCCAGGTTCTGGAGCGGCCGAGGGATTCGTAGGTGG
>CAZXOY010000017.1:0-34738 GCA_964642655.1 uncultured bacterium
GGCGCGCCTGCCCGGGTGAGTCGCAAAGCCCGTTTGCCTCGTAGAGGATTGAAACTCCTCGATGGCCGCCAGGGCGTAGCGGATTGCCCCCGTCGCAAAGCCCGTTTGCCTCGTAGAGGATTGAAACGATCAATGAGGCTCATGCAAGTCCATCCCGGTGAGCTCCACAGGTCGCAAAGCCCGTTTGCCTCGTAGAGGATTGAAACCCTTGACTGCTGCCGCTCTCCTGACCAGAGCGGGGGAGTCGCAAAGCCCGTTTGCCTCGTAGAGGATTGAAACTTTGACCAAGTTCTTCCTCATCACTTCACCTCCGTGAGTCGCAAAGCCCGTTTGCCTCGTAGAGGATTGAAACTGCAAGTGCCGGTACTCGCCCATTACGAAGGCGAGGGTCGCAAAGCCCGTTTGCCTCGTAGAGGATTGAAACTGACGACCGGGGCCCCAGGAGCCACCCGCAGCCGGAAGTCGCAAAGCCCGTTTGCCTCGTAGAGGATTGAAACGTCGGACGGGCGTCACCGATCCGCGGCGGCCCCTGGAGCTGTCGCAAAGCCCGTTTGCCTCGTAGAGGATTGAAACAAAAAAGACGAAAGGATTAAAGATGTTGACAAGCTTTTCGTCGCAAAGCCCGTTTGCCTCGTAGAGGATTGAAACCTTTGCCCGCCGCACCTGGTCATGAAGTGGAAGCGGGAGGTCGCAAAGCCCGTTTGCCTCGTAGAGGATTGAAACGCCCATATCCACGTCCACATGCAAGCCTCCTCCTCAGAAGTCGCAAAGCCCGTTTGCCTCGTAGAGGATTGAAACGACCAGGGTTGCAGCATCTACGCCCCCGGTAGAGGCCGTCGCAAAGCCCGTTTGCCTCGTAGAGGATTGAAACTCCACCCGGACCGTGCGGCGCTATATCGCCGCGGGGGTCGCAAAGCCCGTTTGCCTCGTAGAGGATTGAAACTGGGAGATCTTGCCTGCCTTGCGGAGCCGCCCCACCGTCGCAAAGCCCGTTTGCCTCGTAGAGGATTGAAACAGGCCTGAACCCCCTTCCAATAACTGGAGGGTCACAAGCGTTGCTTGCGATTGCCCGGAGTGCGCCCCACGGGGAAGCAGCCTACGCCCACTCCCCGGCGCGAGGCTTCACGCCAGTCAAGCTGTAGAGGTACCGACTTCTCTTCCTTAGGACCCCCAGGCTCGAGCTGGAGAACCACCTGGGCCGGCTCAAAAGGTTTTAGGGGGAAAGTGATGCTGTAGGTTCCCTCGGGTTTGGCTTGCAAAACCTCTTCCGTTTTACCCTTGGCGGTGATCAGCGCAACCCGTAAAGTGCCGTCAGCCGGGAGTGTGGCCTCCACCTGCACCGAGACCCTCCCGGGCGTGCGCTTCACCGTCCATGCCTCTAAGCGTGGAGGATTCCAAACCGAGAGCTCGCCAAGAGGAACGAGTTCGTCTCGATACACCAGGTATTCGAAGAAGAGGAGATCCCTCGAGCGGGGCCATAGCGCATCCAGTTGGTCCTTGGCCTCAGTTTCGCCCTTGAAGCGATAGCGCAAGCGCTGGGCGTCCCCTCCGTACAGCATGGGCTTCAAGGCAGGGCGATTATGCCAGTGCAGCACCTCCCCAACGCCTGAAAGCGAAAGCCCGATTACGGACTTGGGCTTGAGCTCAAACCGAAGCCGCACCTCATCCTCGCCGAAGCAGAGGGTCACCTCCCCGCCTTCGGGTGAAACCCACTCTGGCTTGCCCCTGACGTCCAGACGAGGCTTCCAGAAAAACCTCCTACGCACACCCGAGGCAAGGCGTACCTCACCGACGACTCTGCGATTGGTGAAGAAGTGATCGCCCGAAAGGCTCGGTAAAACCTCCACGCCCTGGAGCTCAGAAAGGCCTTTGACGGAGAGGAAACGAACGTCAACTCCGTTTCGACGCTTGGTCGCGTGATGCCCATTCGAGGCTATAGGGGCCAGAAGCGCCCGCAGCAGGCGATCGGACTTGTTGCGCAGGTAAATGAGCGGGTGGGGCTTTTCAAAGTAGAGACCCTTGGCCGAGAGAGCGGCTACGAACGATTCCAGGTCGCCCTCCTCCAGGTAGGCTTGTGCGAGATCCGGGCTTTCGCGTACCGCATTCAGCACAAGATAGATTCCCTCGAAAATACGGCCGTAGGTCGGGGCGTGGTGCTTAAGCGACGAGAGCTCGGGATCCCCTGAGATCCACGCCTCGATTTCACATTCGTGTCCTTTGTTCCGGGCGTCAATGAAGCGCTTGAGCAAGCGCTCGAGGTGGTCCGCCCTCAGCCCCTTCACCCCCCAGATGCGGTGAATGGTCTGCACCAGCATACGGCGGTTATTCATCACAACGAGGTGAGGCCGGGTTTCCGGGTTTCGCTCAAACGCCTTCCACAGCTCGTCGAACTGGTCGTTGTTGGGGTGGGTCTGGGCGATGCCTATCTCTGCAAACAAGGACTTCCAAAACGCTTTTTCTTGCTCGGGAATCTCGCGGTGTAGGGTGTAGCCTCTCAAAAACCCCAAAGCGATCAATCGGTCGTCATCGTCCCAGCGACGCGGCGTAGTGCGAACCCAGAGCCGTTGGAAGCGTTGCTTGAGGTAGAGGTACTCCTCCTCGCTCAGCCAGGCGTGGAGTGGCCCCTGGGCTTGCAGCTTGCGCATTACGGCTTCGTGCATTCTTGCTCCTCAAACAGCGCCTGCACCTCTTGCAGCCGCAGCCAGTGCCAGAGCGCGAGCAAGAGGGCCTCTATTTCCTTCCGCTCTTTCCGACCCGGTCCGGCCTGTACCAACGCAAGCACCCGCTTTGCCCAGTGCTCGACGGGGGTTCCAGATTCCCTTGGAACCCCCGCAACCTCTTCTACGCCCAGGACCTCGGCCCACGCCCGCAAACGTTCGGCCAAGGGATAGGCGACGTCCTCGGTCCAGAAACCGGGATGCTCTACCTTGCGCTTGAAGCCCTCGAGCGCCTGGACTTTCGCCCGTAGATCCTCAAGCTCCTTCTTGAGCCGCATTCGCTCTTCGGCACACACCTGCCAGCGCTGCTGGGCATCGGCCAGCTCCTTGAGTGCCTGACGGGTTGTTTGGAGCTCATCGTGGAGTCTTTTCCACTCACGTTCGATGAGTTCAATCTTTTTCCTACAATCCTCGACGTTCATTGCTTCTCCAAAAGCGCGGTTTCAACTTGGCGCTCCAGGCCGCGCAGGTATGCCTCCGTGGTGAATAACGAGGTCTCAAGCCAGCGATCAAGCGGCAGACGCTCTAAATCGTGCAAGAGACGATCGGTGTCCAGGAGCAAGATGCCCCTTGGCTTCCCTTTGATCAGCGTCCAGTTCGTTTTCTCAAAGAGCGGATGTCTGCGGTCTTCCAGGGCGGACCGGTAGAGCCGAATAAGGCCCAGCAAACGGATATGGGGTTCATCCGCGAGGCTGGCGTAAGGAATGACCCAGACTTCGGATAAATCCTGGGGGTCGAATGGTAATTCGACAGACGCGGAAACGGGCTCGGGGGTCGTCTCCCGTGCTCGCCGACAATCCTCGAGCGCGCCTTTGGCCTGTGAAAGCTCCCGCTCCAGCCTTGCCAACGTCTTGCGGCAGTCGCCTATCTCCACTTGGAGCTGGGCCTTGACCCTGGACAGCTTTTCCAGCCGCCTGCTGTAGTCCTCAAGCTTCTGACGGAGCTGCATGGCCTCGAGGCGAGCGCCTTTGAGCGCCTCTTCGTTTGTCGCTAGGAGCTGCTGAAATCGGGCCTCCGCTTCATTCAGGGCGGTCATCTTCTCCGCCAGGGCCTTCTTTAGGGCCCTGATTTCCCCCTCGCGGTTCCTTAGCGCCTTCCTGCACGCCTCCAGCCTGCCGTCCTTTTGCTTCGGCTTCGCCGGTGGAGGCACGGTCTCAGGAAGTCCTGACTTTGCGAGGCGCCCAAACCAGGTCCACTCAGGGTGGACGCCCCGGCCCTCTAAAAATTGAGCAGCGGCCTTCCACCAGGGAGCACGCGGCGGTGGGCCATCAAAGGGCCATTCCCCCTCGGCCAGCCTCTCCAAAAGCGGCCGGTACGTGTCGAGCCAGGCTTGCAGGAGGGCTCGCACCACTTTGGAACGCTTGTTGAGGATGACCTCGAGGCGATCGAGTACACGCTCGTCTGGCAGGTTCTTCAAAGGCGCGCCCACGAGCTGGACCGCTTCCAGGTGATGGGGCGGGAACAGGTTGCGGTAGCATCGGGCCAGCTGTCCGGTTTTTTCAAAGCCACCCAGAACCGCACGAATGGAGGAGAGATCCTTTTCCTCAATCCACGTTTCGATCTGCTTTTCGAACGCGTTCACGCTCGCACCCTCCTGCGCAGTCGCTCAAGCTCCGCCCGACCCGCATTCGTGATTCGGTATACAGCTCCGTTCTTGTAGGGCCGCTTTTCTACGAGCCCTTCCCCGCTTAACCGATCGAGCAGTCTCTGGATCTCCTTGTTTTTGACGAAGGCGAGCTTTCCGAAATAATGGCTCTGCACCAACCACGAGCGAAGACGGCGCCTTTCATTGCCCACCCAAAAATATTCTTCCCCCAGCAGGGTCTTCGTAATGAGGGTGGCCCCGTAACCGTTAAAAGGCCTTTTGTCTCCTTCTTCTTGCCAGCTTTCCCATCTGTCCTGCAACCAGGACAAAAACTCCAAGACCACTTCTCGAGGCTGATAGGCGTTCTGTATCACGTCCAGAGGCGTCTCGTAGCTCAGGTGCCACGGCGGCATACCGTCGTCGTGGTAGAGACAGCCGGAGCACTCGACCCCGGAAGCCCCGAGGTACTCAAGCAGGAACCCGCGCAAGCACCCCGGGCTTTTTGCATAGGCCTGAACTTTCTCCAGGCGTTCCTGAACCTTTTTCGCCCGTTCCTCCGTCCAGCTACGCAGTACCGTCTCCTTTTTCCGGTCTTTAAGGACAACGCGAATCGAGGGCTCGTAAAAGCGGAGCAGCCTGATCCTGCCATTCTTCCAGTCGCGATAGAGATCCCCGGCGATCCGATCCGCATCTTCGGGGCCGTCGAGCTTGGTTAAATCGACCTCGCAACGTCCCCCCTGGACCTGACCAAGCCCTCCCAGCGCCTTGCAGTCCTCCGCGAGCAAGGCCACTTTCCCGGGAAGAAAGTCAAACTCGATCACGCCGTGCTCGGCGGCGCGGCTTAGGATCTGGTTCAGCTCGAGGGCTCCGATCTCCCAGCGTTTTTCTTCATCGCGACCCTCGTTCGCCAGGCGGTTGACCTCCTTCAAGAGTTCCGCCGTGTAACCCCAGTACGGGCCTTCTTCTAGCAGATCCAAGAGCCCGTCCACGTGGTTTTCGTCGTAGGACCAGTTGGTCGCCATCCATTGGAGGAGTTTCCAGTCCCCCGCGGCGTGGCAAAGCAAGGCGTAGGCCTCCTGGCCATCCCGGCCGGCGCGACCGGACTCCTGGAGGTAGGCCTCGAGATTCTCTGGCGGCTGGAAATGCACGACGGCACGCACATCGGCTTTGTCAATGCCCATGCCAAAGGCCTTGGTGGCCACTACGATCGGCGTTTCCCCGTTTTCGAATCGCGATTGCACTTCGCTACGAAGAAGATCCGAAAGCCCGGCGTGATAAGCTTCGGCGCGGTAACCCAACCGGCCGAGCGCCCAGGCCAGCCGCTCAGCCATCCGCTTCGTGGCAACATAGACAATCACGCTGGAGTTCTTCCCCGCCTTACTTTCCAGGTGCTCGATAAGCTGGGTAAGTTCCTGAAGTTTCTTAAGCGGCGCGTCTTCACCCCGTGTTCTTTTCGTGTAGTAGCGGATCTCAGGCCGGTCGGGATGTGCCGTCACGACCTCGACCTCGTCTTCTTCAAGCCTCAATATTTCGTAGAGATCTCGCCTGAGCTCGGGCACCGCGGTCGCGGTGAGGGCGGAGATCGGCACTTCGGGGAAGACCTCCCGCAAGTACGTGGTGGCCTGCAGATAGTCTGGACGAAAACCCTGCCCCCACTCCCAAATGGCGTGCGCCTCGTCGAAAACGAAGCGCTTGAGACGGCCCTCGCTTCGCATGTCCTCCAGAAGTCGGCGGAAACCCTGATCGCGAACGGCGCGCTCGGGACTGACGTAGAGCAGGTGGATGCGTCCGGCGCGCACCTCATCGAACACCGCACCCCGCTCCGCGGCGGGCATCGAGGAATCCACCTTGGCCGCCGGCAGTCCCCGGTCCTGGAGCTTGGACACTTGGTCCGCCATCAGGGCTTTCAGCGGCGAGATCACCAGCGTGAGGCCGCCCTCGACCAGCGCCGGGAGCTGGAAGGTGAGGCTCTTGCCGTACCCGGTGGGCAAGAAGACGAAGAGGTTCTTCCCCTCGAGCGCCGCCGCGATGGCCTGGCGCTGCTTCGCCTCGCGTTCGGCCTCCTTCTCGAGGTCCACGCCTTCCCAGAACCCCCGTGCCAGCTCGACCGCCTTATCGAGCGGGCTACCCCCGCCTTCCCGGATGGCACGAAGCTTTTTCAGCGCCCGATCAAAAAGCTCCTCGCTAGGTAGAAGCCCGCGGTCGACCCTTAGGATCTCGGCGAGCTTGTCGTAGAACTCGGCCCGGGTCTTGGGAAAATGCTTCTTGACCCCCTCCGGCAGGGCGTCGAGAAAGCGTTCCTGGTAAAAGGCGTTCACGAGCCGCTTGTCCCAAAGGATGAACACCCCATCGCCGGCCACCTCACGGTTGTCCCGGATCAGCCGGCCAAAGGCCTGGACGAAGGAGAGTATCGCTTTGGGGAGGTACACGTCCTGCCAGGGATCGAGTCCCTCCTCTTCGGCCAAGCGCCCCCGGGCCTCGAGCAGGCGCGAAGGCACGGGAAAGGGGATGCGCTCAAGGTTCACGAGCTTGAGGTTGGGTAGGTCTATTCCTTCCATGAAGGTCCGGGAACCAAACGTGTGCCCGGGATGGGTGGGTTGCGCCCGCATCTTGCGCGCAGCGTCCTCCCGCTCCTTGCGGGTCAGGGGAAAGTAAAGCGGCTGATTGTCTGCCTCCAGTCGTTTTTTCAATGCGATCCCCAGCTTCTCCATGCGCTCGGTCGCGTTGAAGAGTGTGAGGCTTCGCTTGGCGAGGGGCAAAAGGGTAGCGAGTTCCTCGTGATAGAGGCTCAAAAAACGCTTTTGCAGGGAACCACGGAACTCGGGGAGGTGACCTGGAACGAAGAGGTGCGCCCGTCCGTAGGGCAGGTTTCCGGGGAGCTTTTCGGTCTTCGCGTTTTTAAGGCCCAGGGCACGCTTGATATAGGTGAAGTTATCGCCGAGATCCAGGGTTGCGCTGGTCAAGACCGGGCCTTGCACCTTTGTCCAGAGTGGGCTGAGGTGCTTGACCAAATCGACGGGCTGAGCCAGGATCGCCCAGGTGGATTCGGTGAGCACCAGCTCAAGCACCCACTCCCGCTCATCAAGGCGTCCCTCCACGGCCTCCCTGACCATCCAGCTCAACCGCGAGAAGCGGGCGAGCGCGTCGTAGAGCGGGTCGAGGCGGTAGTGGAGGCGGCTATCTCGAGGAACCACCTGCTCCAGGTGCGTCTTGAGCTCCTTGAGCCCTCTGCGAACCTCGTCCAGGGACTGGGTGATGCGCGGCCATTCATTCTTGTTCTTAAACGAGGGAGCGAGGTCCAACCGCACGCCGTACCTTGGCTCACCCTGCCCGTACTGCTTGATGAAAATGCTCAGGTCATGCCCTAATTGCTTCAACTTCCGAAGGAGGTCGTAAATCAGCGCAACGCGGAATTCTTCTGCGAACTTGAGCAACGCTTCCCCAGGCTCGTCGCCCAAAAGCCTTTGCAGCCGGCTGCGATCTCGCAGAAGGCCGGTTTTCTTTTCCGGGTCGTAGAGCCGCTTTAATCGGGCAAGGAGCTCCTCCCCCTCGATCTGCAGCGAGAAGCTGGCCGTGGCCTGGCCCTCGAGGTTGTGCGCCTCGTCGATAATCAGCCGGCAGCAGGCTTCTTCCTCTTCGCGCGCCTCCCCCGTTTGGTGTGCTAAGAGCCAAGCCTGGTTCGTGACCCAGATGCGGGCCCTCTTCTTGCGGTCGTTCACCAGCGTGTAGGCGCAGTGTCGGTGTTCGAGCCCCCGGCCGCATCGGCGCGGGTTCGCTTCGACGCGGTAGCGGATCTCGCGGAAACCCGGCCGGCTCCGCCAGAATGCGGGGAGGGCCTCGAGGTCGTGCCCCCCTTGGCTGGCGTAGTGAAGGAGCACCCCAACCATAGCCCGGGCGTCCCCGTCGAGCGAGCCTCTTTCCTCAAAGGCTTCCTTCAGGGCATCCAGACAGAGGTAATCGCGGGCGGTCTTCAAGTTGACCGCGCTCACCGCGTAGTCCTTCGCGGCGATCGAACGAAGCTCTGCCATGACTTGCTCCTGAAGGAGCTTGGTGTGTGTGGCAATGACGTACGGCGGCGCCTCTTCTCCATCCCTTGCTTGAAGCGCAAGAACAGGAAAGAGGTAACCACGAGTTTTTCCCGTTCCGGTGGGTGCCTCGATGAGTAAGGCCTCGCCCTCACCTAGAGCCTTCGCTACACTTTGCATCATCTTGATCTGGGATTCGCGTCGCTCCCCAAGCAATCCGGTGAAGGCGTCAGGGTTCTCCCAGACCCTGGGAAAGGGCCCGCCCTCGCTGTAGACCCAGGCAACTTCGGCGTCGCGCCCGAGTGCATCGTGCAGGTCACGAAGCTCCTCGCCCTCCCGGGAGGTTGTTCCAAGAAAGCGGGCCTCCTCCAGGCTCAGCGCTGCCCACAAACGGCGTACGGCTTGGGGAACGTTACGCGCTTTTTCCCGGAGGCACCGCGCGACCTCAACGTTGGTCTCGACATCAGATAGGGCCTCGTGCGGCCGCTCCGGAAGTCTTTCCGTGAAGTACTGGTAGAGATCGGAAAGCCCATAGCCATTGAGCCGCTCATCCGGCGTAGGAAAGATGAGGTGGGCCAGCCTCAGCGTGTCGAGAACCCGGTTTTTTAGCAGGGGGAGACCGAAGCGCTCAAGCGCCCTTTGCAGGACCGGAAGGTCGTAAGCAAGCACGTTGTGCCCGGCCAGCGGTCGGTCTCCGACGTAGTCTAAGAAGTCCCGCAGGGCTTCCTCAGGGTCTTTGGCGCGGGCCTCATACTCGGCTTTGGAAAAGGCAACGATGTTCCAAACCCCACTCTCTTCGTCAGGGGCAGGATCCACCCGCAAATAGGCCACGAAAGGAGGCGAGCCCTCCTTTATGGCTGCGATCTCCAGTATCTGCGCGTCATCAACACTGTTGGAAGTCGCTTCTATATCGAAGAAGATATAGGGTTTCATTTTTCCTCACGATACTTCAGCGGCGATCAGGCCCCGGGTCAAAAGCAACAGCCGGGAGCGTCCGCCTTCTGGGCTGGTACCTGGGCCAAGGGCTCATCCCCTCCGCCCCCTGAGACGATCTCTCTTTCTGGCGTCACGGTAACCATAGCCGGGGGCAAGGGGCGAAAAGCGCAGAGACACTGCGCACTTTCGCCTTCTGGCCGGTTAAGCTCACCGGATGGGGCCAGATACAGGTGTACCAGCCCTGGATCAGCCGGACGATGGGCGCCAAGTTCTTCATCAACGGCGTCATGACCTTGCCCAACGGCGGGAACCGCTGGCTGAGCCACAACGGATTGCCCTATACCCTTTACGGGCAGATCTTGCGTGATCTGGACTTTGCTTCTCTGAAGAAGACCGTGTTGCCCGTCATTAACTGGATCGACTACACCCAATACACCTGGGCCGTCAACGGCATGCTCCGCCAAAAGATTGGGCAGGAAAACGAACCGGTGATCGCCCTGTTCCCCGCGCCCTCGGGCCTGCATTACTCCCCGGTTTTCAAGCACCGCGTGGCCGAGTACCTGGACTGGTCGGCCAACTGGGTGACGGTGCGCGATTCCAAAGAAGGAGTGTGGGGACGACACACGTGACCACGAAATCTACCTCAGCGACTTCTGGAGCCTGACCTCGGGGGCCTATGCTTTGAGAAGGAGGCTACAGCTCGACAAGATCCATGCAAGATCTCAGTATGGATCCTTCCGACAATCCCTACCGGGCTTTTTACGAAGGGTTACCGGCCACCGGACACACGATTGAGATCGGTGGCCGGCCATTCCCGGGGTTGGGTACCGTTTCAACCCTGGCCGCGCCGGGCCACAAGGGTGAGGATGGTGTAGCGAGCGACGGACTTCCCCTCCTGGTTGGTGACCACAACGTCCCAGGCCACCACCCCGCTCTTCTCATCACGCGGGGTCTTCTTTTTCACCGTGATGCGGGCTTGAATAGTGTCGCCGATCCCAACCGGCTCGAGGAAACGCAGGTTCTCAAGACCGTAGTTCGCGAGCACCGGCCCCGGGGCCGGGTCAACGAAAAGTCCGGCGGCCGCGGAGAGCACGAAATAGCCGTGGGCCACCCGGCGACCGAAAAAGCTTTCCCGGGCCGCCAGTTCATCGGTGTGGGCGTAAAAATGATCCCACGACAGATTGGCAAAGGCCGCAATATCGGCCTCGGTTACGGTACGGCGATGGGTGAGGTAACTTTCACCAATCTCCAGCTCCTCGAAGTATTTCCGGAAAGGATGCGTCTTGGCAGGTCGTTCGGCCCCTGGCACGTACTCGCTGGAGAGAACCTGGAGGGTCTGGGGATCGCCCTGAACGGCCACCCGAATCAGATGGTGCTTGACCGAAAGCAATCCCCCGAGCTCCTCGCCACCGCCAGCGCGACCGGGACCACCGTGCTTAAGCAGGGGAAGGGGTGAGCCGTGACCCGTGGTGCTCTTCGCATCCCTAGGGTTCAAAAAGTGGACCCGACCATGATACGGGGCCATCCCCCCGAAGAAAGCCCGCGCTTCTTCCGGGTCGGAGGTGGCCACCGTTACCACGAGACTTCCGTTTCCACGGTTGGCGATCCGGATCGCCTCTTCCCGGTCCCGGTAAGGGATGAACGTGGCCACCGGCCCGAAGGGCTCGACCTCGTGAACTTCAGGGGTATCGCCGTCGGAGACCAGGAGGGTGGGCGGGAAGAACGCGCTATCGGAACGCCCAGGATGACGCCAGGCAACCCGGGCGCCGCCAGCGGTAAGGCTGGCCACCGCGCGCTCAACCTCGGCTTTCTGCGCCTCTGAAACGAGCGGCCCGAGCGTGGTTTCATCATCACGGGGGTCGCCGATCCGATGCTGACCGAGTTCCCCGGCCACCGCCTCGAGGACCGCCTCCAGGCGTTCCTTCGGGACCAGCACCCTGCGGACTGCCGTACAACGCTGTCCCGCCTTAATCGAGAGCTCCTCGGCAACCATACGGGCAAAGATCGCCCCATCCTCCTCTGTTGCCCGCTCTCCGAGGATGGCTGCGTTTAAAGAATCCGTCTCGGCGTTGAAGCGCGCCCCCCTCTCGAGGAACACGGAATGCCTGCGGAGGCGATGGGCGGTGGCCAGAGAACCGGTGAAAAAGACGGAATCACGGTCATCGAGAACCTCAAAAACCCCCTCCAGCGCCCCGACGACAACCTGCAGGCTCCCCTCCGGCAGCAAGCCCGATTCCACCATCTGACGTACGAGCGCAACCGCAACGTGAGCGCTCGCTGTCGCCGGTTTGGCCAGCGTAGGCACCCCGGCGAGAAAGGCAGGCGCGAACTTTTCCAAAAGTCCCCATACCGGGAAGTTAAAGGCGTTGATCTGAACGGTGATCCCACCCCGGGGCACGAGCACATGCAAACCGAGGAAAGTACCGTCTTTGCTCAGACGAATCGGGGTGTCTTCGGCGAGGATGTTGTCCTCGGGCAGCCGGCGCGCCAGCTTGGCATAAGAAAAGAGCACCCCGATCCCGCCATCCACGTCGTACCAGGCGTCCTTTGGCGTGGCGCCCGTGGTGGAGGAAAGTCGGTAGAGCTCGTCTTTCCGCTCCAAGAGGTATCCGGCCAAGGCACGGAGGATCCGGCCCCGTTCCCTAAAGCCCAAGGCGCGAAGATTCTCGCCGCCAACCCGGCGCCCATAGGCCACGGCCTCTGCCAGGGGTAGCCCGGCGCTGGTCACCCGGGCAAGGGGCTCACCGGTGGCGGCATCCCGGATTTCCCGCCCCTTCCCCGCACCGCGTTGCCATTCGCCCATTAAGTAGCTCTCCAAAACCTCCATGCGTTGCCTCCTAAAACGGGGGGTCACCCTCGAAGCGGGGCTCCCGGCGCTCCCGGAAGGAGGCCAGACCCTCCTCGAGGTCCGGCCCGGTAAAGCCCAGAAATTCAAGCGCCAGCGAAGTGTCGAAGATCGGAAGCGCCATCCTCAGCCAGCCATTGAGGGCGTGCTTCGTCCACTGAATCGCACTCGGACTCGACCTGGCGAGCCGGACGGCGATGCGACGGGCAGTGGCCAGCAAATCAGCCTCGGGGACCGCCTTCGCCACCAGCCCGATCCGGGCAGCTTCCTCACCGGAAAGGGGTTCGTTCAGGAGTAGGTGGTATTTGGCCTTGCTCAAGCCGACGAGAAGAGGCCAGACCAACGCCGCGTGGTCGCCGGCGGCCAGACCGAGCCGGACATGCGCATCAAGGAGCACCGCGTCTTCCGCGACCACCACCACGTCAGCGAGAAGCGCCGCGGCCAACCCGGCACCGGCGGCGGCACCATGAACGGCGGCGACCACCGGTTTTGGGAACTCGATCAGGTTGGCGACCAGGTCCCGGGCTTCCTTCCAAACCCGGGTGCGCGTGCGCCAGTCGGCGCGCATCCGTTCCACCAGCGCGAAGTCCCCGCCGGCGGAAAAGGCTTCCCCCTCACCACGCAGGAGAACCACCCGCACGTCGGAACGGCCCTCAAGCTCACGCCAGACGTAGGCAAGTTCGCGATGGCCGATCTCGGAAAGGGCATTCTTTTTGCCAGCGTCAACGACGAGCTCGAGTACCCCTTCCCGTGGGCCCTCGAGCCTGAGTTCGCGATAGCGCATCCTAGACCACCTTGAAAATCTCGAACGGCTGCCGGCACTCGTTGCAATACCCGAGTGCTCGGCACGCGGTTGGCCCAAAGCGGTTGATCAACGTCGTAGCCCGGGAACCGCAGTTGGGGCAGGCCGCCGGCGCCTCCCGCTCGACCTCGGCACCGAGGTCGTCGGGGATGGCGAACCCGGCGAGCGAGAGCATGAGCTTCCCGGTTTGGGTGAGACGATCCGGTGTCCAGGGATGGGCGTAATCCAGGCGAACCTCGACTGGGCCGAAAGCCGAGAGCCTTGCCTCGATGTCCTGCCTCATCCGGTCCACCGCCGGGCAACCGAGGAAGGTGGGAGTGAAGTGAACGACGATCTTCTCCCCCACCTCCACGTCCCGGATGACCCCCAAATCCACCAGCGTCAGGGTCGGGATCTCGGGATCGGTCAGGTCTTTGAGCGCGGCCCAGACCTCGGCTGGACTGACCTTTTGCATCACCAGGCTCCCTCCGGTTCGAGCCTGCGGACCATCGTCATCTCCTCATAGAGCTCGTCCCAGCCAGGACCGTGCTGGCCCTGCCGGCCACCGGTTCGGGCCTCCACCGAGAGCTTCCAACCCTGAGCAGTCCGATCGCCCGGGAAGGGAAGAGCATACGCCTCAAAGTAGGGGTAGACCCGATCCAGCCAGGGCCCAAGCAGGGCATCGCTGGTGCGGGCGATGAGGCCGGCCTCCACCAGCATCGCCTCCCCCGGCACCGGCTCAAAAAGCCCCATCAGGTCCGGCCACATCGCCTCGAGGGCGGCCTCGAGACGGGCACGTGCCTCCACCGAGCCTTCAGCCAGCGTGCGCCACCAGGCCTCGCCGTGGCGAAGGTGATAGCGCTCCTCACGGCGAATCTTCTCGGCAGCGCCAGCGAGCT
This sequence comes from uncultured bacterium, assembly GCA_964642655.1. Classification (GTDB taxonomy): domain Bacteria; phylum Deinococcota; class Deinococci; order Deinococcales; family Marinithermaceae; genus WFXV01. The sequence continues at coordinate 13,789 of CAZXOY010000017.1, forward strand.
CGGCGTCGGAGGAAGTGAGCAACCCTTCGAGGCGGAGGTCATCGAAGAGATCGTAGAGGAAACGGCGGGCAATGGCCCGGGCCCAGTCACCACCACCCTGGTGGTTCCCAGAGGGGTCGTACTTGGGCGTGGTGCGGTCCTCGAGCAAACGAGCATGGTAGTACCTTTCCTTCGGCCTGAGCAAGGCGAGATGATCGGGATCCTGACCCAGGAGCTTGCCGGCCAGGGTGTAGTAGAGGCGGGCGTGACCGATTTCATCTTGGGCCAGCGAGGAAAACGCCACGTCTTCCTCGATGACCGGTGCCACCCCGGTCCACTCAGAATCGCGATAGCCGATCACGATCTCGTCGTCGGCCAGGGTCAGGAGGTAACGAGCGAAAGCTTCCTTGAGTTCAGGATTCACCGTAGACCTCCTTGGCCAAATCCTCAAACATTTTCTTGATCTGCCGGCGCTTTTCCACCGTTCCCCGGTAAGCAATTCCCATTCGGTAGGTCCGATCAATGGGCGGTTGGAGGAAGTCGAGGTCCTTGACCTCGATCACCTCCTGACGGGGCACAATCCACAAGCGGTAAGCCTCATAGCGGCGGGAGTAAGTGTCCCGCGCGTACTCGAGCGCCCGTGCCCGATCCGGCGCCACCACCGAGCCCACATGGACCATGGCCTCACCCTCCTGCTCCTGGCGAAAGATCTCCCAGACACGCATCGCGACCTCCTCAGGCCACCTCGGCCCGCTCACCGAGAATCGCCCGGCGCACCCAGTCGGTCTCCGTCAAGGAGAGCCTCCGGAACGAGAGGCGCTCCTTGGACGCCGGCCCATTCCCGGAAACGATGGCATAGAGCTTGTCCCAATCGGGCTCTGTGTACACCCATCGGTCCTTGTCCCGGTCATATTTGAGTTTTGGATCGGGGATCTTAAGCCCGATTTCCCGAATCTTGCGCACGTAAGTCGAGAGGAACTCCTGGCGGAGCTGCTCGTTGGGTTTGGTTTTGATCCGCCAAGCCAGGTCCTTATCCTTCTCCGGAGGCGTCGGCGGCCCGTGGAACATCATGAGGGGCTCCCACCAGCGCTCGAGAGCCTCCTGCATCAACCGTTTTTGCTTCTCCGTGCCCATCATGGCGGTGAGCACGATGTCCTCACCGTGCTTTAGGTGGAACGCCTCCTCCCAGCAGATCCGACGCATGGTCCGGCCATAGGGGGCATACGACGAGCGCTGAAGCGCGCCCTGGCTGATCACCGCCGCGCCGTCCACCAACCAGGCGATGATGCCCACGTCGCCCCAGGAAAAGGTGGGGTAGTGAAAGACGTTATGGAACTTGGTGCGTCCGTTCACCAAATCATCGAAGATCTTCTCTCTTGGCTTACCCAGATCTTCGACCAACCGGTAAAGGAGCTGCGCGTGGCCCACCTCATCCTGGATCTTGGCCGTGACCGCAAGCTTGCGGTGCAGGCTCGGTGCCCTCAAAATCCAATCTCGTTCGGGCAGGGCACCCATGAGTTCAGAATTCGCGTGCATCTCGATGAACTTGACGAGCCGCGCCCTGTACTCGTCAGGCATCCAATCGGTGGCCTCGACCCGGTATCCTTCGCTGATTCGCTTTTTGAACGACTCCACCCGCGCCTCGTAAGTCATGTCAATCCCTCCCTCTTCTAAAGCTCTTCCCAGTACTCCAGCGTCACGTTCTCCGGATCTACGTATTGCTCGAAGACCCGGCGGATGGCTTCATGCACCGTGGCGTCCTTGTAGAACTGCCAGAGCATCTCCATGTCCTCGGCCCGGTAGACGAGCTTGACCTTGCGCGGGTCGGTAAGCGATCGCAACACCTTGTTCTCTGTGGTTGGGCTAACCCCGTATTCCTGAGCCAGCCCGTCCAGCGTCGACAGTTCCTGATAAGCCCTGGCGAACCGGGAGGCGCTGGCCCCGGGCTTCAGCGCCAACGTCTCCACCACCGTGTAGCGGTACTTCATCCCTCACCTCCCAACGCCCCGAGCACAAAGCTGCAAAACCCCCGACCGAGCGCCTCGGGGCCGAGCCGGCCGGAGGGGGAATACCACTGGTAGGTCCAGTTGAGGGCGCCGAGCACGAACTTGGTCGCGAGGTCGGGATCCTCGACCCGGAAGTCCCCCTGTCGAACCCCTTCTTCGATCAGGGCCCTGAGCGCCCCTTCATAGCGGTCCCTCAGCTCTCGAATCCGGGTCTTGTAGGGTTCAGACAGGAACTTCCACTCATGGAAGAACACGGTCGCATAGGGGAGTTCTTCGACGATGACGCGGAGATGACCCTGTACGAAGGCGCAAACCTTCTCGCGCGGGCGCCCCTCTGGCAGCGTTCGGACCACTCGCTCAAAACGCTCGGCGGCCCGCTCGACGATCTGAAAGAGAATTTCCTCCTTGGAGACGATGTGGGCGTAGAGACTTCCCCCTTGCAAATCCAGCTGGCGCGCGATCTCGCGCACGCTGGTGGCATGGTAACCGCGTTCAGAGAAGAGTCGTCCAGCAGCGTTCAATATTTCCTCGATTCTGCCCATTTGCGGGCATACTAACAAACGATTGTTTGGTTGAAATGCAACGCCGCGCACCCTTCACCGCCCCCGAAACCTCGGCGAACGCTTCTCCCGGAAGGCCGAAAGCCCCTCGGCATGATCCTCGGTCGCGCCAGCCAGCGCTTGATTCCTTGCCTCGTAGCGCAAGGCCTCGGGGAGCTCGGCATCCAGGTTCCGCCACAGGGCACGCTTGGTGAGCGCGAACGCCCGGGTGGGACCGCTGGCCAGGGGCCGGGCAAAATCGAGAGCGCCTTGAAAAAAGGCATCGTCGGGAAAGACCGCGCTCACAAGTCCGGCGGCCTTGGCTTCCTCCGGTCCGATCCTTGGCGAACGATAACACCAATCGAGGGCCCGGCTCAGGCCGACCAACCTGGTCAGGAAGTAGCTCATCCCCGCATCCGGTACCAGACCGATGCCAGCGAATGCGGTCTGGAAGAAGGCGCTCTCCGCCATGACCCTGAGGTCGCAAGCAAGGGCCAGACTCATTCCCGCTCCAGCGGCCACGCCGTTCACCGCGGCCACCGTGGGTTTTTCCAGGGCATGGAGCGCCTCGATCACCGGGATGTAGTCGGCAAGCACCCGACTGTAATCGCGATCTTCGGGAACCGCCCTCAAGTCCTGCCCGGCTGAGAAGGCACGGCCCTCGCCGGTGAGCATAACCGCCCGGACCCCGTCGCTCCGCGCCGCACCCCGGAGGGCATCCCGGAGTTCGCGAAGCAGCTCGGGCGTCAGTGCGTTAAGCCTTTGCGGCCGGGCAAGGGTGAGTACCAGCAACCCGTCGCGGTTTTCCTGCCTCAGCATGCCTCCCCCCTTTCAACCCTGGCTGCGCTTTTCCAAAAAGGCCTGGATCCGTTCACGGGCATCCCGGCTCTCAAAGAGGACCAAAAAGCTCCTCTGCTCGTAGGCGAGGCCCTCGGAAAGCCCGACCTCGGCGGCCTGACGGGCCGCCGCCTTGATAAACCGCACGGCGAGTGAAGGCTTCTTCGCGATGCGCTCCGCCAGATCGAGGGCCTCCGCCAGGGCCGCGCCCCGAGGAACGACCCGGTTCACGACGCCAAGGCGCCTGGCTTCCTCGGCCTCGAGCCGGCTTTCATCGAGCAAAATCTCCATTGCCCGGACGTGACCGAGCAACCTGACCAAACGCTGGGTACCCCCGGCTCCGGGCATCAGTCCGAGGTTCACTTCCGGCTGCCCGAAACGGGCGCCGGCTCCGGCAACGATCAGATCCGCGGAGAGCGCGAGTTCGAACCCCCCACCCAGGCAATACCCCTCAACCGCGGCTATGAGAGGCTTGGGGAAAGCGCGGATACGCCCCCAGGCCCGGGTTCGGGCCCCCTCAGCCAGGCTGACCGCATCCGAGTTGAGGAAGCCCTCGAGGTCAGCCCCGGCGGCAAAGGCCTGCTCGTTACCGGTGATCACCGCCACCCGTACATCCCCATCGCCCTCGAGCTCGGCGAGCGCACCGGCGATTTGGGTGAGCAAAGCATCGGAAAGTGCATTGAGCTTTTCCGGTCGGTTCAGCGTCAGAAGCGCCACCCCTGCTCGGGGCCGGCTAAGAAGCAGTTCCCCGGCCACGACCCACCTCCTCAAAACGTTCCCGAACCCGGTCGAAGATCGCCTGAATCTTCGCTTTCGGGAGGATGACCTGAACGGTCTCCCCTTCGCCGATCCGGTCGCCAAGCTCGGTTTCCACCACGCACTCCGCCAGGACCCGGTTGCCCTCGGTACGGAGGTGACGGGCAAGGGCGCGAATCCGCATTCCCGGCAGCGCTGGTGCCCGGTGACGGACCCGGACCTCGAACCCAATGCCATCCTCGCCCTCCTCTAAGAAAGGCAAGATGACCTTGCGTGAGGCCAGCTCCATGTGCTTGGCCATCCAGTAGGTGGCATAAACCGGGTGCACCCGGCCGAGCTCCTCGAAATCGACGGTCATCTCGGGGGTGACGGTGGTCTCGAACACGGCCTCGTAACCCTCGGGGATCGGTTTCATGCCGGGAGCTTCCTCTCGTCGACGACCCGGCGGAGCTTGCCTCCAGCACTCCTCGGCGCCTCGCCCGGAGCCAGGAGCTCAACCTTCATGCTCACGCCGATGGTGTCCTTGATTTTCTGGCGGATCGTCTCGCGGATGCGGCGCAACAGGTGGTCGGCTTCGACCACCTCGTCGGAGAGCACCTCATAGGTAACCTCCCGAAAGACCGGCTCGGAAAGCTCGACCCTGACCGTGATCTCATCGAGGGTGCCTTCCCGACGCACCACCAGCTGGTAATGGGGCGCGACCTCGGGAATCGTCTCCAAAACGGCCTCAACCTGGGTGGGATAGACGTTAACCCCGCGGATGATCAGCATGTCATCGGTCCGGCCCTTGATGGGCCCCATGCGCACATGGGTACGACCACAGACACAGGGTTCGTAGGTGAGGTAGGTGATGTCACCGGTCCAGTACCGCAGCAGCGGCAGCGCCTCCTTGGTGAGTGTGGTTAGGACCAAAACCCCTTCCTTGCCCTCAGGCAGCACTTCCCCGGTCTCGGGGTCGACAATTTCCGGGAGGAAATGGTCTTCCCAGATGTGGCTCCCGTCCTGGGCCTCGAGGCACTCCTGGCTCACGCCCGGACCGATGATTTCGGAAAGACCGTAGATGTTCATGGCCTTAACGCCGAGGCCCTGTTCGATGTCCTGACGGATGGCCTCTGTCCAGGGCTCGGCGCCGGGAATGGCGATCTTGAGCGAAATCTCGTCGGATGCCACGCCACGGCTGCGAAATACCTCGGCCAGGGTCTGGAGGTAGGAAGGGGTGGCGGTGATCACATCGGGCCGGAAGTCCGTGATCAGGGTGATCTGCCGTTCGGTCATCCCACCGGAGACCGGCACCACGGTTAACCCCAGCTTCTCACCACCGTAGTGCACCCCAAGACCACCGGTAAAAAGGCCATAGCCGTAGGCGTTGTGCAGCATCATCCCCGGCCTGGCGCCGGCCGCTGCCAGCGAGCGGGCATTGACCTCGGCAAAGATCTCAATATCCCGTCTCGTGTAGCCGACAACAGTAGGCTTGCCGGTCGTCCCCGAGGAAGCATGGACCCGAACCACCGCCTCCCGGGGTACGGCGAACAGTCCGAAGGGGTAGTGATCGCGCAAATCCTGCTTTTTGGTAAAGGGAAGTCTGGGTAGCTCCTCAAGACGCGCATTCTCCGGATTCAAGCCGACCCCATCGAGTCTTTCCCGGTAAAAGGGCACCCGCTCGTAGACGTAGCTCAAAATGTTTTTGAGCCGCGCCTCTTGCAGCTTCCTCAATTTATCCCTGGGCATGGTCTCGATCTCGGGGTTATACATCTGTTCTCTCTCCCTCCTCTCCCAAGAGCCCCGCACCGCCCAAACCGACGCGAGGCCATTTGCCGAAGGCCACCGGACCAGACCTCAAACGCGCTCGACCACCATGGCGATCCCCTGGCCCACGCCGATGCACATGGTGGCCAGGCCGAATTCCACCTCCGGGCGGCGTTTCATCTCGTGGAGCAACGTGGTTAGGATGCGCGCCCCGGAACACCCCAGAGGGTGGCCGATGGCGATGGCGCCACCATTTGGGTTCAGGCGTGGGTCTTCCATCTCAAGCCCCCACTCCCGGAGCACCGCAAGACTCTGGGCTGCGAAAGCCTCGTTGAGTTCGATCAGACCGATGTCGTTCAGATTGAGCCCGGCGCGCTCCAACGCCTTCTCCGTCGCCGGGACGGGACCGATCCCCATGATTCTCGGCGGCACGCCGGCAACGGCGATGCTCCTCACCCTGGCCAAGGGTTTGAGCCCGTGGGCCTCTGCGTAGTCCGAAGAAACAACGAGCAGTGCTGCCGCGCCGTCGTTGAGCGAAGAGCTGTTCCCTGCGGTCACCGTGCCGCCCTCGCGAAAAGCCGGACGCAACTTCGCGAGCTTTTCAAGCGAAGTGTCGGGCCGGGGTCCCTCGTCGGTATCGACGAGGACGACCTCTCGTTTTTTCCGCACTTCGACCGGGACGATCTCTTCGCGAAACCTACCCTCGCGGATCGCCTTTAAGGCCTTTTGATGAGAAAGGTAGGCGAAGCGGTCCTGGGCCTCTCGGGCAATCCCGTACATCTCCGCCAGGTTTTCCGCCGTCTCGCCCATCGACTCGGTGCCGTAACGCTCGGCCATCCTGGGGTTGACGAAGCGCCAGCCCAGGGCAGTGTCGTACATCGGGTTGTTCCCGCGGGCATAGCCCATCTCCGGCTTCGGAACCGCCCAAGGGGCCCGGCTCATCGACTCCACCCCACCGCCTACGTAGACCTCGGCCTCACCCAGCATCACCGCCCGGGCCGCCTGGGCCACCGCTTCCAACCCGGAGCCACAGAGCCGGTTCACCGTTACCCCCGCCACCTGAACCGGGAATCCGGCGAGAAGCAGGCTCATGCGAGCGACGTTGCGGTTATCCTCTCCGGCTTGGTTGGCGCAACCCAAAATCACGTCCTCGACCTCGTCCTTCGGTACCCCCGCCCGTGTCATGAGCGCCTCCAGAACCAGCGCCCCCAGGTCGTCGGGGCGCACCTGGGCCAGGGCCCCGCCGTAACGTCCGATTGGCGTACGTACAGCCTCGATGATCCACGCTTCCCTCATCACCCCTCCAGGTGAAAAACGGTGCCGACGAAATGGGCCACCCGCCGATCCCCACAAAAGACATCGACCACGTAGGTGGCCAGCCGCTTGCCCACGTTGATCGGGCGAGCAACCGCCATGACCTCATCACCAGGAACCAGCGGGCGGAAATAATCGATGCGCGTGCTAATCGCCACCGCATGTTCCCGAACATTGGAGACCAGGGCGAAAGCGGCGTCGGCCAAGGTGTAGACAAAGCCGCCGTGAGCCGTGCCATGGAGGTTGAGGTGGTCAGAACGGACCACAGTCTTCAGCCGCACCGCCTCTGGCGTCACCGACACCACCTCGATGCCCAAGAGCTCCATGAACGCGTCAGCCACTCTCATGCACCCCCAAGTAGTGCTCGATAACCCGCCGATCTTTCTGCAAATCTCCCGCCGCCCCTTCGAGAACGATGCGTCCGGCCTCGAGGACATACGCCCGGTCAGCAAGCGCGAGGGCAGCGCGGGCATTCTGCTCGACCAGCAACAACGTCGTTCCTTCCTCTTTCAGCTGGGCGAGTGTCCGGAAGATCTCCTGAACGATGAGCGGCGCAAGGCCCAGGGAAGGCTCGTCGAGCATCAAAAGCCTGGGGCGGGCCATCAACGCGCGGCCGATGGCGAGCATTTGCTGCTCGCCGCCCGACATGGTGGCGGCGAGCTGACGTCGCCGCTCGGCGAGGCGGGGGAAAAGGGCATAAACGTGCTCAAGGTCCTCCCTCAGGTTGCGCTCGCCTCGCTGGTAACGGGAAAACGCGCCGAGGAGAAGGTTATCTTCAACACTCATCTCGCCGAACAGGTGGCGACGCTCGTGCACCAGCACGAGCCCGCGAGCGACCCGGGCCTCGGCCTCGAGGCCGTTCAGCAGTCCTGCCCGATCGCGCACCTCACCTTCGGCCTCCACCAGACCCATGAGCGCGAGCAGGGTGCTGGTCTTGCCTGCTCCATTGGGACCGATAAGGGTGACGACCTCGCCCGCCTCGATGGAAAAGGAAATCCCATCCACCGCAACGGCGGAACCATAACGGACGGTGAGGTCACGCACCGTGAGCATTAAGCCGCTCCCCCCAGGTAGGCTTCGATCACGGCCGGATGCCGTTGCACCTCAACCGGTGTTCCTTCAGCGATCTTTTCCCCGTAGTGCATCACGACGACCCGATCCACGAGATTCATGACGAACTCCATGTCGTGGTCAACGAGCAAAATCGTCATGCCCTCGTCGCGCAAACTCCGAATGAGGGAAGCGAGCGCCCGTTTTTCGCCGGCCCTGAGTCCGGCGGCCGGCTCATCGAGCAGGAGAAGTTCGGGCGCGGCCGCGAGCGCACGCGCCACCTCGAGCAGACGCTGCTGTCCGAGCGCGAGCGTTTCCGCCTTCTCCATCGCAAGTTCACCCAACCCCACACGCAAAAGTGCCTGGTACGCCTCCGAAAGCGCCCGGGCCTCTTCGGCCCGATCGAGCCTGAACATCGAGGCCAGCATCCCGGCACGGGTCCGGGGATAGGTGCCGAGAGCCGCGTTTTCCAAAACCGTCATCTCAGGGAAGAGGTGGGGGTGCTGAAAGGTGCGCACGAGACCCATCCGAACCGTCTCGAAGGGGTAGCGACCGGTGATGTCGGTACCGCAGTAAACGATGCGCCCCCCGTCAGGCTTCAAAACCCCAGCGATCAGGTTGAAAGTGGTCGACTTGCCGGCTCCGTTAGGGCCGATAAGCGCCACGATCTCGCCCCGCCTCACCTCGAAGGAAAGATCGTTTACGGCGAGGAGGCCACCGAAGCTCTTCCGCAAGCCTTCCAGTGCCAGCACCACCTCCCCGCCGTTACGCAGCGGACGGGGCAGTCCCTCACCTGCAGGCAGAGGCGTCCGGGTCTTCGGCAACCGCCGCTCGACCCAGGGCCAGAGCCCTTTGGGCGCCCGGTGCAGGATGAGGATCAGGATCAGACCGTAGGCGATGACCTCGTAATTTCCGGTCTTGCCAAAGAGCATTGGCAGGAGGTCCTGGAGCCAGGGCTCAAGGCCGGTGATGAGCACAGCGCCCATAAACGCCCCGGAGAGCGACTGCACGCCGCCAACCACGGCCATGATCAGGTACTTGATCGAGGCCTCGAGGCCAAAGGGGCTGGGGTTGACGAAGCGAACGAAGTGGGCATAGAGCCAGCCTGCGACGCCGGCGCCGAGCGCCGCCAGGATGAAGACCGAAAGCTTGAGCGCCGGGGGATAGGCCCCGAAAGACGCCGCAGCCACCGCATCTCCCCTGAGTGCACGGACCATACGACCGGTACGACTTCTCACCAAATTGGCGAGCATCCAGGCGAAAAGGAGCGCCGTGCCCCAGGCCAGGTAGAAGAAACTTGCCGGCGTTTTGAGCTCAAAGCCAAGTGCCGAAACCGGGGGCAAGTCAGCGAGTCCGGTCCGTCCACCGGTGAGCGCCACCCAGCTCCCCATCACGATGAAGATCGCGACCTGCCAGGCGATGGTCGCGAGCGGCAAGTAGTGGCCCTTCAAACGCACCGTGAGGAGCCCGAGTCCCCAAGCCAGGAACCCGGTGGCAACCATTCCAGCAACGAGCCCAAGCCACGGACTCACCCCGTAGCGCAGGGCAAGGAGCGCACTCGTATACCCCCCTACGCCCATGAATGCCGCCTGGCCAAAGCTGGTGAGCCCCGCAAGCCCCGTGAGCAAATAAAGCCCCATCACGACCAGGGAAGCGATGGCCGCGAAATCGAAAAGCGTCTGATAGAAGGGCGGCAGCACCCATGGGAGCAACGCGAGGACGAGCCCAAACACCCAGACCATCACTCTTCCTCCCCAAGTTCCAGCGCCCCAAGGCTGAGATAGGCGAGCACGGGCAGCAAGAGGGCAAAGACGATGGCTTCCTTAAACGCGCTGGCGTAAAACGAGCTCACCGACTCGAGGAGCCCCACCAAGAAGCCACCGAGCGCCGCCAGGGGGTAGCTCGAGAGTCCACCCAGAATCGCGGCCACGAAACCCTTCAACCCCAGGAGAAATCCCATCTCGTAGCTCGCGTTGGTCAGGGGGGCAGAGAGCATTCCCGCCAGGGCACCAACGGCACCGGCCAGGAAAAACGCCACCCTTCCCGCCTCCCGCACCCCGATTCCGGAGAGTCTGGCCCCGATGCGGTTCGCCGCCGCCGCCCGGAGCGCCTTTCCGTAGAGCGTTCGGAAAAAGAGGTAGAGCAGCGCTACCAGGAAAAGGGCGGCCAAAACCTGGAGAACGCCCTGCCAGGGCACAGGAATCCCGAAAACGAACGCCTGCCCCGACCACAGGGCGGGCGTTGCGAACTGCTCGGGCCCGAAGAACACGAGGCCCAGCCCCTGGTAAACGAAGTGGAGCCCGACCGCGAGGATCAAATACACCAGCACCGTACCTTGGGGTAAAGGCTCGAAAAAGAGCCGGTAGCTCGCTGGACCGATGGGCAGGACCACCGCGAACGCCAAGACCCAAGAAAGCGAAGGGACGCGGGCGCCCAGATAACCCGCCGCCATGACCAAGGTCACTGCGAGGAGCAAAAGCCCGAGCGTGCGGGGCTTCTTTCGGTCGAGAAACGCCCATGCGAGGAGCAAGGCCACGGAAAGCCAGACCGTCCCCGGCAGCTTCCCCTCTAAAAAGAGCGCCTGGGTCAAAGGCGCGTACACCACCCACTCCCCCATCGGGATGAGGATCACGCGGGTGACGGCGAACACCAGAACCAGGCCGAGGGCCACCAGGGCGTAAAGGGCCCCGTTCAAGGCGCCGTCGGTGAAAAGGTAGCCGAAGATCAGGGGGTCCATGCCCATCCGTCCCCTAGCGGAAGGTGCGCACCAGCTTCCACTTCCCGCTTTGGATCTCGACCATCACCGCCGCGTCCTCAAACTTGAGACCGAGGTGGTCGTCCGGGCTCATGTTGAAGACGCCGTGTACACCGACCACGCCCTGGGTGGCCTCAATCTCGTCACGGAGTGCCTTGCGGAAAGCAGCCAGGTCGTCGGGACTGGCCTTTTTCAGTGCTCGCAGGATCGCGGCTTTTGCCACCTGCCAGGCATCGAAAGCGTGACCGCCAAAGGTCGAGAAGCTTCCCACGCCGTATTTCGCTTCATACGCGGCGATGTAGGCGAGCGCGGTCCGTTTGGATGGGAAGTCGTTCGGTAGCTGAGCCGCCACCAGGATGGGCCCGGCGGGCAGAAGGGTTCCTTCGACGTACTTCCCACCGACCTTCAAAAAGGCGGGATTGGCCACCCCGTGCGTTTGGTAAATCTGACCCCTGTAGCCCTTTTCAACCAGGGTGCGCTGAGGCAGCACCGCCGGGGTCCCCGCGGCCCCGATCAGCACCGCGTCGGGGCGCCGGCTGAGAATCTTCAGTACCTGCCCCGTGACCGAGGTGTCCTTGGGCGAATACCGCTCGCTGGCCACGATCTTGAGTCCGGAGGCCTTCGCGGCCCTTTCGAACTCCCGCGCCCAGCCTTCACCGTAGGCGGTGTTGAAACCGAGGTACGCCACGGTCTTAAAGCCGCGGTCAACCATATCCTTCACCACCGCCCGGGCCATGAGCTCATCGGTCTGGGGCACCTTGAAGACCCAGCGACGCTTTTCATCCACCGGCGAGATAATCGCCTTGGCCGCCGCCAGTGAGATGAATGGAAGACCCGCCTCGGCGACCGGATCGATCATCGCCAGCGAGTTGGGGGAAGTGGTGCCGCCGATGATCAGGTGGACCCGATCCTCCTGGATGAGCTTTTTTGTGTTCTTGACCGCGCCTGTCGGGTCGGTGCCGTCATCGAGGATGATGAACCGAACGGGCACTCCACCCAGACGCCCTCTGAGGGTCTCCTCGATCATCAGGAGCGTGTTTTTCTCCGGAATACCGAGCGAGGCCGCCGGACCGGTCGTGGAGAGCGTGACCCCGATTCGGATCTCGCCCTGGGCCCAGGCCAGCCCCAAGAGCATCCCAAGAAACCCTAGAAATATCGCCTTTCTCATCTCCCTCACCTCCACTTACCCACCGCTGCCGCTTTTTTAAGCAGCGGGTCGGGCCGATAGCGGTCCTCGCCGAGCTCGGCAAAGAGCCCTTCCAACCCGGCGAGGAGCTGGGGTAGCCCCATATCACGAGCCCAAGCCAGGGGCCCGCGGGGGTAGCGGGTACCGAGCCGCATGGCCCGGTCAATGCCTTCTTCATCACCCACACCCTCGGCAAGAGCGCTCGCAGCCTCGTTCACCAGCATGGCGAGAATTCGGAACCCGACCCCGCCCGCCTGATCCGGGATCACCTCCGAGGCATACCCGAGCGCCGCGAAGAAGTCCTTAGCCCAGTCAGGAACGGTCTCGCCCAGGGGAACCGACAGCTCAACCAGACGGCCGGGCTCGAGGGGAGGAACGAGCGAAAACCCCACCACCTCCGAAGCCTGGGTGTAGCGGGCCCGGGCGAGGGTCGCCGAATGCCCCCAGGTCAGGGTCAGTACGGGAAGCCCCGGCGGCAAATCCACGGGGTAGGTCTTTTCGCTGAGGGCCACCCGTACATCCACGACCACCTGGGGGGAGCCAGCGTCTCCCAGACGCTCGGCGAGTGCCCGGGCCAGAGGTCCTTGCCCCAGAACCCGCGCCCGCATTGGCCTGCCAGGCCCGGGCGCGGGAGGCGCCTTCCGCTCCCGGGGGTAGACGTAAAAGCCGCGCCCACTCTTTCTACCGAGGTACCCCGCCGCCACCATTTGCGCCTGCAAAGGGTGGGGGCGGTAGCGAGGATGGTGGAAATAGGCATCCCATACGCTTTTTGCCGCCGCGAAGTTGACGTCGAGACCGATGAAGTCCATCAGGGTGAACGGCCCCATGGGGAATCCAAGCCCCTCCATGATCCGGTCGATGGCCTCCACCTCTACCCCGAGCCCAGCCAGGACCAGGGCTTCGCCGTAGTACGGCCTGGCCACCCGGTTCACGACGAACCCCGGCGTATCCTTGGCCAGCACGGGCGCCTTCCCCAAGCGCTTTACGAAGCCGAGCGCGGCCTCAACGGTCGTGCCCTCGGTCAGCCTCCCTGGGATGACCTCGACCAGCTGCATCCGCGGCACCGGGTTGAAAAAGTGCATCCCGAGCACCCGCTCGGGTCGTGGTACCGGAGCCGCTATGGCGGTAATCGAGAGCGTCGAGGTGTTGCTGGCGAGGATAAGATCGGTGTTTTTCCCGCCGATTTGTTTGAAAATTTCCCGCTTCGTCTCAAGCTCCTCCGGGGCAGCCTCGATTAGCAAATCGGTCTCGGCCAAGGCGAGAAGGTCTGCCACGGGGTGGATCCGCGCCAACACCGCCCCGACTTCCTCAGCAAGGCGTCCTCTCTCCCGGGCCCGCTCCAGCGAGGCCCGAATTTTCTCGATCCCGGCCGTCAGAGCCTGAGGGAAAGGATCGTAAAGGTACACCTCGTAGCCGGCCACGGCCACGGTCTCGGCGATCCCCCGGCCCATCGTTCCGGCTCCGGCAATGCCAACACTCCGGATCTCGCTCATAGCACGTGCTCGGGAATACCTTCGAGCGACGGTCTGGCCAGTGGCACCCAGCCTCCCTCGAAGGCCTCGACCCGGCTCCCCTCGAGGAACCAGCTCTTTGGCGTCCTGTGCCCCCAGAGCGTCTGCCGCCGGGGGTCGTTAACGTGCCATCGGATCGGTTCCAGATCGGGATCAACGGTGAGATAGTCGGAGGTGTAGAGCTCGATCCGGTGTCCGTCGGGGTCACGCAGGTAAATGAACATCGCGTTGGAGATGCCATGGCGTCCCGGCCCTCGCTCGATGCGGTCGGTCGCCATCGCACCGGCCAGGATGTCGGCGGCGCGAATCACGCTCATCGGATCCGGGAGCCAGTAGGCGAAGTGATGGAGTCTTGGCCCCTCGCCATTGGTAAAAGCGAGGTCGTGGACGTTTCCTTTGCGATGCGTCCAGGCAGCCCATAGCCGTCCTTCGTCGTCTTCGGTGTATTCGGTGAGGCGGAAACCGAGCTTTTCCCGGTAAAACGCCAGCGCTTCCTCGACCTTGGGGGTAAAGACGTTGGCGTGGTCGATGCGCTGGATCCCTGGCCCCCGGTGTTTGTGGTAGGCCTGGAGGAGCCGTTCGTGTTTTTGCTCCTGGAAGTAAAAGACCACGGGAAAGCCCAGGGGATCCTGAATCCGAACCATCCGCGGTCGCTCGAACTCTTCCTCTTCCCGCACCAAAAGCCCCTCGGCCTGGGCGAAGGCCAGGGCCCGGTCGAGTTCCGTCTCTGCCCCGACCTTGTAACCGATCCACTTCAGCCCCGGGGCCTCGGCTTCCTCAAGCTTCAAGCTCCAGGCCCGCTCCTCATAGCCCCGGAGGTAGAGGACACCGGGCGCCTCGTGCACCACCACGAACCCGAGCAATCCCTCGTAAAAGGCCCTCGAGGCCTCGAGATCGGTGACGTAAAGGGCTATCTGGCCGATACGAATCACATTGGGTCCCATGCTGCCTCCCTAAACCCTGGCCTCCTCCGGCTTCTTCCAACCGAGGAACTTTTTGATCCGTTCCCGGTAGGGCTCGCGATCGTAAACCTCGAAAAGGGTCTGGTGCATGCGCACCGGATCGCCGAAGAAAAAGCGCTCGTAGAGTTCCTGACGGGCCCCGAACCCCGATAGGGTCATGTCCCAGGCGAGGCGGAAAAGCTGCGTCTTCTCACGAGCCGGGAGCCGCCGCCCCTGCATGAATTTCTCCATAAAGGGGGCCAGGGGGCCCTCGAGGTCTTTCTCCGAAGGAATGAGGATCATGCCCCCGGCGCCGATCAGCTCGACGATCTCCCGAATGCGGGGGTAAAGACGGGGGTAGAGGTTCCGCGCCCCGTCGAGGGCGGCACGGTCGGGGTTAAACACGCCATATGCGTTCTCGCGCCCCTTCTCCTCGGCGGCGGTCCAAAAGCTTCGCATCGCCTCGAGGTAGACGATGATCTCGGCGATCTTCTCCCTTACGTGCCCAAAAGCATCGGCCCCGATCCCCTCGGCGATCAGGCTGACCAGCCCCAGGAACGCCTCGGTCTTCGCGACCTTGTGGACCACCACCTGGTGGGCCATGTGCATCAACGCTCCGGTCTCGGCATAGGCCTGGTTGGTGAGCTCAACGGAGCCCAAAATAAAGACCCGCTCCCAGGGCACGAGCACGTCGTCGAAGATGACCAGCGCGTCCATCTCCTCAAAACGTGAAGCGGCGGGATGATCAAAAGCCGAGTCTCCGGCCAGCGGTTCGCGGCAGACGAAGTGGAGGCCGGGCGTGCTCGTGGGTATGGCGAAGGCGAGCGCGTAGCGCTCCGCCCCCGGCTCGGCCTTCAAAAGGGTCGAGGGAAACACCAGGATTTCATCCGCAACCGGTAGGGTAGCGAGCATTCGTGCTCCGCGAACGATCACCCCTTCCCGGGTTTCCCGGACCACTCCGACCGGGATATAAGGATCGGGTTGTTTTGCGGTGCTCGCTGCCCGGTTGACCTGGGGATTGGTCAGGGCGTGGGTGGTGCAAAGGTCATTCTCCCGCACGTACTCGTAGTAAGCCCGGACGTTCTCACCAAAGCGGGGATCGCCCTGAGCAAAGAAGTCGGCAGCCTGGGCGTAGGCGGTGAGCGCAGCGTTTAAGTAATCGGGGGTCCGCCCCATCAATCCCAGCGTGGAGTCAGCCCAGGCTTTGTAGGCGGCGGCCCGTTTTCTCAGGTCTTCCCTGCCGTGCGATTCACGAAAGCTCATTCCCACCGGCTTGCCGGTCTTGGGCGAGGGGTAGGTCAGAACGTCTTTGTAAGCGGGATCGTGCTGCATGTCATAGAGACGGGCCATGGTGTGCACCACGCCCCGGAAGGCGGGATGTGAGGTGGGGTCTTCAACCTTCTCCCCTCGAAGCCAGAGGTTGGGGGGATTTTCCTTCAAAGCCTCGATATACTCCGCTCCAGTCCGTGCCATCAGCCTTCCTCCCTCTTCCCAAACCGGGGGATCGGGTGTTCTTTGAGGGGCACCATGACGTTTTTGAGTTCGGTGTAGAACTCGAAGCTGTAATGGCCCCCTTCACGGCCGATCCCCGACTGCTTCATGCCGCCAAACGGCGTGGGTAGATGACGGACGTTGTGGGAGTTGATCCAGACCATGCCCGCCTCGAGGCGGTGGGCCAAGCGGTGCGCCCGGGCCACATCCTTGGTCCAGACGTAAGCGGCCAGGCCGTAGGTGGTATCGTTCGCAAGCCTGAGCGCCTCCGCCTCGTCCTTGAAGGGAATCGCCACCAAGACCGGCCCGAAGATCTCCTCTTTGGCGATACGCATCTCGTTCGTCCCCACAAAGAGCGTGGGTTTGAGGTAGTTGCCGGCAGAACGTGCGGGTTCGCCACCGACGAGGAGCCGCGCGCCCTCCTTTTTTCCGATCTCGAGGTATCCCAGGACCCGCCGAAAGTGCTCGGGATGAATGAGCGGCCCCACCTCGGAACTTGGATCCAAGGGGTGGCCCACGGTGAGGTGGGCCGCCCGCTCAGCCACCCGGGCTACGAAATCGTCAAAAATACTTTCCTGAACCAGCAGCCTCGAGCTGGCGGTGCAACGCTCACCGTTCAGGCTGAAAATTTGGAACACGACTCCGTCCAAGGCCCGATCGAGCTCGGCGTCGTCAAAAACCAAGGCCGGGCTCTTGCCTCCAAGCTCGAAGGAAAAGCGCTTGAGGCTTTCCGCTCCGGTTTTCATGATGATTTTGCCGGTCGTGGTCTCACCGGTAAAACTGATGAGCTCGACTCCAGGATGCGCCACGAGCGGCGCTCCGGCTTCTTCCCCCATACCCTGAACAACGTTCACCACCCCCGGGGGGAAATCGGCTTCCTGGAAGATCCTGGCCAGGAACCAGGCCGACAGCGGCGACCACTCCGCGGGCTTCAAAACGCAGGTGTTGCCAGCGGCAAGGCAGGGGGCGAGCTTCCAGGTCTCAAGCATCAAGGGGGTATTCCAGGGCGTGATCAACCCCGCCACCCCGACCGGCACCCGGACGGTGTAGTTGAGGAAGGTATCATCGACCGGATAGGTGTGACCGTCCATCGCGGACGTGGCGAGTTCGGCGAAGTAGTAGAAGTTCTGGGCTGCCCGCGGTATCTGCCCGCCACGGATAATCTTGAGAACCTGGCCGGTGTCCAAACATTCAATCACCGCGAGCTCATCGGCGTGTTGCTCGATCAGCTCGCCGACGCGCTCCAGGTAACGCCGCCGTTCACGGGCCGACATCCTCGGCCAGGGCCCCTCATCGAAGGCCCGCCTCGCCGCGCGCACCGCCCGGTCCACATCCTCAGCCCCACCCCGGCTCACGCGCGCCAGCGGCTCGTTCGTCGCCGGATCAATCGTTTCGAAGGTCTCACCGGAAACGCTATCCGAAAAATCGCCATCGATGAAATGAGGAATCGTTTTCCGGGCAAGCCGGTCACGAACCTCCTTGATGAAGCTAGAATCGAAAGCCCGCCTCATACTTCCTCCACCACCGGGTTTTCCAAAATCCCAATGCCTTCGACCTCCATGCGCATCAGGTCGCCGGGGTGAACGTGGGAAAGGCCTCGAGGCGTCCCGGTAAGGATGACATCGTAGGGCCTGAGCGTAAGAAACTCGCTGATGTAGGCGATGATTTCGGGAATCTGGAAGATCATTTGCCGGGTACTCCCTTCCTGACGGAGTTCGTCGTTGACATAGGCACGAAGCGTAAGGTCGTGGGGGTTTTCGATTTCGTCGGCGGTCACCAGATAAGGGCCAAGAGGCGTAAAGCTGTCCCAGCCCTTGGCCTTTACCGGCGGACGGAAAAGGTTACCCACGAAGTCGCGAACCGTGACATCGTTGGCCACGGTGTAACCAAGGACATAGTCCATGGCCTCCCGGGGCCGGATGCGGCGCCCCGCGCGCCCGATAACCACCGCCAGCTCGCACTCGTAGTGCATGTACTCGACGCCTTTGGGGCGGACCACCGGAGCCCGGTGGGGGACGAGACTCGCCGGTGGCTTCAAGAAGAGAACCGGCGCCTCGGGTTCATCGAGTCCCAACTCCCCCGCATGACCCCGGTAGTTGAGCGCCAGCCCGAACACGGTGCGCGGCTCGAAGGGCAGGAGAAAATGTACGGCCCGGGGATCGTGAGCCCGTCCCGCTTCATCCACGAGCCGGTCCCCGATAAGCCTCGCTTCCACCACCCGGCCATCCTGGAAAAACCGCGCCGTCCTCACGCCGCCACCCCCAGACCCAACCGCTTGGCCAGGTCATCGAGTCGGGCCCTGACGGCCGGGCTCGGCGGACCCAGCGGCGGCCGCCACTCGGCCTCCAGGAGACCGGCTTTGGCCATCAAGTACTTCAGGGGAATGGGGTTCGTCTCCCAGAAGATCGCGTCGTTGACCTCGAGCAGCTGGTAATGCAACCGCTTCGCCTCGCCATGATCGCCGGCCTGAACCGCTTCGAAAAGCCGAGCCACCTCGCGGGGAAAGAGATTCGCGGTAGCGGCGATCATCCCCCGGCCGCCGAGAGCGAGCATGGGATAGGTCAGCGACTCCAGCCCGCAAAAAACCGCGAAATCCTCGCCCAGGGTCTTGATCGTCCAGGAAACCTGATCGAGGTCCTTGAGGGAGTGCTTTACGCCGACGACGTTGGGATGGGCCTCGCGAAGCCGGGCCAGGGTCTCGACCTCAACTGGAACGCCGGCACGACCCGGGATGTTGTAGATCACGATGGGCAGCTCGGGCACCGCGCCAGCAACCTCAGAGAAATAGTGAAAGAGCCCCTCCTGATTGGGTTTGGTGTAATAGGGTGTAATCACCAAAGCTCCGGCCGCTCCCGCCTGAGCGGCAAAGCGCGTGAGTTCGAGGGTCTCCTCGAGGTTGTCGCTCCCCGTGCCCGCGAGAACCGGCACCCGACCCGAAGCCGCTTCGACTGCCAGAGCAATCAGCCTTTTCCGCTCTTCCAGGCGGAGCGCCGCCGGCTCACCGGTGGTTCCACCCACGCTCACGCCGTGTGATCCAGCTTCGATTTGACGCTCGAGCAAGGTGAGGAACCGTTCCTCGTCGATTTCCCCTCGCCGAAACGGCGTCACCAACGGCACGATTGAACCTTCCAGCAACGGGCACCTCCTCGGATTTGGCACCATGCTGCCCCGGGGGTGGCCAGGAGAGGAATGGTTGATTGCCACAAAAAGCGCCCCGTATTTTTTGTTGTCCGACAAACTTTACGGTCTAACCTTGACCGAATCGCTATCCTTTTGGTAAAAGGAACAATATCTACTCCCAGTTTTGGAGGCCTCATGCTTGCCTTCGAACGGTTTGTGGTAGCGCTTGGGCTCAAACCCGTGGTTCCCTCACAGCGAGCCATTGCCTGGGTGGACGTACCGGGGACTGGCGCCTCCCTCCCAATGAGGAACGCGGTGCTGATCGCCCCCAACCTTCACCTGGGGTTGGTGCGCCAGCTGGCTCAGCGCAAGGGCGTCGGCCTGGTGGGCCCCAGCGCCGATGGAGAACTCGTGGCCGCCTGCCGACGCGCGGGTCTGGGGCTCGCGCTTTGGCCCCAGGGAAGCGACCCGCAATCGCTGACGGAGCGTGCGCGGGGTCTCGTCCTTGAAGCCTGCTTCCCGCACGCACTCAGCCTGGGTCCCCTCATCGAAATCCTGAGCGCCCTCGCCGAAAGCGAGCCAAGGTTGATCGAGGCCCTTTATCGCTGGACCCGCCTTCCCACAGCACTGGTCGCTTCCTGGGGCCAGCCAATCGCCTTTGCCGGCGCCATTCCCAAAAGCCACCCGACGAGCCCCGGACGTGGTCCCGGCCACCTGGCTTTCTCTGCAGGCGGGGCTTTGCTCGTGGCCTACGGCGAGGGCGAGGCCCTGGAGCGATCTGCAGGATTTTACGCCCTGGCCGCCCAGGTACTCACAGCCCGCTCGCTCCTAACCCAGGCTCAAAGGGCTGAAGAGGAGGGACTGAAAGCAACCCTCCTCGACGACCTGCTGGTTGGCGAAGCCGACGAGCGCCGGGCCACCGCCTACGGTTTCGCGCCCGGCGTACCCTACGTGGTGGCGCTGGCGCAACCGCCACCGATCGCCGGTCAGCACCGGCTTGCAGAAGAGCGAAGACGGGCGGTTCTCCTCAAGCTCAGGCAACAAGCGGCCGGCTACCTCGACCGCCTGGGGACCGCCTATCTCATGAGCGTCCGTGCGGGAAAAGCGGTGGTTCTTTGGCAAACGTACGCCACAGAACGCGAGGTCGAAGGCCTCTCCCAAGCCCTCGGCGACGAGGTCCAGCTCGGCTACTCCGCAACGCACGAAGCGTTCAAAGAAGTCCCGACCGCCTACCGGGAGGCACTCATTGCCTTGAAGACCGCAAAGAATCAAAATCCGGCTGGATTTGCCAGCCTCGATCCTGTCGCCTGGGTGTTGTTACAACAATCCCGGGAAGACCTCAAAGCCATCGTCGAGCGATTCCTGCCCCTCGAGGCCAAGCTCCTGCGCACGGTTGAGGCCTACCTCACCTACCGCGACGTGGAAGCCGCCGCCCGCGCCTTACACGTGCACCCCAACACCCTCCGTTACCGTCTGAGCCGAATCGAGGAACGACTCGGCGGTTCGCTCAAGGCCCCGGAAACCCTCGCCCAGGTCCACCTGGCATTGCGGGCGAAGGCGCTCCTGGAGGACTGAGCAGGGCCGTAGCCCGGCACCCAGCACGCACCCTGTGTCAATCGGCCCTGCAGCTTCTGTTTCCGTCGCCCACAGCCCCTTGAAGCCATGCGAGCGCGGACGCCACTTATTCAGCCAGCAAACCTCGCTTTCCAACAAAAGCGA
>CAZXOY010000018.1:0-33733 GCA_964642655.1 uncultured bacterium
ATTCGCGAGGGCGGCCGCACCGTTGGGGCTGGCGTCGTCACCAAGATCTTGGAGTGAGGTGAGGCATGCCTAGGATTCGCATCAAGCTCAGGGGCTTCGACCACAAAAGCCTGGATGCCTCGGCGCGTAAGATCGTTGAAACCGCGCGTCGAACCGGCGCCCGGGTTTCCGGTCCCGTGCCCCTGCCGACGAGGGTCCGCCGATTCGCCGTGCTCCGTGGCCCGTTTAAGCACAAGGACTCGCGCGAGCACTTTGAAATTCGGACCCACAACCGCCTGGTGGACATCATCGACCCCAACAAGAAGACCATCGAGAGCCTGATGGCGCTCGATCTTCCCACCGGCGTCGAAATCGAGATCAAAACCGTGGGAGGTGGCAAGTGAAGGGGATTCTCGGCACCAAGGTCGGGATGACCCAGATCTGGCGCGGCGATCGTGCGGTCCCGGTGACCGTGATCCACGCGGGGCCATGCCCGGTGGTGCAACGCCGGACGCCTGAAAAGGACGGTTACCTGGCCGTACAGCTCGGGTACCTGCCGGTCAAGGAGAAAAAGGTCAACCGACCCATGCGCGGCCACTTCAAGCGCGCGGGGGTGGAGCCGGTCCGTTACCTCAGGGAGATCCGCGATTTTAACCCCGAAGAAGACGTGGTCACGGTGGCCATTTTCCAGCCCGGTGAACGTGTGGATGTCACCGGTACCTCCAAAGGTCGCGGCTTTGCCGGCGTGA
This sequence comes from uncultured bacterium, assembly GCA_964642655.1. Lineage (GTDB taxonomy): Bacteria > Deinococcota > Deinococci > Deinococcales > Marinithermaceae > WFXV01. The sequence continues at coordinate 729 of CAZXOY010000018.1, forward strand.
TGAAGCGCTGGAACTTCGCCGGCGGACCGGACTCGCACGGCGCCCACAAGATTCACCGGCACCCGGGTTCGATCGGGAACCGTAAGACCCCCGGACGCGTTTACAAGGGGAAGAAGATGGCCGGTCACTACGGCGCCGAACGCGTGACCATCCAGAACCTCGAGGTCGTCGACGTGATTCCCGATGAGAACCTGATCCTGGTCAAGGGCGCGATCCCGGGGCCCAACGGCGGGTTGGTGATCGTGCGCGAGACCACGAAGCGGGGGGTGAAGTGATGCCCGCGGTCGAAGTGATCACCAAAGAAGGCCGCCAGACGCGTGAGGTAGGCCTTCCTGAAGAGGTCAACGTCCACATCCTGTGGGAGGTGGTGCGCTGGCAGTTGGCCAAGCGTCGGGCGGGGACCGCGAGCACCAAGACCCGGGGCGAGGTGAGCTTTTCAGGCAAGAAAATATGGCCACAAAAGGGCCTCGGCCGGGCTCGCCACGGCGACCGCGGCGCTCCGATCTTCGTCCGCGGCGGTGTCGCCTTCGGGCCCAAGCCCCGCGATTACAGCTACACCCTGCCGAAGAAGGTGCGCCGCAAAGGGCTGGCAATGGCCCTTGGCGACCGGGCCCGCAACGGCAAGCTCACCGTTGTTGAGTCTTTCGACGGGGTTCAGGGCAAGACCAAGTCGTTCTTGGCCTGGGCCAAGGCCAACGGGTTCGATGACAGCGAGCGGGTGCTGCTCGTGACCGAAAACGAGCTCGTCCGCCGCGCAGCCCGCAACTTGCCATGGGTGAGCGTCCTCGAACCGGAAGGCATCAACGTCTACGACATTCTCCGTCACGAGCGCTTGGTGATGGACGAACCTGCCTTCCAGTTGGCCCTTTCGCGGGCGGGTGTCGGAGGTGAGGCGTGAAGACTCCGTACGACGTCATCCTCGAGCCGGTGCTTTCGGAAAAGGCCTATCAGGGCTATCAGGCGGGCAAGTACACCTTCTGGGTCCACAAAGACGCCACCAAGACCGAGGTCAAAAACGCCGTCGAGGCTGCGTTTAAGGTCGATGTGGTCAAGGTCAACCTCATGAATGTCCGGGGTAAGAAAAAGCGCCTGGGGCGTTATGAGGGCAAGCGGCCCGACCGCAAGAAGGCCGTGGTGACCGTGGCCCCCGGCCAGAAGATCGAGGCCCTGGAAGGGCTGATTTAGGAGTGAGGCATGGCGATTAAGAAGTTCAAACCCTACACGCCATCCCGCCGGTTCATGACGGTGGCCGACTTCTCGGAGATCACCAAGAAACGGCCCGAGAAGTCGCTGACCGAGCCGCTCAAAAAGACCGGTGGGCGCAACAACCAGGGGCGCATCACGGTTCGCTTCCGGGGCGGCGGCCACAAGCGCCTGTACCGCATCATCGACTTCAAGCGACGCGATAAGGCCGGGATCCCCGCCAAAGTGGCCGCGATCGAGTACGACCCCAACCGTTCGGCCCGGATTGCTTTGCTGCACTACGTCGATGGGGAAAAGCGCTACATCATCGCCCCCGACGGCCTCAAGCCCGGGATGCGCGTCGTGAGCGGGCCGGAGGCACCGATCGAGGTCGGCAATGCTCTCCCGCTTCGCTTCATCCCCGTTGGCACCACGGTGCACGCGGTCGAGCTGGTCCCGGGCAAGGGGGCTCAGCTTGCCCGCAGCGCCGGGACCGGGGCCCAGATCCAGGGCCGCGAGGGCGACTACGTCATCCTCCGCCTGCCCTCGGGTGAGCTTCGCAAGATCCACGCCGAGTGCTACGCCACCGTCGGCGTGGTCGGGAACGCGGATCACAAGAACATCACCCTGGGCAAGGCTGGGCGCAGCCGCTGGCTTGGGCGCAAGCCCCACGTCCGCGGCTCGGCGATGAACCCGGTGGACCACCCCCACGGTGGTGGTGAAGGGCGCGCGCCCAGGGGCCGCCCGCCCGCTTCGCCCTGGGGCTGGCAGACCAAAGGCCGCAAGACGCGGAAAAAGCGTAAGCCCTCGGACCGCTTCATCATTTCGCGGAGAAAGAAGTAGGGGTGAAACATGCCGCGTAGCTTGAAAAAGGGCGTTTTTGTAGATGACCACCTTCTGGAGAAGGTCGAGGCTTTAAACGCGCGTGGGGAACGGCGGGTGATCAAGACCTGGAGCCGCCGCTCCACCATCGTTCCCGAGATGGTGGGCCACACCATCGCCGTGTACAACGGTCGCCAGCACGTTCCCGTCTACATTACGGAGAACATGGTCGGCCACAAGCTCGGCGAGTTCGCGCCCACCCGCACCTACCGGGGCCATGGCAAGGACGCCAAGGCCACCAAGAAGAAGTAAGGAGGGGTCATGGAGGCCAAAGCCACAGCACGCTATGTTCGCATGTCCCCCCGCAAGGTGCGCTTGGTGGTCGACCTGATCCGTGGCAAGAAAGCGGAGGAAGCCGACCGTATCCTGCGTTACCTCAATAAACGGGCGGCGCACCCCGTGCGCAAGGTCCTGAAGAGCGCCATTGCCAATGCCGTGAACAACCACGACCTGCTCGAAGACGCCCTCTACGTCAAGGAGGCTTACGTCAACGAAGGGCCGGCGTTCAAGCGGGTGCTGCCTCGCGCGCGCGGGCGGGCGGACATCATCAAGAAGCGGACCAGCCACATCACCATCGTTTTGGAGGAACGGCATGGGGAATAAGATTCATCCGGTGGGCTTCCGTCTCGGGATCACCCGCGACTGGGAGTCCCGCTGGTACGCTAACAAGAAAGATTACAAGCACCTCCTCGAGGAGGACCGGCGAATTCGCGAGCTCATCGAGCGTGAGGTCTACCACGCCGGGGTGGCCCGGATCGACATCGAGCGCGCTGCCGACAACGTGAGCGTGACCGTCCATGTGGCCAAGCCCGGGGTGGTCATCGGTCGCGGCGGCGAGACCATCAAACGACTCCGGGCGGAGCTTGAAAAACTCTTCCCCGGCAAAAACATCGCCCTCAACGTCCAGGAGGTGCCCAATCCCAACCTGTCGGCGCCGCTCGTGGCCCAGCGGGTGGCGGAGCAGATCGAGCGCCGCTTCGCCGTGCGGCGGGCGATCAAGCAGGCGGTGCAGCGGGTGATGGAAGCCGGCGCCAAGGGGGCGAAGGTGGTGGTCTCCGGTCGCATCGGCGGCGCCGAGCAGGCGCGGACCGAGTGGGCGGCGGATGGTCGGGTGCCGCTGCATACCCTCCGCGCCAACATCGACTACGGCACCGCCCTGGCCCGGACCACCTACGGCGTACTGGGGGTAAAGGCGTACGTCTTCCTCGGCGAAAAGATCGGAGAACGTCCGGTGATGAAGGCGGCCAAGGCTCGCCCTGAACGTCCGCGGCGCCGCCGGCCGACCGTTCGCCGACGCGTAAAGAAGGAGGAGTCCGGCGATGCTGATGCCTAAGCGGGTGAAGTATCGCAAACAGCACCGCGGCCGGATGAGAGGCGCGACCAAAGGCGGCGACTACGTGGCCTTTGGCGAGTTCGGCCTCGTGGCCATGGAACCGGCGTGGATCACCGCTCAGCAGATCGAGGCGGCCCGTGTGGCGATGGTGCGCCACTTCCGGCGGGGTGGCAAGATCTTCATCCGGATCTTCCCCGACAAGCCCTACACCAAAAAGCCCCTCGAGGTCCGTATGGGTAAAGGGAAGGGCAACGTCGAGGGCTGGGTCGCGGTGGTGAGGCCGGGACGAGTGATGTTCGAGGTGGCGGGGGTCTCCGAGGAGGCTGCCCGGGAGGCGTTCCGTTTGGCTTCCCACAAGCTTCCCATCAAGACGAAGGTGGTGGTGCGCGATGCCTACGATGAAGCCCAATGAGATCCGCAACATGACCCCTGAGGAGATCCGCAAGAAGGTGGTCGAGAAAAAGCGCGAGCTCATGGACCTGCGCTTTCAGGCCTCCATCGGACAGCTTTCCCAGAACCATCGCATCCGGGAGACCAAGCGAGAGATCGCCCGTCTTTTAACCATCCTTCGCGAGAAGGAGCTCGAGGTCAGGGAGTAGACGATGCCGAAGAAAGTTCTCACAGGCGTGGTCGTGAGCGACAAGATGGACAAGACCGTATCCGTCCTTGTCGAGCGACAGTTTCCGCATCCGCTCTACGGCAAGGTGGTGCGGCGCTCAAAGAAGTACCTCGCCCACGACGAGGAGAACGCCTACAAGGTAGGGGATGTGGTGGAGATCATCGAGAGCCGTCCCATCTCCCGTCGCAAGCGCTGGCGTGTGGTACGTCGTCTCGAAGAGGGGCGACACGACCTGGTGGAGCGTTATTTCCTACGCAAGAAGCGGGGTGAGTGATGGTTCAGCAGGAGTCTGTGCTCGAAGTCGCCGACAACACCGGCGCCCGAAAGATCTTGGTGATCCGCGTGCTGGGCGGTTCCGGGCGGAAATATGCCAGCGTCGGTGACGTGGTGGTGGCCACCGTCAAGGAGGCGATTCCCCGGGGCCAGGTCAAGGAAGGCGACGTGGTGCGGGCGGTGGTCGTGCGGACCAAGAAGGAAGTGAAACGGCCGGACGGCTCGGCCATCCGCTTCGACGACAACGCCGCGGTCATCATCAACACTCAGGGTGAGCCCCGGGGTACGCGCGTGTTCGGGCCCGTCGCCCGTGAACTCAGGGAGAAGAAGTTCATGAAGATCGTCTCCCTGGCGCCGGAGGTGCTCTGATGCGTGTCCGTCACGTGAAAAAAGGCGATACGGTGGTGGTGGTTTCCGGGAAGTACCGGGGGAAGACCGGCCGGGTGATCGCGGTGTTTCCCAAGCGCTTCCGGGTCCTGGTTGAGGGCGTCAACGTGGTGAAGAAGGCGGTGCGCCCCAGCGAGGAGAATCCACAGGGCGGGTTCCGTGAACAGGAAGCCCCCATCCACGCTGCGAAGGTGCGCGTGCTCTGTCCTCAGTGCGGGCGGCCGGTGCGGGTGAAGCGCAAGGTGCTCGACGATGGCACCAAGGTGCGCATCTGCAACCACTGCGGCGCGGCGCTGGATTCGTGAGGTGAAGGATGCCATTGAACGTAGGGTTAAAGAAAAAGTACGAGGAAGAAGTTCGCCCCGAGCTCTTGAAGCGTTTCGGCTACGAGAACATCTGGCAGGTGCCCCGGCTTGAGAAGGTGGTGGTGAACCAGGGCCTTGGCGAGGCCAAGGAGGATGTTCGGATTTTGGAAAAGGCCGCCAAGGAACTCGCCCTCATCACCGGTCAGAAGCCGATCATTACCCGGGCCCGGAAGTCGATCAGCAATTTCCGCATCCGCAAGGGTATGCCCATCGGGATCAAGGTGACCCTGCGCAAGGACCGGATGTGGATCTTTCTGGAAAAGCTCTTGAACGTGGCCTTGCCGCGGCGCCGTGACTTCCGGGGCATCGACCCCAACGCCTTCGACGGCCGGGGGAACTACAACCTGGGGATTCGCGAGCAGCTGGTGTTTCCCGAGATCACCTACGACATGGTCGACCAGACGCGGGGCATGGACATCGCGATCGTCACCACGGCAGAGACCGACGAGGAAGCCAGGGCGCTTTTGGAACTGCTCGGCTTTCCCTTCAAGAAACAGTAGGAGTAAAGATGGCCAGGAAAGCACTGATCGAAAAGGCGAAGCGGAAGCCCAAGTTTTCCGTGCGCGCGTACACGCGTTGTGCCCGGTGCGGGCGTTCGCGGTCGGTTTACCGTTACTTCGGGCTGTGCCGGATTTGCATCCGCGAGTTGGCGCACAAAGGACAGCTTCCGGGGGTCAAGAAGGCCAGCTGGTAGCGGGAACGGTCGGGGGGATTCCCTCGAGACCGCTCGCGATCGAGTAGCGATAAAGGAGAGAGACAATGCTGACCGACCCAATCGCAGATATGCTGACCAGGATTCGGAACGCCACCATGGTCTTTAAGGAGACAGTGGACGTTCCGGCGTCGAAGTTCAAGGAAGAAATCGCGAAGATCCTGGTCAAGGAAGGCTACCTCAAGGCTTACGAGGTGGTAGAAATCGGTGGGCGTCCCTACCTGCGGCTCACGCTCAAATACGGGCCGGTGCGCAAGACGGCCCGCGGGCGTCGCCCGGAGCAGGTCATCAAGCACATCCGCCGGGTCTCCAAGCCCGGCCGCCGGGTGTACGTTTCGGCCCGGGAGGTGCCGGTGGTGAAGCGCGGGCTGGGGATTGCCATCATCTCTACCTCCAAAGGCGTCATGACCGATCGTGAGGCTCGCCGCGCGGGCGTCGGCGGCGAGGTCGTTTGCGAGGTGTGGTGATGAGCCGAATCGGGAAGAAACCCATCCAGATCCCGCAGGGCGTCACCGTGGAGGTCGCCCGGAGCGAGGTGCGGGTGAAGGGGCCGAAGGGCAGCCTCACCGTGGCCATCGACCCCGATATGCGCGTAGTCGTCGAGGATGGTGTGGTCCGTGTCGAGCGCCCGAGCGACGGCCGCCGCCATCGCAGCCTGCACGGTTTGACCCGTACGCTGATTGCCAACGCGGTTCAAGGCGTGACCCAGGGCTACACCAAGGAGCTCGAGATCAAAGGTATTGGTTACCGGGCCAAGCTCAGCGGTCGCGCGCTTGAGTTGAGCGTAGGGTTTTCCCACCCCGTGATCTTTGAGCCTCCGGAGGGCGTCACCATCGAGGTGCCCGAGCCCACCAAGATCCGCGTTTCGGGCATCGACAAGCAGCTGGTGGGACAGGTCGCCGCGGATATCCGGGCGATCAGGCCGCCCGATGCCTACAAGGGCAAGGGTATCCGCTATGCCGGAGAAGTCGTCCGCCTCAAGCCGGGTAAGGCTGGAACAACGAAGTAGGAGGAACCATGGCCAGATTGAGCGCATACGATCGGCGTAAGTTTCGCACCCGGAACAAGATCCGGCGCACTTCGAAGGGCAAGCCGCGCTTGAGCGTTTTTCGCAGCCTGAGGCACATCTACGCCCAGATCATCGACGATGAGCAAGGGGTGACCCTGGCGGCCAGCTCCAGCCTCGCCCTCAAACTCCAGGGTAAAAAGAGCGAGGTCGCGAGGGAGGTTGGGCGCGACATCGCTCAAAAGGCGCTGAAGAAGGGCATCGAGGAGGTTGTTTTCGACCGCGGTCCTTACAAGTACCACGGCCGCGTAAAGGCCCTGGCCGAGGGTGCGCGCGAGGGTGGACTCAAGTTTTAAGGAGGGGACATGCCGGAAACCGACTTTGAAGAGAAGATGATCATGATCCGTCGTACGGCGAAGACCTACCAGGGCGGTCGGCGCTTCCGTTTCGGTGCGCTGGCCGTGGTGGGAGATCGCCAGGGTCGCGTCGGCGTGGGCCTGGGGAAGGCGAAAGAGGTGCCGCTCGCGGTGCAAAAGGCCCAGGCCGTGGCGCGGAAGAACATGATCGAGGTCCCCATCGAGAACGGCACGATCCCCCACGAGATCGAGGTCGAATACGGTGCGACGAGGGTCATCATGCGCCCGGCGGCACCGGGGACCGGTGTCATCGCCGGGGCGGTCCCTCGCGCGATCTTAGAGTTGGCGGGCTACACCGACATTCTGACCAAGGCCCTGGGGAGCCGAAACCCCATTAACGTCGCCTACGCCACGCTTGAGGCCCTCAGGCAGCTGCAGACCTGGGATGAGGCACGCCGTTTGAGGAAGGAGGTGGGCTGATGGCTCGTCTCCGCGTGCGTTTGGTCAAGAGCCCGATCGGCTACGCCAAGGACCAAAAGGCAACGCTCAAGGCGCTTAAGCTGACCAGGATGAATAAGGTCCACGAGCTGCCCGACAATCCCGCCGTTCGGGGGATGATTCACAAGGTGAGGCACCTCGTGGAAGTGGAGGAGGTGAAGGAATGAAGCTCGGCGATCTTCGCCCGAACCCGGGGGCGACCAAGCGCAAGAAGCGGGTGGGCCGCGGGCCTTCTTCGGGACACGGCAAGACCGCGACCCGGGGTCAAAAGGGCCAGAAGTCGCGCTCGGGCGGCACCAAGAACCCGGCCAAGCACGAGGGCGGGCGCTCCACGCTGGTGATGCGTTTGCCCAAACGCGGCATGCGTGGTCAGGTTCCGGGCGCCATCCGCCGCGTTGTTTACGAAGAGGTCAACCTTCGCGATCTGGCGCGCAAGTTCCCCGAGGGTGGCGAAATCACCCCCGAGAAGCTGGTCGAGGCCCGGCTCGTGCGTAAGGATCGGCCGGTGAAACTCCTGGCGCACGGCGAGGTTCAGGCCGCCTACACCGTGCTCGTGCACGCGGCGAGCAAGCGCGCGCTTGAGAAGATTCAGACCGCCGGTGGGAAGGTCGAACTTCTAGGCAAGGGGGCCTAGAATGCTTCGGGCCTTCAAAGACGCTTTCATCATCCCCGAGCTGCGCCAGCGTCTTCTCTTCACCCTGATGATGCTCGGATTTTTCCGCCTGGGCACCTACATCCCCAACCCCGGGGTGGATATCGAGAAGATCCAGGGGTTCTTGGGGACCCAGGCGGGCGGCATCTTCGGCATCATCAACCTGTTCTCCGGTGGGAATTTCCGAAACTTCTCGATCTTCGCCCTCGGCATCATGCCCTACATCACCGCGGCCATCATCATGCAGCTTCTGGTCACGGTGGTGCCGTCGCTGGAGAAACTTCAGCGCGAAGGGGAAGAGGGGCGGCGGATCATCCAGCAATACACCCGGGTGGGCGGCCTGGCCCTGGCCGCCTTCCAGGCCCTTTTCCTCGCTGTCGCTTTCCTTGAGTCGAACAACGGCCAGTTCCTGTTGCCCGGTTGGGAACCCGGTTGGGCTTTTCGCTTCATCGTGGTCGTGACCCAGGTTGCGGGGACGGCGCTGCTTCTTTGGATGGGCGAGCGGATCACCGAGTACGGGATTGGCAACGGCGTCTCGCTCATCATCTACGCCGGGATCGTGGCCACCTGGCCGCCTCAGATCCTGCGGGTGCTGGGGCTGGTTCGCGCCGGCGAGATCGGGGTGCTGCAGCTGCTCTTCTTCTTTGCCTTCATCATCGCCGCTTTTGCCGGGATGGTCGCGGTGACGATGGCCGAGCGCCGGATCCCGGTGCAGTATGCGCGCAAGGTGGTGGGGCGTAAGGTCTACGGTGGCCAGAGCACCTATCTGCCCATCAAGCTCAACGCCGCCAACGTGATCCCGATCATCTTTGCCGCCGCCATCATTCAGATCCCGATCTTCCTGACCGCGCCGTTCCAGGAGAGTGCCTTGGCCCAGAGCATCGCCTCGTTCTTTAACCCCACCCGGGCCAGCGGTTTGATCATCGAGGTCATCCTGGTCATCCTCTTCACCTACATCTACACCGCCGTGCAGTTCGACCCCCGTCGTATTGCCGACAACCTTCGTGAGTACGGCGGCTTCGTCCCCGGGGTGCGTCCGGGTGAGCCGACGGTGCGTTTCCTGGAGCACATCATCAGCCGTCTGACCCTTTGGGGCGCACTCTTTTTGGGCCTCGTCACCGCGTTGCCGCAGATCATCATGAACATCACCGGGGTTCAGGCCTTTAGTTTCTCGGGCATTGGGTTGCTGATCGTCGTCGGCGTGGCGCTCGATACCCTGCGGCAGATCGAGAGCCAGCTGATGCTGCGGAACTACGAAGGCTTCCTGAGCAAGGGCCGGATTAAGGGGAGGCGAAGCTTTTGAGCACGAATCAGCCAATGGTTCTCATCTTCCTGGGGCCGCCGGGGGCCGGGAAGGGTACCCAGGCGGCCAGGCTCGCCGAGCATTTCGGACTCAAGAAGATCTCGACCGGCGATATCCTTCGCGACCACGTCAAGCGGGGAACCGATCTGGGCCGGCAGGTGGCCCCGATCATGGCGCGCGGCGACCTCGTCCCCGACGATCTCATTCTCGCCATCATCCGGGAGGAGATTGAAAAACTCCCGGCGGCGCGGATCATCTTCGATGGTTTTCCCCGCACCCTTCCCCAGGCCGAGGCCCTCGAGGCCCTGCTCCGCGACCTGGGCCTGGCCACCGACGCGGTGGTGCTCCTGGAGGTGCCCACCGAGGAGCTGGTGGCCCGGTTGAGCAAACGGGCCCGCGAGGAGGGACGGGCCGACGATACCGAGGAGGCGATCCGGCGTCGCCTCGAGGTCTACGCCCGTCAGACCGCGCCGCTGATCGATTACTACGCCGGTCGGGGCGTGCTCTTGCGGATTGAAGGCGTGGGCGAGGTCGAGGCCGTGACCCGGCGAATTATCGAAGCATTGGAGGCGTCTTCGTGGCCATCGTCATCAAGCGGCCAGAAGAAATAGAGAAAATGGCCGCCGCCGGTCGCCTCCTGGCCGAGGTGATGGCCGAGGTCGCGGCCCATGTCCGGCCCGGCGTGCGCACCGCCTTTCTGGATGAGGTCGCGAGAGAAGCGATCCTCGCCCGCGGGGCAAAGCCCGCCTTCCTCGGCTACCAGGGTTTTCCCGCGACCATTTGCGCCAGCGTGAACGAGGTGGTCGTCCACGGCATCCCCGACTCGAGGCCTTTGGAGGAGGGCGACTTACTCTCGATCGACCTTGGGCTTTATTACGACGGCTACGCCGCGGACATGGCCAAAACCTTTCCCGTAGGGCGTGTTTCTCCTGAGGCTCTGCGCCTGATTCGCGTGACCGAGGAAGCCTTCTGGAAAGGCTTCGACGCGGCACGGGCGGGCGGTCGCATCGGCGACATCTCGGCCGCGGTGCAAAAGCACGTCGAGGACGCCGGCTTTTGGGTGGTCCGCGAGTTCGTCGGGCACGGCATCGGGAGGGAGTTCCACGAGGATCCCCACGTACCCAACTTCGGCCGTCCGGGCACCGGTCCCAAGCTGCGCCCGGGAATGGTGCTCGCCATTGAGCCGATGGTGACCCATTTCCCGGCAAATGTAGTAATATTGAACGATGGTTGGACGGCCAGTGCCGGCAAGGGGAACCTGGCTGCCCACTACGAGCACACGGTGGCGATTACCGAGGAAGGACCCCGGATTCTGACCGGGGAGGTTTAGGAGGGGTCGTGGCCAAGCAGAAGGACACCATTCGCACTGAGGGTGTGGTGCTCGAGGCGTTGCCGAGCACGCGCTTCAGGGTGAAGCTCGATTCAGGGCCGGAGATCTTGGCCTACGTGTCCGGTAAGATGCGGCGGCATTGGATCCGCATCCTCCCCGGTGACCGTGTGGTCGTGGAGATCTCCCCCTACGATCCAACTCAGGGCAGGATCGTTTACCGGAAGTGAGGAAGAGCGATGAAGGTGAGGGCTTCGGTCAAAAAGATCTGCGATAAGTGCAAGGTCATACGGCGGCACGGTCGCGTGTACGTGATCTGCGAGAACCCCAAACACAAACAGCGTCAGGGGTGAGGTGAATGGCAAGGATTGCAGGCGTAGAAATTCCCAGGGACAAGCCGGTGAGCGTGGCGCTGACCTACATCTATGGCATCGGCCGGGCGCGCGCCAAGGATGCGGTGCGGGCGGTGGGGCTCGATCCCCAGCGGAGGGTCAAGGACCTCACCGACCAGGAAGTCGTCAAGCTGCGTGAATACGTGGAGAACACCTGGAAACTCGAGGGCGAGCTGCGTGCTGAGGTGCAGGCCAACATCAAGCGTTTGATGGACATCGGTTGTTACCGTGGCCTCCGGCACCGCCGCGGGTTGCCGGTGCGCGGTCAGCGGACCCGGACCAACGCGAGGACGCGCAAAGGGCCCAAGCGCACGGTTGCTGGTAAGAAGAAAGCCCCCCGGAAGTAATTTCCGGCCAGTCGATACTCCTTGGAGGAGAGTATGGCCAAGCGTCAGAAAAAAACAAAAGCGGTCAAGAAGAAAACCAAGCGTCAGGTGGCGCACGGCAAGGCCTACATCCACGCCACCTACAACAACACCATCGTGACCATCACCGACCCCGACGGGCATCCCCTCACCTGGTCCTCGGGCGGGGTGATCGGCTATAAGGGAAGCCGCAAAGGGACGCCGTATGCGGCCCAGCTCGCGGCCATGGACGCGGCGAAGAAAGCCCAAAACTACGGGATGACTTCCGTCGACGTCATCGTCCGGGGCACCGGTGCCGGGCGCGAGCAGGCCATCCGGGCCCTGCAGGCTTCGGGTTTGCAGGTGCGGTCGATTGTGGACGATACCCCGGTTCCGCATAACGGCTGCCGTCCCAAGAAGAAAAAGCGGGGGTAAGTGAGATATGGGTAAATACATTGGACCAGTGTGCCGTTTCTGCCGACGGGAAGGCATTAAACTCTACCTCAAGGGTGAGCGCTGCTACGGGCCGAAGTGCGCTTTGGAGCGCCGGCCTTACCCGCCCGGTCAGCACGGGCAGAAGCGTTCCCGCCGGCCTTCCGACTACGCGATCCGTCTGCGGGAAAAACAACGGCTGCGCCGCATCTATGGCCTCAACGAGCGTCAGTTCCGGAGCCTTTTCGAAGAGGCGTCCAAGAAAAAGGGCGTGACGGGTACGGTGTTCCTGCACCTCCTCGAGTCGCGTCTCGACAACGTGGTCTACCGCCTCGGCATCGCTGCCAGCCGCCGGCAGGCGCGCCAGATCGTTCGCCATGGGCACATTACCGTCAACGGTCGCCGCGTCGACATTCCGAGCTACCGCGTCAAACCCGGCGACACGGTGGCGGTGTACGAAAAGTCCAAGAACCTCGACACCATCCAGGCCAACGTCGAGCTCGCCAAGGGACGCAAGGGCAGCCCCTGGCTGGCTTTTGACCCCGATAAGCTCGAGGGCAAGTTCCTGAGGCTGCCCGACCGTGAGGACCTGGCACTCCCGGTCAACGAGCAACTGGTGATCGAGTACTACTCGAGGTGATGATGGAGACCACGAAGCTCAAGGCACCTCGTTTTGAGGCCAAGGTCGAGGGCAACTATGGAGAGTTCGTCCTCGAGCCTTTGGAGCGCGGTTTTGGCGTGACGCTGGGCAACCCGCTGCGGCGAGTCCTGCTCTCGTCGATTCCCGGAACCGCGGTGACCAGCGTCTACATCGAGGACGCGCTGCACGAGTTCCAGACCTTGCCCGGGGTGCGCGAGGACGTCGTTCAGATTGTCCTTAACCTCAAAGAGTTGGTGGTGAAGATCCTCGACCCCGAGGTCGAAACCGTCACCCTCCGCCTGCGGGCCGAAGGGCCGAAGGAGGTCAGGGCCGCCGATTTCGAAGTCCCTTCGGACGCCGAGATCGTGAACCCCGACCTTCCCATTGCCACCCTCGGCGATGGGGCGCGCCTGGTCATGGAAGTTCGCGTCGATCGGGGCGTGGGTTATGTCCCCGCCGAGCGCCATAACATCAAGGACCGCATCAACTCGATCCCGGTGGACGCGCTCTTCTCGCCGGTGCGCCGGGTGGCCTACCACGTCGAGGACACCCGTCTCGGTCAGCGGACCGACCTCGACAAGCTGACCCTCAGGATTTGGACCGACGGCTCCGTTTCCCCGCAAGCCGCGCTCTCGCAGGCGGTCGAGATCTTGCAAGAGCACTTCAACTTCTTCGCCCCGGCCGGTGAGGTGGTTGAGGCGGAGCCCGCCGAGGCGACGGAGGAGGCCGGCGAGCAGGAGGAATCGCGCACCCCCTTGGAGGAGCTCGAGCTGAGCACCCGCGTGCTGCACAACCTCAAGGAGGAGGGTGTGCACACCGTGGAGGATCTGCTCGTGCTCTCCCTGCGCGACCTCAAGAAAATCCCCGGTATTGGTGAGCGCAGCGTTGACGAGATCTTGCAGCGCCTTTCGGCGCGCGGGCTTTCCTTAAAGGAGTGAAACGATGCGACACAGGAAAGCAGGAAGAAAACTCGGTCGCCACTCGAGCCACCGGCTCGCGTTGTTGCGCAACCAGGCGACCCAACTGTTGCGGCACGGTCGGATCGAGACCACGATCCCCAAGGCCAAGGAGCTGCGGCGGTTCGTCGAGCCACTGATCAGCGTGGCCCGGCGGGGCGATCTGGCCGCGCGCCGGCTCGTCATTCGCGACATTCACGACCTCGAGGTCGTTCGCAAACTCTTCAACGAGATCGCCCCCCGTTACAAGGACCGGCCAGGCGGTTATACCCGTATTCTCAAGCTGGCCAAGCGTCGCCGTGGCGACGGGACGCAGCTGGCGATCATCGAGCTGGTCGAGGCCGAAAACGGCGCCGAAGCTTAGCCTCGAACTCGACCGCGCCCCCTGCCCGGATCCGGGCAGGGGGCGTTTTAGACCTCGCCCTCGTCTTTTTCCGGCGTGTCGATGGCGGGGTAGATGCGCCGCCCCCCCGCTTCCCGTTCCAGCTCGTGCCGGAGCTCGCGGAGGTCGAGGAAACGGTCCGCGGCCGACCGCAGCTCAAGATCGATGCTGTCGTCGATGCCGAGGAGCCAGACTTCCTTGCCCAGGGCGCGGACCGCCTCCACCGGGGCGGCGAGCCCGGCTTCGCCGGCGGCGAGGACTGCGACCTCCCAACGCGGTGCGGTGAGGAGGAGGTCGGTGGCGATGACGGCGTCGAAGCGGGGTTCGGAGTGAACCTCTCGCCAGCGAACCGTATAGCCCATGAACGCCAGGGCGTCGAGGAATTTCTTTTGCCGTTCGTCGTTGATGTCGGTGATCGGGGCGTAATAGAAGGCGTTGTAGAAAGCGTGGCCCTCGCGGAAATAAGCGAGGGTCTTGCGGTGGTCGACGTTCCACCCCATGCGCCGGGAGGCGGAATATACGAAGGACCCATCGATGAAAATGGCCAGTCGTTCCATATCGCCTTAGCTTACCCGCAGGATGATCTTGCCGAACACACTGCGGCCCTCGAGGCGACGGTGCGCCTCCCTGGCCTCGGCCAGCGGCAGGACGTCGGCGACCACGGGGCGGAGCTTCCCGGCTTCGATCAAGCGCAGGATTCGGAAGAGCCTCGATTTTGAGGCCATGGTTGATCCGTAGATGGTGAGCTGCCGGTAAAAGATGTGTCCGAGCGGGGTGGTTGCCTGGTAGCCGCTGGTGGCGCCAACCAGGGCGATTCGCCCGCCGTTGCGCGTGGCCTTGATCACCGACTCCCAGTAGTCGCGCCCGGTGTGATCGGCGACGGCGTCCACACCCTGGCCCCCGGTGAGCTTTCGAACCGCCTTATACCAGCCGGGCTCGTTGTAGTTCACCACCTCGTCGGCGCCGAGTGTTTGAGCCCGGGCGAGTTTTTCGTCGCTCCCGGCGGCGGCGATGACCCTGGCGCCGAAGAGCTTGCCGATCTGGAGCGCGGCGACGCCGACCCCGCTGCCTGCCGCCATCACCAAGAGGGTCTCGCCCGGGCTGACGCGGAGTTTGTCCACCACCATCTGCCAGGCGGTGAGGAAGGTCAGGGGGAAGCTCGCCGCTTCCTCGAAGCTCAGGGCTTTGGGCTTGGGCGCGACGTTGGTTTGGGGCACGATGACGTACTCTGCGTAACTGCCGTGACGATGCTCGCCGAGGATCTGATAGCCGGGGCAGAGGTTATCCGCCCCCGAGAGGCAGGCCTCGCACCGCCCGCAGGAAACCCCGGGGTTGAGCACCACCTCCTTGCCGAGGAGCGTGTCGTCGGCGCCGGGACCGATCGCGTCCACGACGCCGGCCCCGTCGGCGCCGAGGACGTGGGGGAAGCTGATTTTGGGGTTGGCTACGCCCTTTCGAATCCAGACGTCGAGGTGGTTCACGCCGGCGGCCACGAGCCGTACCCGAACTTCACCGGGGCCGGGCTCGGGAAGGGGCAGCTCGCCGACCTTGAGAACATCGGTTTCTCCGAAAGCTTCGATATAGGCTGCACGCATGCCTTATGCTATGAACCGCTCGCCCGATCCTGCAACCAGGCGTTGAAGGCCCGCCGCGCCCGAGGGCGCGGCGGGCCTTTTTGGAACACTCCGCTTTCCGCTTAGAGTTTTTTAACCGCTTCCGCGACTTCGTCGTAGGGGGGCTCCAGGCCCGGGTTGTCCGCAACCCAGCGCCAGCGGACGATGCCGTCGGCGTCGACCACGAACGCCGCACGCTGGGCCAGTTCTTTCAGCCCCTTGAGCTCCGGGAGCACCACGCCAAAGGCGCGAATCGCTTCTTTGTTGAAGTCGGAAAGGAGGGGATAACCGATGTTGTTTTTCTCGGCAAAGGCCTTTTGGCAGAACGGGGTGTCGACGCTGATGCCGACCACTTCGGCCCCGATCTCGTTGTAGAGCGCCATCTGGTCGCGGAAGGTGCAAAGCTCCTTTTCGCAGACCGAGGTGAACGAGCCGGGGAAGAAAAGGATCACCAGCGGCTTGCCCCGTCCGTAGCTCGCCAGGTCAACGGGATTTAAGTCCCTATCAAATACCACAGCACTGGGAACATGATCACCAACGTTGATCGCCATAGTCTCAAACCTCCGGCCTCAACTTACCCCCCTTTGGGTCGGGGCGAGTGCGTCTTAGATGACAAAATGGTGGCGTGGTTGAGATCCGAGGTCGTTACGTGACCTTCTTTCCACCCCCGGGGGCACGGGCGTTGGTGGGCGATTTTACCGACTGGCTGCGAAGGCCGATTCCAGTCTCCGGCCCCGTCAGGCGCGCGTTCCCGCCCGGAAGCTACATCGAATACGCCTACCTCGACGCCGAGGGACGGCCCTTTCCGGACCCCGCTGCAACGCACTTGGCCGAAAACCCCTGGTGGGATTACGCCCGGGCCGTGGTCCTTCCCGGCTGGCGCTACGAGGCCCCGCCGCGGCTTGGGGTCCCGCCGGGTCGATTGCAGAGGATGAAGTTCGAATCCAGGGCCTTCGGTGAGCCGCGCCGTTTGATCGTCTACGAGCCGGCTGAAAAACCGAGGGCCGTGCTTTTTGTCCAGGACGGGGTCGCGTTTTTCCGGATCGGGAAGATGGCTGAGATCGCCGAGGCCCTGATTCGCTCCGGGGAAATACACCCGGTTCGAATCGTCTTCATCGAGCCGTCGGACCGGAACCGGGAGTATCGTTTTGATCCCGCGTACCGGGCTTTGGTCCTCGAGGAGCTGCTTCCGCGCTTTGGCGACGGGCTTTCCGCGGGGCTTTGGGGGGCGTCGCTCGGGGGCCTCGCCTCGCTCTGGCTTTGGGGTGAAGAAGCCGCGTTCTCGTTCGCTATGGCGCACTCGCCGGCGCTCCGCGCGCGACCGGGAGGGAGCGATGCGCACCGCGACCCGGAATGGCTGACCGAGCGGTTGGCGGAAAAGGCGCTTTCGGGCCGGGTATACATCGAGGTCGGTCTTTTGGAATGGCTCCTGGCCCCGGCTCGCCGCTTCGCCGCCATGCTGGCAGAAGGGGGCCTGGCGCACGCGTACCGCGAGCGCCCCTCGGGACACAACTGGGTGACCTGGCGGCAGGGAATCGCCCCGGGTCTCAGAGAACTTTTAGGGCGCGACCTGCCGCTCTAAACGCCCCTGGCCCGCCTGCGCCCGGTGCATGGCGAGCGCCGGGGTAGGGTGATTAGGCTGGGGGCATGGGCGTTCTATCAGGGACCCGGGTTCTCGATCTCTCGCGCGTTTTGGCCGGACCGTTCGCGACCCAGATCCTGGCGGATCTGGGCGCCGAGGTCTGGAAGATCGAGTCGCTCACGGGGGACGACACCCGTCGCTGGGGGCCGCCGTTCGTGGCCGGCGAGAGCGCGTACTTTCTTTCGGCCAACCGGGGCAAAAAGAGCCTGGCCGTCAATCTCAAGGATCCTCGGGGCGCCGAGCTGGTTCGGGCGCTGGCCCAGCAGGCTGACGTGCTGGTCGAGAACTTCAAGGTGGGCGGGCTCAAGAAGTACGGGCTCGACGAACCGTCGCTCAGGGGCGTGAATCCCCGTCTCATCTACGTCTCGATCACCGGTTTTGGCCAGTGGGGGCCGAGGGCGAATCAGCCGGGCTACGACGTGGCGCTCCAGGGCATGACCGGGTTGATGAGCATCACCGGGGACCCCAAGGGGCCGCCGATGAAGGTGGGGGTGGCCCTCATCGATGTCCTCACCGGCTGGGCCGCCCTCTCATCGATTCTCGCCGCATTGCTGGAGCGCGAGCGGAGCGGTCGGGGGCAGTACATCGATCTTTCGCTCTTCGAGGTGGGTTTGATGGCGCTGGTAAATCAGGCCCAAAGCTACCTGATCACGGGGAACGCGCCGAGAAGGCTCGGCAACCAGCACCCGCAAATCGTTCCCTACCAAGCCTTCGAAGCCGCGGACGGGTGGTTCATCCTTGCGGTGGGGAACGACGCGCAGTTCGTCCGGATGTGCGAGGCCATGGGGCGGAAGGACCTGTCCCGCGACGCCCGTTTTGCCACCAACGCCGACCGGGTTCGGCACCGCGAGGCGCTGATTCGGGAACTCGCAGCCGTTTTCCGGCAAAAGCCGCGAGATGAGTGGCTGGCCATGTTCAACCGGGTCGGGGTGCCGGCGACGCCGGTCTACGACCTCGCGGAAGCCTTCGGCGATCCCCAGGCCCGGGCCAGGGGGGTGGTGTGGGAAGTCGAGCACCCCACGATTGGAACGCTTCCCTTGGTGGCCGATGCGCTCAAGGGGATGCAGGGCACCCCGGCCGAGCCCGCCGGACCCCCGCCGCGGCTCGGGGAGCACACCTTCGAGGTCCTCGGCCGGGTGCTGGGTCTGGATCAGGAAACGCTTGCCGCCCTCGAGGCCGCGGGCGTCATCAGGGCCGCCACTTAAAGGCCGCCCCCCGCCTTGAATCAGCGGGGGTCGGGGTAGGCGGCCTCGATGGCGGCGGCGAGCGCCTCGCCGGGCGAATCCCCCTCGCCCCGGTGGGCCTGGTCCTCCTTTTCGATCCAGACCACGTGCTGACCTTCTCCCTCATTTTGGAAGAGCGCTCCCCGCCAGCCCCGTTCGAGCAAGGCCTCGATCGCTTCGCCGAGCGAGGCGGCCGACAGTCCGCGCGCCTTTAGCGCGGCGGCCGCAGCGGACGTGAAGTCGGGCGCGAAGCCCTGTCGTGCGACGAGCTGGCCGTACCCGGCGTCGCGCGCTTCCATAACGCCACCTTTGGCGAAGTAGTGTTTCAGGATTTTGAGCCAGTCGCCGTTCCGGCTGATCGGGGCCATGGCCTCGTAGGCCGATTCCAGGCTTTCTCGCGAGTAGTCCCGGTAGCGGTCGGTGTGGACCACCAGGCTTTGCGGGAGTCGCGGCCTGGGCTTTGGTCGCTCTACGGGAACGCCGACGGTGAGCCCGGCGACGGGTAAGACTCCTGGCGGAAGATCCAGGAGCTCGGCCACCTCAAGCGGTCGGTTGAGCACCCCCCCGATCCAGCAGATGCCATACCCCAGGGTCTCGGCCATCGTCGCCAGGTTGGCCCCGGCGAGCGCGGCGTCGACGATGGCGAAGTGGAGCGCCGTGCGCGGCCAGCGCCCCATGGACTCGCCCCTGAACTCGAGCAGCTTCTCAAGGCGGTGGACATCCGCCAGGATGACGAAGAACTCGGCCGCATCCTCGATGTGCTTTTGGCCGCCAGCGAGCCGGGCGAGCTCGGACCGCAGGGCCCGGTCCTTGATCCGAAGGATGGTGTAGAGCTGGGCCGTGGCGTCGGTGGGCGCCCGCTGGGCGGCCTCGAGCATCGCCAACACGTCTTCTTCGGGGATCGGCGTCCTTTGGTAGTCCCGGACACTGGCCCGGTTTCGCAGGCGTTGCAAGAACTCCATGAGGACAATCCTACCTCGGGGATGTTCGGGAAAGCGCCGTTATAATCGCACTTGGGTAGAGCGTTCTTCAAAGGAGGGGAGATGGCGATACGCGTAGCGGTCCCAAAGGAGTCGGTGCCAGGCGAGCGCCGTGTGGCGGTGACCCCTGACGTGGTAGCGAGGATGCACAAACAGGGGTATGAGGTATGGGTTGAACGGGGCGCAGGCCTGGAGGCGTTCTTTGTTGACGAGGCCTACGAGCAATCTGGGGCCAAGCTCATCGATGATCGAGATGCCCTTTTCGCCGAGGCTGACTTGGTCCTCAAAGTTCAGCCACCGGCGGAGGATGAGGTCGCGTGCATGCGCGAAGGCTCGATCGTCGTTGGTTTTCTTCAGCCCCACAAATACCCAGACCGGGTACGCCGTCTGGTTGAAAAGGGCGTCAATGCATTCGCCCTGGAGCTGATCCCGCGCATCACCCGCGCCCAGGCCATGGACGTGCTCTCGAGCCAGGCGACGGTGGCGGGGTATCAGGCCGCGCTGCTTGCCGCCGAGCTCTCGCCCAAGTTCTTCCCCATGCTGACCTACGCCGCGGGGACCATCCGGCCGGCGTTGGTCCTGGTCCTCGGTGCGGGGGTGGCGGGGTTGCAGGCGATCGCCACCGCCCGGCGTCTTGGTGCCCTGGTCGAGGCTTACGACGTGCGCCGTGCCGCGGGAGAACAGGTGCGTTCGCTCGGCGCGAAGTTCCTCGAGCTCGATATCGACGCCGAGACCGAGGGCGGCTACGCGCGGGAGCTGACGGAGGAGGAAAAGGCCCGCGAGCGTCAGATGGTCGAGGACGCGGTGGCCCGCGCCGACGTGGTGATCACCACCGCTCAGATTCCTGGTCGGCCTGCGCCGCGGCTGGTTACCGAGGCCATGGTTGAGCGGATGCGCCCGGGCGCGGTGATCATCGACCTGGCGGCGGAGTCGGGTGGCAACTGCGAGCTCACGGTTCCCGGTGAGAAAGTGGTTCACCATGGGGTGACGATTTACGGCCCGACCAACGTCCCATCCCAGCTTGCGGTTCACGCTTCCGAGATGTACGCCAAGAACCTGTTCAACTTCATATCGCTCTTGACGGGAGACGGAAAGGCTTTGCAGCCGGACTGGGACGACGAGATTTTGGCCAAGAGTGTGTTGGTTTGGGACGGCATAATCAAGCACGAACCCACCAGGAAGCTGCTTGAGGAGGCGGAATGATCGACCTGGGTTTTTGGCCAACGCTTTATATCTTCATTCTCGCAGCGTTTACCGGCTACGAGGTGATCAGCCGCGTTCCGGTGATCCTGCACACGCCGCTGATGTCGGGGTCCAACTTCATCCACGGCGTGGTGGTGGTGGGGGCGATGTTCGCCCTGGGCCATGCCACCACACCGCTTGAGCAGGCGATTGGCTTTGCCGGGGTTTTGCTCGGGGCAGCCAACGCCGCCGGGGGGTATGCGGTCACCGAGCGCATGCTGGAGATGTTTGAGCGCAAAGGCAAGGGAGGCGAGGCATGACCTGGATCATCCAAGCCGTCTACATCGTCACCGCCTTTGCGTTTATCTACGCGCTCAAACAGATGAGCCATCCCAAAACCGCCCGGCAGGGCGTGGTCTACGCCGGCATCGCCATGGCCGCGGCGGTCCTCGTGACCTTCCTTTGGCCAGGCATGCAGAACCTGGGGCTGATGGTGGTCGCCCTGGTGCTGGGTGGCGGCGTGGCCTGGTGGGCGGCCAAGGTCGTGGCTATGACCGACATGCCCCAGATGGTGGCGATCTACAACGGCATGGGCGGTGGCGCGGCCGGGACGATCGCCGCGGTCGAGCTGCTGGGCGGCAATTTGGAGCCGGCGCTGGCAGCGCTGGCGGCGCTCGGCGGTCTCATCGGGGCGGTGAGTTTTTCCGGTTCGCTCATCGCTTTTGCCAAGTTGCAGCGGTTAATGAAGGAACGCCCGATCACCTTCCGGGGGCAGCAGGCCTTCAACCTGATCTGGCTCGCGATCACCGCGGTCCTGGGCGCGGTGTTGGTCTTCACCCAGCCGGTGAGCCTGATCATGTTGTTCTTCGTCATGGCGTTGATCTTCGGGGTGCTCATGACGCTGCCCATCGGCGGGGCCGATATGCCAGTGGTGATCAGCCTCTACAACGCCTTCACCGGTCTTGCGGTGGGCTTTGAGGGGATCGCGCTTTCCCAGCCCGCCCTGATGGTGGCGGGCACGGTGGTGGGCGCGGCGGGCACTCTGCTCACTCAGCTGATGGCCAAGGCCATGAACCGCAGCCTGGCCAACGTGCTCTTTGGTGCCTTTGGCGCCGTGGAGCAGGAGGCCGAGATCGAGGGCGAGATGAAGCCCATTGGGGTCGATGACGTGGCGGCGATGATGGCTTATGCCTCCAAGGTCATCATCGTGCCTGGCTACGGTATGGCGGTGGCCCAGGCCCAGCACAAGATCAAGGAGCTCATGGACGAGCTCGGCAAGCGCGGTGTGGATGTGAAGTTCGCCATTCACCCCGTGGCCGGGCGCATGCCCGGGCACATGAACGTGCTCCTTGCCGAGGCCGGTGTTCCCTACGACAAGCTCTATGATCTCGAGGACATCAACCCTGAGTTCGAGACCGCCGACGTCGCTTTGGTGATCGGCGCGAACGACGTGGTGAACCCTGCCGCTCGCCGCGAGGGCAGCCCGCTTTACGGCATGCCCATCCTCGACGTCGATCAGGCCCACAACGTGATCGTGATCAAGCGAGGTCGGGGCAAGGGATTTGCCGGCATCGAGAACGAGCTCTTTTTCAAGGACAACACGCGCATGCTCTTTGGCGACGCCAAGGACGTGGTCACCAAGCTCGTCCAGGCCATCAAGCAGTACTGAACCTGCCACCCCCTGGGGACGCCGCGAGAGCCGGTGCCCCCAGGGGGGTGGCAGGGAGGAAGAAGAAAAGGCCCGGGCCAAAGCCCGGGCCTTTCCATTGGGGGCTTAAACCCCTGCTTTCTGCCTGAGTTCCTCGGCGCGGGCGGTGGATTCCCAGGGGAACCCTTCGCGTCCGAAGTGGCCGTAGGCCGAAGTCGGGGTGTAAATCGGCCGGAGCAGGTCGAGCTCCTCGATGATCGCCGCCGGTCGGGGGTCGAAGACCTGGGCGGCGAGATCGGCGAGCTTGTCGTCGGCGAGCTTGCCGGTGCCGAAGGTCTCGACCCGAATGGAGACCGGGCGGGCTTTGCCGATGGCGTAGGCGAGTTCGACCAGCGCCCGGTCGGCGAGGCCTGCGGCCACGATGTTCTTCGCCATGTAACGGGCGTAATAGCTCGCCGAACGGTCGACTTTGGTGGGATCTTTTCCGGAGAAAGCGCCGCCGCCGTGGGGGACGACCCCGCCGTAGGTGTCGACGATGATCTTCCGGCCGGTAAGACCGGCATCGGCGTGCGGTCCGCCCAGAACGAACTTGCCCGAGGGGTTGATCAGGTACTCGGTCTCCTCGCTCAAGAGCCCTTCCGGGATTGCTTTCTTGATGACCTGCTCGACGATGTCCTTTTCGATCGCTTCCCGGTTAACATCCGGCGCGTGCTGGGTGGAAAGCACGATGGTCTTGACGAAGAGGGGGCGGTCGTTCTCGTAGACGACCGTGACCTGGGCCTTGCCGTCGGGGCGGAGGTAGGGGAGAATCCCCGATTTCCGCGCCTCGGCCAGGCGCATGGTCAGCGCGTGGGCCAGCGTAATGGGCAGGGGCATGAGCGACGGTGTTTCGTTGGTGGCGTAGCCGAACATCAGCCCCTGATCTCCGGCCCCCAGCTTGTCCTTGGGATCCGAGGAGTTGAACACCCGAACCTCGTATGAGGCGCTCACCCCGCCGGCAATGTCCGGGCTCTGTTCGTCGATCGCGGTGATGACGGCGCAGGTGTCGGCGTCAAAGCCGAATTTGGCCCGGGTGTAGCCCACCTCGCGCACCGTTTTGCGAACCAGCCCCGGGATGTCGACGTAGCCTTTGGTGGTGATTTCGCCGGCCACGAAGACGAGGCCGGTGGTGACCATCGTTTCGGCCGCGACCCGTGAGCCGGGATCCTGGGCGAGGAGCGCGTCCAAAATGGCGTCGGAGACGCGGTCCGCGAGTTTATCCGGGTGTCCTTCCGTGACCGATTCCGAGGTGACAAGTTTCCTCAACTCTCGACCTCCTTAAAAAGTCCGGCCCCAGGGGCCGGATTAAGAGTATAGCACGGCCGGGCGAATGACCCCGCCGTGGCCGAAGCCACGGCGGGAGCCCTAAAAACGTGGACGGTGGCCATACTCTTCCCGGCGTGTTGAAACGCCCATGGGCACTCGCTCAGTCCTCGAATCGCTTGAAGAGGAGCACCGCGTTTTGGCCGCCGAACGCGAACGAGTTCGAGAGCGCGTAACGGATCGGTTGCTCGCGGGGTTCGTTCGGAACGAAGTCGAGGTCGAGCTCGGGATCGGGGTCGTCGTAGTTGATGGTCGGGGGGAGGATGCCGGAATAGAGCGCCTGGACCGTGGCGATGCCTTCGACCGCTCCGGCCGCCCCCAGCAGGTGGCCGGTCATCGACTTGGTGGAAGAAACCGCGAGGCGCTTGCTCGCCTCACCGAACAGCTTTTTGATGGCCAGGACTTCCGCCCGGTCGTTGAGCGGGGTGCTGGTGCCGTGGGCGTTGATGTAGTCGACCTCCTCGAGGCCAATGCCGGCGTCCTCGATGGCGGCTTTCATGGCCAGCAGCGCGCCGCGACCCTCGGGGTGGGGCTCGGTGATGTGGTGGGCGTCGGCGCTGCGCCCGAAGCCGACCAGCTCGGCATAAATCCGGGCACCGCGGGCCTTGGCGTGTTCGAGGGTTTCCAGAACCAAAACGCCCGCCCCCTCACCGAGGACGAAGCCGTCGCGGCTTTTGGTGAAGGGCCTCGAGGCCTTTTCCGGCTCGTCGTTGCGGGTGGAAAGGGCGCGCATCACCGCGAAGCCACCGATGGCCATGGGAGTTACCGCCGCCTCGCTGCCGCCGGCGATCATGACGTCGGCCTTGCCCGAGCGCAAGACCTCATAAGCGCTTCCGATGGCGTCGGCACCGGTGGCGCAGGCGGTGACCACGGTCGAGGAGGGGCCCAGGAAGCCCCAGCGCATGGCCACGTGGCCCGAGGCCATGTTGGCGATGACCATGGGGATGAAGAAGGGGGAGAGCCGGTGGGGCCCCCGCTCGAAGTAGATCTTGAACTGATCCTCCCAGGTCTGGATGCCGCCGATGCCGCTCCCGATCAGGGTGCCGACCCGCTCGGGGTCTTCCTTTTCAGGGTCGATCCCCGCGTCCTTGAGCGCCAGCTCGGCAGCGATGAGGGCGAGCTGAACGAAGCGGTCCAGCCGCTTGATCTCCTTGCGGCCGAGGTACTGCTCGACCTCGACGTCGACTTCCGCCGCGATCTTCACCGGAAGCCGGTAGGCTTCCACGTCGTAGCGGGTGATGCGGCGCACACCGCTTCGCCCCTCGAGCTGGGCCTGGTGGAAAGCCTCGGCGCCTACGCCGATCGGCGTCACCGGACCGAGGCCGGTGATCACGACCCGAGACATGGTCCTATCCCATGCGGGACTGGATAAAGTTGACCGCGTCGGCGACGGTGCGGATCTTTTCCGCCTCTTCGTCGGAAATCTCCAGGCCGAACT
This sequence comes from uncultured bacterium, assembly GCA_964642655.1. GTDB lineage: Bacteria > Deinococcota > Deinococci > Deinococcales > Marinithermaceae > WFXV01. The sequence goes on from CAZXOY010000018.1 coordinate 25,858, forward strand.
CGTCTTCCAGTCCCATGATCAGCTCGACGATGTCGAGGCTATCGGCCCCGAGGTCTTCGATGAAGCGGGCCTCGGGCACCACCTTTTCGGCTTCGACGTCCAGTTTTTCCACGATCACTGCCTTGACTTTGTCAAAAACGTCCATAGTCCGCCTCCAGGGGGGGATTTTAACACGGGCGTTCAGTGGGGGGTGAGACCGCCGTCGATGCAGATCGTCTGCCCGTTGATGTAGGCTGCATCGTCGCTGGCGAGGAAGGCCACCAGCTTGGCGACTTCCTCCGGTTTTCCGAATCGAGCGGCGGGGATTTGCGCCAGGTAGCTTTCGCGAAGGGTTTCGGGGAGATTCGCGGTCATGTCGGTTTCGATGAATCCGGGCGCCACCGCGTTGACCGTGATGCCGCGGGCGGCGTACTCCTTGGCCACGCTTTTGGTGAACCCAATGAGCCCCGCTTTCGCCGCCGCGTAGTTGGCCTGGCCGGGGGTGCCGAGCAGCCCCGAGACGCTGGCCACGTTGATGACGCGGCCGTACTTTTTCCGCATCATGTGCTTGATGGCCTCGCGAGTGGTGAAAAAGGCCGCGTTCAGGTTGGTGGCGATGACCTGTGACCAGTCTTCGTCTTTGAGCCGGACCAAAAGCCCGTCGCGGGTGATTCCGGCGTTGTTGACCAGCACCTCGAGGCCACCGAACGCTTCGATCACCGCGGCGACCAGCCCTTTGGCCTGGTCCTGATCCGACAGGTCAGCGGCGAAGACCTCAACCCGCGGCGCTCCCTCGGCCGCGACCTCTTCCGCTACCTTGAGCGCGAGTTCTTTTCGGCGGCCGTAATGGATGGCCACCGCGTAACCCCGACGGGCCAGCTCGAGGGCGATCGATCGGCCGATGCCCCGGCTCGAGCCCGTCACCAGCGCGCGTTTCACTTCCATAGCGTCCTTTATACCGTATCCGCGAGCTCGTCGGGTCCCTCGATGCTCCGCGCCCGGGCCTCGGGGAGGGTTCGCTTGAGCAGGCCGGTCAGGACGTTTCCCGATCCGAACTCCAAAAAGGTGCGGAAACCGTCGGCCCCAAGCCGGGTGAGGATGTCGACCCAGCGCACCGGAGCGGTGACCTGCTCGATGAGCAACGCCTTGGCCGTCTGAGCGTCGGTGACCGGCTCTGCGCTGACGTTGGCGTAGACGGGAAAGGCGGGGTCGTTGAAGGCCGTCTCTTCGATGGCGGCGGCGAGCTTTTCCGCTGCCGGTTGCATCAACGGCGAGTGGAAGGGGGCGCTGACCTTGAGAAAGACCACCCGGGCCCGCTTGGCCTTGAGCGTCCTGGCCGCTTCCTCCACCGCTTCCCGGTACCCCGAGATGACCGTTTGCCCGGGGGCGTTGAGGTTGGCGATCCAGACCCCCTGAAGCCCCTCGAGGGCAGCCTCGACCGCTTCCCGGTCGACCTTCAAGACCGCGGCCATGGCGCCGCGGCCGACCGGTACCGCCGCCTGCATCAACTGTCCGCGCAGCCTGACCAGGCGGAGGGCGTCCTCGAGGGAAAGGCTGCCAGCGGCGACATAGGCGGTCCACTCCCCGAGCGAGTGCCCGGCCGCGGCCTTTGGCGCTTGCCCCCCGGCTTCCAGGTAGGCGCGAAACGCGGCGTAACCCACCGCGAGCAGCGCTGGCTGGGCGTTCTCGGTTAGGGTCAGGGTTTGCTCGGGACCCTCGAAGATCAGCGAGCGCAAGCCGGGCAGGGTGGCCTCGGCTCGGTCGAGAACGTCTTTGGCTGCCGAAGAGTACGCGTAGAGGCGTTGTCCCATCCCCACCTTCTGGGAGCCCTGTCCGGGGAAGAGTGCTGCGATCATCGCGTCCTCCTAGGCCTCGTACCAGGTGTGCACCGCCGCCGCCCAGGTGAGCCCGGCGCCAAAGGAGACGAAGAGGAGATGGTCGCCCGAATGAACCTTGCCGGCCTCGAGGGCCTCTTTGAGGGCGATGGGGATGGAGGCGGTGGAGGTGTTGCCGTACTTGTGCAGGTTGACGATCACCCGCTCCCAGTCCAGCCCGAGCCGCGCACGCGCCGCGTCGACGATCCGGAGGTTGGCCTGGTGGGGAACGAAGAGGCTGATGTCTTCCTTTTTGAGTCCGGCCTTTTCGATGGCCTCGATGGTGGCGGTGTCCATCACCCGCACCGCGAACTTAAACACTTCCCGGCCGTTCATGTAGATGGTGCGCCCGGTGCGGACGCCGCCGGGAAGGCTGCTCGCAAGGGCCCCCATGTGCAACGCGCCACCGCCGCTGCCGTCGGCACCGAGAACGAAGGAGCGAAAGCCAAAGCCCTCGGGGACCGGTCCTACGATGGCGGCCCCGGCGCCGTCGCCGAAGAGGACGGCGGTGGAGCGATCGCGCCAGTCGGTGATTTTCGAAAGCACCTCGGCGCCGATGACCAAAACCTTCCTCGCCAGGCCCATTTGCACCTGACCGGTTGCCTGGGCGAGCGCGTAGAGCCAGCCCGGGCAACCGGCCAGGAGGTCGTAGGCGGCGGCGTTCAGCCCGAAGTGATTCTGGACCAGGGCCGCGGTGTTGGGAAAGAAGGCGTCGGGCGCGTTGGTGGCCACCACCACCTGGTCGACGCCCTCGAGGGCCGCCTCGCCGTGGCGGGCGAGGAGGTCCTCCACCGCCTTGACGGCGAGGTCGTAGGCGAACTCGTTGATCTCGGCGATTCTACGTTCCTTGATTCCGGTGCGGCTGGTGATCCACTCGTCGGAGGTGTCCAAAAAGGAAGCGAGGTCCTCGTTGGTGAGAACCTTACTCGGAACGTAGGTCCCGAGGGCTAAAAGCCCGACGGGCATGTTAAGCCTCCGAGACCTCGAGGACCTTCTCGCCTTTGTAGTAGCCGCACTCGGGGCAAACGGTGTGCGAAGGCCTGGGCGCGCCGCAGTGAGGGCAGGGGCTGAGGTTGGGTGCGGTCAACGCGTGGTGGCTCCGCCTTTTGCCTTGGCGCGATTTGGAAGTCTTTTTCTTAGGCACCGGGTGTTTGGCCATTGCAATCCTCCTCTGGCCTCAAGCAAGGCCGACTGGGCATTATAACAGATTCCTCGCTAGTCGAGTTTTGTCAAAAGCGCTCCCAGGCCCGAGAGGGGGTGGGGCGGTTCGGCTTCCTGGGCATGTCCGCAGTCGACTTCGTTCCGGTTCGCGCCGCAGACCGGGCAAAGCCCGGCGCAGTCTTCCTTGCAAAGCGGCGCGAGCGGCAATTCCACGACGAAGGCTTCGGCCAAAAACCCCGAGAGGTCGAGGTCGGGCGCGCCGAAAAAGTAAACGTCCTCTTCCGGTTCTTCCACGAGCTGTACGCCCTCGGTGCCGGGCTGGTAACGGAGCAGGTGCTGGAAGTAAGCGTGCACCGGGACCGGGGTGGGGGCGAGACAACGCCGGCACTCCATCATCGCGGTGCCGTGGATCTCCCCGGCCAGCCAGAACTCCTCGCCGACGTTGGTCACGGTGACCGACCACTTGGCTTCTTCGGCGAGCGCGATCCGTTCTTTCTCCAGGCCGATGGCGTCCTCAATCACCCCGCTCGCTTCCTTAGTGCCCGGGGCCTCGAGGATCTGGGCCAGGTTGATGCTCTGGATCCGCTTCAGGTCCATCCCTCCCACGTTAGAACCGGGGCCCGGTTTTGTCAAGGCGTATGCATACACTATGCATAAATATAGGAAAGCGCCAGGAACGCGGGATCTGGGTTTTTCTGCTACCATTGACCTGGTATGGAAACCGTGGCGATCTTGGGTGTTCCGATGGATCTCGGCGCAGGGCGAAGGGGTGTGGACATGGGGCCGAGCGCGATGCGTTACGCGCGGCTGCACGAGGCGCTCGCCGAGCTCGGGTACCAGGTGCTCGACCTCGGCGACATCGAGGTTCCGGTGGTCGAGACCCTTGCCGAACGCAGCGAACCGCCCTACCACGTCGACGAGATCCGGGCGGCGTGTGAGCGGCTCTATGCCCGTCTGGCGACGCTGGGACGGGGCGTGTTCCCGCTCATTCTGGGCGGCGACCACTCCATCTCCATCGGCTCGGTGGCCGGGGTGACGCGGGGGCGGCGCACCGGGCTTTTGTGGGTAGACGCGCACGGCGACTTCAACACCCCCGAGACCAGTCCTTCCGGCAACGTTCACGGAATGCCGCTGGCGAGCCTCCTGGGGATCGGCGACCGGCGGCTGACCGGTGTCGGCGGCGAGGGGGCCAAGGTTCACCCTGAGGATGTGGTTTTGGTCGGCATTCGCTCGCTCGATCCCGACGAACGCCGCTTGCTCAAGACCCATGGGGTGACGGTTTACACCATGACCGAAGTGGATCGCCTGGGCATTGCCCGCATCGCCGAGGAGGTGATCGAGAAGTTCTCGGGCCTGCCCCAAGTCCACGTTTCCTTCGATGCCGACGTCCTCGATCCCGAGATCGCCCCCGGGGTGGGCACGCCGGTTCCCGGCGGCTTGACCTTCCGCGAGGCCCACCTGCTCATGGAGCTCCTGTCCGAGTCGGGGCTGGTGACGAGCCTGGACCTGGTCGAGGTGAATCCGATTCTGGACCGGAAGAACCGAACCGCCGAGATCATGGTGGGGTTGGCGGCGAGCCTCCTGGGACGGCGGATTCTCTAAAGAGCCCGACCGGGGACGGGGCATGGTGGCGGGCTGGGCCGTCTTTGCCCCGGGCGACTGCCTATTCTGGACGCGCCCGCCGCCAGGCCCAACCGGCCAGGGTGGCAAACGCCAGGGTGTAAAGCGCGAGGAAGAGAAGGCTGGTTTGTGGCCAGGGGCGGTCCCGGACCGAAGCCCAGACGAGTTCCGCCCAGTGGCGCGTTGGCAGGGTAACGCTGACGCGCTGCGCCCACCGGGGTAGGATCTCCGGTGGCATCCACAGACCGCCCAGGAAGGAGAGCGGGAGGTAGATGAGGTTCGCCACCGGAAGCGCGGCTCGGGGAGAGAAGAGGTAGGCGAGCGAGACGCCGAGCAAGCCCATGGGCACGGCGCCCAAAAGGAGTGCCAGCGACAAGCGGGTCCAGGTTCCGGCGTTGATTTCGAGGGGTGTGGAAAGCGACCCGGTCAGGGCTACGGCCAGCGCCGCCATCGCGGCGAAGAGGAGGCCGGTGGCGAGCAGGGCGAGCGTTCGGGTTAGGGGCGGAGCGGGAAGGGTCTTGAGGTAGGTATACCAGGGATTTTCCCGTTCCTGCGCCGTGTTCACGCCGAACTGGAAGAAGACCACCGTAAAGACGGCGAAGGTCATGAAGCTGGCGGTGAGCTGGTTGGCGACCTGCGTGTTCGTGGCGTTCGGCGCCGCGAACATGATGAAAAAGAGCGGGGGAAACCCGATGGAGGGGATGAGAAAGCCCGGCACTCGGAAGAGCGCGAGGAGCTCGGCCTTAAGGTGGATTCCGACGAGGCGCATCACGTTTTCTCCTGGGTGAGCTTAAGGAAAGCCTCCTCGAGGCTGACCGGGGTGATTTCGAGGTTTGAGAAGGGGTGGCCGTTCGTGACCAGCATGCGGACGAGCCGGTCGGCGTCGCTGGTGTAGATCGTTATCCGGGTGCCGTTTTCGCGAATGGTCTCAAACCCGGGGAGCGAGGGGGGATGCGGGCTCGTAAAGCGAACCTTTTTGACGCCCACCATGGCCCGGATCTCGGCCACGCTGCCCTCGGCCAGCACCCGGCCCCGGTGGAGGATGACCACCCGATCGGCGAGCGCCTCGGCCTCCTCGAGGTAGTGGGTGGTGAGGAGAACCGTGCCGCCCCGTTCGCGAAAGGCGCGGATCTCCCGCCACAAGGCTCGGCGGCTTTCAACGTCGAGCCCGGTGGTGGGTTCGTCGAGCAGTGCCAGCTTCGGGTTTCCGGCAAAGGCCAGGAGCACGGCGAGCTTCCGCTTTTCGCCGCCCGAAAGCGCGGCGGTGCTTCGGCTGGCAAGACGATCGAGGCCCAGCCTCGCCAGCAAGGGCGAGAGGGGGAGCGGGTTTTCGTAGTGGGCCTGGACCAGCTCGATGACCTCCCGAACCCGCAGGGTGGGTGGAAATCCCGTTTCCTGGGGGGTCATCCCCAAAAGGCGGCGGGCGCGGTGGTCGCCGGGGTCCCGGCCGAAGAGCTCGGCCCGTCCCCGATCGGGGCGGATGAGACCGGAGAGGATCTTGACCAGCGTGGTCTTTCCGGCGCCGTTGGGGCCGAGGAGGGCCAGCACCTGGCCACGGTTTAGGGTGAGGTCAACGCCCCGGAGGGCGGGGTGCGCGCGATAGCGCTTATGAACCTGGTAGAGGGCGGCGACGCTCGGCATCAGGCTTTTCTCCGGGCTCAGTTTATCGTTTATAGTTTTCGCGTGCGGGTGATACCGGCGGTTGATATCCAGGGTGGGCGCGCGGTGAGGCTCTTTGAGGGGGATCCCGAGCGGGCAACGGTCTATTTCGAGGATCCTCTCGAGGCCGCGCGCCACTGGCAGGCCAAGGGGGCTTCGTTCCTCCATCTCGTCGATCTCGACGCCGCCCTGGGGCGAGGAGACAACCAGCAGGTCATCGGCCGGGTCGCGACGGCGCTCGACGTCCCCTTTGAAGTCGGCGGCGGGGTTCGTAGCCTTGAGCGAGCGCAGGCGTTGCTGGCACTTGGGGCCCGCCGCGTGGTGGTGGGGACGGTGGCGGTGAGGCAGCCTGAGGTGCTGGCCTCAATGCTCGAGACTCTGGGGCCCGAGAAGGTCGTGGTGAGCGTGGATGCGCGCGGGCTTACGGTGGTGGTCGCCGGCTGGCAGGAGCGAACGGCCCTCGAGGCCACCGAGCTTTCCGCCCGGCTTTGGCACCAGGGGGTGCGGGCCTTGATCTACACCGATGTGCGCCGGGATGGCACCCTCCTCGGTGTTGATCCCACGCTCATGGCCACCATGCGCCGGGCGTGGCCGGGGGAACTCATCGTCGGTGGCGGGGTAGGCTCCGATCGCGACCTCGAGATCTTAAGCGAGCTGGGGGTTGACGGCGTGATCGTAGGCAAGGCCCTCTACGAAGGCCGGGTTTCCCTGGAGCGCTGGGTGTAGGGGGCGATGCCGGAACTCCCCGAGGTCGAGGTCACGCGGCGTTTTTTGGCCCCGCTGGTGGAGGGGCGTCGGATCCGGGGGATCGTCCACAGCGACCCCGCGCGTTACCTGGACACCGAGGCGGCGAAGGGTTTGCGGGTGATCGAGGCCGGCCGCCGGGGAAAGTTCTTGCGTTTTCGCCTCGAGGAAGATCGGGAGCTCATCGTGCACCTGGGGATGAGCGGCGGCTTCCGGCTCCGGCCCACCCGGCACACCCGGGTGGTGTGGGAGGTTGGCGATCGGGTGCTCTATTTCCACGATCCCAGGCGCTTTGGCCGCTGGTGGGTGATCGCAGAGGGCGACGAACGTCGCATACCCTTGCTCGCTCGGATGGGGCCGGAGCCACTCGACCCCGGATTCTCTGCGGCTTTGCTCAGAGCGCGGCTCGAGAGAAGGCGCGGCCCGATCAAGGCGGTTTTGCTCGATCAAACGGTGATCGCCGGCCTGGGCAACATCTACGCCGACGAGTCGCTCTTCGCCGCCGGCATCCGCCCCGACCGCCCGGCGAACACCCTGGAGTTGGCGGAAGTCGAGGCGCTCGTCGCTGCGATTCGCCGGGTCTTGGCCGAGGCCCTCGAGGCCGGTGGCTCCACACTCGGCGACGGCGCCTACCGCTTGCCCGATGCCCGCCCCGGGTACTTCCAGCACGCCCACATGGTCTACGCCCGGGCGGACGAGCCCTGCCGCCGGTGCGAAACGCCCATTGTCCGGATCAAAATCGGCGGGCGGAGCACGCACTTTTGCCCGGTGTGCCAGCGCTGAGCCCCCGCCGCGAACGCAGCAAACGACCGCCAATCTTGCCCGCTCCGTGGGCTCGT